>NZ_JBIXJX010000001.1:0-781100 GCF_052871955.1 Bradyrhizobium sp. CAR08
GCTCGACCGCGACGGCCGCTACGGAATCTTCTTTGCCAGTTGGCAGGTCGGATCAATCGACTTGACGCGCAGCCAAACTGTCAGTGATGTGTCCGAACAGGCGTCAGCTATGTCTCCGGTCTAAACACTTGACCGGGCGATCCAGTATTCCGAGACAGTGGCGTGGGCGGGATCGCAAGGCGGCGACACCGGTAAGCTCGGCATCATCGGCTTCTGCCGCGGCGGACGCACCGTCTGGGAATATGCCGCTCACAGGGGCAGCCTCAAGGCCGGCGTCGCCTTCTACGGTCCGCCGGTCGATCCAGCCAATCGGCCGTGGCCGAAGAGCCCGATGCAGCTCGCGCCCGAGATGAAGGCACCGGTGCTCGGCCTCTATGGCGGCGCCGATACCTGCATCCCCGTCGCCCAGGTCGAGCAGCTCAAGACAGCCTTGGAGCAGAACAAGAAGACGGCCGAGTTCAAGATCTATCCGGAAGCGCCGCATGGCTTCCATGCCGACTACCGCGGCAGCTATCGCAAGGACGCAGCAGAAGATGCCTGGAAGCAGGCCCAGGCCTGGTTCAAGAAGTATGGCGTGTTGAGCTGACGCTTGATCATGATCCTCCTTCCCCCGCTTGCCACAACGCATCCAGGGCGTGGCGGTAGGTCGGATAAGCAAGCGTGACGCCGAGCTCGCACTTCATTTTCGCGTTCGAGACGCGGGCGCTGCTCGCATAGAAGCTGCGGGCCATCGCCGACATCTCGGCGGTCTCGAACGGCTCTTCCGGCGGCGGTGCAACATTCATCAGCTTCGCCGCGTAAGCGATCACCTCCTGCGGCGGCGCCGGCTCGTCGTCGCAGACGTTCCACGTGCCGCCGCTCGGGTGATGAATCGCAGCCATGATCGCGCTCGCGATGTCGTCGACGTGGATGCGGTTGAACACCTGTCCCGGCTTGATGATGCGCCGCGCCGTTCGAGCGCGCAGCGTCACCAGCGCGTTACGGCCGGGGCCATAGATACCCGCAAGCCGCAGGATCGCGGCGTCGCCACCGGTCGTGTCGGTCCATGCCTGTTCCGCCGCGACCCGCATGCGCGTCCGGTCGAGGTCCGCCTTCGGCGGCGTGCTCTCGTCGACCCAGCCGCCGGCGTGATCACCATATACGCCGATCGTGGACAAATAGACGATCTTGCGGTCGCCGCCCGCCGCCAGCAGGCCGGAGAAGGCCGCGATTGCGGGATCGCCGGCACTGCCGGGCGGGATCGAAACGAGAAGGACATCCGCGTCCCTCATGCGTTCGATCGTCTCGCGTGCCGGACTGCTGCCGGAGAAAGCATGCACCTCGACGCCGGCGAGAGCGCCCCGCTGCGCGGGATCGCGCACCGTGCCGGCGATATGCGAGAAGCGGCCACCGAACAGGCGGACGAAGTGCCGCGCACTGTAGCCGAGGCCAAGGATAAAGAGCAGCATACATCTTCCTTGCAGGTCGGAGTTCCCGTTCGCGCCGCAGCGCGCCTCCGCTCATAAGAGATTTTTGGGTCCGGCAAAAGATATTGCAATTTGTCTCGCCCGCCTGTGCAGGCGATGGTCGCTCACCGGAGGGACGCATCGATCATGCAGGCAGAAGCGCCAGCCATCATGCTATCTGACGCGGCTGAGCTAGTCCGCCGCGCCGCCGCGCTGATCTTCGACGTCGACGGCACCTTGGCTGAGACCGAAGAGCTGCATCGGCAGGCCTTCAACCATGCCTTCGCCCGCCACGGTCTCGATTGGCAATGGGATCGGGCCGTCTACAAGGACCTGCTGCGGGTCACGGGCGGCAAGGAACGCATTCGCGCCCACCATGAAAGGCTGAGGATCGCCGCGCCATTATCGGATGTGGACATCGCGGAACTCCACCGCATCAAGACCGCGCATTATGCCGAACTGGTCCAAACCGGCTGCTGCCCCTTACGGCCCGGGGTGACGGATCTCCTCGTCGCTGCCAAGGCGCGCCGCCAGCGGCTCGCGATCGCGACGACCACGTCGCACGCCAACATCGACGCGCTGCTGTCGCGCGCCCTGGGAAAGTGCTGGGCCGCGGATTTTGATGCGATTGTCGCCGGAGATGACGTGCGGCATAAAAAGCCTGCGCCGGATGTCTATGTCGAGACCCTGGCGCGGCTGAAGCTCAACGCGTCCGACTGCGTCGCGATCGAGGATTCCGCTAACGGCCTGACCGCAGCTTCGCGGGCGAACATTCCCGTGCTCATCACCAGAAGCATGTTCTTCCGGGACGACGATTTTAGCCAGGCGCGGGTCGTGCTGGATGATCTGTCGGGGCTCGGGTGAGGCGGCAAAACAAAAAAACTGAAAAAACAACCCCATGCACAGTAGAATGTGCCTGCGGGCCGGGCGCCCTCAATGGACGCGGTGGCTCGCTCTATCGTCCTCAGCTTGCTCGACAATCTGCGCGATCGGGCTGGACTGGTGGTGCACCAGGCGCCAGTCGTCGCCGACGCGCCGAAAATGGTTGGCCGCAGCCAATGCCGTGCCGTCGACGATCTCGATGCAGAGCACGCGCGCGCTGTCGCCATCGACGATGGCCTGCGGTTCCGCGCAAAGGATCTGCGGCCGCTCCGGACTCTGCAGGATGTCGCGCCAGCTTCCGATCACCGTGGCCCGGCCGATGATGGCCGGCCAGCCGGGATGAATGCAGGAAATGGCGTCATCGTCCGCCCACATCCGCTCCATTTCGTCGAAATCGCCGGTCGAAAAGGCGGCGTAGAACGCTGCGTTCGCGGCGATCACCTTGCTGTCCTTTGCCATGCCTCTCGGGTGGGGCAATGACAGGCAAAAATCAAGCAAGACTTCCGTCGACTTTCCGTCGATCTGGACCGCAATGCAGCATCGCTGCCCGTTTTGTGGTCACGCCGAGACCAGAATCTCCACCGCACGCCGCGCGCCATCCTTGTAGAGCCGGCCGAGCGCAGCGGTCACGGCTTCGCGCAGGCGCGGCTCGGCGCCCAAGGGCCCGAACACTTTTCCGACGCCGAGCAGCGCGGGTGCCAATCGTTCGGCGACGGGACCTGCCTCGCGCGCCAAGCCGGCGAACTCGGCTGCGAGCGGATCGCGCACGTCGATGGTGCGGCCCTTCTCGTCAAGGCCGCTGACGTAGCGCATCCAGCCGGCCACCGCGAGCGCATGCGTCGCGATCGGCAGGTTCCTGGCGAGACGATCCTGCATCGCGCCGAGCAGGCGCTGCGGCAGCTTTTGCGAGCCGTCCATCGCGATCTGCCAGGTGCGGTGATGCAGCGCCGGATTGGCGAAGCGCCTGAGCAGCGAGGCGCGATAGGCGGCCAGATCTGCGCCTGATGGCATCGTCAATGTCACCGCGGCCTCTTCCATCACCTGTGCGGCGAGGCGCGCGAAATGCGAATCCAGCATGGTGTCGGCGATGGTCTCGTAGCCTGCGAGATAGCCGAGATAGGCCAGCGCCGAATGGCTGGCGTTGAGCAGCCGCAGCTTCATCAGCTCGAACGGCTTGACGTCGTTCACCAGTTCGACGCCCGCGGCGGCAAGATCGGGCCGGCCGGCCGTAAAGCGATCCTCGACCACCCATTGCGTGAAGGGCTCGGTCATGACAGGCCATGCATCGCGCAAACCGAGCGCTGATGAAACCGCATCGCGGTCACCGTCCGTCGTCTCCGGCACGATCCGGTCGACCATGGTCGAGGGGAAGGCCGCCGCATCCGCGATCCACTTGCCGAGATCTTTCGAGCGCAGCGCGGCGAATTGCGTCACGATCCGCTGCACGGTGTGGCCGTTGGCGGCGAGGTTGTCGCAACTCAGCACGGTGAAGGGTGGGGCGCCCAGCGCCCGCCGGCGCGCCAGCGCGGCGACGATGAAGCCGGGAGCCGAGCGCGGCGCGTCGAAATTGTTGAGGTCGTGCACGACATCAGGATGCCGTTCGTCGAGATCGCCGGTCTGGGGCGTGTGGCAATAGCCTTTCTCGGTGACGGTGAGGGAGACGATGCGAATGGCGGGATCGGCCATTCGCTCGACCAATCGTGCCGGGCTTTCGCGCGCGACCATGCTGTCGAGCAGCGCACCGATGATGCGGTGTTCAGTGCCTTTGGCTGCACGGACGGCAACCGTATAGAGATGATCCTGCGGGGCGAGGGCGTCGCGTGTATCAGGGCTGCGCAAGCTCGCGCCGACGATGCCCCATGACGTGGCGCCGGCGCCAAGACAATCGTCGATGACGACGGCCTGGTGGGCACGATGAAACGCGCCAAGGCCGAGATGCACGATGCCGGGCGTGACCCGCGAACGGTCGTAGGCCGGGCGGCGGATGCCGGGTGGCAGCCGGTCGAGATTGGCGCGGCCAAGGCGCATGTGGTCTTTCCCCTTGTTTGGCCGCTGCTTGACATGGCGCCCGTCCTCGGTCAATGCTGCGGTCAATTGGTAAGACCAATTTTCCAAAATTGGCGGGCCGCGGGCAGCGAGAGCTGCCGGCATGACCCTTTCGGGAGGACCAGCGTGCCGCTGGAAGCTGTGGAGGCGAGACGGCTTTATCGCCAAGTCGCCGATCAATTGCGAAGCCTGATCGACAGCGGTGAGTACGCGGTCGGCAGCCGCTTGCCGACCGAGCGCGAACTCGCCGAGCAGCTCAAGATATCCAGGCCGACAGTGCGCGAAGCCCTGATCGCGCTCGAAGTCGAGGGCCGCCTCCGCATCCGCGTCGGTTCCGGCATCTATGTGATCGAGCCGGCGGCGGTTGCGGCGACCGCGCCTGCTTCCGTCATCGAGGGCCCGTTCGAGCTGCTGCGCGCCCGCGAGTTCCTGGAAAGCGCCATCGCCGAGGAAGCCGCGCGCGTGGCGACGAAGGACGACGTTGCCCGCATCGATGCATCCCTTGTCGCGATGGAGAATGTAGAACACCCCGGCGAAGCCTCGATGGTCCACGACCGCGCCTTCCACATCGCGATCGCCGGAAGCCTCGGCAATGCCGTTCTGGTGCGCGTGGTCGGCGAGTTGTTCGACCAGCGCCTCAATCCCTATTTCGCGCAGCTTGCGCATTATTTCGAGAGCCCGGGCACGTGGCGCACTGCACTCGACGAGCATCGCGCGGTGCGCGACGCGATCGCGGCGCATGATCCCGGGGCCGCGCGCGAAGCCATGCGCGATCATCTCGCGAGATCCCAGGAGCGCTTTGCGCAGAACTTCGGCGCCGAGAGCGCGGCAGGACTGTCCTCCGGGCGCGCGGCGCGATCGACGGCAAAACCGACAAAACCGGAACGTGCGCCGAAGAAGAAGCGAGCTGCGAGCAGCAGCGCGCGACCGAGATGAGATCGTGCGGCCCGCACCCGCGTTGGGGGCGGGCGGACATGAAGCAGATTTAAAAGAAGCAGACTTGAAAAATGGAGGAAAAGTCAGTGTTGAAAAAGATGACAATGGTGCTGGCGGTCTCGGCCGCGGCGATGATTGCTACGACTGGCGCCGGCATGGCGCAGGCCAAGCTCAAATGGGCCCATGTCTACGAGACCTCGGAGCCGTTCCACACTGCTTCAGTCTGGGCCGCGCAGGAGATCGGCAAACGCACCAACGGGCGCTATGCGATCGACGTCTATCCGGCGTCGCAGCTCGGCAAGGAGTCCGACATCAACCAGGGCCTCTCGCTCGGCTCGGTCGACATCATCATCTCCGGCTCGAGCTTTGCCGCCAAGAGCTTTCCGCCGATCGGCGTGACCTATTATCCCTACACCTTCCGCGATGCCGATCATCTGCTGGCCTACACCAAGAGCGACATCTTCAAGGAGCTCACCAAGGGTTATGAGGACAAGAGCGGCCACCACATCGTCGCGGTGACCTATTACGGCGTGCGCCAGACCTCGTCGAACAAGCCGATCAAGACCTGTGCCGACCTCAAGGGCCTGAAGATGCGCGTGCCCGATGTGCCCGCCTATCTCGCTATGCCGCGCGCCTGCGGCGCCAACACCGCGCCGATCGCGTTCGCCGAGGTCTATCTGGCGCTCCAGAACGGTACCGTCGAAGCCCAGGAGAATCCGCTCACCACGATCGAGGCCAAGAAGTTCTACGAGGTGCAGAAGCACATCGTGCTGACCGGCCACATCGTCGACCATCTCAACACGGTGGTGGCCGGTGCGCTCTGGAAGAAGCTCAGCGACGAGGACAAGAAGATCTTCACCGACGTCGCGCAGGAGGCCGCCGCCAAGGCGACCGCGGAGATCAAGCAGAACGAGGCCAAGCTGGTCGCCTTCTTCAAGGAGAAGGGCCTGACCGTCACCGAGGTCGACAAGAGCGAGTTCCGCGACACCGTGCTGAAGAACGTCGCGTTCGAGACTTTCGGCTACCGCAAGGCCGACTGGGAACGCATTCAGGCGGTGAAGTAACGACGTAGTCGCCATCCCGGGGCGGTCCGCAGGACCGAACTACGGTGTGCAATTGCGCACCTGAAAATCTCGAGGTTCCGGGTCTGGTGCTGACGCACCATCCCGGAACGACGTGATCAGTTTGAGGAGCACACCCATGTCCACGGCCGAAACGCACCGGCAGATCACCGCGGACGAGATCGCCCACACCTTCGAGGAAGAGGCGACGCCCAAGGTCGATCTCGGCATCTACGCTTTCGAGGACTGGGTCGCGCTGGCGATCTTCTGGGTGATGGCGCTCGCCGTCTTCCTCCAGTTCTTCACCCGTTACGTCCTCAACGACAGCTACGCCTGGACCGAGGAGATCGCGACCTACTGCCTGATCGGCGTGGTCTTCATCGGCTCCTCGATGTGCGTGCGGCTGTCGCGGCACATCCAAGTCGACCTGCTCTATCGCTATCTTCCGCACCTTGTGGCGCGCGCATTGTCGACAGTGATCGATCTGATTCGGATCGTCTTCTTCGGTTACGCCATCAAGCTGGTCTGGGTCTACATCCAGATCATCGGCGACGAATCCATGACCACCATCAATCTTCCCAAGGACTACGTCTATTACGCCGTGCTGGCGGGCTTCGTGCTGATGTTCGTCCGCTCGGTGCAAGTGGCCATACAACATTTGCGGCAGGGCTACTCGATCCTCGAACGTCCCGGCGCCTACGACGGCTTTGAAGGGTAATTCCATGTTGCTGTTGCTTGGAGGCTTCCTCATCCTCATGCTGCTCGGCGTTCCCGTGGCCATCGCCATGGCGGCGTCGTCGCTGCTCTACATCCTGGTCAGCGGCGTGACGCCCGACGTCACGCTGGCGCAGCGCATGATCGCCGGTGTCGAGAGCTTTCCGTTGCTCGCCGTGCCGTTCTTCATCCTGGCCGGCAATCTCATGAACATCGCGGGCGTCACCGGGCGCATCTATAAATTCGCCGTCGCGCTGGTCGGCTGGATGCGCGGCGGCCTCGGCCACGTCAATATCATTGGCTCGGTGATCTTCTCCGGCATGTCTGGCACCGCGATCGCGGATGCCGCCGGTCTCGGTACCATCGAGATCAAGGCGATGAAGGACCACGGCTACTCCACGGAATTCTCCGTGGGCGTCACCGCGGCCTCCGCCACGCTCGGGCCGATCATCCCGCCGTCGCTGCCTTTCGTGATCTACGGCATGATGGCTAACGTCTCGATCGGCGCGCTGTTTCTGGGGGGCGTCATTCCAGGCGTCGTGCTGACGCTCCTGATGATGGCCACCGTCACCTACTTCGCGCACAAGAACAAATGGGGCAGCGATACGCCGTTCTCCTGGCCGCAATTGGGATCGGCGGGGCTCGAGATCCTCGTCGTATTGAGCTTCCCGATGGCTGTCTGGCTTCTGACGGTCGCCGGTCTCTCCACCAATTGGGCAGTTGGTCTCGGCCTGTTCGCGCTGCTCGCGATCGACTGGTACTTCGACTTCTCCGCGGTGATGGCGCTGATGGCGCCGGTGATCCTGATCGGCGGCATGACGCTCGGCTGGTTCACCCCAACGGAAGCCGCGGTCGCCGCCGTGATCTGGTCGCTGTTCCTCGGCCTGGTACGCTACCGCACCATGACGATGAAAACGGTCGCGAAAGCGACTTTCGACACCATCGAGACCACGGCTTCGGTGCTGTTCATCGTCACGGCAGCCTCGATCTTCGCCTGGCTGCTGACGGTGTCGCAGGCAGCCCAGATGCTGTCGGACTGGATGCTCAGCATCACCCACAACAAATGGGTGTTCCTGGCGCTCGCCAACGTCCTGATCCTGTTCGTCGGCTGCTTCATCGACACCACGGCGGCGATCACCATTCTGGTGCCGATCCTGTTGCCGATCGTGCTCAAGCTCGGCATCGACCCGATCCATTTCGGTCTGATCATGACGCTGAACCTGATGATCGGTCTGCTGCATCCGCCGCTCGGCATGGTGTTGTTCGTGCTCGCGCGCGTCGCAAAGCTCTCGGTCGAGCGCACGACGGTGGCGATCCTGCCGTGGCTGGTGCCGCTGATGGTTGCGCTGATCGCGATCACCTACATCCCCGAATTGACCCTGTGGCTACCGAAATACATGGGACTTTCCAAATGACCTCAACTGCTCTCGCCGCAACCCTGTTTGGCCCCGAAGATCTGCGCATGGTCGAGCATCCGCTCGACAAGCTCGCTGAAGGCATGGTGCGCCTCCGTTTCGGCGCCGGCGGCATCTGCGGCTCGGACATGCATTATTTCCGCCATGCCCGGACCGGCGATTTCGTCGTGAAATCGCCGCTGGTGCTCGGCCATGAAATCTCCGGCGAGGTCGTGGAGATCGCGGGCTCCGCGGCAAATCTGAAGGTCGGCGACCGCGTTGCCGTCAACCCGTCGCGCTGGTGCGGCCATTGCGGCGCCTGCCGCCAAGGCCGGCAGAACCTCTGCGAAAATATCTACTTCATGGGCTCGGCCTCGAAGACACCGCACATGCAGGGCGGCTTTGCCAACTATTTCGACGCGATCCCGGCACAGTGCGTGAAGATTCCCGATCATGTGTCCTATCAGGCCGCGGCGCTCGCCGAACCGCTCGCGGTCTGCCTGCACGCCGTCGCGCGTGCCGGCAACATCGATGGCAAGCGCGGCATCATCTTCGGCGCCGGTCCGATCGGGCTTCTGACCATGCTCGCCGCGCGCCGCGCCGGCATGACCGACATCACGGTGGCCGACATCGCGCCGGCGCCGCTGGCCTTTGCGACCCGGCTCGGCGCCTCTCACGTCGAGAATGTCGCAGCCGGCGAGGAAGGCCTGAAGGCGCAGGCCACCTCGCGCCCCTACGATGTCGCTTTCGAAGTCTCGGGCACGGCTGCAGGCCTTGCCAGTGCGATCGGTATCGTCAGGCGCGGCGGCGTTGTGGTGCAGATCGGCAATTTGCCGGGTGGCCAGATTCCGGTGCCGGCCAATGCGGTGATGGCCAAGGAGATCGACCTGCGCGGCTCGTTCCGCTTCGGGCTTGAGTTCATGACGGCGGTGGAGCTGATCGCGGACGGCAGCGTCGACGTGCTGTCGCTGGTCACCGCCGAGCGGCCGCTGTCCACCGCGCCGGACGCGCTGCGGCTGGCGCTCGACCGCTCGCAGAGCGTCAAGGTCGTGCTGACCGCGAACTGATCGGGGAGAATTCTTATGATGCTCGAGGGATGGCGCTGGTACGGGCCGGACGATCCGGTCTCGCTCGACGATGTCAGGCAGGCCGGGGCGAGCGACATCGTCTCGGCGCTGCATCAGGTGCCGATCGGCGAAGCCTGGACACGCAAGGCGGTCGAGGAGCGCAAGAACTTCATCGAGAGCGGCCAACCCGGGCGCTCGCAGCTGACCTGGTCGGTGGTGGAATCGATTCCGATCCCCGACGACGTCAAGCGTCTCGGGGCTAAAGCGACGCGCTCGATCGAGACATGGATCGCCAGCCTGGAGGCGGTTGCCGCGGCCGGCATCAAGATCATCTGCTACAACTTCATGCCCGTCGTGGATTGGTGCCGCACCGATCTCGAATGGGAGCTGCCGAACGGCGCCCGCGCCATGCGCTTCGACCAAGACCGTTTCGCGGCCTTCGAGCTGCACATCCTGAAGCGTCCCGCCGCCGTCCAGGAATACTCGCCCGAGCAGCAGGCCCGCGCGAAAAAACTGTTCGAGCAGATGAGCCAGGCCGATATCGACTATCTCGTCATGGTCATCGCCAGCGCGCTGCCGGGCTCGACCACCGAGCCGATGACCATCCCGCAATTCCGCGATCGGCTCGAAACATATCGCGACGTCACGCCAAAAATCCTGCGGCAGCACCTCGCCGAGTTTTTGGGCCGCGTCACCCCCGTCGCCGAGCAGCTCGGGGTCTCATTGACGCTGCATCCGGACGACCCGCCGCGCCCGCTGTTCGGCCTGCCGCGCATCGCGTCCAGCGCCGACGACTATCAGGCGTTGTTCGATGCGGTGCCGTCAAAGGCCAATGGTATCTGCCTGTGCACGGGGTCGCTTGGCGTGCGCGCCGAGAACAATCTTCCCGCGATGGCCGAACGCTTCGGCCCGCGCATCGCCTTTGCGCATCTGCGCGCGACCAGGCGCGAGGCGGATGGCCTGTCCTTCTACGAGTCCGATCATCTCGACGGTGACGTCGACATGGTCGCGGTGCTGAAGGCGCTGCTGAAGGAGAACGCGCGGCGTTCGCCCGGCCAGAAAATTGTGTTCCGGCCCGATCACGGCCATCGCATGCTCGACGATCTCGCGGCCACCAAGCGCACCAATCCGGGCTACACCGCGATTGGCCGCCTCCGCGGCCTGGCCGAGCTCCGCGGCGCGATCCGCGCGATCGAGCATCGATAGAGGCCAAAACGTTATCCATACCGTCATTGCGAGCGCAGCGAACCAAACCAGAATTCCTCCGCGGAAGGACTCTGGATTGCTTCGCTACGCTCGCAATGACGCGGAGGGAGAGGTGCCTCGTCTCAACCTTGTCCCCTTAGGCGCAAAGGCAGAATACGTCCCTGGCACGCGCACAGATTGTCAAAATTCCAGCCATATGCGAAGGTAGCGTCATTCCGTTTTCGATCGACGCATTGCAGCAATAAGCCATTTAGGAGCTTGATGTGAGCATTCTGGTCGAACTTCCTCCCGATCAATATGACCGACGGGCATTTGCAAAATTCAACGAGACATCAACCGGCTTTGATCTCGACATCGCTCGCGCGATGATGTGGATGTCGCAACTCGCCTACGAGACCCATGTGCCGGACACGATCAACAGGGTCTCTCCTTTTTGGGATCTGTCCGGCGTCAAGTTGCTGAGCCAGCCGGCGCATTCGACGCTGCCGCTGACCGACACGCGCGGGATCATCGCGAGCAAGGGTGACGCAACCATTGTCGCCTTCGCCGGCACCGACCCGCTTCATCTCCTGAACTGGGTCAGCGATTTCACGCTTGGCCGACCGAAGGCGCCCGTGCACCAGGGGTTCGTCGATGCGGCGGCGGCCGTGTGGGACGACGTGAAGAGCGCACTGGCGGCAGCGCTGGCGCGCAAATCACCGATCTTCATCACTGGGCACAGCCTCGGCGCCGCGATCGCGGTGGCAACGGCGGACTTCGCGCGGGAGCAGCTCCAGCTCGCGGATGCGCAGATCTATCTTTACGGTTGTCCGCGCGTGGGCCGCGACGATTTCGTCGCCCTCTACAACGGTACGTTCGGCAGGACGACCTATCGTCTCGTGCACGGCACCGACATCGTCCCGACCGTGCCTCCGCCCGGGCTTGGCTTTCATCACGTCGGCCGTTATCTCGCCTGTGCACGCGGCGCCAAATTCAGCGCCAGCCAGCTCACGACGAATGTTGGTTCGGATGAGCCAATGGCGAATGCTGGAATTGGTGAGCAGGTCCGCAATCTCCTCAGCGGCGTATCCGAGAACACGCGGACGGATGTCGTCGGCAGGCTCACGGTGCTGCTGCCGGCAGGGATCGGCGATCACCTGCCCGATCGTTACTGTGCCGCGCTGACACCCGCCTAGACTCCGGTTTTGATGCGTTTTCTTCACGTGAACCGGTCCACTTCGCCCGAAAACGCTCTAGTAGCAAGCCGCCATCGCGCCGAGCTTCGGATAGAGCCGGTCGATCGCGGCGATCTCGCTTTTCATCTGCGCGGTGATCCAGTCGCGGATCTCGGCGGCGATGGGACGCATCGGCCGGTTGCGCGGTGGCAGGAATTCGCAGATGCGGCGTGTGGTGGTGAGCGTGTCGGAGGCCGGCACCAGCGCGCCGGTCAACAGCCAGTGCGAGGCGACCGTCAGCCAACCGAGCGCGATGCCCTGGCCGAGCAGGGCGGCCTGCATCACGACGGCATAGTCCGTGAAGCTCAGCGCCTTGGCCACACCGCGGCGCCCGGTGAGAAGCGATGCGTAATCCGCGGCCCAGTCGCCAGGCGTCTCGGCGAGCCGAATGATGGTGTTGCCTTCGGCGGGATCGGTTTCGCCGAGATAGGCAGGGCTGCACATCGGCAGCATGACCTCCTTCATCACCAGCGTGCCGCCGGATGACGGCTCCTCGCGATCGCGGAAGCGCATGCCGAGGTCGACATTCTCCACCGGTCCGCGCAGCGCGCCGGAGATCAGCTGAAAGCGCAAATCGACCTGAGGAAATTGCTTCTGCAGCTTGTCGATGCGCGGCATCAGCCAATGCGTGGTGAAGGCGGAGGAGACCGACAGTGTCACCGTCTCGGTGCCCTTCCGGCGCCGCTCGATCTCGACCAGCCCGCTTTCGATGCTGCGAAAGCCTTCGAGCACGCGGCGATACAAGAGTTCGCCTTCCTCAGTGAGCACCGCGCGTCCCGCCTTGCGGTCGAATAGGCGAACGCCGAGATGGTCCTCGAACTGACCCAGCATCCGGCTCACCGCAGGCTGGGTGACGTTCAGTTCGGCGGCCGCCGCCGTGAAGCTGCCGTTGCGCGCCGCTGCGTCGAAGACGAACAGGGCGTTACTTGAGGGCAGCATCCGGCGCAGCTCTGGCATAACACCATGTTATGACCCAGGTGAGAATTTGGCAATTGCCGAGTTTTGCCAAGTCTGGTGTCATTGGCGTCATAGCCAAAAGACAGGGCCCGCGAGCGAAGATGTTGGTGCGGTGCACGCTTCGTCCAGGAGTGCTCAAATTCCTGTCTATAAAGCAGGCTTATGGCGCGCAGTGAAGCACGCCGGCTCAGGACATGGCGAGGTCGATCGTTGGACAAACGAGCGGAAAGCGTCGAGATCAGATCCGCGAGCAAGGCCTATGGCGCCGTTCGTGCCCTCGACGACGTGTCCCTCAATGTCGCCGCCGGCGAGTTCGTCTCGCTGCTCGGCCCCTCCGGGTCCGGCAAGACCACATTGCTCGGCATCCTCGGCGGCTTCATCCTGCCATCGAGCGGAACGATCTTGTTCGGCGGCCGCGACGTCACCTGGATGCCGCCGCACAAGCGCGACATCGGCGTCGTGTTCCAGAACTACGCGCTGTTCCCGCATATGAGCGTCGGCGAGAATGTTGCCTTTCCCTTGCGCGCGCGACGGCTGCCGAAGGCGGCCTGGCCGGATAAGGTGCGCGCGGCGCTTTCGATGGTCGGTCTTGCCGGCTACGAAGAGCGCGGTATCGCGCAACTCTCCGGCGGCCAGCGCCAGCGCGTGGCGCTCGCACGCGCCATGATCTTCGAGCCGCGGCTGATCCTGATGGACGAACCGCTGTCCGCGCTCGACAAGCAACTGCGCGAATCCATGCAGATCGAGCTGCGCGCGCTGCACAAGCGCATCGGCGCCACCATCATCTACGTCACCCACGATCAGCGCGAAGCGCTGACCATGAGCGACCGCGTCGCCGTGATGAAGGACGGCAGGCTGATCCAGATCGACGCGCCCGAGCGCCTGCACGATCATCCCGCGGATTCCTTCGTCGCGAGTTTCATTGGCGAGGCCACGATGCTTCCCGTGCGACGCGTCGATGCCTCCGGCGTTGCGCTCGGCAATGTGCTTCTGCGCAGCGCCCGCGCCATTCCCGACGGGGACGCGCTGATGCTCGCCGTGCACAGCGAAAAACTGCTGATCGACGATGGTGCGCCGGACACCGCCTGCAATCGGCTCACCGGCACGGTCACCGACATCGTCTATCAGGGCGAGAGCCTGCGCATCTTCCTGGCGCTCGCCGATGGCATCGTGCTCAGCCTGCGCCAGGCGAGCTATCACCAGGCCTACAGCCGCATCCCGCCGCTGGGCGGCAGCCTTACCGTGACCCTTCACCCCGAGGACACCATCGTCGTGCCCAGGGTGAGGGACTGAACCCAAGCCTTGTCCAACCGAGAGAAGAAGCCAAAAATGTCGTCAGCAGCCTCGTTCAGCAATTTCAAGGTTCTCACCTTCGACGTCGTCGGCACCTTGATCGATTTCGAGACCGGCGTGCTCTCCGCGGTGCGCCGGATCTCGGGCAAGTCGCCGGCCGAGCTCAGCGACGACAAGATCTTCGAATCCTACAAGCGCGGTCGCGACAAGCACCACGAGCGTTCGAGCGAGGTGATGTTCCATGTCTATCGCTATCTTGCCAAGGAACTCGGGCTGCAGGCCGATGACGCCTCCTGCGACGTGTTCCAGCTCGCAGTGCTGCGCTGGGGACCGTTCCCAGACTCGGTCGAGGCTCTGAAGCGCCTGAGAACCAAATTCCGCCTGGTCGCGATGACCAATGCCGACCGCGTCGCGCTGTCCTGTTACGCGCACGCGCTCGGCAATCCCTTCGACGATACCGTTTGCGCCGACGAGACTGGCGTTGCGAAACCCGATCCGGAGTTTTTCGCCTACAACAAGGGCCGCCAGTCCGCTTTCGGCTACAAGCAGTCCGATATCCTTCACGTCGCGCAGAGCCAGTATCACGACATCGGGATTGCGCGGAAACTCGGCTACAAGGTGTGCTGGATCGAGCGCCGCCAGGGCATGGCCGGTTTCGGAGGCACACCGGCCGTGGAGACGCTGACCAAGCCGGACTTCCATTTTCCGACGTTGAAGGCGCTTGCCGATGCGGCCATCGGGCCGGCGGCGTAAGGCATGAGCGGTGGCATGACACGGGACTGGAACGCGCTGCCGTCGGCCAACTCGCTGTGGGCCGCCACGGCCGAGCCGGCGCGCGAGTTTCCGGTCGTGTCAGGCGAGCACCAGGCGGATGTGGTGATCATCGGTGCGGGCTACACGGGCCTGTCTGCTGCGCACCACATCGCCAAAAGCGGTTTGTCGCCGATCGTACTTGAGGCCAACCGCCCGGGCTGGGGCGCGAGTGGACGCAATGGCGGCGTGATCACCGCAAAGTTCCGCCTCTCGTTCCGCGAGATCGACGCCGTGCACGGCCGCGCCATGGCGCAGCGCATGTACGGGATCGCGCATGAATCCACTGATATCGTCGAGGAGCTGGTCTCCGAATTTGGCATCACCAGTGCCGCGTTGACGCGCACCGGCCAGGTCAAGGCCGCTCACAACGAGACGACCCTGAAGGCCGCGATCGACGAGGCCAACTGGATGAAGCGCGAGATGGGGGATGCGGAGGTCCGCATCCTCGACAAGGGGCAAGTGCGCGACGAGACTGGCTCCGACATCTTCGTCGGCGGCGTGCTCAATCCCGGCTCCGGCGGCATCCATCCGCTGAATTATCTGCGCGGCCTTGCCGATGGCGTGGCGCGCCGCGGCATCCCGATTTTCCAGGAGTCGCCGGTCGTAAGGCTCCGCCGCGACAACAGCGGCATCGTCGCTGAAACGCCGCAAGGCGCAGTGCGGGCAAAGCAGGCGATCATCGCCACCAACAGCTATTCCGACCTCATCGGCGCGACGACGAACATGCAGCGCACGCTGATCCCGTTCCGAAGCGCCATCATCGCGACCGACAGGCTGCCGCGCAACCTCGCGGGAAGCCTGATGCCGACCGGGCGCACCTACACCGAGACCAAGCGCATGATGCGCTGGTTCCGCATGGTCGACAATCGTGTGATTTTTGGCGGCCGCGGCGCGTTCGGCAAGCAGGATTCGGAAACCGCTTTCGACGCGTTGCGCAAGGCGATGGTCGGAATCTTTCCCGACCTTGCCGACGTCCCGCTCGCCTACAAATGGTCGGGCCTGGTCGGGATGACGTTGGACTCCGTGCCGCATATCGGCCGGCTCGACGACCGCACGCTGTTCTCGATGGGCTACAACGGCGCGGGCGTGGCGATGTCGAGCCTGATGGGCCGCTATCTCGCCGCTTTCGTGCGCGGCGAGACGCCAGAGGTCGGGCTGCTCGACGCGAGGCGATTGAAAGCCATCCCGTTCTATCCGTTGCGCGAGCCCGCCGTGCGCATGGTCGCCGGCTGGTACCAGTTTCTCGATGCGATCGGACAGTGACATTTAATTAGTGACAGAGGAGGCGAGGATGACGACGAAACGAGATTTTCGATTTGGCTACGCTTTGTTGGGCGGATCGCTCGGAATGTTCGCAACAACCGGCATCGCCGCCGCTGCCGAACAGATCACCTTCGTCTCGCAAGGCGGCGCCTACCAGCAGGCGCAGACGGTGGCGATTCTCGATCCCACCGCCAAGAAGCTCGGCATCACCGTCAACCAGGACTCCATTCCCGATGCCTGGCCCGCAATCAAAACGCAAGTCGGCAGCGGCAAGCCGATCTGGGATGTCGTCGATACTCCGACCGGCAACTGCCTGCGTGGCGGCGAGCAGGGGCTGATCGAGAAGCTCGACTTCTCGAAGATCCCGAATGGCGCGGCGATGCCGGAGTCCTATCGCAGCCCCTATTCGGTTTCCTACGAGTTCTATTCCAGCGTACTGGCTTACAGCCAGAAGACGTTTCCGAAGGACGCGCCGAACAGCTGGGCCGATTTCTGGGACGTCAAGAAATTTCCCGGGCGCCGCGCACTGCGTAACCACCCGTTCGCGACGCTCGAGGCGGCCCTGATGGCCGACGGCGTCGCGCCCGACAAGCTCTATCCGCTCGACGTCGAGCGCGCCTTCAAGAAGCTGGAAGAGATCAAGCCGCACATCACGGTGTGGTGGACCTCCGGTGCGCAGTCGGCACAGCTTCTCAATGACGGCGAGGTCGACATGGAGATGGCCTGGAACGGCCGCGTCAGCGCAGTCGCGAAGGAAGGCGCCAAGGTCGCCTTCACCTACAACCAGGGCGTTTTGCAGAGCACCTCGCTCTGCATTCTCAAGGGCGCGCCGAATCTCGAGACGGCAGTCAAATTCCTCAACGAGGCCGTCGATCCCGTGCACCAGGCCAATCTGCCGCTCAATATCGATTACGGCCCGGGCAATCCCAAGGCGTTCGATACCGGCGTGATCAAGCCGGAGCGCGCCGCGCAATTGCCAAGCGAGCCGGCCAATGCGGCCAAGCAGGCCCTGATGTCCTACGCCTGGTGGTCCTCGCCGGCGGGCGAAGCCACCGAGAAGCGTTGGGCGTCGTTCATGCAGAAGTAGGCGAAGCGAGGCCGCGTCGATGACATCCGTGCCGGATCCCTCCCAAAAGCATCAGCGTCGCGAACACGGCCTGATGCTGGCATTGGTGTCGCCGGCGCTGCTGGTGATCTTGGCTCTGATCGTGCTGCCGGTCGGCTGGCTCGCCTGGCAGTCGATCTACCATGACGGCTTCACGCTGGAGAATTATCGCCGCGTCTTCACCGAAGACATCTACTGGCGCAGCTTTGCGCTGACCTTCGAGATCAGCCTCGTGGTCACGGGAATCGCGCTGCTGCTTGGCTATCCCGTGGCCTACCTCGCCAACTCGGTGCCGAAAGGATGGAGCATTCTCATCCTGTCGCTGGTCGTGCTGCCGTTCTGGACCAGTGTGCTGGTGCGCGCTTATGCCTGGCTGGCGCTGCTCCAGCGCACCGGTGTGATCAACCAGCTTTTGCGTTATCTCGAGGTGACGAGCGAACCGCTCGCGCTGGTGCACAACACCTTCGGCACGGTGGTTGCGACGGTACACATCCTCTTGCCGTTCATGGTGCTGCCGCTCTACGCCACCATGCAGAAGATCCCGTCCGACCTCATGCAGGCCGGCGCCAGCCTGGGAGCGAGCCCGTCGCTCACCTTCGTCCGCGTCTTCCTGCCGCTGTCTCTGCCGGGCGTGCTGGCAGGCTGCACCATGGTGTTCGTGCTCTGCCTCGGTTTTTACATCACGCCGGAACTGCTCGGCGGCGGCCGCACGGTGATGGTGTCGATGCTGGTGAGCCGCAATGTCGAGCTATACAACCAGTTCGGCGCGGCGAGCGCAGTCGCCGTCGTGCTGCTCTTAAGCGTGCTCGCGATCTTCTTCGTCGTCAGCCGCTTCATCTCGCTCGATCGCATATTGGGGCAGAAATGACGCGATTGTCACCCGCCCGGATCGCCCTCTATGTGATCAGCGCGCTGGTGCTGATCTACCTGATCCTGCCGGTGCTGATCATCGCGCCGATCTCCTTCTCCAGCGCGCGTTTTCTGACCTTTCCGCCACCGTCGTTCTCGCTGCGCTGGTATCAGCAGTATTTCTCCAACGCGGCCTGGATGCAGGCGACGCGGGTAACGCTGACGGTCGCGCTCCTTACCGTGCTTATCGCAACGCCGCTCGGCGTCTCCGCCGCCTATGCCATCAGCCAGTCGAAGCTGCGGATCATGCGGCTGATCCACATGATGCTGCTGTTGCCGCTGGTGGTGCCGATCATCATCACTGCGGTGGGGATATTCTTCCTCTATGCCAAAATCGGCTTGGTCGCGACGCTGCCGGGCCTGGTGCTCGCCAATGTGATGCTGGGGCTGCCTTACGTGATCATTTCGGTGCTGGCGGGCTTGCAGAGTTTCGATCCGGCGCAGGAGATGGTCGCACGCAGCCTCGGCATGAATCGCCTGCGTAGCTTCTTCGCGGTGACCTTGCCGCAGATCAAGTCCAGCGTGGTCGCAGGCGGCATCTTCGCCTTCATCTCGGCGATGGACGAGACCATCGTCGCGCTTTTCATCTCCGGCGGCCAGTATCAGCCGCTGACCAAGCGCATGTTCACCGCCCTCCGCGACGAGATCGACCCGACCATCGCTGCCATCTCGACGCTGATGACGGCGGCCTCCTTCGTGCTGGTACTGCTGGCGAGCGCGCGGCAGAAAAAGGGCGGGTGATTTTTGTTCATCGTCCTGGCGAAAGCCAGGAGGTCCTGGCTTCGCCAGGACGACACCGAATGCTTGGCACGAACCTCGCCGTCTCACGCTTTCGCCGCCGGCCACGCCAAAATCATCTCCACGATCTGTGCCCTGCTGTTTGCCGGCACGTCGGCCTCGCTGAGGTCGCGGTCGAATAGGGCACCGATCTGGTTCGGCCAGGTCGTCAACGAAGGCGTCGAAGCTCGCCACCTCTCGTCCGGCAAGCGGCTGCGACATGGGCTGCAGTGCAACCAGCAGGGGCGGGCATGACGCCTGCGCAGGGTGCGAGGAGCCTTTCAATCTTGCGCGCCCTGTCGGCCTGTCCTACGCCAGCTCCGAGCAAAATTCGCGAAGCTGCGAAACGCATCGCCAAAGCCTTGAGGGAGCCGTCATGACCATTCGCAACGCCCGCACCGGGGGCCAGATCCTGATCGATCAGCTCGTCGCCCAGGGCGTCGAGCGCGTCACCTGCGTGCCGGGCGAGAGCTATCTGGCGGCGCTGGACGCGCTGCACGACAGCCCGATCGACGTCATGATCTGCCGCGCCGAAGGCGGTGCGGCGATGATGGCGGAAGCCTATGGCAAGCTCACCGGGCGTCCCGGCATCTGCTTCGTCACCCGCGGCCCCGGCGCCACCAATGCGAGCCACGGCGTCCACATCGCGATGCAGGATTCCACGCCAATGATCCTGTTCGTCGGTCAGGTCGACACCGGCATGCGCGAGCGCGAGGCGTTTCAGGAACTCGACTACAAGGCGGTGTTCGGCACCATGGCGAAATGGGCGGTCGAGATCGATCGTCCCGACCGGATTCCGGAGTTGGTCGCGCGCGCTTTCCGCGTCGCCATGCAGGGCCGTCCCGGTCCCGTGGTGATCTCGCTGCCCGAGAACATGCTGACCGAGACCGCAGCCGTTGCGGACGCCATGCGCATCGAGCCGGCGGTGAGCTGGCCGGCGCCTGCCGATATCGATCGCGTCGGCGCCATGCTTGCGAGCGCCAAGGCGCCGCTCGTCATTCTTGGCGGCTCGCGCTGGACGGATGAAGCGACCCGGAGCATCGCGCGTTTTACCGAGCGGTTCGACCTGCCGGTCGCGACCTCGTTCCGCCGGGCCTCGCTGATCGACGCCGATCACTCGCATTATGCTGGCGATCTCGGCATCGGGCCGAGCCCGGGCCTGAAGGCGCGCATCGACCACGCCGACGTCATTTTGCTGATCGGCGGCCGCATGTCGGAAATGCCGTCCTCATCCTACACGCTGCTCGACATTCCGACCCCGCGGCAGAAACTGATCCACGTTCATCCCGGCTCGGAAGAGCTCGGCCGCATCTATCAGCCTGAGCTCGCGATCCAGGCCACGCCCGCCGCCTTCGCGGCCGCGGTCGAGACGCTGAAGCCGGCAGGCGCCGTTGCCTGGAAGGGCGAGGCCGCCAAGGCGCATGCCGACTATCTCGCCTGGACCGAAAAGGCGCGCGAGCTGCCGGGCACGTTCCAGTACGGCCAGGTCATGACTTGGCTGCGCGATCGCCTGCCCAAGGACGCGATCGTCTGCAACGGGGCCGGCAACTACGCCGGCTGGATCCATCGCCATCATCGCTTCCACAGCTTTGCCTCCCAGCTCGCGCCGACCTCGGGCTCGATGGGATATGGCGTGCCGGCGGCGGTGCTCGCGAAACGGCAATATCCGGATCGCACCGTTATCGCGTTCGCCGGCGACGGCTGCTTCCTGATGAACGGGCAGGAATTCGCGACTGCCGTGCAATACGATGCGCCGCTCGTCGTCATCATCGTCGACAATGCGCAATACGGCACCATCCGCATGCACCAGGAGCGCGACTATCCGGGACGCGTGGTCGGCACCCAGCTCAAGAACCCGGATTTTGCGATGTACGCAAAAGCGTTCGGCGGCCATGGCGAGCGCGTCGAGCGCACCGAAGAGTTCGCGCCGGCGTTCGAGCGTGCGCTCGCCTCGGGCAAGCCGTCGATCCTCCACTGCATCATCGATCCGCGCGCGATGTCGGTCGGCAAGGACTTCGCCCCTGCGGTGAAGGCTTAAGCGATGTCGGAGGGCCGCCACGTCGCCATCATCGGTGCCGGCGCGGTCGGCGTGATCAGCGCCATCGAGGCGCTGCGCGAGGGATATCGCGTCACGCTGATCGACGCCGGCGAGCCCGGTGGCGAACAGGCGGCGAGCTACGGCAATGCCGGCTGGCTCTCTTCGCATTCGGTAATCCCGCCGGCCGAGCCCGGTGTCTGGAAGAAGGTGCCGGGTTATCTGGTGGACCCGCTCGGGCCGCTCGCGATCCGCTGGTCTTATCTGCCGAAGGCGCTGCCCTGGCTGGTCAAATATCTGCTCTCGGGCTGGACCGAGGCGCGGGTCGAGACGACGGCCTTCGCGCTGCGCGGCCTCCTGAAGGACGCGCCGCAGTTGCACAGGAAGCTCGCGGAGGAGGCGGGCGTCCCTGAATTGATCGAGCGTAACGGCGTGATGCATGTCTTCCCGTCACGCGGCAATTTCGACAACGATCTCGGTTGGCGCGTGCGCAAGCGCGTCGGCGTCGAATGGCTTGAGCTTTCGTCCGACGAGATGCGTCAACGCGAGCCCGATTTGCATCCGCGCTACACTTTTGGCGTGGTGGTGGAGGAGGCCGGGCGCTGCCGCGATCCCGGTGCCTATATCGCGGCGCTCGCGCAACATGCCCTGGCAAGCGGCGCCAAGCTCGTGCGGGCCAAGGCAATTGGGCTGAAGCTATCCGGCAACAAGCTCGTGGCTGTCCTGACCGAGACCGGCGAGATTGCGTGCGATGCCGCGGTGATTGCCGCCGGTGCGCATTCGAAGCGGCTCACGGCGTCCATCGGCGATCCGCTGCCGCTTGAGACCGAGCGCGGCTATCACGTCATGATCGAGAATCCGGAATCGGGGCCGCGCAGCTCGATGATGGCCTCGGATGCGAAGATGGTGGTGAACTGGACCGACAAGGGTTTGCGCGCCGCCGGCACGGTCGAGATCGCCGGCCTCGAGGCCGCACCGAACTGGAAGCGCGCCGAGATTTTGCGCGACAACCTCTTCAGCATGTTCCCGAAACTGCCGACGGACATTCCGGCTTCGCGCATCAAGACCTGGTTCGGCCATCGGCCGAGCATGCCGGACGGCCGGCCCTGCATCGGTTACGCGCGGGCCTCGCGCGACGTTGTCTATGCCTTCGGCCACGGCCATATCGGCCTGGTCGGCTCGGCGCGCACCGGTCGTCTCGTCGCCCAGCTTCTGAGCGGCAAGCCGCCGGAAATTCCGCTTGCACCGTTTTCGCCCGATCGTTTTCTCTGAGATCGCATCATGACCGCTCCAGCCAATTCGTCCCCCCGAATCGCCCGCGGCGGCAAGGCCATCTATGGAGCGCCGCTCGGCATCCTGATGCTGGAGGCGCGCTTCCCCCGCATTCCCGGCGACATGGGCAACGGCACCACCTGGCCTTTCCCTGTGCTCTATCGCGTGGTGAGCGGTGCCTCGCCGGAGAAGGTGGTGCTGAAGGGCGCCGCCGGTCTGCTGCCTGATTTCATCGATGCGGCGAAGGATCTGGTGCGGCTCGGGGCCGAAGCCATCACCACCAACTGCGGCTTCCTCTCGCTGTTCCAGAAAGAGATCGCAGCTGCGGTCGGCGTTCCCGTCGCGACCTCGTCACTGATGCAGGTGCCGTGGGTGCAGGCGACCTTGCCGCCGGGCAAGCGCGTCGGCCTCGTCACGGTCTCCGGTGCGTCCTTGACGCCGGCTCATCTCGCAGGCGCCGGCGTGCCGCTCGATACGCCGCTGGTCGGCACCGAGCATGGCAAGGAATTCTTCCGCGTCCTGATCAAAGCCGAGAAGGACGACATGGACATCGCGCAGGCCGAACGTGACGTGGTCGAGGCCGGCAAGGAGCTGATCGCCAGGAACCCGGATGTCGGCGCGATCGTGCTGGAATGCACCAACATGCCGCCTTATGCAGCGGCGCTTCAGACCGAGGTCGGATTGCCCGTCTACGATATCTATTCCATGATCACCTGGTTTCATGCCGGGCTGCGGCCGCGCCAGTTTGGCTAGAGGTCGAGAAGTTGTCTATGACTCCTCTTCCTGCTCCCCGTGCGGGAGAAGGTGGCGCGAAGCGCCGGATGAGGATATCTCTCCGCGCATATGGATGCGGATGAGTCCGCGGAGAGATACCCGTCACCCAAATGAGTTTGTATCTGTCAGCGGTGATGTCCTCTCCCGCAAGGGGAGAGGGCGCAGCCATGCGCATCGTGCGCTGTCCCACCGGCAGCGGAAGAGGCAGCTATACAATCCCTCGATACCTGATCGCGCCAGACGGTCAGAGCTTTGGCGCCTGAACATCGCTAGAGTGCCTCTCGAAATCCACGGAGACCAGCGGTGCACAGCCTTCAATCCAATCCCGACACGCGCGCAGACGATTGGCCGTCCGAGCTCTACCTCATCCTGAAAACCGCCGACGTGCGGCAGATGTCCTACGTTCCCGATGCCGGTCACAGCCAGCTCATCCGCCTGTTCTCCGCCGACCGCGACGTCACCACCAACGTGCTGACGACGGAAGAGGAGGGCGTCGCCATCGCCGCAGGCGCCTGGCTCGGCGGCCAGCGTAGCGTGCTCTTGATGCAGTCGAGCGGGGTCGGCAATTGCATCAACATGCTGTCGCTGTCGGCGATCGGACGATTTCCACTGCTGATGCTGGTGACGATGCGCGGCGAATGGGCCGAGTTCAATCCCTGGCAGGTGCCGATGAGCCGTGCGACGCAGCCCTCGCTGGAAGCGATTGGTTTGAAGGTGATGCGCGCGGAGACGGCGGAGGATCTGGTCGAGACCGTGGAATCGGCCGCAGCGCTCGCCTACGATTCCGATCAGCAGATCGCGGTGCTGATCGGGCAACGCCTGATCGGCAAGAAGAAGTGGTGATGCCAATGCAAGCTCAGCTCGACCGCCGCGCCGCCGTCGCCGCGCTCCTGAAGAATCGCAAGGACACGCTGGTCGTGTCCGGCCTCGGCTCGCCGACCTATGATCTTCATTCGGTCGGCGACCATGACGGCAATTTCTATCTCTGGGGCGCCATGGGCGGCGCCGCGCTGATCGGGCTTGGCCTCGCGCAAGCCCAGCCGGGAAAGCGCGTCCTCGCTTTGACCGGGGATGGCGAGCAATTGATGGGCCTCGGCGGCATCGCCACCATCGGCGTCGCGCGCCCGCGCAATCTCGACATCGTCGTGATCGACAACCAGCATTTTGGCGAGACCGGTATGCAGGCCAGCCACACCGGGCGCGGCGTCGATCTCACTGCGATCGCTGTGGCCTGCGGCTTTGCCGCGACCGGGACCGTGCGGACGCTCGAGGAGGTGGAACGTCTGGCGACGCAGCTCGACGAGCCGGCCGATGGCCCGCGCCTTTTTGTCATCAAGGTTCTGGCCGAAAATCCGCCGCGCTCGCTACCCTCGCGCGATGCCGTCTTTATCAAGAACCGGTTCCGTGCTCATCTTAGCTTCGCGTCGGTCTGAGCCGGGTTTCTCGCCCGGCGACAGTCTGCTGTCGAAGCAGCTACTCTGGAGTGAGACCATGAAACTATCCGGCAAGGTCGCCGCCATCACCGGCGCGGCGCGCGGTATCGGCAAGGCTTGCGCAAAGCGATTCCTGGACGACGGCGTCAAGGTCGTCATCTCGGATGTCGATGCCGAGGGCTTGGCCGCGACGGCCGCCGAACTCGCGCGACCGGATGCCTTGCGCACTGTCGTCGGCAATGTCGCAAAGCGTGCCGATGTCGACCAGCTGGTCGCAACTGCCGCAAAAGAGTTCGGCCGGCTCGATATCATGGTCAACAATGCCGGCGTCGCTCGCAACCGGGACCTCCTGGAGATCTCCGAAGAAGAATTCGATGAAATCATCGGCATCAACCTGAAGGGCGCGTTCTTCGGCGTGCAGGCGGCGGCGAAGCAGATGATCGCGCAAGGCGGCGGCGGGGTCATCATCAACATGTCCTCGGTCAATGCACTGCTGGCAATCCCGGCGCTTGCGACCTACGCCATGTCCAAGGGCGGCATGAAGCAGCTCACCTCGGTCGCTGCCGTCGCACTCGCTCCGCACAATATTCGTGTCGTCGCGGTCGGGCCGGGCACGATTCTGACCGACATGGTGGCATCGTCCATCTACACCTCGGAAGATGCCCGCAAGACCGTGATGTCACGCACGCCGGCCGGCCGTGGCGGCGAGCCGAGCGAAGTTGCCTCCGTCGTCGCGTTTCTTGCGAGTGACGATGCGTCCTACATCACGGGGCAGACGATCTATCCAGATGGTGGGCGGTTGATTCTGAATTACACGGTGCCGGTGAAGTAGATCACTCCGCCGCAGCCGTCATCCCGTGACCCAGTCGTTTCGAAATGCCGCCCGCGCAATCGCGTAGCGCATGGGCGATCGGGCTGTCCCAGCGCGCGTCAAAAGTGCCTTCCGGCCCCATCGCGGTGATTACCAGCGCGACATGGCCGGAATGATCGAACACCGGCGCAGAGAATGCGTTGACGCCGGGCAGGGGGTCGCCGAGCGCGCGGGCGAGGCCGTGCTTGCGGACCTCTGTGAGCATCTCAGTGACCTTCGCGCCTTTCACGGCGCGCTTCGGATTATAGCCGACGCCATGACGATCGAGGCCACTTTCGAGCGCGGCGTTGATCGTCTTCTCCGGCAGGAAGGCCGCAAAGGCGCGGCCCGTGGCCGTCTCCAGCAGCGCCATCACCGAACCGGCGCGCATCACGATGTGAACGGGCTGGCCGGGTTCTTCGAGCTGCACCACGGTCGGGCCGTGCGTGCCCCAGACCGCGAGCGAGACCGCATGCCCGATCTGGCTTGCGAGCGCCGCGATCTTCGGTCCTGCGATGCGTGCGCCGGACAGTCGGCGCAGGCTGATCAGGCCGAGCTCCAGCGCCAGCGCGCCGATCTCGTAACGGCCGGTGGTCTCGTCCTGCTCGATCAGGCCGATGCGGGAGAAGCTGGCGAGATAGGGATGCGCTTTGGCCGGCGTCATGCCGGCCTCGCGCGCGAGATCGCGCAGCATCATCGGCTCGCCGCATCTTGCAAGCGCGCGGAGCAATTCTCCGCCGACCTCGATCGACTGGATGCCGCGGCTCTCTCTTTTCATGCGCCTCCTGGCGTGGCTTACGCCGCGTTGCGCTTGGCGGCGCTGTCGGCGAGATGACGGCCGGCAATGTAGCCGAAGGTCAGCGCCGGCCCAAGCGTGATGCCGGCGCCCGGATAATTGCCGCCCATGATGCTCGCCATGTCGTTGCCGGCGGCATAGAGCCCGGGAATCACCCGTCCCTCCGCATCGAGCGCCCGCGCGTTCTCGTCGGTGACGATGCCGGCATAGGTGCCGAGATCGCCGACCACCATCTTGATGGCGTAGAACGGGCCGTTCTCGATCGGTGCGACGCAGGGGTTCGGGCCGTGCAGCGCATCGCCCTGGTAGCGGTTATAGGCCTTTGAGCCCTTGCCGAAGGCGGCGTCGTGTCCCTGTGGTGCGGTCGCATTGAACTGCTTGACGGTCTCGGTAAACGCGCTGGCATCGATACCCGCTTTTGCCGCGAGTGCCTCCAGTGTCTCGCCGCGCATGAGATATCCCGTCTTGAGGTGATGACCCAGCGGCATCGGGAACGGCGGCACGCAGCCGAGGCCGTATTTGCGCAGGGTCTGGTGATCGCAGACCAGGTACGCCGCGATCTCCTCGCCGGGTTTCGCCGCCTTGACCATGGCCTGGACGAAGTCGTGATAGGAATTGCCCTCGTTGGCAAAGCGCTTGCCGTCACGCATCACCGCGATCACACCGGGTTTGGCGCGGTCGATGAAATGCGGCATCACGCCGTGTGAGCCGTCCTTGCGCTTGGTGACCGAGACCGGGACCCAGGCTGCCGCGTTCGGCAGCCTGTCCTCGACATGTCCGCCGGCGCGTTCTGCGAGCCGCAGCCCATCGCCGGTGTTGCCGGTCGGTCCCGGCGAAAAATGCTCGTTCCCGGTCGGCGCGTGCGGGAACATCTTCTTGCGCCGTTCGACATCATGCGGGAAACCGCCGCAGGCGAGCACGACGCCTTGTCTCGCACGAATGCGGACGTCGCGTCCGTCGCGGGCGACAATGGCGCCCGTGACAGTGCCGTTCTCGACAGTGAGCTCGCGCACCGGCGAGGACAGCCACATCGGTATCTTCAGGTCCTGGGCCGATTTTGCCAGGCGCCCGGCGAGCGCATTGCCGTTGGTCAGCGTCATGCCGCGGCCATAGCGCAGTACGTCCATCAGATGCCGCGACAGGCGCTTTGCGACATAGACCGCCGAGCTTATGGACTTCGTCGCGCGCATGAAATGGACGATGTCTTTGCCGGATCCGAGCATCATGCCGAATACGGTCAGCTCGGGCAGGGGCATGCCGAGGGTCTTGATCTGGTCGCCGAGTTCGCGGCCGTCGAACGGGCGCGCCACCATCGAACGACCACCCTGGGCGCCGCCGGGCGCCTCGGCGTGGTAGTCCGGGAACACCAGCGGCATGTCGAAACGGAGCGCCGTCTTGCTGGTGAAAAAATCGATCGCCTCGGGCCCGGCGCTCAGGAATGCATCGACGCGCGCGGCGTCAAAGTTGTTGCCGGCTTCGTGCCGCAGGTAAGTCCGCGCCTGCTCCGGTGTCTCCTCGATGCCGTAGGCCTTGGCCAGCGAGGTACCGGGAATCCAGAGCCAGCCGCCGGAGCGGGCGGTGGTGCCTCCGAAGCGCGGCTCCTTCTCGACGATCAGCACGTCGAGGCCGCGATAGCGCGCGGTGATGGCGGCCGACATGCCGGAGCAGCCCGATCCGGCCACGAGCACATCGCACTCGTAAGTCTCGTTGCGCTCGTTGCCGGTCATGCAGGCCTCACTTCTTGAGCAACGGACATTTCGACTCGGAGACCGGGCGGAAGGCGTCCTCGCCCTTCACCGTCTTGATGATCTCCAAATAATCCCACGGTTCCTTGGACTGCTCGGGTGTTTTCACCTTGGCGAGATACATGTCGCGAATGACGCGGCCGTCCTCGCGCAAGCGTCCGCCATGAACGAATGTATCCTCGATCGGCAGCTCGCGCATCTTGGCCATGGCCTTGGCGGGATCATCGGTGCCGGCGGCCTTGATGGCCTTGAGATAATGCAGCACCGAGCCGTAGACGCCGGTCTGAATCATGGTCGGCATCACCTTGGTGCGCTCGTAGAATTTCCGCGACCATGCGCGGGTCGCCTCGTCCATGTTCCAGTACGAGGCCGTGGTCATGTAGGTACCCTGCGCGGATTTGAGGCCGATCGCGTGGACATCGGTGTCGAACATCAGGAGGCCGACCAGCTTCTGGCCACCCTGCACCAGGCCGAACTCGCCGGACTGCTTGATGGCATTGTCGGTGTCCTGGCCCGCATTGGCGAAAGCGACGACGTCCGATTTCGAGCTTTGCGCCTGGAGTGCAAAGGACGAGAAATCGGCCGTATTGGTGGGGTGCTTCACGCCGCCCAAAACCTTGCCGCCCATCTCGTTGATGAAGCGCGTGGCATCCTTCTCGAGCTGCTGCCCGAAGGCGTAGTCGGCCGTGATGAAGTACCAGGATTTTCCGCCTTCCTTGATCACGGCGGAGGCCGTCACCTTCGACAGCGCGTAGGTATCGTAGGTGAAGTGCACGGTGTTCGGGCTGCAAAGCTCGTCGGTCAGCGAACTCGCGCCGGGCCCGGAGAGCAGCGCAATCTTGTTGCGCTCGCGCACCATATTGTGGACGGCGATCGCGATGCCGGAATTGGGGATGTCGACGACGGCATCGACCTTGCCGTTGTCGAACCAGCCGCGCACAATCTGCACGCCAACATCGGTCTTCATCTGGTGATCGGCGCTGATGATCTCGATCGGCTTGCCGAGCACGGTGGGCCCGAATTCCTCCAAGGCCATTTTCGCGGCCTCCACGGAGCCCGGCCCGCTGTTGTCGCGGCCCCAGCTCGACAGATCCGTCAGCACGCCGATCCGCACGGCGTCGTCGGAGATTTGCGCGTTCGCAACGGTGGTCATGGCAGCCGAAGTCATGGCCGCGAGCATGGCGCAGGCCAAAAACCCTCTCATCGTCGTTCCCTCTCGTTTATGGGCGCGCTTGGCGCGGCCGGTTATTGTGGCAGCAAGTTAGATATTAGCAAATAAGTTTGTCAATGGAGAATAAAGGCTCCGCGTCGTCTTGGCGAAGGCCGGGACCCATACCGCGTGATCTCTCGAAGTCGGGCGGTCGCAGTACCGGGGCGCCGGTCTTTGCCAAACTCCTCCCTGTGATTATGGGTCCCGGCCTTCGCCGGGACGACAGTGAGGAGGCAGTGGCGCGAAAATCTCGCATTCTGATCTTGGGAGAACTAACACTCCCGCAAGTTGCAACCGCCACAACGATTGGCCATCATGTCGCCCAGGAATCTTGGGGCGGATGGCAATGACGGCAGCATCGGGAGTCTCCACTGCGGCGGAGAAATCGACGACGGCGCATGTGGTGTGGGCAGCCGCGCTCGGCACCGCGATCGAGTGGTACGACTTCCTGATCTACGGCACGGCGGCGGCGCTCGTGCTGAACAAGCTGTTCTTCCCGAGTTTCGATCCCATGGTCGGCACGCTGGCGGCGTTCTCGACCTATGCGGTCGGCTTTGTCGCGCGGCCGATCGGCGGTGCGATCATCGGGCATTACGGCGACCGGCTCGGCCGCAAGAAGATGCTGGTCGCGACCATGTTCGCGATGGGACTGGGCACGTTCCTGATCGGTTGCCTGCCGACCTACAGCCAGATCGGCGTCTGGGCGCCAATCTTCCTCGTCATTTTGCGCTTCGTCCAGGGCATCGGGCTCGGTGGGGAGTGGAGCGGCGCGGTGGTCATGGTGGCCGAGCACGCCGGCAACCGCCGCGGCTTTTACGGCAGTCTGGTGCAGATCGGCTTCCCCGTCGGCGTCGCCGCGTCCACCGGCATTTTCGGTCTGATGACGCAGCTGCCCGAAGCGGACTTCCTGAGCTGGGGCTGGCGCGTGCCGTTTCTGATCAGCATCCTGCTCGTCGGTGTCGGCTTCATCGTGCGGCTGAAACTCGCGGAGACGCCGCACTTCAAGGAGGTGCTCGAGCGCAAGGAGGTGCTGGCGCAGCCGGTGCTGGAAGTCCTGCGCCGCGACTGGCGCAGCTTCCTGCTGGCGATCGGCATCACGGTGTCCGAAGTCGGGCTCGCTTATCTCCTCACTGTTTTCACCGTGGTCTATGCCACGACGCAGCTCGGCCTTCCGCGGCAGGTGATCCTCAACGCGGTGGTCTATGCCGCGCTCGTCGAGCTCGCGACGCTGCCGCTCGCAGGCTGGCTGTCCGACATCTTCGGCCGCAAAGCGCTGTATCTCGCCGGCGGCGTGTTCTCGGTGGCGCTGGCGTTTCCGTTGTTCTGGTTCCTCGACACCAGGGAGCCGGCGCTGATCACGCTCGCGCTCGTCGTGACGATGACACTGACGCATGCGCTGTTGTTCGGGCCGAAGGCGGCCTTCATGCCGGAGCTGTTCCGTACCCAGGTGCGCTATAGCGGCGCATCGCTGGGAGCCAACGTTGCCGCCGCGCTCAGTGGCGGCTTCTCGCCGCTGATTGCGACGGCACTGCTTGCATGGGCCGCCTCGTACTGGCCGGTGTCGGTGTATATCATCGCACTGTCGGTCATCACCATCATCGCAACGTTGATAGCGCCGGAGACCGCGCGGGACTCGCTCAAGTCCTGAGGGCCGCCTTCATCTTATGCGCGTTGCCAAAAGCCGGTGCAGCGGGGCGAATCATTAGCCGCGTTTATGCAGCGAATTTTTACTTCCAATTTTACTTCACGACATCCCGCCCATAGCCTCCCTCGCAATTGATCACATCCGCAGCCGGTCAATGGCGACCGGTGCGCACGTTCATTGTAGCCAACGAGGGTTGCCATGCTTGACAGGGACAAGGGGACATCCACTGCCAATCCGGCGGGGACGAGCGACAAGTCTGCGAAAAAGCTGAGCAGGCGCACGCTGTTGAAGGGCGCCGCGGCGGTGGCCGGCGCGGCTGCAGGATCGGACGCGATCCGCGGATTCCCGACCATCTGGGCGCAGGAGATCAAGGATATCGAGCTGCGCCATGTCGGCGTGTCCTATTCGGTGGTGAAGGCGATCGGCGACCAGGCGGCCAAGGATCTCGGCTTCAAGGTGACGATGCAGAACCTCGACACCTCCGCCGCCATCAACCGCTTCATAAGCCAGCCAAATACGGTCGATATCGCCGATCTCGAGGGCTGGCAGGCCAAGCTCGCTGCCAAGCGCGGCGTGATCCAGGGCATCGAGGTCAAGAAGGTCAAGGAGTTCGACAACATCCTGCCGATCTTTACCAAGGGCGAGATCGACGGTCACAAGATCCCGCGCCAGGGCATCTCGCCCTACGAGGCCATGTATATCGCCAAGCCCGATTCGACCGATTTGAGCGACGGCGTGACCGAATGGGCGACCTTCCTGCCGCAGGTCTACAACGCCGACTCCATCGGCTATCGCCCCGACCTCGTCGGCCATGAAGTCACGGAATGGAAGGATCTGATCGATCCGAAATTCAAAGGCAAGGCCGCGATCCTCGACGTGCCCGCGATCGGCATCATGGACGCCGCGCTGTGCTTCGAAAGCGCCGGGCTGATCAAGTACGGAAACAAAGGCAACATGACCAAGGAGGAGATCGACTTCACCTGCAACAAGCTGATCGAGCTCAAGAAGCAGGGCCAGTTCCGCGCGACCTGGACCACCTTCGACCAGTCGGTGCAGCTGATGGCGGCGGGCGAAGTGGTCATCCAGTCGATGTGGTCGCCGGCGGTTGCCGCGGTACGCGTGAAGGAAATCCCCTGCGTCTACGCGCCGGTCAACATCAAGAACGGAAAGGAAGGCTATCGCGGCTGGTGCAACGGCATGGGCCTGATGAAACATCTCTCCGGCAAGAAGCTGGACGCGGCCTACGAATATCTCAACTGGTATCTGTCGGGCTGGCAGGGCGGTTTCGTCGCGCGCTACGGCTATTACAGCCCGGTCCCCTCGACTGCGAAGAAATTCCTCACGGCGGCCGAATGGGCATTCTGGTACGAGGGCCAGCCCGCGCCCGAGGTGGTCAACGACCCCTATGGCGTGCCGATGGAGAAGAGCGGCACCAAGCGTGACGGCGGCTCGTTCCTCGACCGCGTCAAGAACATCTCCTGCTGGAACACGCTGATGGACGAAGCCGCCTACATGAACAAGCGCTGGAACGACTTCAAGGTGGCCTGAAACCTGCTTTCCCTGACGTGAACGAAACGCCGGCGCGGCGATGCGCCGGTGCCAAATGACCGACTTCGAGGCGTTTGCCGACATGCAGCCAAGTCTTAGTCCAGCTCAAACCCCACCACGCGCAAATCTCGCCGGCTGGCTCTACGTGTCGCCGCTCGTGCTGGTGCTTGTACCGTTCTTCGTGGCGCCGATCCTGGTCGTGCTGGCCGCGAGCTTCTTCGCCACCGACGGCTTCGGCGGGCTGACGCCGGGCTTCACGCTCGCAAGCTATGTCGAGGTGCTGCATTCGGCGCTGACGCTGAAGCTGTATCTGGCGACGATCAAGTTCACGTTGCTGACCTGGATCCTCACGCTGATCATCGGCTTCTTCGTCGCATACTTCCTGGTTTTCCACGTCCGCAACCAACTACTGGCGATTGGCCTGTTCCTGCTCTGCACGGTGCCGTTCTGGACCTCGAACATCATCCGGATGATTTCCTGGATTCCGCTGCTCGGCAAGGAAGGCCTGATCAACCAGGCGCTGCTGGGACTCGGTGTGATCCGCCAGCCGCTTGAGGTGCTGCTGTTCTCCGACCTTGCGGTGGTCATCGCCTATGTCCATCAGCTCACCATTTTCATGATCGTGCCGATCTTCAATTCCATGGCACGGATCGACAAGAAGCTGATCGAGGCCGCGATCGATGCCGGCGCCAGTCGTTTCGACATCATGCGGCTGATCGTGGTGCCGATGTCCAAGAGCGGCATCGCCCTCGGCACCATCTTCGTCGTCTCGATCGTGATGGGCGATTTCTTCGTGGTCAAGGTGATGTCCGGCGGCGGCTCGGCCTCTGTGGTCAGCGCCTTCTACGAGGATGTCGGCGTGCTGCAATATCCGACCGCGGCGGCGAGCGCAGTATTGCTGACGCTGGTGCTGGTCGCGATCGTCTCGCTGATCCTGCGCACGGTCGACATCAGGCAGGAGATCACGCGATGAGTGCGGTTCTCGCCGACATGCCCAAGGCTGATGTGTCAAAGGCGATCGCGCCGGTGACAAAGGCGATTGCGCCGAGCAAGGGCGGTCGGCCGTGGACGTTCTATGTTCTGGCGACACTGTTCGCGTTCTATGTGATTGCGCTGTACGGCCCGATGTTCTGTATCTACGTCCTGTCGTTCCAGGACATCCGTGGCGGCCTCGTGTTCCCGATGAAGGGCACTTCGCTGCACTGGTTCGTCGATCTCTTCACCCAAGTGCGGACCGGCGACGTCAAGGGCTCGTTCGATCGTTCGATCAAGCTCGCGATCATCGTCACTATCATCACGGTGGTGGTGTCGTTCCTGGCCGGGCTCGGTTTTCGCAAGCGCTTTCGCGGCGACACCGTCGTGTTCTACATGATGATCGGCAGCCTGGTCGCACCGGGACTCGTGCTCGGCCTCGGTACCGGTCTGTTGTTCCAGGCCCTCGGCCTCAATGCGAGCTGGTACACCTCGGCGCTCGGCGCGCAACTGTCATGGACGCTGCCGTTCGGCGTGCTCGTGATGTTCGCGGTGATGTCGCGCTTCAACCACGTCTGGGAGGAGGCGGCCTACGACCTCGGCGCCAGCCGTTGGCAGTCGATCCGGCTGGTGATGATCCCGGTGCTGGCACCCGGCCTGGTGGCGGTCGCGCTGTTCGGCTTCACGCTCTCCTACGACGAGTTCGCCCGCAGCCTCCAGACCGCGGGCTCGCTCAACACGCTGCCGCTGGAGATCTGGAGCATGACGCTGAACGTCACCTCGCCTTCGCTCTATGCGCTCGGCACCGTGACTACCATCGTCTCCTTCATTGTCATCGGCGCGAGCCTGGGCAGCATCGTGCTGATCCAGAAGAAGCGCGGCAGCAGCACAAAGGGTTGAGCTGGGAAATGAAGAGCGATCGCGGCGATATCGAACTGGCGGGCGTCTGCAAGAGCTTTGACGGAGTCGGCAATGTGGTCGACGGCGTCAACCTCAAGATCGCCGACGGCGCCTATTGCTGCTTCATCGGCCCCTCCGGCTGCGGCAAGACCACGATACTGCGCATGATCGCCGGCCACGAGGACCCGACCGCCGGCGAGATCGTGATCGGCGGCCAGAACGTCGTCGGGCTCGCGCCGGTGCAGCGGCGCACCGCGATGATGTTTCAGTCCTACGCGTTGTTCCCGCATCTCACCGTGCGCGAGAACATCGCCTTTGCGCTCCGCGTGCGCGGCATGTCGAAGGCCGATCGCCTCCGCGCAGCCGATGCCATGATCGAGAAGGTGCATCTGACGCAATTCGCCGACCGCCTTCCAGCGCAGCTCTCCGGCGGCCAGCAGCAGCGCGTGGCGCTGGCGCGTGCCGCGATCACCGAGCCGAGGGTCCTGTTGCTCGACGAGCCGCTGTCCGCCCTCGACGAGCAGCTCCGCGTGCAGATGCGCCAGGAGCTCAGGCGGATGCAGCAGGAGCTCGGCATCACCTTCATCCACGTCACCCACACCCAGCTCGAGGCGATCGCGCTCGCCGATCTCGTGGTGGTGATGGAGCAGGGCAGAATCAAGCAGGCGGGCGCGGCGCGCGACGTCTATGCCCATCCGCACGATCGTTACGTCGCCGAGTTCATGGGCGGGCAGAACGTGCTGTCGGGGCGGGTCGAGAAGGTCAACGGTTCGACCTTTACGCTCGCGCAGGCCGCGCCTGACGGCATCGAGGTCCCGCTTCAGGCGCGGCCCACGGTCAGCGTCGGCGACAAGATCGACATCGCCGTGCGCCGCGACGATGTCGCGCTGGTCCGACCGGGCAGGGAGCTGCCGCCGGGCTGCTCCACCTCGCTGCCGAGTCGCGTGCTCGCGATCGAATACCAGGGCTATTTCGTCAAGGTCATGCTCGACACCGTGCCGGACGACGCGTTCGTGGCCTACGTGCCGGAAAAGACTTTCTTCGCGGATCCCTTCACCGTCGGCGATGTCGTGATGGCCACATGGGCCACCGGCAGCGCGCTTCCACTCGCCTAAAGACCCGTCGCGCACAGGAGTATGATCGTGCAGATATCCTTCACACTCAACGGACGGCCGACAACTGTGGATGTCGAACCGGCGACGCTGGTCGCCGAGCTGCTGCGCGAGCGGCTCAACCTCACCGGCACCCATATCGGCTGTGACACCAGCCAGTGCGGCGCCTGTGTCGTGCACCTCGACGGCCTGCCGGTGAAGAGCTGTACGCTGCTTGCGCCCGCGCTCGACGGTGCGACGCTGCTCACCATCGAGGGCCTGCAAGGTGTGCCGGGTTCGAACCGGCTGCATCCGATGCAAGAGGCATTTCGCGAGCATCACGGTCTGCAATGCGGCTTTTGCACACCCGGCATGCTGATGACGGCGGTGGCGCTCGCGGCCGAGAAGCCGAACCTGACGGAGGCCGACGTCCGTCACGGCCTCGAAGGCAATATCTGCCGCTGCACCGGCTATCAGAACATCGTCATCTCGGTCATGGCAGGCGCCGCCGCCATGAACGCGGCCAAGGGAGAGTGACCATGGGCCATGTGATCGGGATCGGCGCTTCACCTAAACGGAAAGAGGACCAGCGCTTCCTCACCGGACGCGGCAGTTACGTCTCCGACATCAAGCGTCCGGGCATGACGGCGGGTGTGTTCGTGCGCTCGCCGCACGGACACGCGATCCTGCGCGGCATCGACAAGAGTGCGGCCCTGGCATCGCCCGGCGTCATCGCGGTGCTGACCGGCGAGGATGCCGCCGCCGACAAGCTGGGGTCGCTGCCCTGCGGCTGGGGTATCTCGGATGCCAAGGGCGTGCCGATGAAGGAGCCGCCGTTCCCGATGCTGGCGCAGGGCAAGGTGCGCTTCGTCGGCGACATGGTGGCCTTCGTCGTCGCGGAGACGCCGGCGCAGGCCGGCGCGGCAGCCGAGCTGCTGACAGTCGATTACGAGGTGCTGCCCTCGGTGGTCGGCGTGCTCGAAGCCGTGCGGCCCGGCGCGCCGCAACTGTTCGACGACGTTCCGAACAACATCTGTTGCGATTGGGAGCTCGGCGACAAGGCCGCGGTCGAGACCGCCTTCCGGAAGGCGGCCCATGTCGCAAAGCTCAGCCTCGTCAACAACCGGCTGATCGGCAACCCGATGGAGCCGCGCGCGGCGATCGCCGAATACGAGCCCGGCACGGATCGCTTCACGCTGTGGACCACCAGCCAGTTCCCGCATGTCGTGCGCTTCTTGATGGGCGCGCTGGTGCTGAACATTCCGCAGCACAAGCTGCGCGTGGTCGCGCCCGATGTCGGCGGCGGCTTCGGCGTCAAGCAGTTCCACTACGGCGAAGAGGCCGTGATCACCTGGGCCGCCAAGCGCGTGATGCGGCCGATCAAATGGGTCGCGAGCCGGTCGGAAGGCTACGTCTCCGATCGCCACGGCCGCGATCACGTCACCGAGGCCGAACTCGCACTGGACGAGACCGGAAAGTTTCTGGCCTTCCGTGTCAACACGCTCGCCAATATGGGCGGCTATCTCTCGACCTTCGGACCGAACATCCCGACCAATCTCTACGGACCGTTGCTCGGTGGCGTCTACACCACGCCGGCAATCTACTGCAACGTGAAGGTGGTGTTCACCAACACCGTTCCGGTCGACGCCTATCGCGGCGCAGGCCGGCCCGAGGCGACTTTCGTGTTGGAGCGCATCGTCGACGTCGCAGCCAGCGAGATGGGCATCGACCGCGTCGAGATCCGCCGACGCAACATGATCCCGAAGGAGGCTTATCCGTACCAGACGCCGGTGCTGGTGCAGTACGATTCCGGCGATCCGATGGGGTGTCTCGACGGCGCTCTTGTCGCGGCCGACGTCAAGAATTTCGGTATCCGCAAGGCGGAGTCGGCGCGCAGGGGCAAATTCCGCGGGCTCGGCTACTCGACCTATGTCGAGGCCTGCGGCCTCGCGCCGTCGCGCTTCGCGGGACGATTGGGCGCGCGGGGCGGGCTCTATGAGAGCGCCACGGTGCGGGTGCATCCGACCGGCCAGGTCACGGTCATGATCGGCACCCACAATCACGGCCAGGGCCACGAGACGACGTTCGCCCAGATCGTCTCGGAAAAGCTCGGCGTCGCGTTTGACAATGTCGACATCGTGTTCGGCGATACCGATCGCGTGCAGTTCGGCATGGGCACCTATGGCTCGCGTTCGCTGGTGGTCGGCGGCGCGGCGCTGTCGAAGGCGACGGACAAGGTGGTCGCGAAAGGCAAGAAGATCGCGGCGCATCTGCTTGAAGCGGCCGAAGTGGATATCCAGTTCGAGGCTGGAAAATTCTCGGTCGCAGGCACCGACCGCATGAGGACGTTCGAGGAGATCGCGGGCGCCGCCTACGTGCCGCACGACTATCCGCTCGAAGTGCTGGAGCCGGGGCTCGAAGAGCAGGCTTATTATGATCCCGTCAACTTCACCTATCCCGGCGGCTGCCACATTGCCGAGGTCGAGATCGACCCGGAGACCGGCACGGTGACGCTGGTCAATTACACCGCGGTGGACGACGTCGGCACTGTCATCAACCCGATGATCGTGGAGGGCCAGTTGCACGGCGGCATCGTGCAGGGCGTCGGTCAGGCGCTGTACGAGAACGCGGTCTATGACGAGGGCTCGGGCCAGCTGCTATCGGGCTCGCTGATGGACTATTGCATGCCGCGCGCCGACCACATGCCGATGATGAACATCGCGACCCATTCGACGCTGTGTACGCACACGCCGATGGGCGTGAAGGGCTGCGGCGAGGTCGGCACCATCGGTTCGCCGGCCGCCGTCATCAACGCGGTGGTCGATGCGCTGTCGCATCTCGGCGTCACCCATGTCGACATGCCGGCAACGCCGAACCGGATCTGGCGCCTGCTGCAGAACGCGTCGCTGCCGGTCGCTGCGGAATAGGGAGGATGACAATGAAGCCGTTTGCCTATCACCAGCCGGACCGGATTCCCGACGCTGCCAAACTGCTGACCTCGATCGAAGACAGCAAGCTCCTCGCCGGCGGCATGACGCTGATCCCGACGCTGAAGCAGCGGCTCGCCAGTCCGCCAGCCCTAGTCGACCTGTCGAGGCTCGGAGATCTGAAGGGCATCACCAACGACGGCGGCACCATCACCATCGGTGCAATGACGCCACATGCCATGGTAGCAGCCTCGAAGCTGGTGCAGACGAAGATCCCGGGTCTCGCCGCGCTAGCCTCGATGATCGGCGATCCCGCCGTACGCATCCGCGGCACTATCGGTGGCTCCGTCGCGAACAACGATCCGTCGGCCGATTATCCGGCAGGTGTGCTCGGATTGGGCGCGACCGTCGTCACCAGCACGCGCGAGATCGCGGCCGACGGGTTCTTCCGTGGTCTGTTCGAGACCGCGCTTGAACCTGGCGAGATCATCACGGCGATCCGCTTTCCCGTGCCGCTCAGGGCGGGCTACGCCAAGTTCAAGGCGCCGGCGTCGCGCTATGCGCTGGTCGGCGTGTTCGTCGCGAAATTCGCCGATGGTGTTCGCGTCGCCGTGACCGGCGCGGGCTCCGGCGTATTCCGCGTTCCCCCGATGGAAGAAGCACTGTCGCGAAATTTCGATCCGTCCGCGATCGCGGCGATCAGGATCGACACCGACGGTCTCACCTCCGATATCCACGCCGAAGCCGACTACCGTGCACATCTCGTCACGGTCATGGCCAAGCGCGCCGTCGACGCGGCGCTCAGCTAGCTCTTTTAGGGTTGATGATGACTGATGGTTCCGGCCGAACGGCCTTCCCGCCGGTGCCGACTGGCCTTGGCTCGCTTTCCGCAACCGAGATCCTGGCCGGCTACCGGCGCAAGGCGTTCACTCCGCGCGATGTCGTCGACGACACCATTGCCGCACTGGAGGCGACGAACGAGGCCTGCAACGCGGTGGTGACGCCGATGTACGGGCAGGCGAGGGCGGAGGCCGACCGTCTCACCAGGGAGATGCGCGCCGGCGAGACCAAGGGAGCGCTCGCCGGTGTCCCCGTCACGATCAAGGACCTGGTCTTTGTCGCGGGCGTGCCGGCCTATGGCGGCTCACCGATGAACAAGGCGTTCGTGCCCGATGTCGACGCGGCGGTTGTCTCAGCGCTGAAGGAAGCGGGTGCGATCGTCACCTGCAAGACCACGACCTGCGAGTCCGGTTACAAGTTGACGGCGGACAGCCCGGTCACCGGCACCACGCGCAATCCCTGGAACCCGGGTCGCACCAGTGGCGGATCGAGCGGCGGCGCGGCGGCGGGCGTTGCCGCCGGCTGCGGTCCGATCGCGATCGGAACCGATGGGGTCGGCTCGATCCGCGTGCCCTCGTCCTTCTGCGGTGTGTTTGGCCTGAAGCCGACCTTTGGCCTGGTGCCCCGTTCGCCCGGCTTCTCGCCACCGTCCTGGGGCTCGCTCGCGCATACCGGGCCGATTACGCGCACGGTCGCGGATGCCGCGTTGACGCTGGAGATCATCGCTGCTTACGATCTGCGCGATCCCGCAAGCCTGCCGGTGGCGGCGCGTCGGTTCGATACGAAGGCCGCGCCGTTGAACGGCATTCGCATCGGCGCCAGCGTCGATCTCGGCTACGCCGCGGTCAGCCCCGATGTGCGCGCGGCGTTCGGCAAGGGGCTGGCCATTCTCGATGCCTGCGGCGCGCAGGTCACCATGGATGGTCCGGGCCTCGATCCCGGGATCCTGGAGCACACGCTGAAGCCGATCGCCTTTACCGAACAGGCGGGCGCGGTCTCGAGCAAGACCACGGCCGATCTCGCCAGCTCCGAAGCAGATTATCTTGACGTCATCAGTGCCGGCAGGCGCTACAGCGGCACGGACTATATCGAAGCAGGGTATCGCCGCGCCCAGGCTCGCAGCAGCTTCCTGAAGCTGTTCGAGCGAGTCGATGCGCTGGTGACGCCGACCGTCGCGGTGACCGCGTTCGAGGCCGGCCGCCTCGGCGTCGACACGATCGACGGCGGCAAGGTCGATCCGCATCTCGGCTGGTCGCCCTTCACCTGGCCGATCAATCTCGCCGGCCTCCCGGCCGCGACGCTGCCCTGCGGCTTCGATCGCGATGGGCTGCCGATCGGCTTGCAGATCGTCGCTCCCTGGCTCGACGAGCCCATGATCTTCCGCATCGCCGCTGCGTTCGAAGCGGCCCAGCCATGGGCGGCGTTCTGGCCACAGCTGACGTTGCGCGAACCGGACCGTGCCCGCGTGAAGGCGTGAGCCGAACCCGGCCTGGAACCGGCCGGCCGCGTCCTCCCGGTTGGCCTCTGCGCCCCAAAAAATTTTTCGAGGGGCCCTCTTGAAGTCGACTTGCGTTCTTCTAAGTCATTTTCGCCGCGAGAGCGGTGTGCCGGGTGCCCGCGAGGGGCCCGGAGCGGGCGCCGGGCCGGTGTCTTTGGACCCGTCTAAAACCCTGTCCTGCGCTCCTTCGTATCCATCTTGCTCTTTGGAGGACTTGGTTATGAGGACCACGTTTGACTTCGCGCCCCTGTGGCGCTCCACCGTCGGCTTCGATCATCTGGCCGGTCTCGTCGACAGCGCGCTGCGCCAGGCGAGCGAAGACAACTATCCCCCCTATAACATCGAACGCTCCGGCGAAGATCACTACCGGATCAGCCTCGCTGTGGCGGGCTTTGGCGTCAACGATATCACGGTGACGGCCGAACAGAATGCGCTGACCGTCGAGGGCAAGAAGCCCGAAGGCGCGACGGGCGAATATCTGTACCAGGGTATCGCCGCACGGCCGTTCCGGCGCGTGTTCAACCTGGCCGATTATGTCCAGGTGAAGCAGGCGTCCTTCCAGGACGGCCTCTTGATCATCGACCTCGTCCGTGAGGTTCCGGAAGCGATGAAGCCGCGCCGGATCCAGATCGCGGGCGCGGCCTCTCCTGCAACTCAGATCGAGCAGAAGAAAGCAGCCTAAGCGCTCGATCGAGGGGAATGGTGGAACGCGGCGCTCAGATATGCGCGCCGCGCTCCCACATGCATGAGAGAACGGCCATTCGACAGCACATCCATCCCTTCGAAAGGAGCGTCAGGGGAGGCCCAACCGATGACAAACGTGAATACGAATTCCGGAAATCTCAACCCGCTGTTTCATCCCGCGGTTCACTACGGTTCGCCCGCGGATGTCCTGAATGCAAAGGAGCTCTCCACGCCGGAGAAGCGGATCATCCTGTCGTCATGGGCGTCCGACATGTACGCGGTCGAATCCTGTCCCGCTTTGCGTGAAATTCCCGGCATGAACCATACGATTCGGCTCGCCGATATTCTCGCGGCCCTGCGCCGGCTCGACGGCGACAATGACGACGACCCGCCGCGCGGCGGCGGCGTCCCGATGCGCCTGCGGCGCCTTGGGCCGCCGCAGAACGGCGAGGCGCGTGATGCTCACGCAGGAGGTTCTTGCTCTGGTGCTGGTCGGCCAGGTCTCCGCGGCCTGGGCCATTCCATTTTTAGCCTTGCAAGGCTGGCTCGACGTGCCGCCAGACAAACGTGAAGCGGCTCTCTGATTTCAATCTCAGACGATGCGACAGGTCATGAAGACGATTGCAATGCGTTCGTTCTCGCTTGCGTTGCTGGTGCTGATACTGACGGCGTCACATCCCGCCGCAGGCCAGATCCCCGATCTGAAGCCGGGCGGCTCGGTGCCGACTTTGGCGCCTCTGGTTCGGCAGGTGACGCCGGCGGTGGTCAACATCTCGGTGCACGGCCGGGTACGCGAGGACAATCCGCTCTATCGTGACCCGCTGTTCCGCGAATTCTTCGACGTTCCGAGGCAGATCGAGAAGGAAGTCAGCGCGACCGGCTCCGGCGTGATCGTCGATGCCCGGAGCGGCTACGTGCTGACCAACAACCACGTGGTCGAAGGCACCTCCGCCCTCCAGATCACGACCAAGGACGGCCGGCAGTTTTCCGCAAAGGTCGTCGGCCGCGACTCGCCGACGGACGTCGCCGTGCTCCAGATCCAGAATCCGACCGGACTGAAGGCGCTTCCCCTCGGTGACAGCGACGCACTGGAAGTCGGGGACTTCGTGCTCGCGATCGGCAATCCCTTCGGCCTCGGCCAGACGGTGACGTCGGGCCTCGTCAGCGCCCTAGGCCGAACCGGCCTCGGCAAGCAGGGTTATGAAGACTTCATTCAGACCGACGCCGCTATCAATCCCGGCAATTCCGGCGGCGCGCTGGTCAGCCTGCAGGGCGAACTGGTCGGCATAAATTCGGCCATCATCTCGCCCGCTGGCGGCAATGTCGGTATTGGCTTTGCCATTCCCGTCAACATGGCGCGCAAGGTGATGGAGCAGATCATCGCCACCGGCAGGGTCGAGCGCGGTCGCATCGGCATTTCGCTGAAGGACCTCCACCCGTCCGTCAACAAGGGACGCACCGAAGGCGCGCTCATCGCCGAAGTTGCCGCGGATTCGCCGGCCGAGAAGGCTGGCCTGCACAAGGGCGACATTGTCACCACGGCGGAGGGCCGCCCGATCCGCACCGCCGCGCAGCTGCGCAATACCATTGGTCTTGCGCGGGTCGGCGACGAGGTGAAGCTCGCTCTGCTGCGCAACGGCACACCGCTCACGGTCCTCGTCCGAGTGGCTCCAGCAACCGAGCCGCGCAATGCCAATGCAGGAAGCAACCGCCTCGTTCGCTAGGCCAATCAAAGAGGATATCACCGCAGCAAGCCGGTCGCTCTTTGTCTGCGATCGTGGACCCGGGACGCAGTTTGGGACGACCGCTGCGCGAACGTCCGGATGGCTTTATCCCAGCTCGATCGGCTCGCCGCGGCCGCTGAGCTCCTCGTCGAGGCGCAGATAGTGCGCGAGATAGTCGTGCAAGGCGGTCGCCGCCTTCGAGGTCGCGCCGCTCGACTTGTAAAGCAGCAGCTCGATCTTCGGCAGCGGCGGCAGGCCCTCGTTCGGGCCGATCTCGCGCATCGCCGGCACCAGCGCGCTGCGGCCGAGTACGGTCACGGCCATGCCGGCGAAGGCCGCCGCCTGGAGGCCGCCGACGCTTTCGCTGACGCAGGCGATGCGCCAGCGCAGATTCGCACGTTCCAGCGTGTCAATCGCGTAGTCGCGATAGATGTTGCCGGGCGGCAGCAACGCCAGCGGGATAGGCCGTTCCTGGTGCGCGGAGGACTGCTCGCCGGTCATCCAGACCAGTTGCTCGCGCCGTACCACCTGGCCGCCCGTAAAATCGTTCATGCGGGTGACGAGCGCGATGTCGACATCGCCGCGCTTGACGAGGCCCACCAGCGGCGTCGAGAGCGCGCAATTGAGCTCGACCTGGACGCGCGGGAATGATTTTCGGAACACGCTGAGGATCTGCGGCAGCATGAAGGCGGCATAGAGGTCGGGCGTGCCGAGTACGACCTGACCCTCGATCTCCTGCGACGCCAGTTGCGAAATCAATTCGTCATGCAACCGCAGGATGGATTTGGCGTAGGTGAGAACCGTGGTGCCGTCCTCGCTCAGCGTCAGCCGGCGCCCGACATGCTCGAACAATTGCTTGCCGGTGAGCTCCTCCAGCCGCTGCAATTGCAGGGTGATCGCCGGCTGGGTGCGGCCCAGCCGCCGCGCGGTCTCGGTGATGCTGCCGGTCTCGACCACGGAGATCAGCGACCGGAGCATGCGGATATCGAGGCTGATGAGGTTCATGCGGCGTCCATGTCGCCCAGAATTTATGCAAGTTCCATGCTAGGGTGAAAGGGAGCCGGTTCGGAAGGCTCGGCTGCAGCCGGCCTGTTCTAAATTAGTCGACGTGCCGGTCCAGCATTGCTGGCATACTGAATATTGATTATCAGGCGGCTCGGCGCGCATTATGCGCCCAACGAACATAAAAAGGGAGCACAAGCCATGAAAGAGACATCAGCAACGCGACGGGAGCTGCTCGCAATTGCCGCGGCGGCAAGTGCTGCCTCAATCGCGGAAGTTGCGCCGGCCGCGGCGCAGGCCGGCCCGAAGCCGATCTTTCCAGTGCCGATGGTCACCATCCCGATCGTCGGCGAAACTCAGGTGTTCCAGGTCCGCCGCATCTACTGCATCGGGCGCAACTACGCGGCGCACGCGATCGAGCGCGGCTCGGACCCGAACCGCGAGCCGCCGTTCTTCTTCCAGAAGCCCACCGACGCGATCCAGAACGTCGCCGTGGGCGAAGTCGCCGATCATCCCTATCCGTCGCTGACCAAGAACTATCACCACGAGGTCGAGCTGGTCGCCGCGCTGAAATCCGGCGGCAGCAACATCCCGGCCGAGAAGGCGCTCGACCACGTCTATGGCTACGCGCTCGGCCTCGACATGACCCGGCGCGATCTCCAGAACGGGATGGCCGCGGAGAAGAAGCCGTGGGAGATCGGCAAGAGCTTTGACCACGCCGCGGTGATCGGCCCGATCCACCCGGCCAGCAAGACCGGGCATTTCGACAAGGGCGCCATCTCGCTGGCGATCAACGGGACGGTGAAGCAGAGCTCGGATCTCAGCAAGATGATCTGGAGCGTGGCCGAGCAAATCGCAAAACTGTCGGAAGCGTTCGAGCTGAAGGCCGGCGACATCATCTATTCCGGCACGCCGGAGAATGTCGGCCCGGTCGTGAAGGGCGACGTGCTGTTGTGCAAGCTCGACGGCTTGCCGGATATGTCGATCAAGATCGTCTAACGCTCCCCTCTCCCCGCCTGCGGAAAGTGAGGGGCCGGACGTTTTCGCTTCGTCATGCCCGGGCTTGTCCCGGGCATCCACGTTTTGGGTGCCGGTTGCGTGGAAGCCCTGGATGGCCGGGACAAGCCCGGCCACGACGACGCTGAGAGTGGCTTCGATCCCATCTGTCGCAGCGCGGCGTCCTGATCTAACTCTGGCCGAGGATCTTCTTTGCGGCGCGAAGATGCGGCTTGTCGATCATCTGGCCGTCGAGGCGCAGCGTGCCGGAGTTCGGATTGCTCGCGAACGCCGCGATCACCTTCTCGGCCCAATTGCGCTCGGCTTCGGTCGGCTCGAACGCCGCGTTGACCACGTCGACGTGCTTGGGATGGATCAGCGCTTTCGCCGAAAAACCGTCACGCCGCGCCGCGCGCGTTTCCTGTTCGAGTCCGGTGAGATTGTCGATGTCGGTATAGACGGTGTCGATCGGCGCGACCTCGGCCGCGGCGGCCGCCATCAGGCAGAGATCGCGGGCCAGACGATAAGGGCTGTGGAACACGCCGCCCGCCGCTTTCTCAGTCGCGCCGAGCGAGGCCGAGAGATCTTCCGCGCCCCACATCAGGCCCGCGAGGCGAGGAGAGCAGCCCTTGTAGCTGCCGAGCCCGAAGATCGAAGCTGCGGTTTCGGTCGCGACGCAGACGATGCGTGTTGAGCCAATGGCGATACCAGCCGCAGCTTCCAAAGCTTCCAGCCAGGTCGCGACCTGTCGCACGTCGTCGCCGCCCTGCGATTTCGGCAGCACGATGCCGTCGGGCTGGCCCGGAATCACCGCGGCAAGGTCGGCGAGCGTCATGCCGGTGTCGAGCGCGTTGACGCGGACATAGAGCTGGTGGGGCTTGTTGCGGCCCTTCAGCATCGTCAGCGTCAACCCGCGCGCCTCCGGCTTCTTGTCGGTGACGACGGAATCTTCGAGATCGATGATCAGCGCGTCGGCGTTGCCTTCGCTGGCCTTCTCGAATTTGCGCGGGGAGTCGCCCGGCACGAACAGCATCGAACGCATCAGACCGGCCTCTTGTGCATCATCGCCATGCGGCGGCATTTGCCGACGATCTCGTCGTTCTGGTTGAGAGCGTGGTGCTCGAACTCGACGATGCCCGCCTTGGGGCGCGATTTGGATTCCCGCAACGAAAGCACCTTCGTCGTCGCCCGCAGCGTGTCGCCATGGAAGACCGGTTTCGGAAAAGTGACGTCGGTCATGCCGAGATTGGCAACGGTGGTGCCCATGGTCGTATCATAGACCGTCATGCCGATCATGATCCCAAGAGTGTAAAGGCTGTTGAAAATGCGCTGGCCGAACTCGGTCTGGGCCGCAAAATGTGCGTCGATGTGCAGCGGCTGCGGATTGAGCGTCAGCAGGCTGAACATGGTGTTGTCCATCTCGGTGACGGTCCGCGTCAGGGGATGCCTGAACTCCTGGCCCACCGAAAACTCCTCGAAATAAAGTCCCGCCATCGCGGTTTCCTCCCTGCGAAATAACGGCGCGCCCGCATCCTCGCGCCGCATGACCCTATGCATGCTACACACAGTTGATAGGGAAATTCACGTATCTGTACCCTGTTTTTCAAGTTAAAGAACGCAAGCGAAGGCACGTTCGGGCGCACCAATCCGCCACGGCCGTCGAGTGGGGAACGCGACGAGGGGGAGATTGCGCGATCGCTTCTCCCAAGAAGGAGATCAAGAATATGGATTTCGCGCTCACCGCTCAGCAGGAAGCCATTCGCGACGCCGTCGCAAAGGTTTGCGAAGACTTTCCCGACGCTTATTGGCTGAAGAAGGACCACGACGGCGGCTTCCCGCACGACTTTCACAAGGCCATGGCGGACGCCGGCTGGCTCGGCATCTGCGTGCCGGAGGAATATGGCGGCTCCGGCCTCGGCATCACCGAGGCCGCGATCATGATGCGCGCCATCGCGGAATCCGGCGCCGGCATGTCCGGCGCGTCCGCGGTGCACATCAACGTGTTCGGTCTCAATCCCGTGGTCGTGTTCGGCACCGAAGAGCAGCGCAAGCGCATGCTGCCGCCGATGGTCGAGGGCCGCGAGAAGGCGTGCTTTGCCGTCACCGAGCCCAACACGGGCCTCAACACCACCCAGCTCAAGACCCGCGCGGTCGCCAAGAACGACCGCTACATCGTCAACGGCCAGAAGGTGTGGATTTCGACCGCGCAGGTCGCGCACAAGATCCTGCTGCTGGCGCGCACCACGCCGCTGGAGGACGTGCGCTCTCCCACGCATGGGCTGAGCCTGTTCTATACGGACTTCGATCGTAACAGGATCAAGGTCCACGAGATCGAGAAGATGGGCCGCAAGGTCGTCGATTCCAACGAGCTGTTCTTCGAGGACTTTGAAATCCCGATGGAGGATCGCATCGGCGAAGAGGGCAAAGGCTTCCAGTACATTCTCGAAGGCATGAACCCCGAGCGCATTCTCATCGCAGCGGAAGCCGTCGGCCTCGGCAAGCTCGCGCTGTCGCGCGCGACCGAATACGCCAAGACCCGCGTGGTGTTCAACCGGCCGATCGGCAAGAACCAGGGCATTCAGCATCCGCTGGCCGTAAACTGGGTTGAGCTCGAGGCGGCCTGGTTGATGGTGATGTCGGCGGCCTGGCAATACGACAAGGGCATGCCTTGCGGCGGCGCCGCCAATGCCGCGAAATACATTGCGGGTGAGGCCGGATATCATGCCTGCGAGCAGGCGGTGATGACCCATGGCGGCTTCGGCTATGCCAAGGAGTTCCACGTCGAGCGTTACTTGCGTGAAGTGCTAATCCCGCGCATCGCGCCGGTCAGTCCGCAGCTTGCGCTCAGCTTCATTGCGGAAAAGGTGCTTGGGCTAGCGAAGTCGTACTAGCTGATGCGCGACCTTTTAGCCGAGACGAATTCGCGTGCTATCCCAGTGGCCGTGCTTATTCCGCGGCGATCCGCTCCATCGCCATGGCCCGAAGTCGGGCGCGCTGGATCTTGACGCCGTTGGCGCTGTCGGTGACGGGGAAGGCCTCCACGACATAGATCCGCGCCGGGACCTTGTAGCCGGCGAGCCGCTCGCGCAGGCGCGCGGTCAACGCGTCCTGCCGCGGCGGCTCGTGGTGGGGGTCCTGGGTGGCAATCACGAAGGCAACACAGCGGGCGTTTCCCTTCAGATCGACCGCGACAACCTGGGCGTCGGCCACGCCAGCGCACGATTTGAGCTCGTCCTCGATCTCGCCCGGTGCGACAAGAAACCCGCCGAGCCGCATGGCGTCGCCCGCGCGGGTTTCGTAGACGAAGGAGCCGTCGCCGCGTAGCCGGCCGATATCGCCGGTGCGGAAGAAGCCGTCCGCGGTGATGGCGTCGCGTGTCGCATCGGGATTGTTGTAGTAGCCGAGGAAGCGTGACGGCGCCCGGATCTCGATCTCACCGGAGACGCCGCGAGCCGCGAGTTCGCCGGTCTCGGTGTCGCGCACACGGATCCTGGCCTCCGGCGACATCGGCCAGCCGCCGCCCTCGATGCGATCGGTGAACGCGTCACTCGAGCGTGCGATCGAGAACAGGGCCTGCACTTCGCTCGAACCGTAGAGGCCGTGCAACGGCATGCCGCGCGCTTCGGCCTCCGCGGCAAGCTCGCGCCAGCCGGGCTGGAACGCGGCAAAGCCGCAGACTTCGAGATGCGGAAACGGACGCGGCGCGTCGGTGAGGGCGAGGATGCGGCGGAACATCTCGTCCGAGCCAAAGGCGTGCGTGATCCCGCACTCGCGGAGAAGCTTCAGCGCCGGCGCGGCCTCGAAGGCGTCGAGCGCATGGACGGTCGCGCCCGCTGCGACGAAGCTGAGCAGGCTCGTCATGCCGAAGGTGCCGCAGAACGGCAGCATAGCCAGCAGCGCATGGCGCTGGGGCGACAGTTTTAGCGCCTCGGCGACGGAGGCGGCGTGCGTGGCCAACGTTCGCTGCGAATGCGCGACAAGCTTCGGTCCTTTGGTCGTGCCTGACGTCGTGTAGAGCAGAACCGGCAGATCGAAATCGTCTTGAGCCGGCGGGGCAGGCGGATAGCGCTTGTCGAAGGCCTCGAAGCGCACGCATGGCCATTGGGCAGGAATCTCATCCGCGCCCACAACTGCAAGCTCTCGCAGCGCAGGCACCTCGTCCTTGGCGACGTCGGCGAGAATAGCGGCAAAGTCGATCGAGCGGAACGCGGCTTCGATCACCATCAGCCGGGCGCCGGACAGCTTCAGGAGATGCGCGACCTCCGCGCTGCGGTAGCGTGTATTGACGGCGGCGACGATCGCCCCAAGCCGGGCGGCGGCGAACAGCAGCGCGATCCATTCGATCCGGTTGACCAGCCAGACCGCGACGACATCGCCCTTGCCGACACCGTGCGCGGCAAGCCAGGCGGCGCTCTGTTCGACCTTTTCCGAGAATTCAGCGCGCGAGACCGGCGTGCCATCGAACACGAAGGCGGGATCGGCGGCGGCTTCGGTCCGGATCAGTGATTGCAGCGAAAATACATTGGCGCTCATGGCAACCGGACTAACCCGACCGCGCGAACCTGTCTACTTGGTGCCGAACATCCTGTCGCCGGCGTCGCCCAACCCCGGCACGATGTAGCCGTGGTCGTTGAGCCGCTCGTCGATCGCGGCGGTCCAGACCGGCACGTCCGGATGCTCGCTCTGGAACTGCGCGATGCCTTCAGGCGCGGCCAGAAGGCAGACGAAGCGGATGTCGCGGGCGCCGCGCGCCTTCAGCAGCGAGGCGCCGGCGCAGGCCGAATTGCCGGTCGCCAGCATCGGGTCCATCAGGATCACGGTGCGGTCCGACAGGTCCTGCGGCGCCTTGAAGTAATATTCCACGGCCTGCAACGTATCGGGATCGCGGTAGAGCCCGATATGGGCGATGCGCGCCGACGGCATCAGCGCCAGCATGCCGTCGAGGAAGCCGACGCCGGCGCGCAGGATCGGCGCCAGCGTGAGCTTCTTGCCGGCGATCTTGGGCGCCCGCATCGGCGCAATCGGCGTCTCGATCTCGACCAGCTCCAGCGGCAGGTCGCGCGTCACCTCGTAGCCGAGCAGCATCCCGACCTCGTTCAGGATCTCGCGAAAGCTCTTGGTCGAGCGATCCTTCTCCCGCATCAGGGAGAGCTTGTGCTGGACCAGGGGGTGGGCGACGACGTTGACGTTGCTGATGCTCATGAAACCGATCTACACGGTTCCGTGAAACTGCGCCAGATCGGCCGGGTGTTTTTGGCCACGCCTTTTAGGCGTGCCTCTTGGCCACGGAGCCGGTTGCTCGCCCCGTAGGCAGCCATGGTCAATTCGCGGTCGATGGGCGTGAGGGCTTTTGCTCCGAGCCCGCGCGCCACGAGTGTGATGACGAGCGTCAGGACCGCGCCCACTAGCCGAAATTTTCGCAGCCGACCGGCTCATAGAGCGGCTCAGACGCGGGACGAACAACGGGAACGCTCGAACGCGAAACTTCCAGGGCCAATGCCTTGACCTCGATGAAAGCCGCCAGCAGCGCCAGCGAAAGATCGGCGTGGCGGGCCTCGACCGCGGTGTCGAGCCAATCCGGCAACTCGCGCTCGCGCGATAGCGCACAGTGCCATTCGCCCTCGTCATAGGCGATGCGGCGGATCCGCCATAGCGGCAGCTCCAGCTCTATCAGCGCCAGCGTGGCATCGGCCCAGGCCTCGACGTCGATCAGGCGCAAGATGCGTGCGGTGCGTTCGCTTTGTCCAAGCAAAGGGATGCGACGGCAGGCGTGCTCGATAATGTCGAGCATCAACGATCGGTTTATCGCCTGCGTGCTGTGCAGGCGATCGCTGAGTGACGGCGGTTCGTGGTGTCGGCGTGCGGCGGTCACGTCAGGCCTCCTGGAATGGCGTTGGTTAGTCGGCCGGCCTCTCCAGGATGGTCAAAACGGCATTTGAAAGCGAGATGGGAATGGCGCGGAAGATATAGGGATTTCATAAGTGTGGGCACCGGGCCGCGGCCGGCCTTTATGAGATTCCTATAACTTCGCCACGGCCCTCGTCTCGAAAACCTATGCCTGGGGTGGCACTTCAGCCCGGTCAAAAGTCCCGTTAGGCGCCGTGGAAATGCACCGGCATTTCCTTTCACGCGCCGACCGGGTCTCCCGAGAAACGGTTGCACCGAAATCAAGGGCGCAACGAGGAGTATCTCCATGATGGACATTCTGATGCTGGCGCTGGGCTTCGGCTTCTTCGCCGTTGCGATCGGCTACACCTACGCCTGCGACCGGCTTTGAGGGAGCGGACCATGATCTTCGATTATTCGCTCGCCGGTGCCGTCTCGCTCGGCCTCCTGTTCTACCTCACTTACGCGCTGCTGCGGCCCGAGCGGTTCTGACCGTGCTCCTGAAGCCTGAAGGGTTAATTCCATGACTGTGATCGGTTGGCTCCAGATCATTCTCTTTTGCGTCATTATCGTCGCGCTGACAAAACCGCTCGGCTGGTACATGACGCGCGTGTTCAACGGCGAGCGGACCTTCCTGTCGCCGGTGCTGCGTCCGATCGAGGCCGGCATCTACTGGTTCTCCGGCGTCGACGAGAAGCGCGAGCAGCATTGGCTGACCTATACGGTCGCCATGCTGTTGTTCCACGTCGGCGGCTTTCTCATCATCTACGGCGTGATGCGGCTTCAGGATGTATTGCCGTTCAATCCAGCCGGGCAGTCGGCGGTCGCCGCCGACTTGTCCTTTAACACCGCGATCTCCTTCATCACCAACACCAACTGGCAGAATTACGGTGGAGAGAGCACGCTGTCCTATCTCGTGCAGATGCTCGGCCTGACGCACCAGAACTTCCTGTCGGCGGCGACCGGCATCGCACTCGCGGTCGCCCTGATCCGCGGCTTCTCGCGTGCGTCGGCACGCACCGTCGGAAATTTCTGGGTCGATGTCACCCGCTGCACATTGTACGTCCTGCTGCCGATCTGCATCGTCTACACGCTGTTCCTGGTCTCGCAGGGCATGCCGCAGACGCTCGGTGACTATGTCGAGGCCACCACGCTCGAAGGTGCCAAGCAGACCATCGCGGTCGGTCCGGTCGCCTCGCAGGTCGCGATCAAGATGCTCGGCACCAATGGCGGTGGCTTCTTCAACGCCAATGCGGCGCATCCGTTCGAAAATCCGACCGCGCTGTCCAACTTCGTGCAGATGCTGTCGATCTTCGTTCTGGGCGCGGCGCTGACCAATTTGTTCGGCCGCATGGTCGGCAACCAGCGCCAGGGCTGGGCGATCCTGTCCGTGATGGGCGTGCTGTTCGTCGCCGGTGTCGCCATCACCTATTGGGCGGAGGCCAACGGTACTTCGACCCTGCACGCGCTCGGCCTGACCGGCGGCAACATGGAAGGCAAGGAGGTTCGCTTCGGCATCGTCGCGTCCTCCCTGTTCGCCGTGATCACGACGGCCGCCTCCTGCGGCGCGGTCAACGCCATGCATGACAGCTTCACCGCGCTCGGCGGCATGATTCCCCTGATCAACATCGAGCTCGGCGAAATCATCGTCGGCGGCGTCGGCGCCGGCATGTACGGCATGCTGCTGTTCGTCATCCTCGCGATCTTCGTGGCGGGCCTGATGGTCGGCCGCACGCCGGAATATGTCGGCAAGAAGATCGAAGCGCGCGAGGTCAAGATGGCGATGCTCGCGATCCTGGTGCTGCCGCTGATGATCCTCGGCTGGACGGCCGTCGGCGTGGTCTATCCGGCGGCGGTCGCCTCGATGGCGAATGCCGGCCCGCACGGCTTTACCGAGGTGCTCTACGCCTTCACCTCGGCGACCGGCAACAACGGCTCGGCTTTCGCAGGCCTCACCGGCAACACCTTCTTCTACAATCTCACGCTTGCAAGCGCGATGTTCGTCGGCCGCTTCTTCATGATCATCCCGGCGATGGCGATTGCGGGGTCGCTCGCCGCCAAGAAATCGATCCCGCCGTCCGCGGGCACCCTCCCGACCACGGGCGGACTGTTCGTCGGCCTGGTCGTGGGCGTGATCCTGATCATCGGCGGCCTCACCTTCTTCCCGGCGCTCGCCCTCGGCCCGATCGTCGAGCATCTCGCGATGAACGCCGGCCAAATCTTCTGACCAGCAAGTGTTCTGATCGACAGCCTTCCGATTGTTTGGAGTGACCTCCATGGATACCATGAAACTGCAAAAACGCGCGTCCGTCTCGGCGATGCTCGATCCCAAGATCGTCGTGCCTGCGATCCGCGCGTCCTTCACCAAGCTCGATCCGCGCTTGATGATCAAGAATCCCGTGATGTTCGTGGTCGAGATCGTGGCCGCGCTCACCACTGTGATCTTCCTCCGCGATCTCGTCACGGGCGGTGGGAATCTTGGCTTTACATTCCAGATCATCGTCTGGCTCTGGTTCACGGTGCTGTTCGCCAACTTCGCCGAAGCGGTGGCCGAAGGCCGCGGCAAGGCGCAGGCGGAATCGCTGCGCAAGACCCGCACCGAGAGTCAGGCCAAGCTGCTGACCGGCGCCGGCCTGGCCTTCGATCTCGTGCCGGGCACCAGCCTCAAGGTCGGCGACATCGTTCTGGTCGAGGCCGGCGATACCATTCCCTCCGATGGCGAGGTGATCGAGGGCGTCGCTTCTGTCAACGAGGCCGCCATCACCGGCGAGTCCGCACCCGTGATCCGCGAATCCGGCGGCGACCGTTCGGCAGTGACCGGCGGCACCCAGGTACTCTCCGACTGGATCCGCGTGCGGATCACGGCAGCTCAAGGCTCGACCTTCATCGACCGCATGATCAAGCTGGTCGAGGGCGCCGAGCGGGCGAAGACCCCGAACGAGATCGCGCTCAACATCCTGCTGGCGGGCCTCACCATCATCTTCGTGTTCGCCACCGTCACCATCCCGAGCTACGCTGCCTATGCCGGCGGCTCGATCTCGGTGGTCGTGCTGGTCGCGCTGTTCGTGACGCTGATCCCGACGACGATCGGCGCGCTGTTGTCGGCGATCGGCATTGCCGGCATGGACCGCCTGGTCCGCTTCAACGTGCTGGCGATGTCCGGCCGCGCCGTCGAGGCCGCCGGAGACGTCGACACGCTGCTGCTCGACAAGACCGGAACGATTACACTCGGCAACCGCCAGGCGACCTCCTTCCGTCCCGTGCGCGGCGTCACCGAACAGGAGCTCGCGGACGCGGCCCAGCTCGCCTCGCTCGCCGACGAGACCCCGGAGGGCCGCTCCATCGTGGTGCTGGCCAAGGACAAATACGGCATCCGTGGCCGCGACATGGCCGAGTTGGGAGCTACCTTCATCCCGTTCACGGCGCAGACCCGCATGAGCGGCGTCGATGCCGGCGGCTCGTCGGTGCGCAAGGGCGCGGTCGATGCCATGCTCAACTACGTCGGCGGCGGTGCGCCGCTCGCCGTTGCCTCGGGCAACACCGCCCGCGCCATCCAGCCAATGCCATTGTCGGACGTCGGCCGCGAGATCCAGACCATTGCCGACGACATATCGAAGGCCGGCGGCACGCCGCTGGCGGTCGCCAGGGACGGCAAGCTGCTCGGCGTCATCCAGCTCAAGGATATCGTCAAGGGCGGCATCCGCGAGCGCTTTGCCGAGCTGCGGCGCATGGGCATTCGCACCGTCATGATTACCGGCGACAATCCGATGACGGCCGCCGCCATCGCAGCGGAAGCCGGCGTTGACGACTTCCTGGCGCAGTCAACGCCTGAGGACAAGCTCAAGCTGATCCGCGACGAGCAGGCCAAGGGCAAGCTGGTGGCGATGTGCGGCGACGGCACCAACGATGCGCCGGCGCTCGCGCAGGCAGACGTCGGTGTCGCCATGAACACCGGCACGCAGGCGGCTCGCGAGGCCGGCAACATGGTCGACCTCGACTCCAATCCGACCAAGCTGATCGAGGTGGTCGAGATTGGCAAGCAGCTCCTGATGACGCGCGGCGCGCTGACCACGTTCTCGATCGCCAACGACATCGCGAAATATTTCGCGATCATCCCGGCGATGTTCCTGGCGTTCTACCCCCAGCTCAACGTGCTCAACGTCATGAACCTGTCGAGCCCGCAGAGCGCTATCCTGTCGGCGATCATCTTCAACGCGCTTGTTATCGTCGCGCTGATCCCGCTGGCGCTGAAGGGCGTCGCCTATCGCGCGGTCGGGGCCGGCGCACTGCTCCGGCGCAACCTGCTGATCTACGGCCTCGGCGGCATCGTCATTCCCTTCATCGGCATCAAGGCGATCGACCTCGTCGTCGTTGCCTTGCACCTGGCTTAACCCCGTCATTGCGAGCGAAGCGAAGCAATCCTGAATTCTTGCCACGGCTGAGAGACTGGATTGCTTCGTCGCTTCGCTCCTCGCAATGACGAAAGAAATAGGAGAAACACATGCTCAGAGAAATCCGCCCTGCCATCGTCCTGCTGCTGGTGCTCACCGCCATCACCGGACTTGCCTATCCGCTCGCGATGACCGCTATTGCCGGCGCGATCTTCCCGGTGCAGGCGCAGGGCAGCCTGATCGAGAAGGACGGAAAGGTGGTCGGCTCCGCCCTGATCGGGCAGGAGTTCAAGGACGACAAATATTTCCACGGCCGTCCCTCGGCGACGGTGGCGCCGGATCCGAACGATTCGACCAAGACGGTACCGGCGCCCTACAACGCCGCCAATTCGGGCGGCTCCAATCTCGGGCCGACCAGCAAGGCGCTGGCCGACCGGCTGAAGGAAGATGTGGACAAGCTCAAGGGCGAGAACCCGAACGCCGCCGTGCCGGTCGACCTCGTGACGACCTCAGCCAGTGGCCTCGATCCGGATATCTCCCCCGAAGCGGCGCAATTCCAGGTGCCGCGCGTCGCGAAGGCGCGAAACGTACCGGAGGATCAGGTCAATCAACTGGTGGCTTCCAACACCGAGGGCCGCCTGCTCGGCCTGATCGGCGAGCCGCGGGTCAACGTGCTGGCTCTCAATCTCGCGCTCGATCGTGCCACGAAGTAGTCTAGGCTAGGTCCGCGCGGATGATTATATTGATCTGATGGTCCGAGAGCGCCGCGATCCCGAACAACGTCCTTCGCCCGAGGCGCTGCTGCAAGCCGCGCGCCGGGAGGAGGGCGTGAGCGGCAAGCTGAAAATCTTCGTCGGCGCCGCTCCCGGCGTCGGCAAGACCTACGAGATGCTGCAAAGCGCCCACGCCAAGCGCAAGGCCGGCATCGACGTCGTGGTCGGCTTCGTCGAGACCCATGGCCGCGCCGAGACCGAGGCGCTGGTGCGCGGGCTGGAAGTGATCCCGCGCAAGAAGCTCGATTATCGCGGCCAGATTGTCGAGGAAATGGACCTCGACGCCGTGATCGCGCGCCGGCCGGAAATCGCGCTGGTCGACGAGCTCGCTCACACCAATGCCGCCGGTAGCCGCCATCCGAAACGCTATCTCGATGTCGAGGAGCTGCTGTCCCACGGCATCGACGTCTACACCGCTGTCAATATCCAGCACATCGAGAGCCTGAACGACGTCGTCGCGCAGATCACCCATGTCCGGGTGCGGGAGACCGTGCCGGATTCGGTGTTCGACCGCGCCGACGCCATCGAGCTGATCGACCTCACGCCCGACGACCTGATCCAGCGGCTGAAAGAGGGCAAGGTCTATGTCCCCAGGCAGGCCGAGCGGGCGCTGGAGCATTATTTCTCGCCGGGCAACCTGACCGCGCTGCGCGAACTCGCGCTGCGGCGCACCGCCGAACGGGTCGACGAGCAGTTGCTCACCCACATGCAGGCGAACGCGATCGCCGGTCCCTGGGCCGCAGGCGAGCGCATCCTCGTCTGCGTCAGCGAAGATCCGCGCGCGGCCAGCCTCGTACGTTACACCAAGCGGCTGGCCGACCGGCTGCACGCGCCGTTCATCGCGGTCTCGATCGAGACGCGGCGCTCGCTCCAGCTCTCCGACGAGCAGCGCGACCGGCTGGCCGATACGCTGCGGCTCGCGGAATCGCTCGGCGGTGAGGCGCTGACGATCCCGGGCGTCGGCCGCCGCCTCGCCGACGACGTCATCAACTTCGCGCAGGGCAACAACGTCACCCAGATCGTGATCGGCAAGTCGACGCGCTCGCTCTGGTTCGAGATGACGCGCGGCTCCGTCGTGCACGATCTGGTGCGCCGCGCCGGCAATATCAGCGTGCACGTCATCCCTGGCGACGAACTCACGAGCGAGCCGGCGCCGAAGACGGCGGTGCAGACCGCAACGCGATCGGACCCGCTCGATGCGCGGCCCTATCTGAAGGCACTCGGGATCACCGCGCTTGGCCTCGCTGCCGCCGTGGCGATCAAGCCGTATTTCGGCATTGAGAACGTCGACCTCATGTTTCTGACCGCCGTGGTGACGGTTGCCGTGCGCTACGGATTGTGGCCGTCGTTGCTCGCGAGTGTCGCGGCATCGCTCGCCTACAATTTCTTCTTCCTGCCGCCGGTCTATACCTTCACCATCACCGATCCGACCAATGTCGCGGCGTTCTTTTTCTTCATGCTGATTGCGTTCGTGGTGTCGAGCGTGGCGGGGCGGGTCCGCACCCAGGCTGATGCTGCGATCGGCCGCATCCGGACCACCGAGCAGCTCTATGCTTTCAGCCGCAAGCTCGCCGGCACCGGCACGCTCGATGACGTGCTGTGGGCGACCGCCTACCAGATCGCGCTGATGCTGAAAGTCCGTGTGGTGCTGCTGTTGCCGGACGAAGGTCTGCTCACGGTGAAATCGGGCTATCCCCCCGAGGACGATCTCGATCAGGCCGACCTTGCCGCCGCCAACTGGGCCTGGAGCAATGACCGCCCTGCAGGCCGCGGCTCGGACACGCTGCCCGGCGCAAAACGGCTGTTCCTGCCGATGCGCACGGGGCGGGGCTCGATCGGCGTCATCGGCATTGACAACGACCGCACTGGTCCCTTGTTGACGCCGGACCAGCGCCGGCTGCTCGACGCCCTGGTGGACCAGGGCGCGCTGGCGATCGAGCGCGTGCTGCTGGTCGAGGACGTCGATCGCGTCAAGCGCTCCGTCGAATCCGAGCGGCTGCGTTCCGCATTGTTGACCTCGATTTCACACGACCTGAAGACGCCGCTCGCATCCGTGCTGGGTGCTGCCTCGACCATGCGCGATCTCGCCAGCGCGCTCTCCGACACCGAGAAGCGCGACCTGCTCGCGACCGTGATCGACGAATCCGAACGGCTCAACCGCTTCATCGCCAATCTGCTCGACATGACCAAGCTCGAATCCGGCGCCATCGTGCCCAACACTGCGTTGCACGATCTCGGAGAGATCGTCGGCAGCGCGCTCCGGCGTGCAGCCAAGATCCTCACCGCCCACAAGGTGGAGCTGGAGTTGGCCGCAGACCTTCCCATGCTCCAGCTCGATGCGGTGCTGTTTGAGCAGGTGCTGTTCAACCTGCTCGACAACGCCGCCAAATATTCGCAACCCCACGCGACGGTTTCTATCCGCAGCCGGCGCGACAGCGATCATGTGGTGCTCCAGATTGCCGACGAGGGCGATGGCATTCCGTCCGAGGAGCTCGAGAGCGTGTTCGACAAGTTTTATCGCGCGCAGAAGGGCGACCATGTCCGTCCCGGCACCGGGCTCGGGCTCGCCATCTCCCGCGGCTTCGTCGAGGCGATGCGTGGCACGATCTCGGCCGCGAACCGCAGCGACCGGAGCGGCGCGGTTCTGACCATTCGTCTACCCATTCCGGCCCGGACCCACGCATTGGATACCGCCGCATGAGCGCTGCCCCGATCAAGGTGCTGGTCATCGACGACGAGCCGCCGATCCGAAAGTTGCTGCGGATGGGGCTCTCGACGCAAGGCTATGAGATCCTGGAGGCGTCGAACGGCAAGACCGCGCTGGAGAAGCTCAGCGAGGATCCCGCGCTGATCATCCTCGATCTTGGCCTGCCCGACATCCAGGGCCATGAGTTGTTGCGCACCATCCGCGCGCGCAACGAAGCTGTGCCGATCGTGGTGCTGTCGAGCCGTGGCGACGAGGCCGGCAAGGTGGAGGCGCTCGATCTCGGGGCCGACGATTACCTGACAAAGCCGTTCGGCATGGACGAGCTGCTGGCGCGCCTGCGCGCCGCGCTGCGGCACCAGCTTCAGATCCAGGGCGAACGCCCGGTGTTTCGTGCCGGCGATCTCTCGGTCGATCTGGTGCGCCGGATCGTCAGGGTCGGAGAGCGCGACGTCAAACTGTCGCCGAAGGAATATGACCTCCTGCGTGTGCTGGTGCAGCACGCCGGCAAGGTGCTCACTCATCGCTTCCTGCTGAGGGAGCTCTGGGACGAGCTGACCGACGCGCAATATCTGCGCGTCTATGTCCGCCAGCTCCGGCAGAAGATCGAAGCCGATCCGGAGCGGCCGCAATATGTGCTGACGGAAACGGGGATCGGCTATCGGCTGAAGGCGGGGGATTGACGCTCCATAGACCTGTAGGGTGGGCAGAGGCGCAAAGCGCCGTGCCCACCATTTCAGTCGCAGTGCGCATGGTGGTGGGCACGCTCCGCTTTGCCCACCCTACGAGATCTAGTATTAGGCGAGCAGTCTCCTCAACCCGCCTTCCTCTGTCGCGCTGTCGACCGATGCGTCTTCTTCGCGGCGCGCGTTCGTCCCGACGCCCGGCGCGCATGGGACTTCGCCGCCGTCTTCTTCCCGCCGCGCCCCTTCAAGCTCTGCTTCAGCGCATCCATCAGGCTGACGACGTTGCTTGGCTTCTCCTCAGGCTCCGGCAGCTCGATTGTCTTGCCGCTGGCCTTGCGCTTCACCAGGGCCTTCAGCGCGTTCTCATAGTCGTCCTTGAACTTGCTGGGATCGAAATGGGAGGCCTTGGTCTGGAGGATATGGCCGGCGAGCTCAACCATGTCCTTGGTGATCTTCGGGCTCTTGATGTCGTCGAAGAACTGGTCCTCGTCGCGCAGTTCGTAGGGGAAGCGCAGCGTGGTGCCGAGCAGACCCTTGCCGAGCGGCTCGATCGCGATGATGTGCTCGCGATTGGTGAGCACGATCTTGGCGAGCGCGACGCGATCCTGGTCCTTCATGGCGTCGCGGATCACGGCAAAGGCATCGACCGCGGCTTTGCCGTCGGGCGCGATGTAGTAGGGATGGTTGAGATAGCGCTGGTCGATCTCGTCGCTTGGCACAAAGCTCTCGATGTCGATGGTGTGGTTGCTCTCGATCTGGACCGCTTCGAGCTCCTCCGGCTCGATCTCGACATATTTGCCCTTGCGCAGCTCGTAGCCGCGTCCCTTCTGGTCGCTCTCGACGACGTCGCCGGTCTCGGCGTCGATCATCTGCTGCTTCAATCGGTTGCCGGTCTCGCGGTTGATCATGTGAAACCGGGTCTTCTCGGCCGCGGTGGTCGCCGGATAAAGCACAACGGGGCAACTGACCAGCGAGAGCTTCAACGTTCCCTTCCAATAGGCGCGCGGTGCCATTCCGTTCTCCAGCGTCTGCGAGTCATTTTGGAACCCCAACCGTCCCGCGGGGTTTTGGTTCCGGGTGGGATGCGGGCCGTGATAAGGCTTCCACGCCGAAAGAGAATCCGGGACCAGTCGTGCTGCAAAAGCTCTCCAAGTATCGACAGAAACGTGATTTCGAGAAGACGCCGGAGCCGTCGGGCAAGACCGCGGTGGCGCCATCGAAGCAGCGCCGCTTCGTGATCCAGAAGCATGACGCTTCGCGGCTGCACTACGATCTGCGGCTCGAGTTCGACGGCGTCTTCAAGTCTTGGGCGGTGACAAAAGGGCCCTCGCTCGATCCGCACGACAAGCGGCTGGCCGTCGAGGTCGAGGATCATCCGCTCGACTATGGCGACTTCGAGGGCACGATTCCGGAAGGCCAGTACGGCGGCGGCACGGTCATGCTGTGGGATCGCGGCACCTGGGAATCCGAAGATCCCGAACGCGGTTTCAAGAAGGGCGATCTGAAATTCACCCTGCATGGCGAGAAGCTGCACGGCAGCTGGGTCCTGGTGCGCATGCGCAACGACCGCACCGGCGGCAAACGGACCAATTGGCTCCTGATCAAGCACCGCGACGAATATGTCCGCGAGGGCGCAGACAACGACATTCTCGAGGAGGACAAATCGGTCGCCTCCGGCCGCGCGATGGATCAGATCGCCGAAGGCAAGGGCCGTGCGCCAAAACCGTTCATGCTGGCGAAGGGCACCAAGGCCAAGGCCGACGCGGTCTGGCAGTCCAACCGGGCGGACGAGGCGAAAGAGCGCACGGTCAAGCCGGCGCCCCGCGCGGCGTTGAAAACCGGCAAAACAGTCAAGAAGAAAGCGACGACCGCGACGACCGCGAACAAGGCGGCGGAGATGCCGGATTTCGTGGCGCCGCAGCTCTGTACGTCGGTCGAGCGCCCGCCGAGCGGCGACGGCTGGTGCCACGAGATCAAGTTCGACGGCTACCGCGTGCAGCTGCGGGTCGAGGGCGGCAAGGCGACGTTGAAGACGCGCAAAGGCCTCGACTGGACCGAAAAATTCGCAACTATCGCGAAGGAGGCGGGCGCGCTGCCGGATATGATGGTCGACGGCGAGATCGTCGCGCTCGACCACAATGGAGCACCCAATTTTTCGTCGCTCCAGGCGGCGCTGTCGGACGGCAAGACCGAGGAGCTCATCTTCTTTGCGTTCGACCTGCTGTTTGCGGAAGGCCTCGATTATCGCCGGCTGCCGCTCGGCGAGCGCAAGGCGCGCTTGAAGGAGCTGCTGGAAGCGCGTAAGCGCAAATCGAGCCAGATTCGCTATGTCGAGCATTTCGAAAGCGGCGGCGACGCCGTGCTGCAATCCGCCTGCAAGCTCGAGCTCGAGGGCGTGGTGTCGAAGAAGCTGGACGCGCCCTATCGTTCGGGGCGGACAGAAAGCTGGACCAAAGCAAAATGCCGCGCCGGCCATGAGGTCGTGATCGGCGGTTACAAGACCACCAATGGCAAATTCCGTTCGCTGATGGCCGGCGTGCACCGCGGTGATCATCTCGCCTTCGTCGGCATGGTCGGCACCGGCTTCGGCGCGGACAAGGTCAAGCGCATCATGCCGTCCTTGAAGGCTATGGAGGCGAAGCAAAGCCCCTTCGGCGGCAAGAACGCACCGAAAAAGACGCGCGAGGTGCACTGGCTGAAGCCGGAGCTCGTGGCGGAGATCGAGTTCGCCGGCTTCACTGCCGACGGCAATATCCGCCAGGCCGCCTTCAAGGGTCTGCGGCAGGACAAGCCGGCGGAGGAGGTCGAGGCCGAGACACCGGTCGATACCGAGCTTGCCGAGCCCTCGACGAAGCAGCGCGCGAAGCCGCGCGCGCAAGCGAAGACCGGTGCACGAACAGCGCAAGCCGGCACTGCCGAAGTGATGGGTGTCGTGCTCTCGAAGCCGGACAAGGCGCTGTGGCCGGACGACGGCAATGGCGATCCCGTTACCAAGCTGGATCTCGCGCGCTACCTCGAAGCCGTCGGCGAATGGATGATCGTGCACCTCAAGGGCCGGCCGTGCTCGCTGATCCGCGCCCCTGATGGCATCAAGGGCGAATGCTTCTTCCAGCGCCACGCCATGCAGGGCACCTCGAACCTTCTGGAGCTCGCGCGGGTCTCCGGCGACCGCAAGCCCTATTTGCAGATCGACCGCATCGAAGGGCTCGCGGCCGTGGCGCAGATCGGCGGCGTCGAGCTGCATCCCTGGAATTGCGCGCCCTACGCCTACGATACCCCGGGCCGGCTGGTGTTCGATCTCGATCCCGCGCCCGACGTCGTCTTCGCCGAGGTCGTTGAGGCCGCCAAGGAGATGCGGCAGCGGCTGACCGACATCGGCATGGAAAGCTTCTGCAAGACCACCGGCGGCAAAGGTCTGCACGTCGTGGTCCCGCTGCGTCACGGCGCGCGCGACCAGGTGAGCTGGAAGGAGGCCAAGGCCTTCGCGCAAGGCGTCTGCCAGTGGATGGCGGACGACGCTCCCGAGCGCTATCTGCTCAACATGTCGAAGAAGCTGCGCAACGGAAAGATCTTCCTGGACTATCTGCGCAACGATCGGATGTCGACGGCGGTGGCGCCGCTGTCGCCGCGTGCGCGAGATGGTGCGACTGTGTCGATGCCGGTCACGTGGGCGCAGGTGAAGAGCGACCTCGATCCGAAGCGGTACACGGTGCGGACGGTGCCCGGCTTGCTGGCGCGATCGAAGGCGTGGGATGGTTATGACGATGCAGCCGCGTCGATCAAGGCGGCGATCAAGAAGCTCGCCGGGAAAACGAAGTAGGGTGGGTAAAGTGAAGCGTGCCCACCATCTTCTCTCAGCCGAGCAAAAAGGTGGGCACGGCGCATTGCGCCTTTGCCCACCCTACTAGATCTTCGTTTGGTGGCTAGATCCGTCCCAGCAGGAGCAGGATCAGCAGGATCACGATGACGAGCCCGAGACCGCCGCCGCCGTAATAGCCGGTGCCGTAGAACGGGCCGCCGCCGATGCCGCTGAAGCCGCCGAGCAGCGCGATGACCAAAATGATCAGAATGATCGTACCGATAGACATGCGGAAATCTCCTCCAGCCCTTCGTTAGAAGGGTCGTTTGCAACCTGTCCCGTGGTGCGAGGGCAACTTGCCGCAGGTTCTAAAGTTCCGCCAATGAAACACCGGGTGCACGCGCAACTTGCATGGAACCTTTGTGGTACCGCCGGGCATGACTATGTGAGGTTCAATCACTAACCGGGCAGAGCCATGTCAGCACCGCTTGTCGTCTCCATTCCCCACCGCTTGGGCCGCGAGGAGGCGGTGCGCCGGCTCAAGACTGGGCTAGGCCGCGCTGCGGCGAGCATTCCCGTGATGCAGGTCGAGGAGGAGAGCTGGAGCGGCGACAGCATGAATTTCCGCATCCGCGCGCTCGGGCAGATCGCGACGGGGCAGGTCGACGTCGCCGACGACCATGTCAAGGTGCAGGTGGTGCTGCCCTGGCTATTGCAGCGCTTTGCGGAGATGGCGCAGGCCACGATTCGCAAGCGCGGCCAGCTGCTGTTGGGCAAGGACGGGAAAAGCTAGCGTTCAAGCGCGGGTGCGCTGTCGCACCGGCTTCGCCGCGCCCGCTGGGCGCGCGGGGATGACCGAAGCGGGAAAACCGCGAAGCGCCTGCGCGAGCGGCAGATCGTTGCCGGCGAAACCCGGCACATTATAGCCCGTGACGTCAATAGTGGCGTCGGCCCCATCGAACGCCGGCCATTCGCGGCCTGCTTGCGTGAAAGGTGCGAACTGGCGCCCGACCACGACGATCGCCGCAGCCCGGCCGTGGCGGCGGGCAAACGCTACGACATGGTCGGCATGTGCGCCCCGCACCTGAAGCGGCTGGTAGTCACCTCGCGCGAAGACGTCGGGCAGCTCGTTGCGCAGCTTGAGCAGGTGCCGCGTCCAGGCCAGCTTGAGCTGACCGTCCGGCCAGCTCTTGATTAGGTGATTCCAATCCGGATTCTCCAGCCTGCCCAGCGCCGCATGTCGCGCGGAAAAATCCACCGGGCGGCGGTTGTCGGGATCGACCAGCGACAGGTCCCAGAATTCGGTGCCTTGGTAGAAGTCGGGTACGCCCGGCAATGTCGCCTTGAGCGTGAGCTGGCTCAGCGCGTTCAGCGCGCCGAGCAGCGCGACGCGGCGAGCCAGCGTGTTCAGCGCCTCCAGGAATTCGCCTGATTGCGCGGGATCGAGGATCTTCGCAATGAAGCTCTTGACGCCGTTCTCATAGACCTCGTGCGGGTTGAGCCAGCTGGTCTCCTCCTTGCCCTCGCGCGCGGCCTTGAGCGCGTAGGCCTGGATACGCGCGACGAAACCGGCATCGGCCGGCTCCTGGAGGGAGCAGGCGCCGAGCAGCGTCTGGTAGAGCATGTATTCGAACGTTGCCGACGGAGCGCGCAGATTGCCGTCGAGCGCGAGGTGCGGCGCGTTCAGGACTTTCCAGCGTGCCACGGCGCTGGTCCATTCGCCGGGAATTTCACTTAAGGCAGCAATCCGCGCGCGGGCGTCCTCGCCACGTTTGGTGTCGTGCGTGGCGGTCGCCGTCATCCCTTGCGGCCATTCCCTGGCGCGGGCCTGCATGGTCTCGTGGAAAGCGGGAATGGTGAGGCCCTTGCTCGCGGGATCGCCGCCGACTTCGTTCAGGGCGAGCAGCCGGTGGAATTGATAGAAAGCGGTGTCCTCCAACGACTTCGCCATCATCGGCCCGGTGAATTGCTGCACCTTCAGCGCAAAGCGGCGCACCCGCGGGGCGCTGTGCGGGGGACGACCGGGCTTGAGCAGGTCCATGGTGAGGGCGTCGCGCAGGAAGTCGAAAATGCCTTCGTCCGCGGCGAACCATTCCCGGCGAGCGTGCTCGATGGTGTTGTCGATCAGCTTACGATCGTTCGCCGTTGGCGCGCTTGTCGTCAAATAGGTGCGGTACACCGGGAAATGCAGCACATAGAGCTCGAGCGCCTGCCGCAGGCTGTCAGCGGAAAAGTCGCGGGTCGAGTAGTGCCCGTTGGCGATGCGCGCAAGCAGGCGCGTCAGAACCGTGAATTCGCTGGTCAGCAGCGTCTCCAGCACGCGCCGTTTGGCGTCCTTGACGTAAGGCGCGAGCCGCGGCGGCCGGTTGCTGATCTGCCGCCAGGTCTCGTCCATGGCCTCCAGCCCCTTGGCGTCGACCAGAACGTGAGTGATGGCGTTCATCCACTCATAGCCGGTGGTGCCCTGGACGCCGGCGAAATGCGGCAGGCGCTCGTGCTCGCACAGGATTTTCTCGATCACCGTATAGAACGGCTTTGTGGTGCCCTGAGCGTCGCGCACCAGCCGGCGCAGCCGCTGGCAATATTGCGCGGGATCGCGCAGGCCGTCGATATGATCGAGCCGGATGCCTTGCAGTTTGCCGTCGGCAATGAGTTGCTTCACCAGCCGGTGCGTGGCGGCGAACGTGCCGGGATCCTCGACGCGCATGCCGGCGAGCCCGTTGACGTCGAAGAAACGTCGATAGTTAATGTCGCTGGAGGCAAGCCGCCAGTGCCCCAGCTTGTAGTGCTGGCGCTCCAGCAAATGATGCAGCGCCAGCGTCTGCGCGGGACGGTCCTTGGCCGCGCGATAGGCGCCGAGGCCGCGCCCGATGATATCGGCGCTGCCTGCGATCTCCCTGAGCTCCGCCTTGAAGCCGGGTGCTTCCTTGCGGTTGGGGCGGCGCAGTCCCGTGTAGCGCGCCGCGAGCGACAGCAGGCGCTTGCCCGTCTCGGTCTCGGCGGCGTCGGCGTCCTTCACGATCATCCGCAGCACCTCGCCATAGCGCTCCGGCGCGATCGGCAATCGATGTTCGAAATACCAGGCGGAAAAACTACCTTCGTTGGGATCGTAGCGCAGCTCGATATCGCCGCTCTCGAGCGCTTCGCCATAGGACGCTCCGAGGATCGGCAGCAGCACGCCGCCGCGGGCGCGGAAGGCCAGTTGATCCCAGTCGATATCGAAGGAGACGGCGTGCGGCGAGGCCTGGCCCCATTCCAGCACGTCCAGCCACCAAGGATTGTCGGCGAAGTGCACGCCGACATGGTTCGGTACGAAGTCGATGATGAGGCCGAGGTCGTGTCGCGTCAGCGCCTCGCTCAGCCGCGCGAAGCCGGCCTCGCCGCCGAGCTCCGGATTGAACTGGCTGTGGTCGACGGTGTCATAGCCGTGCGTCGAGCCCTTGCGGGCCTTCATCACCGGCGAGGTGTAGAGATGCGTGATTCCCAGCGCCTTCAGGTAGGGCACCACCGCGGCGGCCTTGTCGAAGTCGAAATCCGCGGTGAGCTGAAGCCGGTAGGTTGCGAGAGGAATGGCTGGAGCCATCTCAACCTCCGAGGCGCCAGACCACCGACCAGCGCGCAAGCCGGTCGCCGGCCGCGCCGCCCCAGATCAGGGTCCCCACACCGGCGTCGGAACACGCGATGTCCTTGTCGGAGAGATTGGCCACGAGGCGCAACGTCGCGCCATCTCCCATGTGCCAATGTGCGGTGAGCAGGCCGCTATCGGCCACGGCGGCATCACCGAAGCGCGCACCTTTCAGTCGTGGCGCGATCTCCTTGTGGCGGAGTGCGAGCAGCTCCCGCACCAGCGCGAGACGCGCATCCTGCTCCGGCGTGTGGTCGGTCCAGTCGAGCACGGCCGATTGCAGTGTTGCCGGATCGAGCGGGTCGGGCACCTCGTCGCCGTACTTTTCATAGGCCCAGGCGTATTCCTGCCTGCGCCCCTTGCGGACGGCATCAGCCAGTCCGCCCTGGAAGTCGCAGAAGAACGGGAAGGGCGCGATGGAGCCCCACTCCTCGCCCTGGAACAGCATCGGCACCATCGGTGCGAGCAGGGTCACCGCGAGTGCGGCTTCGATCTGCTCGGGCGATGCCAGGCTTTCGAGCCGGTCGCCAAGCGGCCGGTTGCCGATCTGGTCGTGGTTCTGCAGGAAGTTGACGAAGGTTGCCGGCGGCAGCTCGCCGCTGTTCTCGCCCCGCGGCTTCTTGCCCCAGAATTCCGAGATCTCGCCCTGATAGACGAAGCCGGAGGCGAGCGCGCGTGCGAGATCGAGCCGCGGCGTTTGATAGTCCGCATAATAGCCGGCGAGCTCGCCCGTCAGCATCACGTGCCAGACGTGGTGGTAGTCGTCGTTCCACTGGCCGCGATATTTGCCGTTCGGAGGCTCCTGCGCCGCGTCGAGCAGGCTCGCGCGGTTGTCGCCGTTCTCCAGCACGAGATGGATATGGCGCTCCGTCGCCTTGGCAAGCTCGCCCGCGGCGACGCTAAGGTCTTGCAGCATCGATTGCTCGCCGGGGACCGCCATGATGTGATTGGCGGCATCGAGCCTCAGGCCGTCGAAGCGATAGTCGCTGAGCCACGACAGCGCGTTCTCGACGGCAAAAGCGCGAACCTGCGGCACGCGATAATCGATCGCACTGCCCCATGGCGTGTGCGCGTCGGTGAAGAAGGCCGGCGCGTAGCGGCCGAGGTAATTTCCCTCGGGGCCGAAATGATTGTAGACGACGTCGAGGAACACCATCAGCCCGCGCAGATGGGCTTCGTCGATCAGCGTCTTCAATTCATCGGGATGACCATAGGCGCTGTCGGGCGCGTACCACAGCACGCCATCATAACCCCAGCCGCGGCGACCGGCGAAGTCAGCCAGCGGCATCAGTTCGATCGCGGTGATGCCGGTCGCGACGAGATGATCGAGCTTGTCGATCATCGCACGATAGGTGCCTTCCGCAGTGAAGGTGCCGACATGCGTCTCGATCAGCACCGTCTCTTCCCAGGGGCGGCCGCGCCAATCGGATGCGCGCCAGTCGAAGGCGTCATGATCGATCACCTCGCTCGGGCCGAACACGTCGTCGGGTTGGAATGCAGACGCCGGATCGGGCACGTCGATCTCGTCATCGATCCTGAATTTGTAGTTGCTGCCGACGGGCAGATTGGCAATCTCGGCGACATACCAGCCATCCTGCCGGCGCTGCATCGCGTGTCGTCTGTCGAGCAGGAGATCGACACGGCGCGCGGCAGGCGCCCACAGCCGGAACGATACGCCGTCCCTCGTCGGCCTCGCCCCGAAGGATGGCCTCATAGCGCCCCCGCGAAAGCGAGCACGGAGCGCGGCGGCGCCTTGCTGTCGCTCCCGGGCTGGAAGTCGATCGTATTCAGCTTGGCGTCGGTCGTGTTCAGGATCTGCTGCCAGCTCTTGTATTCAGTCATTTTTGGCAATTTGAATGCGATCTCTTCGGGGGCTGCGTTGAGTACGATAAAGATCGCGGCGCTGCCCGGTTCCATCGGCCCCATCACATAGGAGAGGAACCGCCCTTCCGGGAATTTCCAGTCGCTTTCCGTCATTTCGTCGCCGGCCGGCGTCAGCCACAGCGCGCCATAGGAGATGCCGTCCTTGGGGCGGCCGTCGAGCCAGCGATGGCTGCGAAGCTGCGAGAACCGGCGGCGGATATCGGCGAGTTCGGCGACAAAACCGACCATGTCGTCGCCGTCCTTGCCGAGATTGTCCCAGCCGACCCAGCCCACCTCGTTGTCCTGGCAATAGGCGTTGTTGTTGCCTGATTGCGAATTCCCGACCTCGTCGCCTGCGAGGATCAGCGGAATGCCCTGCGCCAGCATGAGGCAGGCCAGTACGTTCTTGCGAAGCTGCCGGCGCAAGCTGACGATTTGGGGATCGTCGGTCGGACCCTCGACACCGCAATTGTTGCTGTGGTTGTCGTTGGAGCCGTCGCGATTGTCCTCGCCATTGGCCTCGTTATGCTTCTCGTTGTAGCTGAAGAGATCGGTCAGGGTGAAGCCGTCATGCACGGTGATGTGGTTGATGCTGGCGCGCGGCCGCCGTCCGTCGTGGTTGAACAGGTCGGAGGACGCCGTCATGCGGCTGGAGATATCGCCGATCAGGCTGCCTTCGCCGCTCCAGTAGCGGCGCATGGCGCTGCGGTAACGGTCGTTCCACTCCGACCATTGCGAGGGAAATGCGCCCACCTGATAGCCGCCAAGGCCGAGATCCCAGGGTTCGGCGACGAGCTTGACGCTCGCCAGCACCGGGTCCTGGCGGATCGCGGTCAGGAACGAGCTGCCTCGATCATAACCGTTCGGTCCGCGGGCCAGCGTGGTGGCGAGGTCGAAACGGAAGCCGTCGACGTGGCAGACCTCGACCCAGTAGCGCAGTGAATCCATCACCATCTGCAGCACGCGCGGGTGGGTGAGGTTCACCGACGAGCCGCAGCCGGTAAAATCGTCGTAGTAGCGCGGGTTTTCGCGGTTCAGCCAGTAATAGGAGGCGTTGTCGATGCCGCGATAGCACAGCGTCGGACCGAGATGATTGCCCTCGGCGGTGTGATTGTAGACGACGTCGAGCATCACCTCGATGCCGGCATCGTGCAGACGTGCGATCGTGGTGCGGAAGGAATCGAGAGCGTTGTCCTGGGCGTAGCGCTGCTCGGGCGCGAAGAAGGACAGGGTGTTATAGCCCCAGTAGTTGACGAGCTTCTTCTCCACCAAGATGCGGTCGTCGACGAAGCTGTGCACCGGCAGAAGCTCTACCGTGGTGACGCCGAGCTTCTTCAGGTGCTCGATCATCGCGGGCGAGGACAGGCCGCCATAGGTGCCGCGCAAATTCGGCGGCACGTCGTCGCGCTTCTGTGTCAGTCCCTTGACGTGGGCCTCGTAGATGATGGTATCTTCCCAGGGAATGTTGGGCCGGATCTCGCGGCGGCCCCAGTTGAAGGTCTCGTCGACGACGACGGCCTTCGGCATGCCGCGCGCGTTGTCGCGCCGGTCGAACGACAGGTCTTCGCGCGGGCTTCCGGTGCGATAGGCGAAATGCGCGTCACTCCAGACCAGCCGCCCGGAAAGCCGCTTGGCATAGGGGTCTAGCACGAGCTTGTTGGCATTGAAGCGGTGGCCGTGCTCCGGCTCGTAGGGGCCATGCACGCGGTAGCCGTAGAGCTGGCCGGGCGAGACGTCGTTGAGATAGCCGTGCCAGACATCCTCGGTGCGCTCCGGCAGCTCGACGCGCTCGAGTTCGCGGCGGCCCTGCATGTCGAACAGGCACAGCTCGACCTTCTGCGCGTTGGCGGAGAACAGCGCGAAATTGGTGCCGCGTCCGTCCCAGCTTGCGCCGAGGCGTGCGGGCGATCCAGCAGTCAGGCGCATCGTTCAGCTTTCCGGAACGAGGAAGATCGCGGCGAGCGGCGGAATGGTGAGGCGGAGCTCGCCATTGACGGCGTGGACTTCGCCGATGTTGCCGACATTGCTGCCGCCGTAATGGGCGGAGTCCGAGTTGAACACTTCCTTCCACTTGCCACCGAACGGCGCGCGAACGCGGTAATTGCGATAGACATTGGGTGAGAAGTTGACGATCACCATGCACCGGGCGTGCTCGTCAAATCCCTTGCGCAGCCAGGCGAACACGTTGCGGTTGGCGTCGTCGGTGATCAGCCATTCGAAGCCGGCCTGCTCGCAGTCCATCTGGTGCAGGGCGGGCACCGCGCGATAGAGCCGGTTGAGATCGCGGATCAACGCCTGGATGCCTGAATGGGGCTTGTACTCGAGCAAGTGCCAGTCGAGCGATTGGTCGTGATTCCATTCTCGGCTTTGCGCGATCTCGGCGCCCATGAACAGCAGCTTCTTGCCGGGATGGCCGAACATGAAGCTGTAATAGGCGCGCAAATTCGCGAAGCGCTGCCATTCGTCGCCGGGCATGCGCCCGAGGATAGAGCGCTTGCCGTGCACGACTTCGTCGTGCGACAGCGGCAGGACGAAGTTCTCCGAGAAGGCGTAGTGCAGGCCGAACAGGATGTCGCCGTGATGATGCTTGCGGTGGATCGGGTCCTTGCTGATGTAGTTCAGCGTGTCGTGCATCCAGCCCATATTCCACTTGTAGCCGAAGCCGAGCCCTCCGAATTCGACCGGGCGCGAGACCTGCGGCCAGGCGGTGGACTCTTCGGCGGCCGTGGTCGCCTGCGGGAAACGCGCGAACAGCTCGGTGTTGAAGCGGCGCAGGAATGCGATCGCCTCGATGTTCTCCCGGCCGCCATGCTGGTTCGGAATCCACGCCCCGGGCGGACGGCTGTAGTCGAGGTAGAGCATGGATGCGACGGCATCGACTCGCAGTCCGTCGATCGCGTAGCGCTCGAGCCAGAACAGCGCGTTCGAGACCAGGAAGTTCGTCACTTCGGTGCGGCCGTAATTGTAGATCAGCGTGCCCCAATCGAGATGCCGGCCCTGGAGCGGATTGGCGTGCTCGTACAGCGCTGTGCCGTCGAAGCTGCCGAGCCCGTGCGGATCGTCCGGGAAGTGGCCGGGCACCCAGTCGAGCAGCACGCCGACGCCCTCGCGGTGGCAGGCATCGACCAGCGCGGCAAAATCCTCCGGCGTGCCGAAGCGGCTGGTCGGCGCATACAGCCCGGTCGGCTGATAGCCCCACGAGCCGTCGAAAGGATGCTCGCTGACGGGGAGGAATTCGAGATGGGTGAAGCCCATGTCGCGGGCGTAGGCCGGCAGCTGCTCGGCCAGCTCGCGATAGGTCAGCCATTCATTGCCGTTCTTGCGCCGCCATGAGCCGAGATGGACCTCGTAGATCGACATCGGCGCGGACAACGCGTTGATGCCGTCGGGCGCCGGTCGCGGCCGGGGCAGATGTGCTTCGTCGAACACGATAGAAGCGGTCTTCGGGCGCACCTCGCTTGCAAAAGCCATCGGATCGGACTTCAGCGGAAGCAGATGGCCATGCGGTCCGATAATTTCGAACTTGTAGTGGTCGCCGGCCTTGGCGTGCGGGATGAACAATTCCCAATAACCCGCGCCGCGCACCCGCATCGGATGGCGCCGTCCGTCCCAAAAATTGAAATCGCCGACCACGGAGACGCGCCGGGCGTTGGGCGCCAGCACCACGAAGCCGATGCCATCGATGCCTTCGAGCCGCATCGGATGCGCGCCGAGCTTGTCGTAAAGGCGCTGGTGGGTGCCTTCGCCAAGCAGATAGAGGTCGAAATCGGTCAGGATCGGCGGAAAGCGATAGGTGTCCTCGAATTCGATGACGTTGTCGCCGAACTTCGCGCGGAGCTGGTAGTGCTTCGCGCCGTTCGGCAGAGCTCCGATGAACAGGCCGGCATCATGGACGCGATCGAGCTTCGCCACCTCGCCGTGCTCGCCCACCGCCTCGACGTTGGAAGCATCGGGAAGAAACGCGCGCACCACGCTCTTGTCGCCCTCGGGATGCAGCCCGAGATAGTGGAACGGATCGGAGTGGCGACCCTCGATGATCGCATAGGCCTCGGCAGGGAGTTTAGGCATGGGCTTCGCTCTCGATACTGGACAGAATGCGAAGCAGTCCGGACAGCGGCGCATGGAGCCCCTCAGGCCGGTGGGACAGCTCGTACTCTACTTCCTCGAACGCTTGATCAAGCAGGAAAAACCTTAACAGGCCAGCCGCAGATTGCGGATCTTCCGGCCACAGCCGCCGATCGGTCATGGCTTCGCGGTAGGCGGTGAGGAACGTCGCGGTGGTGCGCTCGCGCCATTCGTCGAGCGCAGCCGTGAGACGGCCCTGTTCGTCGGAGGCGCCCGTGAGCGCGCGGTGAAGCGCCGCGTTAACCGAAAGATCAATCGAGCGGATCAGGCCGGCAACGTCACGCGCCGCAGGCAGCTTGCGCCGCTTGTCGGCCAGCGGCAAACGCGGATCTCCGTCGAAGTCGATGATGAAGATATCGTCCTTCACGATCAGAGTTTGCCCGAGGCGGAAATCGCCATGATGACGGATGTTCAACCCGCCGAGCTCGGAAGGTAAGAGCGCGTTGAGCCGGCCGGACAGGATCGCGCGCTCCGCGGCGAGCTGATTGATCAGCGGTCGGTCCACCTCCCGCAGGCGGTCGGTGCTGGCGGCCAGCCGCTCGAAAACCCGCTCGGCCCGTGTCTCGAGCTCGGATGACCAGCGCTTGACGTGTGCGGAGCCAATGGGCTCCGGCGCGAGATCTCCGGGCTTTGCAGCGGCCAGAGCCACATGCAGCTCGGCGAGCCGTCGGCCGATCTGCGCAATGAAGTGCAGATAGGGCGCTTGCTCCTGGGTCTCGCGGGGCATCTCGCCCGGTGGCAGCACCCGTTGCTCGTCGATATAGCGGTCGAGATAGCCCGCGGTGACGCCCCAGCCGTCGCCCTGATTCTCGACATAGGCGTGCAGCACGCCGACTGCGCTGCGACGGTCGTCTTCGACCAGCTCGACGCTGCCGAGCAGTGCCGGCGTATTGGCAAAGCGGGCGATCTCGGTGAGGTAGGAGCCGATCTCGATCTCGGGATTGATGCCGGCTTCGAGCTGGCGATAGATCTTGGCGACATACTGGTTGTCGACCAGCGCGGTGCTGTTCGACTGCTCGATCGTGCGGATGCGTTCGGGCTCCTTGATGGTGTACTCGGCAAACCGGCTGGTCGCCTTGAACTCCAGCCGCAGATTGTTTTCTTCCACCACCAGATTCTGCGACAGATTGCGCAGGAACAGGCCGATGAAGATCTGCTCGGTTGCCACGTCCAGCAGCGTGCCTTCGCGGGCCCCCTGACGCACGGCGGCGAGCGCCCTGGGATTGAAACGTTCGCGGTCGAAGCGCACCCATTCGATCTGCATCGGCAGCACGTAGCGCGTGGTGACGTCGCCCTGCGCGGCCTCGAAGAATGCGATCCAGGGCCTGTTGTCGCCGATGTCGCAGAACGGTACTGCCGAGGTCAGCGTCGGCTTGATGTGCTTGGGATTGTGCTCCGGATACCATCGCGTGCGCGACAGGAATCCCGGCAGCACCTCGTGCTCGAACACGCCGCGCTCGCGCGCCAGCGACACCCAGGTCGAGTTCACCGGCACCACCAGCGTCTCGAATTCGGGCACTGCGCGCGGCGTCACCGGCTCGGACTTGTCGCGCTCGGTGAGCTGGAACCAGTAGAAGCCATAGGGCCCCAGCGTGACCATGTAGGGCAGTTCGCCGATCGCCGGAAAACGCGTGCGGCCGAGCATCTCCTGCGGGATGCGGTCCTTCCAGGGCGACAGATCGAGCTCGGTCGCCTGGGCCGCGCGCGACAGATTGGCGACGCAGAGGATCACCTCGTCGCGGTACTGCCGGACATAGGCCAGCACGGCGCGGTTGGCCGGGCGGATGAAGGTCATGGTGCCGCGGCCGAAGGCGAGCGTCGATTTGCGCACCGAGATCAGACGCTTGGTCGCGCTGAGCAGCGAGGACAGGCTGCGCGACTGCGCCTCCACGTTCACCGATTCATAGCCGTAGACCGGATCCATGATCAGCGGCGCATAGAGGCGGGCCGGGTCGCAGCGCGAGAAGCCGCCGTTGCGGTCCGGGCTCCACTGCATCGGCGTGCGCACGCCGTTGCGGTCGCCGAGATAGATGTTGTCGCCCATCCCGATCTCGTCGCCGTAGTAGATGATCGGCGTGCCGGGGAAGGACAGCAGCAGCGAGTTCATCAGCTCGATCTTGCGCCGGTCGTTGTCCATCAGCGGCGCGAGGCGCCGGCGGATGCCGACATTGATGCGGGCGCGCGGATCGTTGGCGTAGGTGGTCCACAGATAGTCGCGCTCGACGTCGGTCACCATCTCCAGCGTCAGCTCGTCATGGTTGCGCAGGAACAGCGCCCATTGGCAGCTCGCCGGAATATCCGGCGTCTGGCGCAGGATGTCGGTGATCGGGAAACGGTCCTCCTGGGCGATCGCCATGTAGATGCGCGGCATCAGCGGGAAGTGGTAGGCCATGTGGCACTCGTCGCCGCGGCCGAAATATTCCTGCACGTCCTCCGGCCATTGATTGGCCTCGGCCAGCAGCAGCTTGCCCTTGGAGTAGGAATCCAGCTCGTGGCGGAGCCGCTTGATGATGGCATGCGTCTCGGGGAGGTTCTCGTTCGAGGTGCCTTCGCGCTCGCAGAGATAGGGAATGGCGTCCAGACGGAAGCCGTCGACGCCGGCATCCAGCCAGCGCTTCATCACCTGGATCAGCGCGCTGACGACGCGGGGATTGTCGAAATTGAGGTCCGGCTGGTGCGAGAAGAAGCGGTGCCAATAAAACGCCCCGGCCTCGTGATCCCAGGTCCAGTTCGACTTCTCCGTGTCGGTGAAGATGATGCGGGTGCCCTGGTATTTCTGGTCGGTGTCGCTCCAGACATACCAGTTGCGGGCGCTCGAGCCTGCCGGGCTGCGGCGAGCACGCTTGAACCAATTGTGCTGGTCCGAGGTGTGGTTGACGACGAGCTCGGTGATGACGCGCAAGCCTCGCTTCTGCGCCTCCTGGATGAAGCGCTTGAAATCCTTCATCGTCCCGAAATCGGGATTGACGGAACCGTAGTCGGCGATGTCGTAGCCGTCGTCGCGGCCGGGCGAGGGATAGAACGGCAGCAGCCAGAGCGCGGTGACGCCGAGCTCCTGGAGATAGGGCAGCTTCTCGGTCAGCCCGGCGAAGTCGCCGATGCCGTCATTGTTGCTATCGGCAAACGCCTTGACGTGAAGCTGATAGATAATGGCGTCCTTGTACCAGAGCTCGTCCACGATCTCGGCAGCCTCGGCTTTCTTGGTGTCGACGGAAGACAATACGTTCATGGCGTGCGCCCTTACGCCAGGCAGCGGAACAGCAGCGCCGGATCGCGCTCGGGATCGATACGCAATTTGATCCCGCCCCATTCGATGCGGGCCTGTTCGCCGGTGAGGAGGTTTTCGAGTGCCGACACATGGTGTCGCTGCCCGCCGGCGTCAACCATGACGTCGCCGAGCGGCAACCAGAATTCGCGCACGTGGCACGAGAGCGCAACCACGGCCACGACGATGTTGGCCGGGTCGGTCGCTTCCTTGACGAAGGCGATCGTCTCGCCCTCTTCGATGCCGAGGAAGCGCAGGTTCGCCGTCCGCTGAAGCGCAGCATTCTCGCTGCGGATGCGATTGAGCTCCGTGATGTAGGCCTTGATGTTGCCGGGCTTGTTCCAGTCGCGCTGCTTGATCTGGTATTTCTCGGAGTTGAGATATTCCTCGCGGCCGGGGATCGCGTCGTGCTCCAGCAGCTCGAACCCGCTGTAGACGCCGTAATTGCCGGACAGCGTCGCCGCCAGCGCGACGCGCGATTTGAACGCCCATGTCTCGCCGCCCTGGAGATGATAGGGCAAAAGATCGGGCGTATTCACGAACAGGTTCGGCCGATAGAAGTCACGTTCGGGATAGCGCGTCAGCTCGCCGAGATATTGCTCCAGCTCCCACTTCGCCGTGCGCCAGGGGAAATAGCTGAACGATTGCGCAAAGCCGAGCTTGGCGAGGCCCTTCATCAGCTTCGGGCGCGCGAACGTCTTGGAAAACAGGATCACCTCGGGATGCCGGCGGCGGATGTCACGGATCAGCCACTCCCAGAAGGCGAGCGGCGCGGTGTCGTGATTGTCGATGGCGAAGATGGTGACGCCGTGGTCGATCCAGAACAGCATGGCGTCGCGAAACGCGTTCCACAGTCCAGCCCGGTCGACGGACGCGAAATCGGGGATGACGATATCGGAATAGGGCCCGTCAGCCGTCCGCACCGACCGATCCGGGCGCCATTTGAACCATTCCGGATGCTGCGTCAGCCACGGGTGGTCCGGCGAGCATTGCACGGCGAAGTCGAGCGCGAGTTCGAGGCCGTATTCCAGGCAGGTCGCGACCAGCGCGCGAAAATCCTCGATCGTGCCGAGTTCGGGGTGCAGCGCGTCGTGCCCGCCCTCGATGGCGCCGATCGCATAAGGCGAGCCGGGATCGCCGTCGCCCGCCACCGGCATGTTGTTGCGGCCCTTGCGCCGGGTGCGGCCAATAGGATGGATCGGCGTGAAGTACAGCACGTCAAAGCCCATCGCGGCGATGTCGGGCACGCGCGCGATGCAGTCGCGGAGCGTGCCATGCTGTCCTGGCACCACGCTCTGGCTGCGCGGCATCATCTGATACCAGGCGCCGAAGCGTGCCTTGTCGCGGTCGACGAACAGTGGGAATAGCGCCGAGCGCGTGAGATCAGGCCGCAACTGGCTCTCGGCCATGGCTGCGCCGAGCTCGGTTGCCAGCAGCGGGGCAACGTCGCCGGTCTGAAGATAGTCCTCGCATCGCCTGACGATGACGGCGGCGGCGTCCTGCTGCGCGCCATGCGCCTTGGTCAAAAGGCCGGCGCCCTCGATCGCATCGAGCGTGACGTCGGCACCGGAGCGCTGCTTGCGCGCGACCGCGTGCGACCAGGTGGCGAATTCGTCGGTCCAGGCTTCGATCGCATAGACATATTTGCCGGGCTCGACGGGTGTGAACGCGCCGGACCAGCGGTCATTGCCGTGAGGGATCATCGGCTCGCTCTGCCATTCGCGGTCCTGCTCCTGTCGCCAGATCAGCGCTGCGCCGATCACGGCGTCGCCGTCCCGGTAGATGTCGGCCCAGACCTCGACCGGTTCGCGCGCGATCCGCTTCACGGGGAAGCGCCCGCCGTCGATCAGGGGATAGACGTCCTCGATGAGGAAAGTGCTGCCGGCTGCGGCACTCTCGACAGTTTGAATTGTCTTGTTCACGGTGATGCCATTGACAAGAAAGCAGGAGCCCGTTTCCCTTGCCGGGAACCTACGCTTGATACCACTATAGAAAGCCGCTTGTGTGTCATTGGTTCCCTGGGGAACGGCAGGCGCGGCTCGCGAGTTAACCCTGACTAACCTCTTCCGCGACCTCGTTAAAATCGATGCCCCCGGCCACAAAATGGCCTGCAAGCTGCGTGCCGAATGGATCTTTTAGCTCAAGCCCGGATCAAGGGCGTTCAATCCGAATTCGTCGATGCCCTCGGAAAGCTGCGGGTCACCGATCCCGTGGCCCTCAAATCCATCCTCGACGCCTTGCCGGAAAAGCGGGTTTACCGCTTCGTCAGCGGGCCTGTGGTGGTACGCGCCTTGGGCCATCCGCGCACCGAATTGGTGACGATCGGTGCGCCGCCGCTCAAATGGAAGATGACCGGCAACGGCAATTTGATCGCGCAAGGTGAGACGCGCGAGCCCGTGATTGCCTGGCCGGCCGGCCTGCCGCTCGGCTATCACCGGCTGACGCTGACGGATGCCGGAGGCGTGACGGAAGAGGTGCCGATGATCGTGGCGCCGGAGCGGGCCTTCGGCGGCGATTTCGACCGGGGCTGGCTGCTTGCCGTGCAGCTCTACAGCGTCCGCTCGGACCGCAATTGGGGCATCGGCGATTTCACCGACCTCGCCGGTCTGGTCCGGCTCGCGAAGCAGTTGGGCGCCGACGGCGTCGGGCTCAATCCCCTGCATGTGTTGTTCGATGACCATCCGGCCGATTGCAGCCCCTATTCGCCGAACAGCCGGCTGTTTCTCAATCCGCTCTATATCGACGTCGAGGCGATCCCGGAATTTTCCCCCGACCTCGTCCCCGATGCGGCCGCGACCGCCGCGCGGCTCCGCGACGGTGATCGTGTGCCCTATCCGGACATGGCGGCCTTGAAATGGTTGGCCTTGCGTGCCGCCTTCGACAGCTTCGTGAAAACCGCGAGCGGCGTCCGCCGCAACCAGTTCGACGCCTTCCGGGCGGCTCGCGCGCCGCTGTTGTCCCGTTTTGCCTGCTTCGAGGTGCTACGCCATCGCTTTGCGGCGCCGTGGTGGGAATGGCCGCAGGAATGGCAAAAGCCGGATGAGACGAAATGCGCCGAGCTGCGCAACGGCCCGGACAAGCACGAGGTCGAGTTCGTCGAATTCGTGCAATGGACCGCCGATAGCCAGTTGCATGCGGCCAAGGAGCTGGCCGGCCAGCTCGGCATGCGGGTCGGGCTCTATCTTGACGTTGCCGTCGGCGTGCAGTCGAACGGCTTCGATGCTTGGAACGAGCAGGAGGCGATTTCTCGTCATCTCGCCGTCGGCGCGCCGCCGGACGTGCTCAATACCATTGGCCAGGATTGGGGCTTGGCCGGCTTCAATGCCGGCGGCCTGGAGGCGCAATCCTTCGTGCCATTCGCCGATATGCTCGCGGCTTCGATGCGCCATTCCGGAGCCATCCGTCTCGATCACGTGCTCGGCTTGAAGCGGCTTTATCTGGTGCCGCGCGGCTTCAAGCCCGACAACGGCGCCTATGTGCAGATGCCGTTCGAGGCGCTGCTGGCGACCGTGGCGCGGGAGAGCGCTGCCCATAAGTGCATCGTCATCGGCGAGGACCTCGGCACGGTGCCGGAAGGTTTTCGCGAGACCATGCAGGATTTCGGCATCTGGTCCTACCTCGTCATGATGTTCGAGCGCGACGATGCCGGTCACTTCCGGCCCGTCGATCACTACCGGCCCAACGCGCTGGTGACGTTGAACACGCATGATCTGTCGACCTATGCCGGCTGGCGCTCTTTCAGCGATCTCAAGATGAAGCGCTCGCTCGGGCTCGATCCCGGCGAGAACGATCAGGCCCGCTGGGATGCGCTCGGCCTGCTCGACGAGATCCTGCGTGCCAACGGCATCCGTGCCAATGATGTCTATTCGGTGCTCGCCTTCCTGTCGCGCACGCCGTCGCGGCTGCTTGCGGTGTCGCTGGAGGATCTGCTCGGCGTGATCGACCAGCCCAACATTCCCGGTACGATTGACGAGCATCCGAACTGGCGCCAGCGCCTGCCTGTGACGCTCGACAAGATCATTTCGAAGGTCGATGTCGCAGCCTTGAAGGCCGCGACACGGGAACGCTCGTTACCCGGCGGGCGTTGATCGCCGGGGTCTCCGGACGTCGTTTTCGAGGCTCGCACGACATTGTCTCAGAGGATTGAAGATTATGCGCTGATCGGCGACTGCGAGACCGCGGCGCTGGTCGGCCGCAACGGCTCGATCGACTGGCTGTGCTGGCCGGCCTTCGATTCCGATGCCTGCTTTGCCGCGCTCCTCGGCACGCACAAGAACGGCCGCTGGCTGATCGCGCCGAGCGAGGACGTCACCGCGACGTCGCGCCGCTATCTCGGCGACACCCTCATCCTCGAAACGCGCTTTGAGACTGACGGCGGCACCGTTGCGCTGATCGACTTCATGCCGCCGCGCGGCAAGGCCTCCGACATCGTGCGGCTGGTCCGCGGTGTCAGCGGCACGGTGAAGATGCGGATGGAACTCGTCATCCGCTTCGGCTTCGGCGTCGACATCCCGTGGGTGCGGCGGATCGACCATTCCCTGCTGGCGGTCGCCGGGCAGGACATGACCGTGCTGCGGACACCGGCCAAGACCCGAGGCGAGGATCTGACCACGGTTTCCGATTTCGAGGTGAAGGCCGGCGAGACCGTGCCGTTCGTGCTGACCTACGGCCCCTCGCATCTCGAGCCGCCCGCGCCAATCGATCCGGAGGTCGCACTCAAGGAGACCGAGAAATTCTGGCAGGACTGGTGCAGCCACTGCAATCGCGATGGCGACTATCGCGACCTGATCGTGCGCTCGCTGATCACACTCAAGGCGCTGACCTTCGCTCCGACCGGCGGCATCGTCGCGGCGCCGACCACCTCGTTGCCGGAGAAGCTCGGCGGCGCCAGGAATTGGGACTACCGCTTCTGCTGGCTGCGCGATGCCACCTTCACGCTGCTGGCGCTGATGAACTCGGGTTACACCGAGGAAGCCTCGGCCTGGCACAATTGGCTGTTGCGTGCGGCGGCAGGCTCACCGGCGAACATGCAGATCATGTACGGCATCTGGGGCCAGCGGCGGCTGCTGGAATGGGAGGCCGGTTGGCTCGATGGCTACGAGGGCGCACAGCCGGTGCGCGTCGGCAATGCCGCGCATGCGCAGCTCCAGCTCGACGTCTACGGCGAACTGATCGACGCCTTCCACCAATCGCGGATGGCCAAGCTCAAGCTCGACGACGAGAGCTGGGCGCTGGAATGCGCCGTGCTCAAGCATCTCGCCGAAGTCTGGGACCAGCCCGATCACGGCATCTGGGAGCGGCGCGGGCAGCCGAAGCACTATGTCTTCTCCAAGGTGATGACCTGGGTCGCCTTCGACCGCGGCATCAAGAGCGCCGAGACCTTCGGCTTCAAGGCGCCGCTGCTGCACTGGCGCACCTTGCGCGACGCCATTCATCGCGACGTCTGCAACCGCGGCTTCGACGCGGAGGAGAATGCCTTCGTGGAGTCCTACGGCTCGAAGCTGCTCGATGCCAGCGTGCTGCTGCTGCCGTCCGTTGGCTTCCTGGAAGCGTCGGATCCGCGCATTCGCGGCACCATCGCGGCGATGGAAAAGCACATGATGCCTGACGGCTTTGTGCTGCGGCACGATCCGCGCGAAGTGTCCGAGGAGAAGCAGCCGATCGAGGGCGCCTTCCTCGCCTGCAGCCTGTGGCTGGCCGATGCCCATGTACTGGCGGGCGATCTCGACAAGGCGCAAGCCTTGTTCGATCGCGTGGTCGGTGTCGCGAATGATGTGGGACTGCTAGCCGAGGAATATGATTCAGGCGCCAGGCGTCAGACCGGCAATTTCCCGCAGGCGCTGACTCATATCGCGCTGGTCAACACCGCGCATAACCTGTCGGCCGCAAGGCAGGGCAGCAAGAAGCCTGCGATGCAGCGGTCGAAGCAGTGACCTAGGCGACCTCGTTCCGCTTCAAAATCATCTCCATCGCTTCCGCAAAACCGTCGTGCTCGTTGGTCGCGGTGACGTGGGTGGCTTGGTCCTTGACGTTGTCGGCCGCATTGCCCATTGCGATCGAAACGCCGCTGACGCGAAACATCGCGAGGTCGTTCTGCATGTCGCCGATCGTGGCGACCGCGTCCGTTGAAATGCCGAGGCGCTTGGCCATGGCTTGCACGAATGTGCCCTTGTCGAAGCCGGGCGGGGTGATGTCGAGGTAATAGGTCTGCGAGCGCACCGCCATCGCCTCGCTGCCGAGCGCCTTCTGCATCGCCTTCTCGCAAGCTTCGAGGCCGGCTGCATCGGCGCTGGCCCCGACGATCTTGCAGGCGCTCGCGAGATACGGCGAGAAATCCGTCACGATGGTCGGGTCGGAGCGGATGGTGTGCTGCTCATGTGCCACGTATTGGCCATCAGGCTTGTCGATCAGCCATTTGTCGGTGGTGAACAGCCAGATGTCGGCGCCGAAGTCCCGCAGAATTTGCAAGCTTCGCTCGGCCGCCGCGGCGGGGATGAGATGCTGTTCGACCGGATTCATCTCGGGGTCGACGATCGAGGAGCCGTTGAACGGGCCGACCGGCAGCCAGAGCGCCAGCGGTTCGATCAGGAAACGCATGCCGATCGCGGGGCGGCTCGACGTAATCGTGAAGCCGATGCCGGCCTGGTGCAGACGCTGAACCACGGACCTCGCGCGGTCGGTCAGCGTCTTGTCCTTGGTCAGCAGCGTACCGTCGACGTCGGAGACGACGAGCGAGATTTTTGTCATGACGGTCCCTTGGGTGTTTCTTGGGTGTTTGGCCTCAGCGTTTCGCGCCGCCCAGTTTCAACTGCCGCACCGCGCCGTCTACGATCGCTTCCACGGATTCGTCGATCGAGACTGTGATCACGTGCTCGCCAGCCTCCGGCGGCTCCAGCGTGTTGAACTGGCTCGTCAGCAGGCCGGGCGGCATGAAGTGCCCCTTACGTTGCGCGAGGCGAGCGGCGATCAGCTCCTTCGTCCCCCTCAGGAAGATGAAGCGGACGTCGTCGCGTCCGCGCAGGAGCACGTCCCGATAAGTATGCTTCAGCGCCGAGCAGGCGATGATGACGTGCTCGCCCTTGTCACAGACCCTCGCGATCTCGTCGGCAATGGCGTTGAGCCAGGGCCAGCGGTCCTCGTCGGTGAGGGGATGGCCGGCCCGCATCTTCTCGACATTGCTGGCGGGATGAAAGCTGTCGCCGTCCTCGAAACGCCAGCCGAGGCGCTCGCCGAGCGCTTTTGCAACCGTGCTCTTGCCCGAGCCCGACACGCCCATCACGATCAATGCACAAGGTGCTTCAACGCCGGCCACGAATTCCCTCCGGAAGCGCGGCCTGGTCGACCAGCCAGACGGTCTCGCCATTCGAGCGCGCGCGTACAGCCGGCAGAGTCTCGCCATTGAGCAGGCGCGTCAAGATCGGCTGCTTGTCGTGCCCCGCTATCTCGAACAGCATTTCGCGGCAGGACGCCAGTGCGGGCAGGGTGAGCGAGACCCGCGGCACGAAGGGGGCAACATTGGCCTTGGGGACGCCGACCACCCAGCGTCCCGTCTCCTCGATCGCGGGGTAGCCCGGGAAGAGCGAAGCCGTGTGGCCGTCCGGCCCCGCGCCCATCAAGACCATGTCGAACAGCGGCCGTGCCGGATCCAGGCTTTCCGCGCCGTAGAAAGACTGCAGCTCGCGCGCATAGGCCTCGGCGCTCTGATCAGGGTCGTCAGCCGTCGTCGGGATCGGGTGAACATGGCCGGAGGGCGCGTTGCGATCGAGAAAGGTCGCGCGCGCGACCGCCATGTTGTTGAGGGGATCGCTTTCGGGCACGAAGCGCTCGTCACCGATGAACCAGTGCACGCGCTCCCACGGGATTTTTTCGCGCCAGGCCTCGCTGCCCAGCAGCTGGTAGAGCCTCTTTGGGCTGGAGCCGCCGGTCAGGCAGATCGCAATGCGCCCGGGATTGGCCGCGATTCGCGCCATCACCCGTCCGGCCGCGGTCCGCGCGAGAGCCTCGGCGTCGGCCTCGACGATCAGCTTCGGCTGTCCGGCCGTCGCGGTCACGAAAATTTACGCCAGCTTCGGCCGTCGCGGCGGAGCAATTCATCGGCGCAGGCGGGGCCGTCGCTGCCGGCTTGATAGGTCTCGATGCCGTTGCTGCCCGCGTTCTTCCAGGCGTCAAGGAACGGCTGCACCGCCTCCCATCCGGCTTCGATGCCGTCGGCACGCTGGAACAGGATGTTGTCGCCGATCATGCAGTCGTAGATCAGCGTCTCGTAGCCGGTCGAGGGATCGGCCCGGAAATAGTCGCCATAGCGGAACTTCATCTCGACGCCGTCGATGGTGACGCTCGGCCCCGGGATCTTGGCGTTGAACTGGAGCTCGATGGTCTCGGTCGGTGCGATGCCGATCGTGAGGAAGTTCTGAGAGAGACGATCGACAGCCGTGCCTGAGAACATCGACAGCGGCGCCTGCTTGAACTTGATCGCGACCTCGGTGCGCTTGTGGCCGAGCGCCTTGCCGGTGCGCAAATAGAACGGCACGCCGGCCCAGCGCCAATTGTCGATCATCAGCTTCAGCGCGACATAGGTCTCGGTAGTGCTGCCGGGTTTGACGTCCTCGGTCTTGCGATAGTCCGGGATCTCATCGTCGCCGATGCGCCCTGCGAGATATTGGGCGCGCACCGAGCTCTTCAGCGCTTCCTCTTCGCTCGGGCGCTGAATCGAGGTCAGAATCTCGGCCTTCTCGGAGCGCACGGAATGGGCGTCGAAACGCGCCGGCGGCTCCATCGCGACCAGCGACATCAGCTGGAACAGGTGGTTCGGCACCATGTCGCGTAGCGCGCCGGTGGCGTCGTAAAAGCCGCCGCGATGGCCGACGCCGAGCTTTTCCTCCACGGTGATCTGGATGTGATCGATATGGTTGCGATTCCAGATCGGCTCGAACATGCCGTTGGCAAAGCGCAGCACCAGGATGTTCTGCACCGTCTCCTTGCCGAGATAGTGATCGATCCGGTAGATCTGGTGCTCGTCCATGATCTTCAGCAGCTCGCCATTCAGCGCGCGCGCCGAGGCGAGGTCGGTGCCGAACGGCTTTTCGATCACCAGGCGCCGCCACGCCCCGTTCTCCTTCATCATGCCGGTGCGGCCGAGCTCGCGCGCGGTCGGCGCGAACGCAGCCGGCGGGGTCGCGAGGTAGAACAGCCGGTTGCCGCCGGTGTCCTGCGCGCATTCCAGGGAATCCAGATGCTCGCGCAGGCGATCAAAGGATGGCGGATCCTTTGCGTCGGCTTCGACGAAGGTCACGCATTCCAGCAGCTTCTTGGCAATGTCGTCGTCCACCGGCCGGGTCGCGAACTGGCGCAAGCCCTTCAACAGGCTGTCGCGCAGCTCGTTGTCCGACTGGCCCCGGCGGGCGACGCCGACGACGCAGAACTTTTCCGGTAACAGATGCTCGGCCGCCAGATTGTAGAGCGATGGCATCACCAGCCGATGGGTGAGGTCGCCGGTGACACCAAAGATGACGAAGGCGCAATTTTCCGGCTTGCGCTTGGCTTGCGGGTCTTTTGTCACGAACTATTGGCCTTCGCTCTGCTAATTGCTATTTCGGCTTCGAAGCTGCCGGCTGCTTCGGCTCCTTGTGGCCGCCGAAGCCGGCTCGCATCGCTGAGAGAATTTTCTCGGCGAAAGTGTGTTCCTTGCGGGAACGGAAACGTGCGAACAGCGCCGCGGTCAGGACTTCGGCCGGCACGGCCTCGTCGATCGCCGCGTTCACGGTCCAGCGTCCTTCGCCGGAATCCTCCACGAAACCCGAATACTCCGCCAGTGCAGGGCTATCCGCGAGCGCGGTCGAGGTAAGGTCGAGCAGCCAGGACGGGATCACGCTGCCACGCCGCCACACCTCGGCGATATCGGCGAGATCAAATTCGTAACGATGATCCACCGGCAAGGCCTCGATGTTGGCGTTCTTGAGGATATCAAAACCTTCGGCGTAGGCCTGCATCAGGCCGTATTCGATACCGTTGTGGATCATCTTGACGAAATGACCGGCGCCGACGGGGCCGGCATGGATGTAGCCCTGCTCGATGCGGGGATCGCGCCCCTCACGTCCCTCCGTGCGCGGAATGTCGCCGGCGCCGGGCGCGAGCGCGGCGAAGATCGGATCGAGCCGATCGACCACCTGTTTCTCGCCGCCGATCATCATGCAATAGCCGCGGTCGAGGCCCCAGACGCCGCCGGAGGTGCCGACGTCGACATAGTGGATGCCGCGCTCCTTCAGCGCCTTGCCGCGGCGGACGTCGTCCTGCCAGAACGTGTTGCCGCCGTCGATGATGACGTCGCCTTCCTGCATCGCGCCCGCGATCGTGTCGATCGTGGTCTCGGTGATGTGGCCGGCCGGCAGCATCACCCAGGCCGTGCGCGGCCGCTCCAGTTTCGCAATGAACTCTTCGAGCGTCGCCGAGCCGACCGCGCCGTCTGCCGCAATGCCGGCGACGGCCTTGGCGTCCTTGTCGTAGACCACGGTCGAATGTCCGTGGCGCATCAGGCGGCGAACGATGTTGCCGCCCATCCGGCCGAGGCCGATCATGCCGAGTTGCATTTGAGGAATTCCCTTAGTTCAGTGCCTCGTTGAGCGCCGCATTGAGCGCCGCGAGACCCTTCTTGAGCCCGCCCTTCAAGTGGACCCGCAGCGCGCGCCGGCCGCGCTCGGTAAGCACGTCGAAGTCGCCGCGCGCCTGCGCGGCCTTGATGACGCCGAAGCTGGCCTTCTGGCCCGGCACCGGCAGGTCCTTGGCATCGTCGGCGGTGATCTGGAGGAACACGCCGCTGTCGGGGCCACCCTTGTAGGCCTGTCCTGTCGAGTGCAGGAAACGCGGTCCGAACTCGGCGCAGGTTGCGACATGTCGCTTCTCGCGCACTTCGAGCCGCATGGTCTGGAGCGCGTCGATCGTCGCCTTGTCGCGCGCGATGTAGCCGAGCAGGGCGACATAATCGCCATGGTTGGAGCGCGACAGATGCGCCTTCAGCCACGAGGTGAGGTCGCCGTTGGCGCCGGCGGCGCGCAGGGCTGCGGCATTGGTCTCGTCGGTGTAGAGATCGGCCTCGGTGGTGCTGACCACCGGCTGCTCGGCCGGCAGCGCGCCGGTCTTTTCGAACGAGGCGGTGAGCTCTCGGGTCTTGATCTTGGCCGCTTCCACGTCCGGCTGGTCGAACGGGTTGATGCCGAGGATGCTGCCCGCGACCGTCGTTGCCATCTCGAAGCGGAAAAACTCCTGGCCGAGATGGTCGATCGACTTCATCACGATGCGCACGACGGGATGGCCGGCCGCTTCGATCGCAGCAAGCTGCGAGTCATGGGCGGCGTCCGCTTCGCCCTCGATACGGATGTCGATGAAGAGCCGGTCATTGCCGTAGACCGCCGGCTCGCCCAGCGGCTCGCCGTCGATCGGGATCAGGCCCTTGCCGTCCTTGCCGGTCGATTCCGCGATGAGCTGCTCGGCCCAGGCGCCGAAATCGGCAATCTTCTTCGACGACAGGATCGTCACCTTGTCGCGGCCTTCGAGCGCTGCATGGCCCATGGCAAGGCCGAGCTGCACGCCGGGGTTCTCGGCCGGCGGCACGTCCGGTCCGCAGGAGCGGGCCATCGCAAGCGCGTGCTTGATGAAGGTCTTGATATCGACGCCCGCGGTTGCCGCCGGCACCAGGCCGAATGGCGAGAGCACCGAGTAGCGTCCGCCGATGGAGGGCTCGCCGTGGAAGATGCGCGCATAGCTTAGCGTCTTCGCCGCCGTCTCCAGCGACGATCCGGGATCAGTGACCGCAATGAAGCGATGGCCGGTCTTGACCTTCGGTCCGACCGCCTGCGCGACGCGCTGGTGGAAATAATCCTTCATCGCATTCGGTTCGGTGGTGCCGCCGGACTTGCTGGAGACGATGAACACGGTGTTGGCGATGTCGATCCTGGCCTCCATTGCCCGCACCTGCGCCGGATCGGTGGAATCCAGCACGTGCAGCTTCGGGAACCCGGGCTTCTTGCCGAAGGTCTCGGCCAGCACCTCCGGCCCGAGGCTTGACCCGCCCATGCCGAGCACGACGGCGTCGGAGAATTTCTGGCCTTTCACGCGGCTGGCATAATCCTCATAATCGGCGACGTCGGCCTTGGCGGCGCTGTCGAGCCAGCCGAGCCATTTGTCCTCGTCGGTGCCGGTCCAGACCGATTTGTCCCGTTGCCACAGCCTGCGGATCTTTGCCGACGCGCGCCATTCCTCGGTGCTCTTGGCCACGGCCTTGCCGAGGCCGTCGCCGAGCGAGAGAAGCTGGCGGTCGATCGCAGGCCCGAGCACGGTGGCGCGCTTGTGGGCGACAGCGCCATAGAGCTTGTCGGCGGCGTCGGCGAACTGCTTGACGCCGTCCTTGACGAGTTCCTCGGTGATAGCATCGAGCGAGACGCCGGAGCGCTCCAGTTCTTCCAGCACGCGCCTGGCGTCGTCGACATTCTCTTCCAGGCTGTCCCGCGGCGTGCCGTGGTCGCGGAACGCATCCAATGTCGCCGGCGGCACGGTGTTGATGGTGTCGGGACCGATCAATTCCTCGACATAGAGGACGTCGCTGTAGTCCTTGTTCTTGGTGCCGGTCGAGGCCCACAGCATGCGCTGCGGCTTGGCGCCCTTGGCCGCGAGCTTGTCCCAGCGCGGACCTGAGAACAGGCGCTTGTAATCCTGGTAGGCGACCTTCGCATTGGCGATCGCGACCTTGCCCTTCAGCGCGGCGAGCCGTTCCTTCTCGCTCGGGTCGTTGGCGCGGGCAATCTTCTCGTCGAGCTGCTTGTCGACCACCGAGTCGATGCGGCTGACGAAAAAGCTCGCCACGCTCGCCACGTGCGAGGGATCGCCGCCACCTGCGACGTATGTCTCCAGACCGGCGAGATAGGCCTCGGCAACCTGCAGATAGACGTCCCTGGAGAACAGCAGCGTGATGTTGATGCTGATGCCGTCGCCGATGAGGGTCTCGATCGCCGGCAGGCCCTCCGGCGTTGCCGGCACCTTCACCATCAGGTTCTTGCGGTTGACGTCCTTCCAGAGCCGCCGCGCCTCTGTGACCGTTTCACCCGTGTCCATCGCCAGATAGGGCGAGACTTCCAGGCTGACATAGCCGTCGCCCCCCTTGAGGCGGTCGTAGACCGGGCGCAGCACGTCGGCGGCGTTCTGGATGTCCTCGACCGCGACGGCCTCGAACAGGTCGGCGACCGACCGATCGCCGCGCTTCAATGCCTTGCCGATCGGCGCGTCGTACTCGTCCGAGCTGCCGATCGCTTTCTCGAAGATCGAGGGGTTGGAGGTGACGCCTTTGACGCCGTCGGTGTCGATCAGCCGCTTCAGGTCGCCCTTGGCGATGAAGCCGCGGGCCAGGAAGTCCAGCCAGACGGCTTGTCCGTGCTTTTCCAGTTCTTTGACGGGATTCATGATGCTAATTTATCTCCAAGCCTGCGGGCGAGGGGTTTCCGCGCCGGTCCTGACGCGCTATCCTCTAGCTTACATGCTTCCTTGAGGGAACCAATCAAGGGTATGGGCGTCATATCCTCCAGTGTAACTCCGTCGCGATCATGGCGATCCGCGTAGAGGGAGCCGAGTTGCGTAAAAGGTCGTTGGCCGTGAGGAATCGGCTACGCCCTTGTTGTGTAACGCCAGCTGCCTCGCCTCGCCGCCAGTGGCTGCGCGGAGTACTCATCAGCGGATTCCGGTCCGCCTGATGCATCGTGGCTCGGTCGCGAATGGCCATGCTGGGGGAAAGCATGCAAGCACATCATGACCGTCTGGCGCTCGCTGTCACAGACAGCCCCCAGTCGGTCACGTCGACCGGATGCGTCGATGCGTCCCACGATCTCGAAATCGGTCCATGTACGACCCAACTGCGGTTGCTGATCGTTGCGGGTTTCGCCATGACGCTGCTCAGCGCAACGCTCGCCTTGGGCTGGTGGAATGCTTTTGGCGATTACGACACGACGGTCGGCTATGCCGGCGTGGTGGCGTTCGCCGCGATGACCGGCCGGCTGATCTGGATGCTCCCCGCCGAGCGGGCATCGGTGGTGATCGTCACCCCCTATGGCATTCGCGACCTTCGCATCGGCAATGAATTTCTGCTGTGGGACTCGATCGCGGAGATTTCGGCTGAAGAACGCCGCGGGCGCAAGGTGATCGTGCTGACGCCGACGCCGGCCTTGCAGAGGCAGCTCTGCAGCATCCGCGGCTTGGCCCGCGGTGCGACGGACGATCGCATCGTCATCCGGTCGGAGGGCCTGGCGACCGATTTTGATACACTGCTGCGCGTTTGCCGCGACTGTCACGCCGCCGGCGGTCCACGCACCGCATTGCAGCAGGAAGATGAACGCGCCACGCAAGGCTTCGCCGCACAAGCGTCATAAGATCGCCGTTCGCAGACGGCTATGATGCGGCGCCGGATGAACGCATCCCCGGTAATGCCCGGATGTTGCGAGCGAGTGACATTTTCTGGAAATGAGCCAATATAGACAAAGATTCGCTCAAATATCAGGCAGGTGCCTGTTCGTAACTCACCCTGTGCCTACGTTGTGCGTTGCGCCGAGAAGGCGCCCGGGTGTCGAATGATCGTCATGTGCTCACGCTGATTCGAGAGTGGCGCTAAGGAACGGTCCGGTCGCTGCTTTCGTTCAATTGTGTAGCGGAACTCACGCGGAGAGGGATCATGTACAACGATTCTCTATTCAACGCTTTCGCTAAGTCGTTCGAGGCGAGAAGCCAACACGACATGTCGATGGCGGAATATCTGGAATCGTGTCGAAGCGATCCCATGAAATACGCAAACGCGGCCGAACGACTGCTAGCAGCGATCGGTGAGCCCCAGACGATTGACACGGCCAAGGACCCACGCCTTGGCCGTATTTTTTTGAACCGCACGATCCGTACCTATCCGGCCTTCGCCGGTTTCTACGGCATGGAAGAAACCATCGAGCGCATCGTCGGTTTCTTCCGTCACGCGGCGCAGGGCCTCGAAGAGCGCAAGCAGATCCTGTATCTGCTCGGTCCGGTCGGCGGCGGCAAATCCTCGCTCGCTGAGCGGCTCAAGTCGCTGATGGAAGTGCATCCGATCTACGTGCTCAAGGCCGGCGACGAGCTCTCGCCCGTGTTCGAAAGCCCGCTCAGCCTGTTCGATCCGGATCAGCTCGGCCCGATGCTGGAAGAGAAATACGGCATTCCGCGCCGCCGTCTCACCGGCCTGATGAGCCCGTGGTGCTACAAGCGGCTGGAAGCCTTCGGCGGCGACATTTCCCAGTTTCGGGTTGCAAAGATCCAGCCGTCGCGGCTGCGCCAGATCGGGATCGCCAAGACCGAGCCGGGTGACGAGAACAACCAGGACATCTCCTCGCTGGTCGGCAAGGTCGACATCCGCAAGCTCGAAACCTACGCGCAGAACGATCCCGACGCCTACAGCTATTCCGGCGGCCTCAACCGCGCCAACCAGGGCGTGCTCGAATTCGTCGAGATGTTCAAGGCGCCGATCAAGATGCTGCACCCGCTGCTCACCGCGACGCAGGAAGGCAACTATATCGGCACCGAGAACATCGGCGCGATCCCGTTCACCGGCGTCATCCTCGCGCACTCCAATGAAGCCGAGTGGTCGAGCTTCAAGGCCAACAAGAACAACGAGGCCTTCATCGACCGCATCTGCGTGATCAAGGTGCCGTACTGCCTGCGGATCACGGAGGAGCAGAAGATCTACGAGAAGCTGATCCAGGGCTCCGAGCTCGCGGCCGCGCCTTGCGCGCCCGCGACGCTGGAAACGCTGGCGCGGTTCTCGGTGATGTCGCGCCTGCGCAAGCACGAAAATTCCACGATCTACGCCAAGATGAGGGTTTACGACGGTGAGAGCCTGAAGGAGACCGATCCGAAGGCGCGCAGCGTCCAGGAATATCGCGATGCCGCCGGCGTCGACGAGGGCATGGACGGTGTTTCCACCCGCTTTGCCTTCAAGATCCTGGCTGCGACCTTCAACCACGATCCGCAGGAAGTCGCCGCCGACGCCGTGCATCTGATGTACGCGCTGGAGCAATCGATCAAGCGCGAGCAACTGCCCGAGGAAGTCGAGAAGCGCTACCTCGAATTCATCAAGGCCGACCTTGCGCCGCGTTATGCCGAGTTCATCGGCAACGAGATCCAGAAGGCTTATCTCGAATCCTACTCGGATTACGGCCAGAACCTGTTCGACCGCTACGTCGACTACGCCGATGCCTGGATCGAGGACCAGGATTTCAAGGACGCCGACACCGGCCAGCTGCTGGATCGTGAGCTTTTGAACCAGGAGCTGACCAAAATCGAGAAGCCGGCGGGCATCGCCAACCCGAAGGATTTCCGCAACGAGGTGGTCAAATTCTCGTTACGGTCGCGCGCCCAGAACGGCGGCAAGAATCCGACCTGGATCTCCTACGAGAAGATTCGCGATGTGATCGAAAAGCGGATATTCTCCCAGGTTGAGGACCTGCTTCCGGTCATCTCCTTCGGGTCGAAGAAGGACGGCGAGACGGAGAAGAAGCACGGCGAGTTCGTCGCACGCATGGTGGAGCGCGGCTACACCGAGCGTCAGGTTCGCCGGCTCGTCGAATGGTACATGCGCGTGAAGCAGGCCGGTTGAGGCGGATGGAAAAGTGCCGATTCACATTATTGACAGGCGCCTGAATCCAGGCGGCAAGAGTCTCGAGAACCGGCAGCGGTTCTTGCGTCGGGCCAAATCCCTGGTGCAGGGCGCCGTCAAGAAGACCTCGCAGGAACGCGACATCAAGGACGTCCTGGAGGGTGGCGAGGTCACCATTCCGCTCGACGGCATGCACGAGCCGCGTTTCCGCCGCGACGGCGGAACGCGCGACATGGTGTTGCCCGGAAACAAGAAGTTCATCGAGGGCGACTATCTCCAGCGCTCCGGCCAGGGCAGTGCCAAGGATTCCGGTCCGGGCGAAGGCGACAGCGAGGACGCCTTCCGCTTCGTGCTCAGCCGCGACGAATTCGTCGATCTCTTCCTCGATGACCTCGAACTTCCTGATCTCGCCAAGCGCAAGATCGCGCAGACCGAGAGCGAGGGCATCCAGCGCGCCGGCTACACCACGTCGGGCTCGCCATCCAACATCTCGGTGAGCCGGACGGTTCGGCGCGCAATGGCGCGCCGTATCGCGCTCAAGCGTCCCAGCAAGGAGGAGATCGAAGAGCTTGAATCCGCCATCGCTGCCTGCGCAGATGAGGACGAGCGTCTGCTGCTGCTAGCCCAGCTCGAAAAACTGAAGGCGAAATCCAAGCGCATTCCCTTCATCGATCCGCTCGACATCCGCTACCGCCGCTTCGAGACGGTTCCAAAGCCCGTTGCCCAGGCTGTGATGTTCTGCCTGATGGACGTGTCGGGCTCGATGTCCGAGCACATGAAGGATCTCGCCAAGCGCTTCTACATGCTGCTCTACGTATTTCTGAAGCGCCGCTACAAGCATGTCGACATCGTCTTCATCCGCCACACCGATCGCGCCGAGGAGGTGGATGAGCAGACCTTCTTCTATGGCCCGGCTTCCGGCGGCACGCTGGTCTCCAGCGCGCTGCAGGCCATGCACGAGATCGTGCGCGAACGCTTCAGCCCGTCGGACTGGAATATCTACGCTGCGCAAGCTTCCGACGGCGACAATTCCTATTCCGACGGCGAGCTCGCGGGCATGCTGCTGACCGACAAAATCCTGCCGGTCTGCCAGTTCTTCGCCTATCTCGAGGTCGGCGAGTCCGGCGGCAGCGCCTTCGATCTGTCCGACTCCTCGCTCTGGACCCTCTACGAGCGCTTGCGCAACAGCGGCGCACCGCTCTCGATGCGCAAGGTCAGCGAGCGCAGCGAAATTTTTCCGGTGTTCCACGATCTGTTTCAGCGCCGCGACACTGCCCAGGAGAAAGCCGCTCCATGACGGAACGCTTGTTCGAAGGCGCCGATTGGGATTTTCACACCTTGCAGCGCATCACGGATGCCTGCGAGGAGGTGGCGACGAAAGATCTCGGGCTCGACGTCTATCCGAACCAGATCGAAGTCATCACCGCCGAGCAGATGCTGGACGCCTATTCGTCGGTCGGCATGCCGCTGTTCTACAAGCACTGGTCGTTCGGAAAGCACTTTGCGTATCACGAGGCCTCATACCGCAAGGGCCTCATGGGCCTCGCCTATGAGATCGTGATCAACTCCTCGCCCTGCATCTCCTACCTGATGGAAGAGAACACGGCGACGATGCAGACCCTGGTGATCGCGCACGCCGCCTTCGGCCACAATCACTTCTTCAAGAACAACTATCTGTTCAAGCAGTGGACCGACGCCGACGGCATCCTGGACTATCTGGATTTCGCCAAGAACTACGTCATGCAATGCGAGGATCGCTACGGCCGGGTGGAGGTCGAGCGCACCCTCGATGCCGCGCATGCGTTGATGTCGCATGGGATCGACCGCTATCCCGGCAAGAAGAAGCTCGACCTCCGCGCCGAAGAGAAGCGGGCAGGGCGCCGCCGCCAGCACGAGGAGGAGGTCTTCAACGACCTCTGGCGCACCGTGCCGGCGGGAAAGAGCAAGACCCGGTCCGCGCTCAGCATCGAACGCCGCCGCAAGCTGCTCGGCCTGCCGCAGGAGAACCTGCTGTATTTCCTCGAGAAGAGCGCGCCGCGGCTGGCGCCCTGGCAGCGCGAGCTGTTGCGCATCGTCCGCCACATCGCGCAATATTTCTATCCGCAGAGCCAGACCAAGGTGATGAACGAGGGGACGGCGACCTACGTCCACTATCGCATCATGACCAAGCTGCATCAGCAGGGCCGCATCAGCGACGGCAATTTCCTCGAATTCCTGCAGTCGCACACCAATGTCGTGTTCCAGCCCGAATTCGATGACCAGCGCTTTTCCGGCTTTAATCCCTATGCGCTCGGCTTCGCCATGATGCAGGACATCGAGCGCATCGTCACCAGGCCGGAAGACGAGGACCGCGAATGGTTCCCGGACATCGCCGGCAAGAACGACGTGATGGGCGTGCTGCGCGACGTCTGGGCCAACTACCGCGACGAGAGTTTCATCGCCCAGTTCCTGAGTCCGAAGCTGATGCGGCACCTCCGCATGTTCCACCTGCATGATGACCCCGAGGAACGCGCCGGCATCCGGGTCGACGCCATTCACGACGAGCGGGGCTTCCGCCGCGTTCGGCGCGAGCTGGCACGGCAGCACGATGTCGGCTACATCGACGCGAATATCGAGGTGGTCGACGTCGATCTCTCCGGCGACCGGCGGCTGATCCTGCATCACCATGTCATCAAGGGCGCGCAGCTCAACGAGACCGACGCCAAGCGCGTGCTCCAGCATCTGGCCGATCTCTGGACCTACGACGTCGCACTGATCGAGGTCGACGCCAATGACAAGGTGCTGCGCGAATATGTCGTGAGCCCGCGCCCGATCTCGGCGGTGGCCTGACGCTGCTGACTATGCGGAGCAATACGGCGAGATGCGCGTTGATGCGCCCTCGCCCCTTGTGGGAGAGGGCGGCGACGCTCGGAGACACAAGCTCACTGCGGTGAGGGGTATCTCTCAACGTTTCCCGTGTCGATAGAGACCCCTCATCCGGCGCTTCGCGCCACCTTCTCCCACAAGGGGAGAAGGAAAGCGTTCGTGGCTCCACAACGGCTGTTCTATCCGGAACGTTTCGCCGGCTTCTTCTTGGACGCATTCAGCGCCACGGCTGCGCGGATCAGCGCCTTCAACGCCTTCTCGTTGATCTTCTCGCCTTCGCGAATATCGATCGCGCGCCGCACGTTGCCGTCGAGGCTCGAGTTGAACAGGCCGGCTGGATCGTCCAGCGCTGCGCCCTTGGCAAACGTCATCTTCACCACGGCCTTGTAGGTCTCGCCGGTGCAGATGATGCCGTCGTGCTCCCACACCGGAACGCCGCGCCATTTCCATTCCTCGACGACGTCAGGATCGGCCTCCTTGATCAGGCCGCGGATTCGTCCGAGCATGTCGCCGCGCCAGTCGCCGAGCTCCTTGATCCTGCCGTCGATCATCCTGGATGGCGAAGCGCCATCCGCCTTCGTCGCGCTGCTGTTTTTCACGGTGACGGCCTTCTTCATGTTCACGCCTCTTGTCGGGCGCCGCGGCGGCGGCCGAGATATGGCAGCGCGAACATGTAGAGTCCGGTCGCAAGCAATGGGATCAATGGGACGAAGGCGAGCAAGCCGATCCACGTCGCCTGGACTTGCAGCGTCAGGGCGACGATGTTGGCGATGACGGCAAGCGTGAAAGCGATCGACAGCCAACGATGGATCTGTCGAACCCACATGTTTCCGGTCAATGAAACCTCCTCTTGAGATGATTGAATGAAGGCCGGCGGCCGAGCTAGTCTGCCCTTGCCAGCAGCTCGTCCAGCTTGGCGAGAAACTGCTTCCAGCCGGCATGCGCGCCGCCAAAAGCCTGCTTCTGCGTCGGGCTGAAGCCCGCTTGCTCGACGCGCAGATGCGTGCCTGCGTCCGCCGGCGTCAGCGTGAAGGTCACGACACTCTTGAGATCGAACGCCGCGTCGTCATGCGAGAAATTCCAGGTGTAGGCGAGCGTCTTCTGCGGCTCGATGGTGAGGACCTCGCAGTCCAGCACGCCGCCCCACTCGCCGCGAAGGTTGAAGCGGTGGCCCACGGTCGGCTTGAAGTCGTTCTTCATCAGCCATTCCTCGATCAGATGCGGCTGCGTCAGCGCGCGCCAGATCCGCTCTGCCGGAAAGGCATATTCGCGCTCGACGACGACAGATCGGGTTTCGGTGGGGGATTCGTTCATTGGTCCATCCTCTTCAGGAGATCGTCGAGCGCATCGAGCCGGTTCTGCCAGAATCCGGTCATCTGGCTGGTCCAGTCGATCAGCGGATTGAGCGCGCCGGGCTGGGCGCTGTAATGCGTCTGCCGCCCTTGATGCCGGTCGCGCACCAGACCAGCCTGCTTCAGCGCGCCGAGATGTTTTGAGACTGCGGGCTGGGAAACGCCCGACAGTGCTGTCAGGGCTCCGACCGTCTGTTCGCCCTCGCGGCACAATCGCTCGAAGATCGCCCGACGAGTGGGGTCGGCGAGCGTCCTGAACAGAAGGTCGTGGGCGATGGCGGGCATAAAATCCATAACCTGCAAGTTATGGATATATTAATAACCCTGGGGTTATGGGTACGTCAAGGGGATGTCGAGCGCGCGCTCCTACGGCCGCAGATAGAGATAACCCTGCGACTGGAGCTCGGCCAAACGGACGACGCCACCCTTCTCCGCGCTGACGAAGCCCGGCAGGAGATCCGTGAGCGTGACGTTCTGCGCCTTCATCGTGTTGCCGCAGGCGGCAAGCTCGACGCCATCCTTGGAAAAATCGCCGACGCGCTTGCTAATGTCAGGGTTGGCCTGCGCCGAGTGAAACGCCTTCAGTGCCGGGCCGTGGATCACCAGCGCGATCGTCACATGGTCGGGGCCGCCGACGCCATCGATGTGGTTCTGGATGTTGCCGAGGACGAAGTTGACCTTCTCGGCATCGCTCAGGTGATAGACCACCTTCAGCTTGTTGCCCGTGCCGGCCTCGGTCGCGGCCTTCGCGCTGGAGGCGCCAAGTGCCGCGCCCAGGCCTGAGACGGCGCTCCACAAGATGTTCCGGCGGTTCATGACGATCTCCCCTCGATTGTGCCGGACACATATCATTTGTGGCGGAGCGCGGCGAGTTCCTTGCGGTCGGTCACGAGCGAGGCGCATTCCTTATTGTCCGTTCGATCTAGCCGGAAAATCCCGTCGTCGGCCCCGGCGACCAGTGACAGTTCGGCATCGTCGTCCGGCTTGTTGTTCTGCCAGACCCTGACCCGCGCCAGCCGCACGATCGCCGATTTGTCATCCTTCGAGAGCGCGACGCCGATGCCGCCGCCCTCGCAGTCGACGCCGCAACCGAGGCGGATTTCGGTGCCGTCCTTGGTGAACACAGCGTGATGACAGGAGCCGCTGGAATCGAAATCGCCGGAGCGGTGACGATATCTGAAGCCGAGGCGGAAGGAGTTGTGGAGCTGCTTGTCTTCGGTGTCCATCTCCGCCGAGATCAGCAGCTTCATCGAGGCGACCTTCTGCTTCGGATGGTGCGCCAGATGCTCGGCATCGTAGCGGCGCACGAAGCAGGCATAGGCCTTGTTGCCGGGTTCGCCGGCATACATGCGCACGTTGAAGGTTTCGGCTTCGGCCTTGCTGGCCTCACGGATATCGTCGGCCTCCTCGGCGTGAGCGGCGCCGCCGAGCGCGGCAAGGAAGACGGCCGCAACGAGAAAAGACTTCATGATGGCCTCGCGTGCAGCAGCTGAGCTGTACGCTGTAGACGCAGCCCCGGTGCGACGCGTTCAACGTCCGCACAGCTGACAGCATCATCGCAGGGCGGAGCGAGGTGATTAGTTCCACGCCCGGCATTAGTCGTCGGTGGGGTCCTGAAGGTTCATTCGACGTGACGCCTTCGCCTTTCGGAACTCGGCGCCTGCGATTCCACGGACATTGCCCGATTCCATCGATGTGATAGCCTTCACAGACGATCGCCTTTGGCAGTCGTAGGCTGGGGTCTGCCTTTGCAAGTTTGTGGAGTCCCCGCAATGGGCGAAATTCGCAACTTCAGATCCGGGAATGACGAGCCGCCTTCGCACGGCCCTATGCCTCGTCGCCTCGCGGCCATCATTGTCGGTGACATCGCTTCCTACAGCCGCCTGATGCAGGCCGACGAAGAGGGCACGCACGTCCGCGTCAAGCGGATCGAGCGGGATCTCATCCAGCCCAGCATCGTCGAGCACAACGGAAGTCTGGTGAAGACGACGGGCGATGGCTTCATCGCGATTTTCGACAGTCCGGTCGAGGCCGTCCGATGCAGCATCGTCATCCAGCAGAATCTCATCGGCCGCAACGCCTCGCTTCCGAAGAACACCCGGATCGAGTACCGGATTGGCGTCAATCTCGGTGACGTCATCGTGGAGCCTGACGACGTCTACGGCGACGGCGTCAATATCGCCACGCGTATCGAGGGCATCGCCGAGCCAGGCCAGGTCTTTATCTCCGGCGCGATCTACGAGCAGATCAAGCACAAGGTCGTGTGCGGTTACGAGTCGCTCGGGGACCGCAAGGTCAAGAACATCACCGATCCCGTGCGCGTTTATAAAGTGCTGCCGGATGCAGACGCGGTCGGCAGGACGCGGGGGCGGCGCGAGAATGCCCTGATCTTTCTCCTGGGTATCACGCTGTCGGTGATGGCCGCCGGCGTGCTGTGGTATCTTCTGGCTCAGGCGCCGGGCAGGGTGGGCGAGCAGGCCGCCGTCACTCCCGCTTCTCCTGCCGCATCGCCGAGCCCGCAGCCTCCGCCGCGCGAAGCGGCGCCGCAGACGCCGCAGCCTTCTCCCTCGTCGGCCTCGTCATCTCCATCGCCCGCTCAGGCGCCAAATCAATCGACGAGTCAATCGGTAAGTCAATCGCCCATTCCCGTCCGCGAACCCGAGATGGTCGCCATTCGCGGCGGCAGCTTTGCGATGGGAAGCAACGACGATCCGACCGAGCGTCCCGTCCATCAGGTCACGGTCAAGCCGTTCTCGATCGGCAAATATCCGGTGACCGTGCAGGAATGGAACGAGTGCGCCGCTGCAAAGGCGTGCAGCTTCACCGCCATCGGCAAGGACGATGCGCCGGTCAGCAATGTGAGCTGGACCGACGCGCAGCAATATGCGGCCTATCTCGCCAAGGCGACGAAGAAGACGTATCGGCTTCCGAGCGAAGCCGAATGGGAATATGCCGCGCGGGGCGGAACGCAGACCAGATATTGGTGGGGCGACAAGCTGCAGCCGGGCATGGCCGGTTGCAAGGATTGCGGTGATCTCGCGGCCGAGCAGCCAGCGAAAGTCGGCAGCTTCAAGCCGAACCCGTTCGGGCTCCACGACATGGGCGGCGGCGTCGATCAGTGGGTCGAGGACTGCTGGCACAAGACCTATCAGGGCGCGCCCACCGACGGCTCGGCATGGAGCAGCGGGGACTGCAGCGCTCATGTCCTGCGCTCGGGCTCCTGGAAGAACGATTCGAGATATGTGCGGCCGTCCAACCGCGATGGCTACGACACCAATGTTCGTTACCCCACGCACGGATTCCGCGTGGCGCTCAGTCCTTAAGTGGTGGAGTTGGTTTGATGCAGATCCTTCGTTGCGTCGCGCTGGCGGCGGCGCTCGCATTGCTTCCGGGGGCAGCCTTTTCGCAGGGCAAGGCAGCGCCCAAGGACGCAAAGCTCTATTTCATCACCCCGCGTGACGGGCAGAAGGTGCGCGGCGGATTCTGGGTCCGGTTCGGCTTGCGCAACATGGGAGTGACCCATGCCGGCGACGAGTACCAGAACGCCGGTCACCATCATCTGCTGATCGACGTCAACGACCCCATCGATCCCAAGGAGCCGATCCTGCAGGACAAGTCGCATCTGCATTTCGGGGCAGGGCAGACCGAAACGCTGCTCGAGCTTCCGCCCGGGACGCACACGCTTCAACTCGTGCTGGGCGATGCCAAGCACTATCCGTTCGAGCCGCCCATCGTGTCGGAGAAGATCACCATACGCGTCCGGCAGCCGGCCGCGGCACGATAGGCAATCACCGCAGGCTGGCGTTGAACTTGTCCAGCGCCGCCGAGCCCGGGCAGAGCGTGTCGGCTTCCAGCGTGTTGAGCGGCGTTTCGACCGTGTTGAGATGCTCGTGCAGGTCTTCCGCGTCGGGATCGACATAGAGCAGGCCGGTGACGATCTGTCCCTTGGCGGCGTGCTTTTGCAGGAAGGTCTGGGCGCCGAGCCGGTCGTGCGGATCGTAGTCGGCGTCGATCTTGCGCAGCGCGATCCTGCTGCCGTCATGCTGCTCGACCATTTGCACGGTGCCCGGTGCGTAATCCACCGCAATCGGATCGCGGCCGACCAGCACATCGAGCCGGTTCACCGCGTCATTGTGCTCGCGGACATAGTCGAAGCTCTTGGTCGAGCCGGCATGGTTGTTGAAGGCGATGCAGGGGCTGATGACGTCGATGAACGACGCGCCTTTGTGGCGGATCGCGGCCGCGATCAGCGGCACGAGCTGGGTCTTGTCGCCGGAGAACGAGCGCGCGACGAAAGTCGCCCCCAACTGCAGCGCGATCGCGACGAGGTCGATGGCGTTGTCGGTGTTGGTGACGCCCTTCTTGGACTTCGAGCCGCGGTCGGCGGTCGCCGAGAACTGGCCCTTGGTCAAACCGTAGACGCCGTTGTTCTCGACGATATAGGTCATGTTGACGCCGCGCCGGATCGAATGCGCGAACTGGCCGAAGCCGATCGAGGCGGAATCGCCGTCGCCGGAGACGCCGAGATAGATCAGGTCGCGATTGGCGAGATTGGCGCCGGTCAGGACGCTGGGCATGCGGCCGTGCACGGAGTTGAAGCCGTGCGAATTGCCGAGAAAATAGTCCGGCGTCTTCGACGAGCAGCCGATACCCGAAATCTTGGCGACCCGGTGCGGCTCGATCGAAAGCTCATAGCAGGCCTCGATGATGGAGGCCGTGATAGAGTCATGGCCACAGCCGGCGCACAGCGTCGAGATCTTGCCCTCGTAATCGCGATGGGTGTAGCCGAGCTCGTTCTTCTTCAGCCCGGGATGGTGGAATTTCGGCTTTGCAATGTAGGTCATGACACGGCCTTGCGGAGCGGGGTCACCTTGATGTGATCCTGGTGGTCGCCAATGGCTTTTGCGATGAAGCGGGCGGTGATCGGCGAGCCGTCGTAATGCACGATCGGCACCAGCCGCACCGGGTCGATGCCGTTTTCGTTGACGATGAGCTGGCGCAGCTGGCTGTCGCGATTCTGCTCGACCACATAGACGAAATCGTGCTCGGCGAGGAAGCTCGCCACGCTGGAGTGGAACGGGAAGGCGCGGATGCGCAGGCGGTCGAGCTGATGCCCGCGCGCTTCCAGCAATCCGATCGCCTCGTCCATCGCCGGCGTGGTCGAGCCGAAATAGATCACGCCGTATTTGGTTGGCCGTTCCGCATTGGCCTGGAGCGGCCGCGGCACCAGATCCTGCGCGGTCTCGAACTTGCGCATCAGGCGCTGCATGTTGTCGGCGTAGACCGAGCCCTCTTCGGAGTAACGCGCATAGCGGTCGCGCGACGTGCCGCGGGTAAAATAGGAGCCCTTGGTCGGATGCGTGCCGGGATAGGTTCGGTAGGGGATGCCGTCGCCGTCGACGTCGAGATAGCGGCCGAAATCGCGGCCTTCGTCCAGCATCTCCGCGGTCATCACCTTGCCGCGGTCATATTGCTTGGCGTCGTCCCATTTCAGCGGACGGCAGAGCCGGTGGTTCATGCCGATGTCGAGGTCGAGCATCAGGAAGATGGTGGTCTGAAGCCGCTCGGCGAGATCGAAAGCCGCGGCCGCGAACTCGAACGCTTCGGCGGGATCTTCGGGGAACAGCAGCACATGCTTGGTGTCGCCATGCGAAGCATAGGCGCAGGCGATGATGTCGCATTGCTGGGTGCGGGTCGGCATGCCGGTCGAGGGACCGGCGCGCTGGATGTTCATGATCACGGCCGGGATTTCGGCGAAATACGACAGCCCGATGAACTCGGTCATCAGCGAGATGCCGGGGCCGGAGGTCGCGGTGAAGGCGCGCGCGCCGTTCCAGGAGGCGCCGATCACGATGCCGATCGAGGCGAGCTCGTCCTCGCCCTGCACGATGGCGTATTTCGCCTTTCCGGTCTCCGGGTCGTGCCGGTACTTCTTGCAGTGGGCGGTGAAAGCTTCTGCCACCGACGAGGACGGCGTGATCGGATACCAGGCGCACACCGTGGCGCCGCCATAGACGGCGCCGAGCGCGGCGGCGCTGTTGCCTTCGATGAAGATGCGGTCGCCGACCTTGTCGGACTTCTTCACCCGCAGCCCGGTCGGGCATTTCAGGTTTTGCAGCGCCCAGTCGCGGCCGAGATGCAGCGCGTGGACGTTGGACGAGAGCAGCTTCTCCTTGCCCTTGTACTGCTCGCCGATCAGCTGCTCGATCAGCTTCGGATCCATGTCGAGCAGCGCCGAGAGCGCCCCGAGATAGATGATGTTCTTGAACAGCTGGCGCTGGCGCGGATCGGTATAGGTCGAGTTGGTGATCGCGGTCAGGGGGACGCCGATCACGGTGATGTCGTCGCGGAATTTGGTCGACGGCATCGGCTTGGTGGAATCATAGAACAGGTAGCCGCCGGGCTCGATGCCGGCGAGGTCCTTGTCCCAGGTCTGCGGGTTCATGGCGACCATCATGTCGACGCCGCCGCGGGCGCCGAGATGGCCGTCTTCGGTCACCCGCACCTCGTACCAGGTCGGCAGGCCCTGGATGTTGGAGGGGAAGATGTTACGGGGGCTCACCGGAACGCCGTGGCGCAGGATCGCGCGCGCAAACATCTCGTTGGCGCTGGCCGAGCCGGATCCGTTGACGTTGGCGAAGCGGACGACGAAGTCGTTTACGCTGCTGATCGGCTTTTTGTCGGACATGCTGAACCTGCGTGAGTCATCTCGATCAAATATTTCTGCATGTCCCAGGCGCCGGTGGGGCAGCGCTCGGCGCACAGCCCGCAATGCAGGCAGACATCCTCGTCCTTCACCATCACGCGCCCGGTCTTGAGGTCGCTGGACACATAGAGATCCTGGTCCGGATGCAGCGAGGGTGCTTTCAGGCGCTGACGGAGATCGCCTTCCTCGCCGTTGTCCGTGAAGGTGATGCAATCCATCGGACAGATGTCGACGCAGGCATCGCACTCGATGCAGAGCGAGGTCGAGAACACGGTCTGGACGTCGCAGTTCAGGCAGCGATGAGCTTCGCCCAGCGCCAGCTTGACGTCATAGCCGAGCTCGACCTCGGTGCGGATGTCCTTCAGCGCGATCACCTTGTCGCGATGCGGCACCTTGTAGCGCTTGTCGTTGGAGATGTCGTTGTCATAGCTCCATTCGTGGATGCCCATCTTCTGCGAGGAGATGTACACGTCGGGCAATGGCCGCTCGGTGATGTCCTCGCCCGAGAGCATTTTGTGGATCGACAGCGCGGCGTCATGGCCCTGCGCCACCGCCCAGATGATGTTTTTCGGCCCGAACGCGGCGTCGCCGCCGAAGAACACCTTCGGGTTGGTCGAGACGAAGGTTTGCGGATCGACCTTGGGCATGTGCCATTTATCGAACTCGATGCCGCAGTCCTGCTCGATCCAGGGGAAGGCGTTCTCCTGGCCGACCGCGACCAGCACGTCGTCGCATTCGATGGTCTGGTCCGGCTCGCCCGAGGGGACGAGGTTGCGGCGGCCCTTGGCGTCGTATTCGGCCTTCACCTTCTGGAAGGTGATGCCGGTGAGCTTGCCGTTTTCGTGGACGAACGCTGTGGGAACGAGGAAATTGAGGATCGGAATGTCTTCGTGGAGCGCGTCTTCCTTCTCCCAGGGCGAGGCCTTCATTTCCTCGAAGCCGGAGCGCACGACGACCTTCACCTCTTCGCCGCCGAGGCGACGCGCAGTGCGGCAGCAATCCATCGCGGTGTTGCCGCCGCCGAGCACGATGACGCGCTTGCCGATCTTGTCGGTATGACCGAACGAGACCGAGGACAGCCAGTCGATGCCGATATGGACGTTGGCGGCTGCTTCCTTGCGTCCGGGGATGTCGAGCTCGCGGCCGCGCGGTGCGCCGGAGCCGACGAAGATTGCGTCGTACTTCTCCGCGAGCAGCGCCTTCATGCTCTCGATGCGATGGCCGCCCTTGAAGTCGACGCCGAGACCCAGGATGTAGCCGGTCTCCTCGTCGATGACCGAATCCGGCAGGCGGAATTTCGGGATCTGCGAGCGCATCATGCCGCCGGCTTGGGCATCGGCGTCGAACACGGTGCAGTGATAGCCGAGCGGCGCGAGATCGCGGGCGACCGTCAGCGAAGCGGGACCACCGCCCACGAAGGCAACGCGCTTGCCGTTCTTGGCCGAGGGGCGCGGCAAGCGCTGCGTGATGTCGTCCTTGAAGTCGGCGGCGACGCGCTTCAGGCGGCAGATCGCGACCGGCGTCTCCTCGACGCGTCCGCGGCGGCACGCCGGCTCGCATGGACGATCGCAGGTCCGTCCCAGAATTCCGGGAAACACGTTCGATTTCCAATTGATCATATAGGCGTCGCTGTAGCGGCCTTGGGCGATCAGTCGGATGTATTCGGGAACGGGAGTGTGCGCAGGACAGGCCCATTGGCAATCGACCACTTTGTGAAAGTAGTCGGGGGCCGCAATATCGGTCGGTTTCATTCCTACCCTGTCCGCGCAGGCTCAAAGACCCCGCGGCCTTTTCTTGAGCTTGCGAACGCTAACGCGCGGCGATCTGGTTTCTGAATGACCTCATTGGGTTAGCTTATTAGAACCGCTCCGAAGTACAACGGCAAATTTCGCGCTTCCCCTCTTTCATGGGAGCTACGCGCGCACAGCATTAACGGCCGTGCGCGGTATGTGGCGGTGCAGCATGTTGCGATGCGTCCGATGGCTTAGTTGCGCGCGATGTCGCTCTTCGCGAGGTCCCACATCAGGCAGTAGGAGCCGACCGACACGGGAAGCGGGAATGGCGAGGCGGCAGGGCCGGTGAAGCGCTCGGCGATCACGGACGAGACCGCGCCGACATGCGTGCCGTCGATCAGCACGAACCAGTCGCGCGCGCCTTCGTTGCGCACCGCCGGAATATCCGCGGTCGCGCCTGATAGTTCCGGCTCGCTTTCGAGCAGATGCATGGAGATGATGCCGTCGTGTTTTTCCGGCGCCAGCCGTTCTTGCAGTGCGTCACGCCACGCGACTGCATTGTCCGGCGTCGGCCGCAGCCGCACGAGGCCGAGCGCCGCGCCGCGGCCGGTGCCCCTGCTGATCGTGATGCGGGCGACCACGCGGAGCATGTCCTTGAAATGCGCCATGCTCCGCCGCGACCATTCGGTCTGATTGGCGAGCCGCGCCCGGTAGGCGGGACTGTCGAGCACGTCGAGCGTCGCGGTTGAATACAGCGAGAGATATTTGGGATTGGCGGCGTGCGCGACATAGCGCCGCGCTTCGAGAAAGCCCTCGATCGCAACGCGCTCTTCCAGATGCTCGCGATCGTACCAGCGGTTGAAATCGGGTTCATTTGGAACGTCGATATTCATCGACGTGAGCAACATGCCCTTCCCGGCGAGTGGCATTTTCTTGTCCCGCTATCGCGAAATCTTCGAAGCGATATCTGCGATCGACTTCATGACCGCGTCCCGCACGCCGGTATCATAGAGCGAATGGCCAGCTTCTTCCACGATGCGAATCTCGGAACCCGGCCACACTTTCGCGAGCGCCTGCGATGTCTCGGGAGGGCACAACAGATCGTAGCGGCCCTGGACGATGATGCCGGGAATGCCGTCGAGCTTGCCGGCGTTCCGCAACAACTCGTTCTCCGTCATGAAGCTGTCTTGGACGAAATAATGCGCCTCCATGAACGGCGTCGCCGGCAATGTGCGCCACACGTTCAGCGACGCCAGATCCAGCCGTGTCTTTGCCGCCTTGTGCTCCGACAAGGCGCGTTCGGTATCGTGCCAGGCGCGCGAGGCCGGGCCATGCACCGCCGGATCGGGATCGAGGATGCGGCGATAGTAGGCTTCCACCGGTTGCGCGCGCTCCTCGACCGGCAGCACGCTCAGAAAATCGTCGTAGAGCGCGGGGTAGAATTGCGACAGGCGCGAGGTGAAGGCGATCTCGACTTCAGCACGCGTGCCGAGAAAGGTCGCGCGCAGCGCAATTCCGGAGACGCGCTCGGGATGCGCCTGCGCATAAGCCAGCGCCAGCGTCGCGCCCCAGGAGCCGCCGACCACCATCCAGCGCGCGACGCCGAATTTCTCGCGGATCTTTTCCATGTCCGCGATCAGATGCTGTATGGTGTTGTGCTGGCGCGATCCCTTCGGCCGGCTGCGACCGCAGCCGCGCTGGTCGAACAGCACGGCATGGAAACGGTCGGGATCAAACAGGCGGCGGTGGTCGGGCTGGCAGCCGCTGCCGGGGCCGCCATGCAGATAGACCGCCGGGATTCCGTCGGTGCGGCCGACGCTCTCGACATAGAGCTCGTGGCCGTCGCCGACGTCGAGCATGTCGGAGGTCAGCGGTGCAAAGGGATCGGCGCGCTTGACTGAGCTGGCCGCGTCGGCGTCAGGCACCATTCTCGGATTCCAGGGTGCCGCCGGCGAAATTGCGATAGAGGAAGCGGTTGGTTTCGCCCTCAGCCTCGCGCTCGGCCTGCTTGAAGATGGTCTCGTGCAGCGGCGACAGCGCGCAGGCGGGATCGGTGTTGGCGGCGTCGCCGGTCAGCGCAAAGGCCTGGCAGCGGCAGCCGCCGAAATCGATCTCCCGGAATTCGCAACTCTTGCACGGCTCCTTCATCCAGCCGGTGCCGCGGTAGCGGTTGAAGGCGTCCGAGTTCTGCCAGATCCAGGCGATCGAATGGTTGGAGCGCACGGATTCGAAGTCGAGCCCGGTGATGCTCTCGGCGGCGTGGCAGGGCAGCACCTTGCCGGCCGGCGAAATGTTGAAGAACTGCCGACCCCAGCCGCCCATGCACTTCTTCGGCCGCAGCGCGTAATAATCGGGCACGACATAGTCGATCGTGAGCCGGCCCTTCAGCCGCTCGCGCGCCTCCTCGACGATGCGGGTGCACTCGTCGAGCTGCGCCACCGTCGGCATCAGCGCGGCGCGGTTCTTTAGCGCCCAGCCGTAATATTGGACATTGGCGACCTCGAGCCGGTCGGCGTCGAGGTCCACCGACATCTGGATGATATCAGACAGCTGGTGCAGGTTTTGCCGATGCATCACCGCATTCACGGTGAGCGGCAAATCGAGCTCGCGCGTCCATTTTGCGACTTCGAGCTTCTTGCGGTGCCCGTTTTTGTAGCCGCCGACGCGGTCGGCGAGGGCTTCTTCAACGCCCTGAAAACTGATCTGGACGTGGCAGAGCCCGGCATCGGCAAGTTCGCTCAGCCGCTCGCGCGTCAGCAGCACCGCCGAGGTGATGAGGTTGGTGTAGAGCCCGACGTCGCTCGCATGCTTGACCAGTTCGACCAGGTCTTTGCGCGCCGTCGGCTCGCCGCCGGAGAAATGCACCTGCAGCACGCCGATCTCGGCGAGCTCGCTCAATACCTTCTTCCATTCCTCGGTGGTCAGCTCCTTGCCCGAGCGGTCGAGCTCGACCGGGTTGGAGCAGTAGGGACATTGCAGCGGGCAGCGATGGGTGATCTCGAGCAGCACGGCGAGCGGAATGCCGAATGTCTCTGCCGTCGAGCGGCTCTTCTCCAGCACCGCGAGGCTGTCGCTGGCGTCGGGCGGGATGGTGGGATTGCCGAGCACATCGCTCATGACGTCTTCTCCCGGGCCTCCGTGAGAAAGCCCTTGTCGGCGAGATCCTGCAGCATGACAATGACGTCGGCCAGGATCGCCTCGCGCGGCGCGGCGTATTTTGCCGCGAGTTGGTCGGACATTTCGCCGACATTGCGCTCGCCGTCGCAGAGCTGCAAGACCTCGACCGCGATCTCGTCCGGCGCCAGCACGCGTTCGGGCGCCAGGATCACCCAGACTTTTCGCGTCTCGTCATATTTCAGCTTGGCGTGCCGCGGCAGAACCGGCCGGCTGGTCTCGCTGACGCTGATGTGACGCGGCTCGGCCATCGCTCGTTCCTTAGCTCGCCTTTTGGTGTTCTTGGGGCACGAACGCGCCCGGCGGAATGTGGCCCTCGACATAGGCGTGCTGGAGTGCGTCGAGCTGCACCCATAGCACGTTGGTCTTGAAGATCAGCGCATTGCAGACGGACGCGCGTTGCTCGGGCGTGGTGGCATGCGCCTTGACATAGTCGAGCGCAAACCCGGCGTCGCGCGGCGCCTGCGCCAACCGGCGGTTGAAGTAGCTCATGATATCAGGATTGACGAAGTCGTAGTGCTCCAGCATCCCGGAGATGCGCTCTTCGTGCAGGTTCGGCGCGAACAATTCGGTGAGCGAGGACGCGATCGCCTCCAGCGGCGACTTCTCGCGGCAATAGTGCACATAGGCTTCCACCGCAAAGCGCGTCGCCGGCAGGATGCCTTCGGTCGATTCCACGTAAGCTGTGTCCAACCCGAGGCCTTCGGTCAGCTTCAGCCAGCGCTCGATACCGCCTTCGGAGCCGATGTCGCCGTCATGATCCTCGATGCGGTGGCGCCATTCCAGCCGCGTGGCGCGGTCGCGGAAGCGCGAGATCACCACCGCGTCCTTGATCGGGATGGTGCTCTGGTAATAGTAGCGGTTCAGCGCCCAGGCCTGCACCTGGCCCTTGTTGAGCTTGCCGCCATGCAGCAGTCTATGGAACGGATGCAGGCTGTGATAGCGCGTCGCACCGATGTGACGCAGCGCCGCCTCCAGCTCCTCGGCGCTAGTGAGCCTGATGTCCTTGCCGATCGAGAGCGCGGTCATTCCAGTCAGTGACGCGGCATTCACAGCACGATCTCCGTTCCGTCCGCGGGTATCTGCCAGCCCGCCGCTTCAGCGGCCTTGCGCTCCGGGGAAGCGGGCAGCAGCGCCGGATTCGAATTATTGATATGCAGAAATATCTTCCTGTCGAGTGTGAGGTCGGCGAGCCGCGCGATGGCGCCGTGGTCGCCGGACATCGCGACGTGGCCCATGCTTTTGCCGGTCTTGTGGCTAAGCCCGGCCTTGATCATCTCGTCGTCCTGCCACACCGTGCCGTCGAAGAACACCAGCGCAGCGCCGTCGATCTCGGCCTTGAGCGCGTCGGTGACCTCGGCGCAGGCGGCGATGAAGTAGAAGCATTTGCCGGTTGCTTTGTCGGTGATCTTCAGCCCCAGCGTATCGCCTTCGCCGCTGTCGCCGCCCGGATGCGTCTTGCCTTCCAGGTACCAGGCCGATTTGCCCGAGACCGCGAAGGGCAGCACCTCAAGTCCTGAGCGCGCCCCGTCCGGCAGCCGCGGCTCGAACGGCTCATTGATGTCGACCGGCAGGCGCTGCACGTTTTTCTCGTTCAGCACATTGAAGATGCTGTTCGCCTTCAGGATCGCCAGCACCTTCTCGTGCGCATAGACCGTGAAGGGCGAACCCTCGCGCATCGACAGCAGGCCGGCCACTGCGTCCACCTCGCTGTTGGTCAGGATCACGCCTGCGATCGGCGTATGGCGCAGCGCGCCTGCCTTCGGATGCAGCTGTGGCGTCGCATTCAATTGCTGGCGGAGGTCGGGGGAGGCGTTGATCAAGAACCAGTGCTCGCCGTCGCCGCTGAAGGCGACCGAGGCTTGGGTCCGTTGCAGCTCTTGGCCGTTATCACGGGCCGTCCGGCAGCCCTCGCAGCCGCAATTCCATTGCGGCACTCCGCCGCCGGCTGCGGCGCCCAGGACGACGACGCGAAGCATGATCCGTCTCCTGGAGGCAATGTCGCGAGGTGGACCTCACGCAAACACAAATCCTGTCTTCCGGACATGCATCGTGACCGAAAGATCCACCTGCGCAGAACGCGAACTCACCAACCGCTTACTTGCGGGTGGCGCTCACATACATGTTGATTTCCATGCCACAGGGCACTTCGACGATCTTCGGGGCTTTCCAGGCCATTTTCGGCTCTCCATTTTCGAGAATTCGGACGTATCCGCCCAATCCTTAAGTTAGTGCGGGTGGAAAAGTTCGCCAGTGAAATTTTCGCGAGAAAGCCATGTTGCGGCGCAAAAAATGCTGCCGGAACGATACTTGCTGGTGATGCTGCCTTGCGCCCGGCGCATTCGGTCGCGAACCCTGTCCTGATAAAGCGGTTGTGAGTGCAGTGCAGCTTTCAATCCGGTACAGGCGACCCAACTGGAACTTCGTGATGCCCAGATATTTCTTCAACACCCGTATCGGCGACGAACTGATCGTGGATCCTGAGGGAGAGGATTTGCGCAATCCCGATCGCGCCTGGGAGGTTGCCCGCCAGATGATTCTGGAGGTGCTGAGATCGGAAGGCACCCAGCCGGCCCTGCTTGAGGCCGTCATCGAGGTCACCGACCGGGAAGGCGAGATCGTGCTCGAATTCCCCTTCACCGAGGCACTCCTGGACATTCCGGACCAGTCCGCCACCCGGCATTAAGGCTTGCTCTCGCCACCGTCGCAATGGCGGAGGAATCCCTGCGAAATCCGCATGGCTTTGCCGCGTTCCCGGGGCTAAAAGACGCCGGTTACACGGAGCAAGTCATGCAAGATCTCTGGCGCCTGTCGGCGGCCGACCTCGCCGATCTCGTCAAAACCAAAAAGGTCTCCGCCAGGGAGGCCGCGCAGGCCGGCCTCGGCCGGCTCGACGCGGTCAATCCGAGCCTCAACGCCGTGATCGACCACCGGCCCGAGGACGTGCTCAAGCAGGCCGACGCCGTCGATGCCGCCATCGCCAGGGGCGAGGACCCCGGCGTGCTGGCCGGAGTGCCCGTCACCATCAAGGCCAATGTCGACCAGGAGGGCTTTGCCACCACCAACGGCCTCAAACTCCAGCGCGACCTGATCGCGCGCGAGGACAATCCGGTGGTCGCCAATTTCCGCAAAGCCGGCGCCGTTCTGCTTGGGCGCACCAATTGCCCGGCCTTTTCCTATCGCTGGTTCACCACCAACCTGGTCCACGGCGACACCAAGAACCCCCGCGACGCCTCGCTGACGCCGGGCGGCTCGTCCGGCGGCGCGGGCTCGGCGGTCGCGGCCGGCATCGGCCATATCGCCCATGGCACCGACATTGCCGGCTCGATCCGCTATCCCGCCTATGCCTGCGGCGTGCATGGCTTGCGCCCGACCTTGGGCCGCATCCCGGCCTTCAATCCGGCCCTGCCGGAGCGCCCGATCGGGCCGCAGATCATGGCGGTGTCGGGGCCGCTGGCGCGCACCGTCAACGACATCAGGATTTCGCTCGCGGCCATGTCGGCCCGCGACATCCGCGATCCCTGGTTTGTGCCGGTGCCGCTGGAAGGCCCCGCGCGGCCGAAGCGCGCCGCGCTCTGTCTCGACCCGGACGGCCTGGCCAGCGCGCCCGAGGTGAAGGCCGCCGTCATCGACGCCGGCAAGCGGCTCGAACGGGCCGGCTGGACCGTCGAGACAATCGAGAACACCCCGCCGATGCGCGAAGCGGTCGAGTGGCAGATCAAGCTCTGGCTCGGCGACGGCTATGAGGCACAGCTCGAGATGGCCGAGCGTGAAGGCGATCCCGGCGCGCTGGCGTGCCTGCGTGGCAACCGTGCCAGGGTCACGCCGATGGACCAGGCCAATTACGCCAAGGCATTGACCCGCCGCGCCACGCTGACCCGCGACTGGATGCTGTTCTTCGAGACCTATGCCGTGCTGCTGACGCCGGTCTCCGGCGAACTGCCGTTCCCCGATCATCTCGACCGCAAGGACGACTCTTCCTTCAAACGCGTCTGGGAAGCGCAGTTGCCGCAGATCGCCATTCCCTTCATGGGCCTGCCGGGCCTCGTGGTCTCCACGGGCCTCGTCGGCAAGGCGCCGGTCGGCGTGCACATCGTGTCGGGCCGCTATCGCGAGGATCTCTGCCTGCTCGCAGGCGAGGCGATCGAGGCGGGCGGCGTGCCGCCGTCGCCGATCGATCCCGTAGGTTAGCGATGTCCGCGATCTACGACTTCAAGGCCAACTCGCTTCTCGGCGAAGAAGTGCCGATGCGCAGCTTCGAGGGGCAGGTGCTGCTGATCGTCAACACCGCGAGCAAATGCGGCTTCACGCCGCAATATCGCGGGCTGGAGGATCTGCATCGCGACCTGTCCCCGCGCGGCTTCTCGGTGCTCGGCTTTCCCTGCAACCAGTTCGGTGCGCAGGAGCCAGGGCAGGCGAGCGAGATCCAGGCGTTCTGCTCGACCAATTACGACGTCACCTTTCCCCTGTTCGAGAAGATCGACGTCAACGGCAGCAATGCCCATCCGTTGTATGAGTACCTGAAACGCCAGCAATCCGGCCTGCTGGGCGCCTCCATCAAATGGAATTTCACGAAATTCCTGGTGGACCGCGCCGGCAAGGTGGTTTCGCGCTATGCGCCGACCGCGCGGCCCGAAGGATTGCGGCAGCAAATCGAGACCCTGTTATGAGCGAGACAATCATGAGCGACGAATTTCCGGACCGCCTCTCGGTCGATCCGAACAGCCCCTTTTACAATGCGGACATCCTGGCGCGCGACGTCGGCATCCGCTTCAAGGGTGTCGAGAAGACCAATGTCGAGGAATACTGCATCAGCGAAGGCTGGGTCCGCGTCACCGCAGGCAACGCCAAGGACCGCCACGGCAACCCGCTGACCATCAAGGTGCACGGCCCGGTCGAGCCGTATTTCAGGGATAAGAAGTAGTTTTGGAATGCGAAGCGTGCTTGGGGCACGCCGTCATGCCCGGGCTTGTCCCGGGCATCCACGTTCTTCGAGCGGCTAAGACGTGGATGGCCGGGACAAGCCCGGCCATGACGAGAGGAGGGAGCCCGCAGAAAGCCAAACCCCATGTCCGTCCGCATCGTCGACGTCCGCGAGATCACGAAGCCGATCTCTTCGCCGATCCGCAACGCCTATATCGATTTCACCAAGATGACGACGAGCCTCGTGGCCGTCGTCACCGACGTCGTTCGCGACGGCAAGCGCGTCGTCGGCTACGGCTTCAACTCCAACGGCCGCTACGGGCAGGGCGGCCTGATCCGCGAGCGTTTTGCCTCGCGCATCCTGGAGGCCGATCCGAAATCGCTGCTGAACGCGGCCGGCGACAATCTCGACCCCGACAAGGTCTGGGCCGCGATGATGACCAACGAGAAGCCGGGCGGTCACGGCGAGCGCTCGGTCGCGGTCGGCACCATCGACATGGCGGTGTGGGATGCGGTCGCGAAGATTGCGGGCCAGCCGCTGTTTCGCCTGCTGGCTGAGCGTCACGGCGTCAAAGCCAATCCGCGCGTGTTCGTCTACGCTGCCGGCGGCTACTACTATCCCGGCAAGGACCTCTCGATGCTGCGCGGCGAGATGCGAGGCTATCTCGATCGCGGCTACAACGTCGTGAAGATGAAGATCGGCGGTGCTGATATCGAGGACGACCGCACCCGCATCGAAGCGGTGCTGAAGGAAATCGGCAAGGACGCGCAGCTCGCCGTCGACGCCAACGGCCGCTTCGATCTCGAGACCGGCATCGCCTATGCCAAGATGCTGCGGGATTATCCCTTGTTCTGGTACGAAGAAGTCGGCGATCCCCTGGATTACGCGCTGCAGGCAGCCCTCGCCGAATTCTATCCGGGCCCGATGGCAACAGGCGAAAACCTGTTCAGCCACCAGGATGCCCGCAATTTGATTCGCTACGGCGGCATGCGCCCCGACCGCGACTGGCTGCAATTCGATTGCGCCCTGTCCTACGGCCTGTGCGAATACCAGCGCACGCTGGAGGTGCTGAAAACTCATGGCTGGTCGCCGAGCCGCTGCATCCCCCACGGCGGCCACCAGATGTCGCTCAACATCGCAGCCGGCTTAGGCCTTGGCGGCAACGAGAGCTACCCCGACCTGTTCCAGCCCTATGGTGGCTTCCCCGACGGCGTCCGCGTCGAGAACGGCCACATCACCATGCCGGAGCTGTCAGGCATCGGCTTCGAAGGCAAGTCGGATCTCTACAAGGAGATGAAGGCGCTGGCGGAGTAGGGGGCGCGACGGCCACGCCATGCTTTCCGCTGTCATGCCCCGGCTTGACCGGGGCATCCAGTACGCCGTGGCGAATGTGGCGAGAGCGAGCGCTTCAACGGAGGCCTCTGGAATACTGGATCGCCCGGTCAAGCCGGGCGATGACACCGAGATTGTGGACGAACCAACGCAATCAGCCGAGGTCGTCCCTTACGACAGTCGCATATCCATCAGCCGCCGCCCTTCGCCCTTCAAGAGCTTCTTCACCGCGCTCGAGGCCACGACTTCGCCGTCATTGGCGTAGGCTTCGTGGTTCTTCTCGATGTCGTCGAGGCGGTAGAGGTAGTTGACCATCACGCCGGCGGACTCGCGCACGCCCTTCGGCGAGAGATCGCCTAACCAATTGATGCGCTCGAGGCGGGCGCCATTGCCGAGATGGAAGCGCGCGACGGAGTCGATCAGCTTGCCTTTGGGTGTGCGCGCCTTCAGGAAATAGTGCGCCGCGAGCGGTTCGATCACGCCACGTAGCAGTGTCGTTGTCTCGGGGTTCTCGAACCATTTGGGATCGTCGAGGCGCTTCAGGATCTCGCGGTCCTCGTCCGACAGCGGCAAATCCTTGTCCTGCTTCACCCATGGCATGAAGCCCGGCACCGGCGACAGCGTCACGAAATTGTCGAGCTTGGGCAATTCGCGGCGCAGCTCCTCCACCACCTGCTTGATCAGGAAGCTGCCGAAGGAGATGCCGCCCAGACCGCGCTGGGTGTTGGAGATCGAGTAGAACACGGCGGTACGGGCGCGCTCGATCGGGACGGATGGGCGATCGACCGCGAGCAGCGGCGCGATCGCGCCGGGGATCGTCTCGGTCAACGCGACCTCGACGAAGATCAGGGGCTCGTCCACCATCGCGGGATGGAAGAAGGCGTAGCAGCGGCGGTCGACCGGATCGATGCGGCGGCGCAGATCGTCCCAGTCGCTGATCTCGTGCACGGCCTCATAACGGATGATCTTTTCGAGGATGTTGGCCGGGGTCGACCAGTCGATCCTGCGCAGCACGAGAAACCCCCTGTTGAACCATGACGAGAGAAGATGCGAAACGTCGCGATCGAGTGCGGCGAGATCGGCGTGCCTGTTCATCATGTCGAGCAGGTCGGCGCGCATCTTGACGAGATCGCCGGTGCCGCCGGGTGCGCGGTTGAGGCGGCGGATCAGCTCCTGCCGGCGCGGCTCGGAGGCGAAGTGCAGGGCGCTGGCATCCTCGTCGGCCGGCTTGGCGCGCCATGTCTCGATCGCCTTGGACAGGCGTTCCCGATCCGGGCCGAAATCGCGCACCAGGGCTTCGAAAAAGGCGCGACGTCCCGCCGCATCCAGGTCCTGGTAGATGTCGAGCACCTCACGCGCCATGGCGGTGCCGGAAGCTTCACCCCGGCCCGACAGCAGCGCGCCACAGAGCTCGATCAGCCCATCGGCGTCCGGCTTGGTGTCGGCAGAATCCCCGCGGCGAAGCAGCGTGCGGCCGCGCTCGGAGATGGTAGTAAGTAAGTCGGAGAAGAAGGCGTTGGCCATCGGGGCTTTCGTGTCGGGTTTGTGCGGTGCGGGAATCTTACACGGGATTTGGGCGGAATCCGATCACAATCAAGCGGGGGATTTTGGCAAGTTTAGCGGGGCTATGCGCCCCAAGTGAGTTGTCATGCCCCGGCTTGACCGGGGCATCCAGTACGCCGCAGCTTTTCGCTTCTAGCCGCGCCGTCTCGGAGTACTGGATCGCCCGGTCAAGCCGGGCGATGACACCGAGTGTGTGGCAAACTCCGTCGGCGTCCGTCCCGTCACCTGACGGAACGCGGCCGAAAACGCCGGTACGCTGGCATAGCCGAGCTGGGTCGCGAGCTGCTTCACGGACACATTGGCATCGGTGGACAGCCGCTGGATCGCCGCCGCAATCCTCGCACGCTGGCACCAGCTCTTGAAGCTCAGCTGCGTCTCTGTCGAAAACAGCCGCGACAGTGTGCGCGCGGAGGTTCCGACCTCGCGCGCCAGCGCGTCGATGTCGTGCAGGCCGGTGGGATCGTCGAGCACGATCATGGCCGCGCGCCGGCAGCGCGGCTCGTGTGGCAGCGGCACGAAGGTCGCGGAATCCTCGGCCCGGACCAGTTCCAGCATCACTAGCCGAACCAGCAGATCGGTCCGCTCCTCGGTATTTTGCGCGTCGAACAGCGCGAGGATCGCCTGGTTCAGCAGCGGCGACACCCGCACCACGAATTCCTTGGTCAGTCCCTCATGGCGCTGCGCGCGCTTCAGCCAGGCCAAGTCGAAATACAGCGTCCGCATCTCGATGTCGGCGAGCAGATCGATGGCGTGCTGGAGCCCGGCGGGGACCCAGACCGCGCGGTCCGGCGGCACCAGCCAGCGCCCTCCGGGCGTCGTCACCTGCATGGTGCCCCTGGCGGCATAGATCAGCTGTGCCTCGCGGTGCATATGCGGATCGATCCGCATGCCCTTGGGATAGTCGCGTGCGACCAGATGCACGCCCGCGGGCGAGCGATGATTGCTCCGGACCGCCCGGAGGATTGGCGTCTCGACGACAGTCATTGGCAGCATCCCGTCATGCCCAAGACATATAACTCATTTCGGAGCAGGAGAGGATTCCCATGAACAGCCCCAGCCGGGTGATCAGTTTCGTCAACGCGGGCCATTTCATCGACCATTACGCGATGCTGATTTTCGCCGCCGCGGTGATCATCATGGGACCGGCGCTCGGCATGGCCTATTCGGAACTCCTGCCTTACGCGACGCCGGGCTTCGTCGCCTTCGGCGCGGGCTCGCTGCTCACCGGCTGGCTCGGCGACCGCTGGAGCCGTCGCCACATGATGCTGATCTTCTTCGTCGGCATCGGCGCCTCCATGATCTCGGTTGGCTTCGTGCAGACCCCGGCCCAACTCGGCGCGGCGCTGTTCGCGATCGGCATTTTTGCCTCGATCTATCATCCCGTCGGCACTGCCATGATCGTCTCCTACGCTGACAGGCTCGGCCGCGAGATGGGCATCAACGGCGTCTGGGGCAATCTCGGCGTCGCTTCGTCGGCGCTGGTCACCGGCGTGATCGGCCAGTATCTCGGCTGGCGCTTCGCCTTCATCGTCCCCGGCATCGTCACCATCCTGATCGGCATCGCGTTCGCGACGATGGTCGTTCACGAGGACCGCAAGGGCTCGAAGCAGGCGGCAGCGCAGGCGCGGGTCGCCAAGCAGGACATGTGGCGCGTGATCCTGTCGCTGCTGATCGTGGTGATCGCGATCTCCACGACGTTCAACGCCGTCACCGTGGCGCTGCCAAAGCTGTTCGCGGAGCGGCTTGCCGATCTCACCAAAAGCCCGGCGCTGCTCGGCGTCATCGCGGCCTGCGTCTACGTGTTCGGCGCGATGACGCAGTATACGATCGGCCGGCTGCTCGACCGCTATTCGCTGAAGACAGTGGCGCTGCCGCTGTCCTTCATGCTGGCGCCGTTCCTGTATCTCGCCGCGAGCCTGTCCAATCTGCCGCTGATCCTGGTCTCGATCGGCATCGTCATGGGCGCGTTCGGACAGGTCACGGTCAACGACGCCATGGTCGGCAAATACACCAGCGAGGAATGGCGCTCGCGCGCCTATGCCGTGCGCTATTTCATCGGCTTCACCGCGGCCGGCGCCTCGGTCGGCCTGGTCGCCTGGCTCTACGAGCAGGGCGGCTTCGTCACCATGCTGCATGCCTTCGCCGCACTCTGCCTGCTCGCGATCGCAGCCGCGATCATTCTCCCGCGCGAGATCAGGACACCGCAGGCGGTGTGAGGGATCGGCGTGAGGCGCGCGCCCGTTTCAATCCCGTCATTGCGAGGAGCGTAGCGACGAAGCAATCCAGAATCTTTCGGCGGACGGATTCTGGATTGCTTCCGCCTTCGCTAAAGGTTCGGCTGTCAAGTCGCCGCGCCCGCAATGACGTGGGAGTGGCGGCGGCTCGCGTAGTCTGCCGATGATGCCATCATGCCAGTGTTTTGCCCGACGGGGCAAGCATTTTCGGCAAAGCGAAATTAGATTTCGGCAAAGACGAAATTTTCTCCAGTCTTTTCAACCTCATCTCTACTGTGCATGGGGTTGTTTTCGCGTTTTTTTGTTGAGGCCCCTTACCCGCCGCGAAGTCAAGGAACTCCTGTTGCCTGCCGCGGGTTCTATCCCCGTCATCCCGGCACCTCGCCGGGGCAGATGAAGGGGTAAAATTCCTGCATGCAGTGGAGCCTGCTCCGACCGGTCGGCCTTGTCCCCGCGGCGCTTGTCCTCACCACCGTTGCGGCCAGCGCCGAGGGCGGCAAATCGGCCGGTCCCTCGGAATTCCTGCTGGTGGCCCAGATCGTGCTGTTGATCGCGGTCGGCCGCGGTCTCGGCGAGATCATGCAGCGCCTCGGCCAGCCCTCGGTGATCGGCGAATTGCTCGCCGGCATCCTGCTCGGTCCCTCGCTGTTCGGTTGGGTCTGGCCTGACGCACAGCAGGCAATCTTCCCCAAAACGCCCGAGCAGAAAGCGATGATCGACGGCATCGCGCAGTTCGGCATCCTGCTGCTGTTGCTGCTGACCGGCATGGAGACCGACCTCAAGCTGGTCAGGAAGGTCGGCAAGGCCGCGATCGCGATCTCGATTGCCGGCATCCTCGTGCCCTTTGCCTGCGGTTTTGCGCTCGGCGAATTCCTGCCAGATGCGCTGTTGCCGAATCCGCAAGCCCGCCTGGTTGCGTCGCTGTTCATGGGCACGGCGCTGTCAATCTCCTCGGTGAAGATCGTCGCGGTGGTTGTGCGCGAGATGAACTTCATGCGCCGCAATGTCGGCCAGATCATCGTCGCCACCGCCGTCATCGACGACACCATCGGCTGGATCATCATCGCCGTCATCTTCAGCCTCGCTTCGCACGGCGCGCTGGATATCGCCTCGGTGGCGAAAGCTGTGCTGGGCACGCTGGCCTTCCTCGCGATTAGCTTCACCATCGGCCGCCGCATCGTGTTCCAGCTCATTCGATGGGCCAACGACAATCTCGTCAGCACCGCCCCGGTCATCACGGTGATCCTGCTGCTGATGTGCGCGATGGCGCTGGTCACGCATCTGATCGGCGTCCACACCGTGCTCGGTGCCTTCGTCGCCGGCATTCTGGTCGGGGAGTCCCCGATCCTGACGCGGCAGATCGACGAGCGGCTGCGCGGGCTGATCTCGAGCTTCTTCATGCCGGTGTTCTTCGGTTTGGCCGGCCTGAGCGCCGACCTCACGGTGCTGCGCGATCCCCATCTGCTGATGCTCACCGGCCTGCTGGTCGTGATCGCCAGCGTCGGCAAGTTCGGCGGCGCCTTCGTCGGCGGAACCGTGGGCGGGCTGAACACAAGGGAGTCGCTGGCCCTCGCAAGCGGGATGAACGCGCGCGGCTCGACCGAGGTGATCATCGCCACCATCGGTCTTTCGATCGGCGTGCTCAGCCAGAACCTGTTCACGATGATTGTGACCATGGCGATCGTGACCACGATGGCGATGCCGCCGATGCTGCGCGCCGCGCTGGCAAAGCTGCCGATGAACAAGGACGAGCAAGAGCGCCTGGAGCGGGAAGAATTCGAGAAGCGCGGCTTCGTCGGCAATCTCGAACGCCCCTTGCTCGCCGTGGACGAGAGCGTGAACGCCACCTTCGCTGCCCACATCGCCGGCCTGATCGCCGGCATGCGCGGCTTGCCAATCACCGTGCTGCACATCGGCAAGCGCGCCAAGGATCAGGAGAAGGGCCGCGATGAAGAGGAAAGCGCGGAAACCGTGGTGAAGAAGGCCGCCGAGATCGTATCGGCCCATGGCGATGGCGATGTCGGCAGCGTCGACGTCGTCACCCGGGCAAGGCGTGCGGAGCTCGGCGAGTCCATCGCCGACGAAGCGCGCAAGGGCTTCGATCTTCTGGTCATCGGCGTCGACAAGGTTGCTGCCGCCAAGGATCGCTTCGATCGGAGGATCGAGGACATCGCAGCGAAGTTCGAGGGACCGCTCGCGGTCGTGGCGGCCAAGGGCAAGCACCTGAAGCAGCCGACGCCCGAGGCGCTCAACATCCTCGTTCCGGTCTCCGGCAGCGGCGTCTCCAAGCGCGGCGCCGAGGTCGCGGTCGCGCTGGCGCAGGCGGGATCAGGCTCGCTCCGGGTGATCTATGTCGCGACGACGCGCGACAAGGGCGCGCAGCGCGGCGCCTCGCGTGGTCTGAACCAGGAGGCCGGCATCCTGAAGGACGCCAGCGATCTCGCCGCCCGTTACGAGGTCGACATCACCACGACCTTGCGCGCGAACCGGGCGCCTGAAGCGGCGATCCTGCGCGAGATCGAGACCACCGCCGTCGATCTCGTGGTGATGGGGGTCGATCGCATCCAGGCCGATCATCTCTCCTTCGGCGGCGTCGCCGACGCCGTGCTCAGGCAAGCGAAGGTGTCGGTGCTCCTGGTCTCGAGCGGGGAGGCGCGGCCGACGTCCACGGAGAAAGCCTAGGATTTCACTTCGGCCACTGCCACCGCCTTCGGCGTTTTCTTCGACGCACGCCAGTTCTCGAAGCGCTGCACCACCACGAAGAACGCCGGCACGAACAGCACCGCGAGGCAGGTCGAGGCCAGCATGCCCGAGAACACCGTGATGCCGATCGACTTGCGCGCGCTGGCACCGGCGCCGGTCGCGATCACCAGCGGCACCACGCCGAGGATGAAGGCGAACGACGTCATCAGGATCGGGCGGAAGCGGGCGCGCGCAGCTTCGACCGCGGATTCCAGCACCGGCTTGCCATCGCGGCCGTGCAGCTCGAGCCCGACCTCGACGATCAGGATGGCGTTCTTGGCCGACAGCGCGATCAGCAGGATCAGGCCGATCTGGCAATAGAGGTTGTTGTCGATCTTCAGTGCGTTGAGGATCAGCATGGGGCCGAGCAACGACAGCGGCACCGCCAGGATTACCGAGATCGGCGCGTACCAGCTCTCGTACTGGCCGGCGAGCACGAGATAGACCAGCAGCATGGCGAGCCCGAACACCCAGTAGATCTGGTTGGAGACGGCCTTCTCCTGATAGGACATCGCGGTCCATTCGAAGCCGGTGCCCGGCGGCAGCGTCTTGTCCGCGATCTCCTCCATCAGCTTCAGCGACTGGCCAGAGGAGTAGCCCTGCGCCGGCAGGCCGATCACGGTCGACGATGGATAGAGATTGTAGAGGCTGATCAGCGACGGGCCGGTGGCGGGCGTGATCGTGGCAACCGTGCCGATCGGGATCATGTCGCCGTTCGAGTTGCGCACCATCATGTTGGCGATGTCGCGCTCGGTGACGCGGAAGGCGGGATCGGCCTGGGTGTAGACCTGGAACACGCGGCCGAACTTGTTGAACTGGTTGACATAGGACGAGCCGAGATAGGTCGAGAGCGCCGCGAACACCTGGTCCGTCGTCACGTGCAGCGTCTGGGTCTTGATGCGGTCGATCTCGACGTTGAATTGCGGCACCGAGGAGCGGAACGAGGATTGGACGCGCTGCAGCGCGCTCTGGCTCTGGCCATTGCTGACCATCGCGCCCGTGATGGCCTGGAGCTTGGCGAAATCGCTGTTGCCGTCGCGCAGCTCGACCTGCATCGAGAAGCCGGCCGCGTTGCCGATGCCCTGGATCGGCGGCGGCGGCAGCACCAGCGTGCGCGCTTCCATGATGGCCGCGAGCTTGTCGTTCAGCCCGTAGACCAGTGAGCGCAGATCCTCGCCCGGTCCTTTGCGCGCGTCCCAATCTTTCAGGATAATGTAGGCGACGCCGGCATTGGCAAGGCTGGCGCTGTTGTCCAGCGCGGAGATGCCGGCGATGGTGATGACTTGCTGGACTCCGGGCGTGTCCTTGATCAGCTCGCTCGCTCTGTCGAGCACCTTCTGGGTCCGTTCCAGCGCGGCACCGTCAGGCAGTTGCACGGCGGCGATCAGGTAGCCCTGGTCCTCGATCGGCAGGAAGCCGGTCGGTACCCGGGACAGCCCGTAGCCGCCGATCCCGATCAGCACCAGCGCGATCGCGACCGAGATCGTGCTGTTCCTGCACAGCACGCCGATCAGTCGGATGTAGCCGCGCTCGACGCGGTTGTAGACCGCGTTGAAGCCGCGATAGAAGAAGTTGCGCTGCTCCGGCGGCACCGTCGGCCGCAGCCAGAGAGCGCATTGCGTCGGCTTCAGCGTCGCCGCGTTGATGGCGGACAGAAGCGCGGTCGCCGCGATCACCAGCGCAAATTGCGAATAGATGCGGCCGGTGAGCCCGGCGAGGAACGACGCTGGCAAAAACACCGAGATCAACACCAGCGTGATGCCGACGATCGGCGCGAACAGCTGGTCCATCGCCTTGATCGCGGCGTCATGGCCGTTCATGCCCTGCTCGATGTTGTGGGCCGCGCCTTCCACCACGACGATGGCATCGTCGACGACGATGCCGATCGCTAGCACGATCGCGAACAGCGTCGACATGTTGATGGTGAAGCCGAGCGCGGCCATGGCGGCGAAGGCGCCGATGATGGTCACCGGCACAGTGGTCGCCGGCACCAGCATCGCGCGCCAGTCCTGCAGGAACACCAGGATCACGACCAGCACCAGCAGGCCGGCCTCGATCAGCGTCATGTAGACCTCGTGCACCGAGGCCTGCACGAATTTGGTGGTGTCGAACGGCGTGTCGTACTTCATGCCCTGGGGGAAGGCCTTGGCAAGCTCCGCCATCTTCTTCTCAACGGCCTGCTCGACCTGGAGTGCATTGGCGCCGGGCGACTGGAACACGCCGATGCCGGTGGCCGGCTGCTTGTTAAGCGAGAAGATCTGGCTGTAGGTCTGCGCGCCCAATTCGACCCAGCCGACGTCGCGCACCCGCGTGACGTCGCCGCTGGTGCCTGATTTGACAATGATGTTCTCGAACTCGGTGGTGTCGTCGAGCCTGCCGTTGACGTTGAGTGTATACTGGAACGCCTGTCCCGGCGGTGTCGGCGGTGCGCCGACCTGGCCGGCGGAGACCTGCTGGCTCTGCTGCTGGATCGCCTGGATGACGTCCTGCGGCACCAGGCCGCGGACCTGCAGCTTGTTCGGATCGAGCCACACCCGCATCGAATACTGACCGGCGCCGAACACGGTGACGTTGCCGACGCCGGGCAGGCGCGAGAGTTCGTCGCGGAGATTGATGGTGGCGTAGTTGCTCAGATAAAGGCTGTCGAGCGTCTTGTCAGGCGAGGTCAGCGTCACGAACAGCAGGATCGACGTCGACCGCTTCTGTACGGTGACGCCCTGGTTCTGCACCGACTGGGGCAATTGCGACAGCGCGCTGGAGACGCGGTTCTGCACCAGCACTTGCGCGAAGTTCAGGTCAGTGCCGATCTTGAAGGTCACGGTCAGCGTATAGGTGCCGTCGGAGCCGCTGTAGGACTGCATGTAGAGCATGTCCTCGACGCCGTTGACCTGTTGTTCGATCGGCAAGGCAACTGTGTCGATCACGGTCTTGGCGCTGGCGCCGGGATAGCGTGTGGTGACCTGCACCGTCGGCGGCACCACGTCGGGATATTGCGCGATCGCGAGGTTGAACAGCGCGACGCCGCCGATCAGGATCATCAGCAGCGCGATGACGTTCGAGAGGACCGGCCGCTCGATGAAGAATTTTGAGATCATGGCCGGCGCTCCTACTTGCAGATCTTACTTGGCAGACGCCTGCGGCTGCTCGATCTTCGTCACCTGCGGGTCGATCTTCTGGCCCGGAATCACCCGCAGCAGTCCCGCGGTCACCACGCGGTCCTCCGGCTTCAAGCCGCTTTCGATCACGCGCAAACCGTTGTCCACGGGACCGATCTGCACCTTGCGCTGCTCGACAACGTTGTCGCCATTGACGACGAGGAGATAGCGGCCGCCCTGATCGCTGCCGAGCGCGGTGTCGGGCACGAGCAGGGCGTCCTTCTCCTGAGTGAAGGGCACGCGAACGCGGACGAAATAGCCGGGCAGCAGCACCCGCTTGTCGTTGGGGACAAGGCCCCGCACTGCGAGCGTGCCCGTCGACTGGGTGAGGGTCGGGGCGACATAGTCAAGCTTGCCCTCATGCGGATAACCGGCCTCGGTCTGCAAACCGACTTGAATCGGAAATTGCTTCATGTCTGCGGCGGTGAGCCCGCGGCGGGCGGCCTCGGCACGGATGCGCAGCACGTCCTGCTCGTTGACGGTGAAATTCACATAGATCGGGTCCATCGCGACGATGGACGCGAGTTGAGTTGGAGAGGAGACGCCGACGAGTTCGCCGACCGAGACCATGTGAGCGCTGACGATGCCGTCGAAAGGCGCGGTCACGTTGGTGTAGCCGTAGTTGACCTGGGCGAGCTTGGTGTTGGCCTCGGCCTGCTGGAGATTGGCCTGCGCGTTATCGCGCGTCGATGTCGAGGTGTCGAGCGTGGCCTGCGAGACGGCCTGGCGCTGCACCAGCTCAGCCTGCCGTTTGTAGTCGGCTTCCGCCTGCCGGACTGAGGCCTGCGCGCCGGCCTCGGCCGCCCGCGCCTGGTCGAGCTTGAGCTTGTAGGTCTCGGGCTCGATCGTGAACAGCTGGGTGCCCTGCTTGACGAAGGCGCCGTCCTGGTAGTCGATCGATTGCAGGAATCCCTGCACGCGCGCGACGAGATCGACATTCTTGAACGGCGCGGTGTTGCCGGTGGCCTCGACATACCGCGTCACCGGGCGCTGCACCGGCGCGGCGACGTCCACCTTGGGCGGCGGCGGAGCGACGAAACTGTTCTTGTCCTCGCAGCCGGCGAGCGCGGCCACGGCCATCGCGGCGGCCAGTGCCTGCCTGACATGTCTCCACGCTTCGTTGCGCCGTGCGGGAGATGCGGGATTCGCGCAGGTCATTCGGTGGCCCCCGGTTGCTGTCTGTCGAGGCGGGAGGCTACCAACAAATGCCCGGACGTGGAACACCATAGCCATGGCAGTCGTCGGCCTTGCGCTGCGGACCGCGCTGTGGCCTTTGGCAGTTTTGCCATCACAAACCGCTTTTCATCGCGCACCCGATCGACCAGAATTATGTCACAGGCCGAGCGACGGCGCGCGAAGCGGTCGGGACGAACAAGAGAAGAATACAAGAAGAAAAGGTCGGGAGATCATGACATGCCCACGTCGGTCCTTAAGTCGGTCCTTGCCGGCCTCATTCTCGCAGCGGCGGTCGTCATGCCCGCGCTAGGCGATGGACTTAAGGACGAGATCGCACCGACCGGCAAGCTGCGGGTCGCGATTGCGATCAGCCTGGCTGGCGGCGCGTTCTGGTCCACCAAGACCGGAGACGGCTATGCCGGCGTGCCGGTCGATCTCGGCAGGGAGATGGCCGGGCAACTCGGCGTGCCCGTCGAATATGTCGTGTACCAGAATTCAGGGCAGATCACTGACGCGGCATCGAACGGCAACTGGGACGTCACCTGGCTGCCCAAAGATCCTGAGCGCGAGAGCAGGATGATGTTCGGCCCGATCTACGAGGTCGCGGACGCCACCTACATCGTCAAATCAGGCTCGAACGTCACCAATTTCGCCACGCTCGATCAGGTGGGCATCAAGGTCGCGGCCGTGAACGCCACGACCACGATGCGCGGCGCGGCCGCGCATCTGAAGAATGCGAAGGTCACGGGCTATCAGACCTATGACGAGATCTTCGGCCTCCTCAGCAGCGGCCAGATCGATGCGTTTGCGCTGTCGCGCGACCAGCTCAACAAGATGGCGCAGAAGATCCCGGGCACGCGCGTGCTCGACGAGACCTTCAAGAAGACCGTCACGGCGGTCGCTGTGCCGCTCGGCCACCCCCAAGCGCTGACCTTCGTCACCAAATTCATGAACGAGGCGGTGACGAATGGCACCTTGCGCAAGGCCTATGACAGCAATGGCCTGAAGGACGCGCCGATCCGCACCGAATAGGATGGCGGCGCAGGATGACTGCGCCGCGCTCCGGCCCTACGGCTCCGCGGTGCGGATGCCCGCGGGGCTCACTTGCATCTTGAGCGTGGATGTCTTGTTCAGCGCCTTGCCATCGAACGAGAAGGCGATCAGCTCGTTTTCGACCATGCACTGGGCCACGACATATTTGGACTCCTTGGACCACACCATGCCCTGGCACCAATGGCCGATCTTCGCTTCCGTCACCGGCGTAAGGTCAGTGCCCGAAATCTTGTAGACCTTGAGCAGGCCGAAATCGTTGAAGAACGGCGACGCCGACGGCTTGTTCGAACCGTTCATGACGGTCACGGCCACGTAGTTGCCGTCCGGGGACATCTTCACGGCTTCCGGCGTCTGCCCGACGGTGACTGTCGTGACGACGCGGATCGGTTTCGCCGTCATGTCGATCAGGCTGATCGAGTCGTTGTCGCCGCTGCTGGCGCCGACATTGCCGACGATGGCGGCGGCGCTGCCGGTGAGATCGATGCCGTAGGGGCGGATGCCCGCGGAGAGATCGCGCTTGGCGTACTCGACCTTGCTCCCGTCCACAGTCAGAAGCGAGATCTTACTGTCTCCGTCGCGCGTGACCAGCGCGGTCGCGCCGTCACGGGAAAAGACCGCGTGGCTGGGGCCTGATTTGGCGTCGCCGAGCTGGATCTTGCCGACGGGCGCAAGCGTGCGCCCGCTGATGGTGAAGACCGAGACCGTTCCTTCGCTGCGGTTCGCAACCAGGGCCAGCGTGCCCGAACGGTTGATCGAAACGCCGGCAGCGCCCGCGCCGGCTTGCAAGGTCGCCAGTACTTTGGGCGGCGTGGATTTCAGGTCGATGACCGAAAGCTTGTCGTCGGGCACCGTCTTGGTCGGATCCGCGGGATCGAGCTTCATCGCGCCGGTAACGAGGGCGAACGCGCCATCCGGCGCAATTGCCACGCTCGGCGGCGGTCCGACGACGCTGGCCGGGGCGGGCACCTCGCCTAGAAGTTTCAAGGCACCGTCGGTGAAGTCGATGACGCTCACCGTGTCCGGCAGTGGTTGCTTGCGCACCAGGGCGCTGCCGTTCTCGAGCACCATCTTGCCGTCATTGGCCGTGACGACGATCTCGGCGTGCGCGGCGAAATTGGCGAGGCCCGCCAGGGATGTTGAGATCAAAGCACATGCGGCACGGCGCGTGCGCTTGCGAAGAGCGGCTGTCATGTGTCCCCCCGAGATTTGTTCTTGTCCGGAGAAGCTAAATGCACCGGTAGCAGGACGCAATGACCAGGTGGCGAGCGTTTGCCTTTGAAGACGCCGACGGACGGCTACAAGGCGGGAGCTCGCCTCTCAGTCGCGTGCCGCGCGGCGAGGGCCCTCAGCGTGGCTTGATCTCCGCGTATTTCGCCATCGCCTTCTCGAACTTCCGCTTGAACAGCCACATCGCGCCAAGGATTTCCCGGAAGCTTGCCGAGGTGCGCGCCCGGTCGGCCTGTCCGAATGCGAAGATGCTGTTGTTGCGCAGGTGCTTCATGATCGTCGGACTGGACACCCTGTAGTTCAGGAGATCGCCGGACCTGAGCGCCGCCCGCGTCGGCGTGGGAACGATCTGGATCAGCTCGAACAGCTTCATTTGGTCGATCGGGTCGGGCAGCGTCTTCACGATTCCTGGGATCTCCCGGAAAATATCCGCATGCGCGTTCATCAGGCCGTCGCGCACGTTGGTCCAGTGATTGAAGCGATGATCGGTGCCGCGGGCCCGCGCCTCCTCCTTGTCGTCGCGCGCGCTCAACCCGGGATCGGCGGCCGCGATCTCGCCCTTGATGGCGTCCCATTTCCTATGGCCGTTGCGGTCCTCGGACGGGCCGGTCTGGAAGCTGCCCATATAGGTGTTCGAGCGCCCGTTGCGGACGTTCTGCTTGCCGTTGGTCTCGGCGAAGAACAGCCCCAGACTGATCCGGCCCGCGGCTTCGGCGTGGTCAGGCGCCAACCCCTTGGCGCGTGCGATCGCGACCGCGAGATCCACCACGTCCTTGAACGGTGTCGCCGAGTTCTGCGCGCCGGCCGGCGGCGCTTCCATGATCTCGAACAGCTTTGAGTATTCGTCCACCAGCGGTTCGATGTCGGCATCGAAATAGGCCGGCGGGATCTCGAACTTGTTGGGCCTGCCGGTCCGCGACGGCATGACGTCGGTGAGATCCTTGTAAGCACTGATCACGGCGACGCGTGCCAGATAGAGCGCCTGGCCCGGCAGGTTCGGCAGCGGCTGTTTGGCGTCGATCTGGCGGCGCCGCTCGGAGAGAATCGCTTTGAAATCGCCGAGCGCACGCTCGTAGGTCGCAACCGCCTCCGATTGCCTGGCCGTGAGCGTTTGCGCCAGGCTCGGGACGAAGGTCGCAAGGATCAGCCCAAGCGCCGTTATGACTGCGGCGGCGCGATGTCGTGCTCTCATGGCCGGTTCCCTGGGCCTGTCGATTCGATGGCCAAGGGGATCGTAAGCATCGGAGGCGAGGGCTGGCGAGCGGCAAATCCCACTCGGCCCGAATTCGCGGCCTCACGCCGCTTGGTAATCCGGCGCGGAGGCGAGAAACCGCGCATAGGCGTCCGCGTCCGGCGGCCGGAAGTGGCCCGCGAGCCCGCCGCGCTTCTGCTCCTTGGCGCCGATGTCGGCCATCAGCTCGTCGAAGTGACGGTAGTGATAGGGCGCGACGCAGAGGCCGCCATAGACGCCCGCAGCCGGCCGTTCGACCCGCTTGAAGTGCAGCATCATCTCGATGTTGTCGCGCATCTGTTGCGCGGTCGGCTGGCGTGCGAGCTGTCCGTCGGCGTAACGGACCAGCCAGTTGGCGGCGAGGTCGGCGCAGAGCACGGTGCAGAACGAGGAGTTGAAACCGACGAAACCGAGCTCCGGCAGGTCGGGATTGGCGATCAGGCGATAGAGCCGGTACTGCCCATCCGCATCGACCAGTTTTGCCTGGTACGCGGCGGGCAGGAATGGCACGCCGAGCTTGTAGCCGATCGCGAGCACCGCGACATCGGCCGCCACGCGCTCGCCGCCGCTCATCACGATGGTGTCACCGTCGTAATGATCGAAGCTGCCGAACACGGCCTTGATGCGGCCGTCGGCTACCATCGGATGGAAGCCGGGTGTTGCGATCGGCACCGAGCAGTTGACTCCGTCCTCGATCCGCTCCTTCGGCACCATGTTGCATTGCTTCAGCTTGAGCTGCGCCTTCAACAGGCTTTCCAGCCCGCGCCAGTTTGCCCAGACGAACGGTGCTGCGATGCGATGCGCAAGGCGCGACATCGCGCCGATGCCCCAGCCCGGAAACATCTCCTCCTGCGCACGGATGTAGAGGATGCGCTTGAAGTTCACGAGACCGCCGATGAAATAAGGAATGCGCCAGACCGGCTCGCGCATCACGATCGTCACCTCACGCGCGCCCGCTTTCACGGCGTTCACCGCGATGTCGGTTGCCGATTTCGATCCGCCGAGCACGACGACGCGCCGTCCTTTCACCACTTGAGGATCGTTGTATTTCGATGAATGCAGGATCTGCCCGCCCTGTGCTAGAAAGCCGTCTTCGCCTGGGCAGTGCAGCTCCCGCGGCTCGTTGAACTGTCCGGTGCAGACCGCGACGAAGTCGAAATCCTCAGCTGTGCTGGCGCCGCTCTTGTCCGAGAGCGCGAGCGTCCAGCCTGGTCTGCCGTCGGCGCGTCGCGCCATGCCCGACACGCTGGTGTTGAAACGCAGCATACGGTCGAGGCCAAAAATTCGTGCGTAGTCGGCGAGGTAGGCGTGGACTTGCGATCCGGTCGGCCATTCCGGATAGGCTTCGGGCATGGCGCGGTCGGTGTAGCGGTAGAGCTCCTTCGGGCTCTGGGTCTGCACCTCCGGATAGGAGCGCGCCGGCTCCCAGACGCCGCCGAGATCGGCGCTGCGTTCAATGATGGTGACCCGGTGACCGCGGGTCGAGAACGCCTTTGCGGCGGCAAGGCCGGAGACGCCGGCGCCGATCACGCAGACATGCTTTGGGTTGACCATGGGATTGCTCGCGAGCTCGAATGTTCTGGGCACAGCAGGCCGCGTTCGGCCGCGCTGCGCCGCCGCTGGACCTGCGACGAAACAGAAATGGGAGTGGGGCGGCCGCCTAGTCGTTGGCTTCAGGCGGCAGGAAGTCGACCTCGTGCAGGGCCGAGATGCGCACGACCTCGGCGGGGTCGGCCAGATTGTGGAGCTGGTTGAACAGCGCCTCCAGCTTCTGCATCGGCGAGACCCAGAACAGCGCGCGGGCCGGCTTGTCGGACTTGTTGAAATAGCCGTGCGGGATGCCGCGCGGCAGGCGCACGAGATCGCCGGCGTTGGCCTTGACCCATTTGCCGTCGAGCTTGAGGTCGAGCGTGCCCTCCTGCACCAGGATGAATTCGTCCTGGGTCGGATGGATGTGCACTGGCACGAACTGGCCCGGCTCGCTGTTGGTCTCGAAGGCAAAGGTGGAATCGGTGACGGCCTTGGGAAAATAGACCTGGCCCAGAATATTCCAGGTCTTGCCGCCATAGCCCGTGCCGTTCGCGGTAATGCCCTTCTCGAGTGCAGTCATGGCTCGCCTCCATCGTGGATCCCGACGAGGGTGGAGCTTCGGTCAGGCGCGGGCTGCTGTCTATCCGCTAAACGAATCCGGACACGTCCTGTGCCGTGCGGCACGACGTTTTTGCGACAGGGCTCTTTCCGGGGACGGGGAACTATTATAGGTTTAAAATATTCCGTGATGCCAAGCGTGGTCGGCGATGTCCGCAGCCGAGCTGGAAATGAGCACGCCTCGATCCGCGGCCGAAAGGCTCGCGGCTTTCGCCCGCGTCACCACCGACGACGCCGACGAGGCGGCCGAGCAGGTCGGGCGCATCTTCTGCCCGCATGATCTGACGCCGATGCGGAGGTCGGGCTTCTCGGCCAGGCACAATTGTGCCGCCTTCGACGGCTTTTCCATCAACTATGTCGCCTATGGCGGATCCGTCACCATCGATCCCGGCTGCCTCGACCGCTTCTTCCTGGTGCAGATCCCGCTCGCCGGCACGGCCCGTATCCGCGCAGGTACCCGCGAACTCGACACAGCGCCGGAACGGACGGCGTCGCTGTTGTCGCCGACCATCCCGACCCGGATGATCTGGACCGAGTCGGCGCAAGCGATCCTGCTGCTCGACCGCCGCATGGTCGAGCAGCGCGCAGCGGCATTGTCGGGCAGGGCGACCGGCGCGGTCGAGTTCGACCCTACGCTCGACCTGAACGTGCCGGCCGCGCGCGGCCTCGCGGCGAAGCTCGTCGAGCTGATGATGCTCGCCGAAGGTCTCGGAGCGTCCGGCAGGCTTTCACCGGTCGCGACCGCGGGCTGGCGCGAGGCGCTGCTTCATTACCTCCTCGACGGCCAGCGGCACGGCCTGTCCGACGCGATCAGAACGTTCTCGGGCCAGGGCGAGCGTCTGCCGCGCGCGCTGCACACTGCGCGGGACTGCCTCGCGGCGAATGCCTGCGAGCCGCTCGACGTTGCGCACCTCGCCTGTGAGTCCGGGATCGGCATCCGCGCGCTACAGCTCGGTTTCCGCCGTCATTTCGGCGTGTCGATCTCGCAGATGCTGCTCGACATGCGCCTCGCCAATCTCCACACCCGGCTCACGCAAGCCGAGCTGGACACTTCGATCACCGAGATCGCCTTCGATCTCGGCTTCACCCATCTCGGCCGCATGGCCGGCGCCTATCGCGAAAAATTCGGCGAGACGCCGTCAGCGACGCTGCGGCGGAAGATGAGCTGATGCGCCGGCGGCTTCCCGATGTCGGTTGGGGAGCGCGCGGCGCGAAGACGCGGCATCATTTGAACGTCGTCGCCTGAGTAACATCGCCCCAGCAATACTGATCGTCGCAGTCTTTTAGCTTGTCGTTGATTGACCATTCAACCATGCCACCCGCGTTGGAATTCGCAGCGGATGGCCTAGGTCTTCCGCGACCTTGTCGCGCCATCGCGTTCAGCCGCCTGCCTGCGCAGAAAGCCTTCGAGATCGGCCTGCACGGAATAGGGCGTCGGGATCGGATCGCCCGCGTCGTCGACAGCGGTGTCGAGAGAGCGGCGCAGCATGCGCGCGAGCTCGGCCTTGCGGTAGGGCTTTGTCAGAAGCGGTGCGCCCTTGGTGGCGCGCCCCTGCGCATGCGGGGCGTCGTAGGCATAGCCCGACGTGAAGAGCACCCGCAGCGAGGGGCGCGATGCCACCATCTCGTCGGCGAGCTCTCGTCCGTTCAAGCTGCCGGCCATCACGATGTCGGTGAAAAGCAGGTCGAAGGGCGTGCCTTCGGCCGCGATGGCCAGTGCCTCGGCTGCATTGGCGGCCGAGATGACCTTGTAGCCGAGGCTTTCGAGCTGAACCGTGACGTACTGGCGGACGTCGCGGTCGTCCTCGACACAAAGAATGGTTTCCGTCCCGCCCACGACCTTGCGCTCGTCATAGCCGGTGGGGCGAAGCGTGCTCGCCTCCGCCTTCGGCAGATAGATCGTGAAAGTCGTGCCGCGTCCTTCTTCGGAAGCGACCTTGATTCCGCCACCGGACTGCTTGATGAATCCGAACACCATGCTGAGCCCGAGCCCGGTGCCCTTCCCGATGTCCTTGGTCGAGAAGAAGGGATCGAAGATCCGCTCCAGAATGGCCGGCGGAATGCCAGTGCCGGTATCGCCTATCTCGATCTCGACATAGTCGCCGGCATAGCCGGCCCCGACCGCCACGGCCTCGCGGACGCCGAACACGACGTTGCGCGTCGTCAACGTCAGTCTGCCGCCGTCCAGCATCGCGTCGCGGGCGTTGATCGCGAGGTTGAGAAGCGCCGAGCTCAATTGGCCGCGATCGACGAGGGCGAGCCAAATGTTGCCGTCGAGCCGGGTCACGATCTCGATCTTCTTGTCGAAGGTTGCCAGCAGCAGCTTTGCGAGCTCTTCGAGCAGCTCGTTGATGTCGCTCTCGGCCGGCTTGAGCGCCTGCTTGCGGGCAAAGGACAACAGGCTCGACGTCAGCGCGGCGCCGCGACCGGCGGCGTCGCTGATCAGCTTGGTGATGGTCGCGAGCGGCGGATTATCCTTCACGGCGTCGGCGAGGATCTCGATCGTGCCCGTGATCACGGTGAGCATGTTGTTGAATTCGTGCGCAATGCCGCCGGTGAGCTGACCGATCGCCTCCATCTTCTGGGCCTGGATCAGCTGCTCCTCGGCGGCGCGCTTCTGGGTGACATCCTTGACGAAATTGTTGATGAGGGTGCGCCCCCCGATGTGGAGCGCCGTGCTGGAGGCCTCGATCAGGATCTCGTCGCCGTCCCGGTGCAGCAGGGTCGCTTCGAACCGGATGCCGATCGGCGTATCCGACAATTCCGGCAGCAGCCGCATCATGCGTTGCCTGAAGCCGTCGCGCAGCGGCTCGGCGATGAGGAGATTGACGACGTCCGTGCCGAGCGCCTCCTTGTGCGTCCATCCCGTCAGGGCCTCGGCCTGAAGGCTCCATTCCAGCACGATGCCGTTCTGGTCGGTCTGAACGAAGGCATCGAGCGCGGTCTTGATGACCGCTTGCGTCATCTGTGCGCTGGCCCGCGCCTGCTCGGTCAGTAGCGCGGCGGCCCGTTTTTCCTGCGCCGTTTCGATCGCGCGCGTGCACAGACGAGCGAGCAGGACCGCAATGGCGCCGCTTGCGAGCATGGCGACGATCTGGGCAATGCCGAACCCGGTTCCGGTCGCGGCATAGGAGACGAGGAGAGCCGCCGCGGTCACGATGACCTGCGCGGCCATCGCGAGTGTCAGAAGCCGCCTGAGTTTCATGGTCTCACACCAACGCGTCAGTGGCAGACCCTCGTGTCCGCCCTGTCAATGACCGGCTCCACGTGAGCTACAGATGTGAGCTACAGATTCCGCGCGGCAGCGTCGAGGGGCAATTTGCGGTGGTGCCGGGCTGGCGGCGCTTTCAACCTGCCGGCGAATCGGTCTGGCGCAGCGTCGTCACCCAGATCACGCGGGCCGTCTGCTGGGTCGGGTTGTCGAACATGTGCGGCACGATGCTCGGAAAGCGAAAGCTGTCGCCGGCGTCGAGCAGATGGGCCTGGTTGTCGAGCCACAGCCGCAGGCTGCCTGAGAGGATGTAGCCCGCCTTCTCGCCGGTGTGCTGCAGGAAGTCGGTGCCGGACGAGGCGCCGGGATTGAGCGTGAGCTCGTAGAATTCGAGCTGGCCTTTGTCTGCCGGCGTCAGCGCTTCCTTGACGACGCCGCTGGCGGTGAGCCGCAGCAGGCGCCGGCCGTTCTTGCGCACGATATAGCGCTGCACGTCGGCGGGATCGGTGGTCTCGAAGAAATAGGAGATGGGAACGTCGAGCGCGATGCTGAGCAGGCGCAGCGTGCGTATCGACGGCATGGCGCGCGCGCGTTCGAGCTGGCTGATCATGCCGTTGGAGAGGCCGGTCTTCTTGGCGACGTCCTGGATCGACAGGCCCGCGCGCTGCCGCAGCAGCCGCACGGTCTCGCCGAGGCGCTGGTCGACGGCATCGTCGGTTTCGGTCGGCGGGGCATCCTTCGGATCGTTGATCTCGCCGCGACCATCCATGTCGCTCTCCCATGCATCATCTCAGCCCGGACAATGACGTTCCGGAGCTTCAGTCGGAGTGAAAAGGTCGCGCATCCTAGCAATATGATTGACAGCTGTATTTAGTCGTGATGAACTTTTGATAGAAAATTTAGAAGCACTAAAGCCCATTCCTGTCCCTTTGCCGGGGTCTCGGGGCCCGGGAGACGGTGCCGCGTGCGACAACGGAGAGTGGTCATGGCGGACGACACCGGGAAGTTCGGCGTTGGGGCACTGCATCTCGGCAATCCGAATCGCCGTCAGATCTTTCAGCTCGGGGCCGGCGCCGCGGCGGGATGGACGCTATCGGGCAACGCATTTGCGCAGACAGAACGCCCGACCAATCCGCCGGACAAGCCGCGCGGACAGGTGATCGCGGCGCTGTCGCAGGAGCCGACGGTCTTTCATCCCCTGATGCCGGGCATCGAAGTCGATCAGGGCATCTGGTGGCAGGTGTTCTCGCCGCTCTGGTTCATCGATCCCGACGGCAAGTTCGTTCCCGACCTCGCCCGCGAAGTCCCGACGGTCGAGAATGGCGGCCTCTCGGCCGACGGCCTGACCTGGAAGATCAAGCTCCGCAGCGACGTGAAATGGCACGACGGCACGCCGTTCACGGCCGAGGACGTGAAGTTCTCGCTTGAGCTGATCAACAACCCCGATTTTCGCGCGCGCAGCCGCGTCGGCCATAGTCTCGTCAAGGACATCAAGATCGTCGCGCCCGACGAGATTCACTGGCGCATGGAAGCTCCCTATTCGCCCTATATGTCGATCCTGGGATCGCTGACCTTCATCGTGCCCAAGCACATCCTGGAGAAGGTGACCGATCCGAACGCCTCGCCGTTCCACAATGCGCCTGTCGGCACCGGACCGTTCCGCTGGGGCGAGCGCGTGCCGGGCGACCACATTCAGTTGAATGCCCATACCGGCTATCACGCCAAGGGACCCTACGTTGAGCGCGTGGTGTTCAAATACATTCCAGACCTGACCGTGCTCTACACCCAGTTCCGCACCGGCCAGGTCGATTACACCGGCCTGCAAGGCATTCTGCCGAACTTCGTGCAGGAAGCGAAGACGCTGAAGGGCCGCAAGATCTTCGTCTCATCCACGTCGTCGGTGGAGCACATCGCGCCCAATCTGGAGTTCGGCGCGTTGGCGGACCGCACGGTGCGCGAGGCGCTGTATCTCGCGATCAACAAGCAGGCGATCATCGACGCGCTGAACTACGGCTTGCCGACGCAGACCGAAAGCTTCGTGCCGCAACAGGCCTGGTCGTTCCAGCAGGGACTGCCGCAGCACAAATACGATCCGGCCAAGGCCAACACGCTGCTCGATGCGGCCGGTTGGGTCCGCGGCGCCGGCGGCGTGCGCGAGAAAGGCGGCGTCAAGCTCGAATTCACCAATTCAACGACGTCGGGCAATGCGGTGCGTGAGCAGACCCAGCAGCTGCTGATCCAGGACTGGCGCGCGATCGGTGCCGCGATGCGCGTCAACAACATGCCGGCCGCCGTGATCTGGGGCGACTTCTGGCAGCAATCGAAATTCAATTCGGTGATCGTGGGAGTGAATTTCATGCTCGGCAGCGACCCCGACGTGACGCCCCGCTTCGGCTCCGGCGCCATTCCTGCCAAAGGTGGCCGCGGCTACAACACCTATCAGTATCGCAACCCGGAGGCGGATCGGCTTCTCGCCGAAGGTGCCAAGCAGTTCGATCTGGCGCAGCGCAAGACGACCTATGGCGCTCTGCAAAAGCTCATCCGCGACGACCTCGCGATCCTGCCGCTGTTCCAGGGCTTCATCGCCGAAGGTGTGAAGGAAGGGCTGCAAGGCTTCCGTCCCAACATCAACATGTCGATCAACTGCTGGAACATTCGCGAATGGTATTGGGCCTGATGGTTCAGGCGCGCGAGATCGCCTGAGATGGCCCGTTACGTCGCCAATCGCCTGGCGCAGGCGATCATGCTGCTGGTGATCGTGTCCGCGATCGGCTTCGCCATCCTGCATCTGGCGCCCGGCGGTCCGCTCTCGCAATTCGCGGCGTCCGCGCAGATGACGCAGGAGGATCTCGACCGCGTCACGCGGCAACTCGGCCTCGATCGTTCGCTGCCGATCCAGTATCTCGATTGGTTCGGCCGGATGCTGAGGGGCGATTGGGGCCGCTCGTATCGTGACGGCGAGGCGGTGCTGGCGGTGATCTCGTCGCATCTCGGCGCCACGCTGGAACTGATGGCGACTGCGACCATCATCGCGGTGCTGCTCGGCTGCTGGATTGGCGTGCTCGGTGCGCTGCGCCGCTATTCGCTGTTCGATTCGCTCGCAACCGTCGGCGCCATGATCGCATTGTCGATCCCGACCTTCTGGTTCGGCCTCGTCACCATCTATGTGTTCTCGGTGAAGCTCGGCTGGCTGCCGGCCGGCAACCGGCAGACCGTCGGCGATGGCTCCCTGCTCGATCTGCTCCATCATCTCATTGCGCCGGCGCTGGTGCTGGCGCTGGTGGAGACCGCGATGTGGGGCCGCTTCATGCGCTCCTCGATGCTCGAAGTCATCAACCAGGACTACATTCGCACCGCGCGCGCCAAGGGCATGCCGGAATGGCGAATCCTTACGGTTCACGCCTTGCGTAACGCGCTGCTGCCGATGATCACGATGGGCGGCCTTCAGTTTCCGACGCTGCTCGGTGGTGCGCTGGTCGCTGAAACCGTGTTCACCTGGCCCGGCATGGGCCGGCTGTTCCTCGATTCCATCGGATATCGCGACTATCCCGTGGTGATGGGCATTCTGATGTTCTCGGCGATCATGGTGCTGATCGGGTCGCTGCTGGCCGACATCCTCTATGCGGTCGTCGATCCGCGCATCCGGGTGGGCTAGGGATGACGACCGTAGACTTGTCCAGCGCTCAACCCGCACCCGGCCAGGCCGCGTGGCGGCGATTTCGTCGGCACCGGCTTGCACTTGCAGGCGCGGTGATCATTCTCGTCCTTGTTCTCGGTTCGGCATTCGGCCCGTACCTCCTGCCGTTCGACGACACCTACATCGATATCATGAAGCGGTTCGCACCGCCGCTGTCGGGCGCGCACATCCTCGGCACCGACGAACTCGGCCGCGACGTGCTGGCGCGGCTGATGATGGGCGCGCGCGTCTCGCTGTCGATCGGCTTCGTCGCGATGGTGATGGCGATGGCGGTGGGCATCGTCGTCGGGGCCTTCGCCGGCTTCTATGGCGGCGTGGTCGGCGCGGTGCTGATGCGGCTCGTCGATGCCATGCTCTGCTTTCCGACCATCTTCCTGCTGCTTGCGCTCGCGGCGCTCATCGAGCCCGGCTTCATCACCACCACCGTGCTGATCGCGGCAACCGCCTGGATGTGGGTGGCCCGCGTCGTCGAGGCCCAGGTGCGCTCGCTGCGGGAGCGCGAGTTTGCGGTTGCTGCACTCGCGTTCGGCTCGTCGAATCTGCGGATCATGTTCCGCGAGCTCGTACCCAATGCGATCGCGCCGATCGTGGTGGCGGCGACGCTGAACGTGGCCAAGGCCATTCTGCTCGAATCCTATCTCAGCTATCTCGGTTACGGCATCCAACCGCCGGCCGCGAGCCTCGGCAACATGCTCAATAACGCGCAGATCTATCTCACCAGCGCGCCCTGGCTCGCGATTGCACCGGGCCTCGCCATCACGCTTGCGGTGACGAGCTTCAACTTCCTCGGCGACGGCCTGCGCGACGCGCTCGATCCGCGGATGAACATCCCATGATCTGCAAACTAGCGACGAGCCGAGCTGTCTCGATCGAACTGAATATCTGGAGTTTCCCATGTCCCCGCCGCTCACCCGCATAAACAGTGACGAGCGCCTGCCAGCGCAGGTGGATGTCGTCGTCATCGGCGGCGGCGTCATTGGCGTCTCCGCGGCCTATCATCTCGCAAAGAAGGGCCTCTCCGTCGCCTTGGTCGAGAAGGGCCATGTCGGCGGCGAGCAGTCGAGCCGCAATTGGGGCTGGTGCCGCCAGCAGGGCCGCGCGCGTGAGGAGATCCCGCTGGCCCGCGAGGCGCTGCGGCTGTGGGAAGACATGCAAAACGATGCCGGCGTCGATGCCGGCTTCCGCCGTACCGGCGTGCTGTTCCTGACCAAGAGCAAGGACGAGCTCGCCAGCTGGGAGCGATGGGCCGCAACGGCGCGCGAGATGCAGGTTCACTCGACCGTGCTGACGCCGGCGGAGGTCGCCGAGCGCCTGCCCGGCAATGCCGAGACATGGGTTGGCGGATTGCACACGCCGAGCGACGGGCGCGCCGAGCCCTCAATGGCCGTGCCGGCGCTTGCGACCGCCGCGCGAAAGCACGGCGTCACGATTCATCAGGGCTGCGCCGCGCGTGGGTTGGAGACGCAAGGTGGACGGGTGAGCGCCGTCGTCACCGAGAAGGGCACCGTTCGCACGCAATCGGTGCTGCTGTCCGGCGGCGCCTGGTCGTCGCTATTCTGCCGTCGCCACGGCATCGAGCTGCCGATCGGCCTCGTCAATGCGACCGCGTGCCGGACCACGCCGGGGCCGGAGATCACCTCCGGTGCGCTCGGCACCGATTTCTATTGCATCCGCCGCCGCCTCGACGGCGGCTTTACCCTGGCGCTACGCAACCGCGGCACGGTCGAACTGTCGCCTGATCTGTTCCGGTACGCGCGAACTTTCTGGCCGACCTATCTGCATCGCAAGAACGGGTTGAAACTGTCGTTCGGCAAATCCTTCTTCGACCAGCTCATGCGCGGCACGAACTGGAGCTTGGACAAGCCGTCGCCATTCGAGACCGAGCGGGTGCGCGATCCCGCGCCTGACATGTCGCTGGTCAATGCCGCGCTGGCTTCGCTGATCAAGTCGAACCCTGAATTGAAGGACATCGAGATCGCGGAAGCCTGGGGCGGGACGATCGACTGCACGCCGGATACCATTCCGGTCATCTCGCCGGTCGATGCCATGCCTGGCTTCTTCCTTGCCACCGGCTTCTCCGGCCACGGCTTTGGCATCGGTCCTGCGGCCGGCAAGCTCGCGGCGGACATCGTGACGGGCGCGACGCCGCTGGTCGATCCCGCGGCCTACAGCCACAAGCGCCTGATCGACGGCCGCCGGCTCGCGCCGGTCAGCCCGTTCTGAGAGTTTTGGCGGCATGACGGTTCTCTACAAGGCCAACATGGTTCGGGGCGCTGAATGGGCGGGCTTCTTCGCCGAGCGCGCGCCCGATGTGCCATTCCGGCTCTGGCCCGACATCGGCGATCCCGCCGACATCCGCTATCTCGTGGCGTGGGTGCCGCCCGACGACATCGCGACGACTTTCCCAAATCTCGAGCTGGTCTTCTCGGTCGGTGCGGGTGTCGATCAGTTCGACGCGAAAAAACTTCCAGCGCACATTCCGCTCGTTCGCATGCTGGAGCCTGGCATCGCCGAGACCATGGTCGAATACGTCACCATGGCGGTGCTCGCCCTGCATCGCGATCTCCTGCACTTCATCGCCCAGCAGAAGGCGCAGGTCTGGCGCGAGATCCGGATCACGCCGGCGAAGCGGCGGCGCGTCGGCGTGATGGGTCTCGGCCAACTCGGCCAGGCCGTGCTCGAACGCCTCACGGCTTTCGACTTTCCACTACTCGGCTGGAACCGATCGATGCGCGAGATCGACGGCGTCACCTGTTATACGGGCATGGGGACGTTGCCGGATTTCCTTGCGCAGACCGACATTCTCGTCTGCCTGTTGCCTCTGACGGATGAGACCCGCGGCATCCTCAATGCGGACTTGTTCGCGCGCCTGCCGCGCGGCGCGTCGCTCGTCAACGTCGGGCGTGGCCCGCATCTGGTCGAAGCCGACTTTCTCGCGGCGCTCGACAGCGGCGCGTTGTCGGGTGCTGTCCTCGATGTCGCCGAGCCGGAGCCGCTGTCTGCGGGTCACCCTTTCTGGAGCCATCCGCGCATCCTGGTCACGCCGCACAATGCCAGCATGACGACGCCGGATACGGCGGTCGATTTCGTGCTGGATGTGATTGCGCGCCACCGCCGCGGTGAAGAATTGCCGGGGCGTGTCGATCGTAGTCGCGGCTATTAGGACACTGGCATGAGCATGGGCGCAAGCGGAGCTGATCAAATCGCTGCCAACGCGCAGTCGCCGGTGCTGTCGGTTTCCGGCCTGACGACGTCCTTCCTGCGTGAGCGGCGATGGATTCCCGTCGTCTGCGACGTGTCGTTCGATATTGCCTCGCGGGAAACCGTGGCGATCGTCGGCGAGTCCGGTTCGGGCAAGAGCGTCACTGCGCTCTCGATCATGCGGCTCATTCCGAAGGAGAACGGCCGCGTCGAAGGCAGCGTCCGGCTTGCCGGTCGCGACCTGCTGACGCTGCCCGAAGCGAGCATGAAGGATGTTCGTGGCAACGAAATCGCCATGATCTTCCAGGAGCCAATGACGAGCCTCAATCCGGTGCTGACCATCGGCTTCCAGATTGCGGAAGCACTGATCCAGCACCGCGGCCTGTCGCGCGCGGCGGCGGAGGTCGAGACCATATGCCTGCTCGACCGCGTGCGGATACCTGCGGCGAAATCGCGCTTCCACGAGCATCCGCATCGCTTCTCCGGCGGCATGCGCCAGCGCGTAATGATCGCGATGGCGCTGGCCTGCAAGCCGAGGCTGCTGATCGCAGACGAGCCGACCACCGCGCTCGACGTCACGATCCAGGCCCAGATCCTGGAGCTTCTGAAGGAGCTTCAGCAGGAAGAGGAGATGTCGATCCTCTTCATCACCCACGACATGGGGGTGGTGGCCGAGATCGCGGACCGCACCGTGGTGATGTATGGCGGCCAGGCAGTGGAAACCGATGCGACCGCGCGCATCTTTGCTTCACCCTCGCATCCTTATACCCGCTCGCTGCTCGCGGCCGTGCCACGCCTCGGCTCGATGGACGGGCGGACGCGGCCGATGCGTTTTCCGACCGTCGACAAGGTGACGGGGACCTCTGACGAGCCGGCGGAGACGCCCGATACGGTCTCGATTGCCGAGCGACCGCTGCTCGAGGTCTCCAACCTCACGACGCGCTTTCCAATCCGCTCGGGCCTGTTCGGCAAGGTCTCGGGCCGCGTCCATGCGGTCGAGAACATCTCCTTCACCTTGCGCGCCGGGGAGACGCTGGCGCTGGTCGGCGAATCCGGCTGCGGCAAGTCGACGACGGGCCGCTCCATTCTCAAGCTGACGGAGCCGGACAGCGGCACCGTTCTGGTGGACGGGCAGGATGTGCTGGCGATGAATGCCCGCACCTTGCGTGACTTTCGCAAGCAGATGCAGATCGTGTTCCAGGATCCGTTCGCGAGCCTCAACCCGCGCATGTCGGTGGGAACGGCGATTGCGGCCCCATTGCTCGCCAACGGGCTCGTCACGGCGTCGCAGGCACGGGAGAAGGTCGCCGACCTGCTTGTCCGCGTTGGTCTCACCGCCGACATGGCCGCGCGCTTTCCGCACGAATTCTCCGGTGGCCAGCGCCAGCGCATCTGCATTGCCCGCGCGCTCGCGCTCGGACCGAAGCTGATCGTCGCGGACGAAGCGGTCTCGGCGCTCGACGTTTCGGTCAAGGCGCAGGTCGTCAATCTGATGCTGGACCTTCAGGCCAGCATGGGACTTGCCTATCTCTTCATTTCCCACGATATCGCGGTGGTCGAGCGCATGAGCCATCGCGTCGCGGTGATGTATCTCGGCGAGATCGTCGAAACCGGTCCACGCGCGGCCCTGTTCGGAAATCCGCAGCATCCCTATACGAAGAAGCTGATGGCGGCCGTGCCAGTGCCCGATCCAGCGCGCCGCGGCACCAGGCGCGAGGCCACGAATGACGAGATCAGAAGCCCGGTGCGCGCGCCCGATTACCAGCCGCCCGTGCGTCAATTTCGTGAGGTGTCGCCGGGCCATGTCGTCCAGCTCTGGGGCGAGGAATGGTCCAACTGACGTGCGCAGGCCGCAAATTATTTCCAAAATGCACGATGAAGTCGCCCCGCGATCTGCCGGGCAGGTCAACGGTGGTGTCCTTCGCGACGCCAGGCCGGTGACATCACGCTGAAATCACAATGAAATCATCGCGGCACGGCCCGGTGCGACGGCTGGCCGCGCCAGCTTCGTGTTATGCGCTGCAGCTGGACCGTCGGCCGGCGATCTCCGATAATGCGCGGATCTCGGGAAGGCCGGCGAAGACGTGCCTTTACGGATGGATTTACTAGAATGACACAAGCAGGCGTCTACGGGCAGAGGCTCGGGCAGGGCCTTCGCTCCAAGCAAGCACCGGTCCTGATCACGCGTTCGCTGCACAGCGCCGAGCTCGCGGTCACCGAAGTCCGCAACGACGATCCGACACCGGATATTTCCGGATCGCTGGCTGCGGAAGATGCCTATCTCCTCAGCCTGAAACTCCGCGACTATCCGGATTGCGAATGCTGGGAGGAGGGCCGCTGTGTCACCAAGGCGGATGTTCGCGCAGGTGCGACTTATCTGTACGACCTCAAGCGTGACCCGCGCTATGTGATCGACAAGCCGTTTCACTCGCTCTTCTTCTATTTGCCGCGCTCGGCGCTCAACAGCGTTGCCAGGCAACCGGGCGGGCCGCGCGTAGGCGAGCTCAGCTACGAGCCCGGTGTCGGTCATGACGACGAGGTCGTTCGACATGTCGGTGCCTCGTTGCGGCAAGGACTGTGTCGGCCCGACGAGACCAACCAGCTTTTCGTCGATCACATGATGCTCGCGCTCACCGCCCATGTCGCCCAGACCTATGGTGGGCTGAAGCCGGCCGCGGAACCGAGCCGCGGCGGTCTCGCGCCATGGCAGGTGAAGCGTGCGTGTGACCGGCTCGATTCCGATCTCTCGGGCAAGATCGCGCTGCAGCTGATCGCGACCGAGCTTGGCCTGTCAGTCAGCCACTTCTCACGCGCATTCCGGATCTCCACCGGCCTGCCGCCGCATCAATGGCTGCTCCAACAGCGCGTCAAGGCGGCCAAGCAACTGATGACAGTCCGCGACCTGCCGTTATCCGAGATTGCCATCTCGGCCGGATTTGCCAATCAGAGCCATTTCACGCGGGTGTTCTCGTCCATCGTCGGCGTCAGTCCGGGCGCATGGCGCCGAGAAACGGATGGTGGACGGGACAAGACTTGAAGTTACCGACGCTTCGCCAGCGAGATCGTGTAGGCCGTGCGGCGCGCCGCAAAAATCTCGTCCGGCGGATGGCCGATGCCGTCGGCAAGATTGGCTGGATTGAAGATGGAGCCGTCGCAGGCCGCGTTGGCTTCGAGGCTGGTGATGACGATCGTCCCCAGCCGCACCTGCTCACGGTTGTCCTCGTCCGGCCATCGCAGGGTCACGTCCATAGTGGGATCGCCGGGACGGTCGAGCAAGGCCATCACATTGAATCGGACGTCGCCGGCTACGATCCTCCGCGCGAGATCGTCATGCAGGAAATCGGCCGACTTCGCCCTCGCTTCGTCCTCGCTCAAGGTGACGTCGCCGCCGACCGGCGAGACCTTGAACTTGATGAAGCGGGTCTCATCCTTCGCGTTCGTCGCGGGAAAGGAGTGCACGCCCCAATAGGTCGTGCCGGCAAAGCTGCCGGGCAGCCGGCGTGCCGCGACGTAATTCGCCTGGTTCAGTGTTTCAGGATTGGCTGCCGAAAAGGCCCGGACCTTCTCGATGTCAGGCTTGCCGTCCGCACCCGGAATGCGCGCCTCGAGGAAGGCGAGCATCTGGTCGAGCGTCCGTGCAAAATGCACCGGAGCGGTTTCCGTCAGGATGTCCGAGCGATGGGCGTCGTCGCCCAGCCTGAAGCTGAAGCCGCGCAGCACGAGGTTGTTGGTGTCGGTCACCCCGGGATTGCCGCCGCCGACGGAGAAGCGCGCCAGCACGCGCGACGGTTTTGTGAAGCTCAGCGATCGCGTAATCTCTGCCGCGCGGTCGGACGGGGCATAGGTCCCGCGCACACATCGACCCTTGGCGAAGCTCGCGCGCACCTTCGGCGGATTGCCTGCGACCGCCTTCAATGCATCGACGACCGCGGCGGGTGTTGCAGCGGGGGTGGGAAGTTCGGACATGGCTTGGCCTCCGGCAAAAGCGGCATGTCCGTGTGTTAGGGCTGGCGGAGCGCCGGCGTCTTTCCTAAAGCCGCGCTGCCTTGTCCGATCCTGCTGATTGCTTGCTCGCGCTTCAGGAATTCACGTGCACGAAACACGGTATGAGGGGATAGATCTGATGTCGGCGAGACGCGGGACAACTTGTTTACTGATTCAGCTCCCGTGCTCCCGTGCTCCCGGGTCTCGCGACGATGCAGACTTGTCCTCCGGAAATTGTGATCGGATAGAGCGACGGGGAACCGCGTTATGTGAACCGTCTCATATTTCATCACTCTCTTTCGAGCTATCACTCCCGCAAGAAATTGCCGCACCCGGACCTAACTGACCGACACGGGTGAGATGCAATGCCTGCGTAGCCGCGTGCTCGCAGCTTTGGATTGGCTCTCGTCTTGCTCACGAGCAAGCCAGCCCCATCACTCAGCACAGATTTTTCAGAAATTGGAATCAAGGCAATCGCAAAACGCGTCCACGAGGCTGCCTCTATTCGGGGTCGGCCGGTAGGCCGCTACTTACCTAAGAAGGAGACCCCCAATGAAAATTAGTGATGCAGTTTCCAGCGCATTTTCCCTAACGAGGGGCTCCGGCAATCTTCGGATCGCTCGTTCCGGTCTGATCAGGTCGGCCCATCTTCTTGAAAGAATTGGGCTCGCAGCCGTTGGGGCCTCCTGTGGCCTCTATGTGGGTGCGACCCTGTTGCGTGAGAAAGGCGGACTGTTTGAAAGCGGCTGGATCGTGCTGATAACGATGCTCTATGGAGCTCTCAGCTATTATGTCGGAATTGATTTGTCTCGCAGTGTCGCGCGGAAGTCGATCTCGAGCAACTCGGAAGAGTGGAATGGTTCCGAGCCGGCTGAGATCATGAGTGCGGCTGGAACGTTCGGCGCCGCGATTGCCGCAACTCTGTCCGTCAGCATCCTTGTCCTTGATCAAAACCCAGCCAATGGCCTGATAACCTTTGTTGCCGGCTGTTGGGTGGTTGGTTCCTCGCTCCAAGTTGCGGCGGGCATGATGGCTCGCAACTACGAAGCGCGCATGGACAAGCAATGAAGGAATTGTCCTCACGCAAGAACGTCTGCTTGGCGTCATGACGAGTGCACAAGCCGCAGTGTTGGATTCGATTTCAGGTCCGGAGTGAGTAGTGACCACTCATCGCAACCTTTGTCGTCCAACGCTGCGGGAAGACGATTTTTGGTAGCGCAGTCGTTCGCATCGGGCGGCGACCCGGCTTGGAAGCCGTGTCGGTACTGAGTAACCTAAATTATCGCACAACAAACAAGACGTGCCATCATGGCGGTGTTGGGATATCGTCCCCGCGCCGTGGTCCAAAATCCTGCTAACCGCCAACCACACGATCGGTGGAGCCAATGCAGATTGCGGAGTGGCTCGAGAAACTGGGGCTTGGGCAATACGCAGAGCGTTTTGCCCAGAATGGAATCGACGTGGGCGTCCTCCCCGAACTGATGGACGAGGACTTTGAAAAGCTCGGAGTCCTGCTAGGCCATCGCCGCAAAATGCTGCGTGCTATTGCCGACCTCGATCCAGCCGCGTTGATCGCATCGCCGACCCCTCCTCAGGACGCCGAGCGGCGCCACCTCACTGTTATGTTTTGCGATCTGGTCGGCTCGACCGCGCTCTCGGCGCGTCTCGATCCCGAGGATATGTGGGAAGTGATCCGGGCCTACCGCGCCGCCTGCGCGAGCGTCATTGCCGCTTATGACGGCAGGATAGCCAGGTTCGTTGGCGACGGAATACTCGTCTATTTCGGCTATCCTCGCGCGCATGAGGATGATGCGGAGCGCGCAGTACGAGCTGCCCTCGACACTATCTCCGCAATTGGGCAGCTCAAAACGGGCGCCGACGAACGGGTTGAACTGCGCATCGCAATTGCGACAGGGCTTGTGGTGGTCGGTGACCTCATCAGTGGAGATGCATCAGAGGAGCAGGCAACCGTCGGCGACACACCAAACCTCGCCGCTCGGCTCCAGAGCCTGGCGGAACCGGGCGCGGTCGTCGTTGCTTCGTCGACGCGCCGGCTGCTTGGTGATCTCTTCACGTTTCGCAATCTCGGCCGCCGTGAGGTCAAGGGGATAGCCGAACCAATCGCAGTCTGGGCGGTGGAGGGGGCGATCGCATCCGAGAGTCGCTTCGAGGCGGTCCGCGCGGTACGCTCGATCGGTTTTGTCGGCCGCAGGGACGAGATCGAGTTCACTCTCTCGCGCCAGCGGCTGGCATGGCAGGGGCAGGGCCAGATGGTATTGATTTCTGGCGAAGCGGGCATCGGCAAGTCGCGCATTGTCGCAACCCTGTCCGAAAGCCCCTCGTTGGGGGCGCACCGCCGGGTGCGATATCAGTGTTCGCCCTACCATACCAACAGTGTGCTCCATCCCTTTGTCGCGCAGCTCGAGCGCGCCGCCGGCATCCGGTCGCACGACACGCCTGGGCAAAAGCTCGACAAGCTCGAGGCAATGCTGTCGCTTGGAACACAGCAGGTCGCCCAAGCGACACCGCTCATTGCGGCTCTCCTTTCGATTCCCACCGGCGACCATTGTCCGCCGCTGGCTTTGAGCCCGGCGCAGCAGCGGCGACAGACATTTGCCGCCCTTCTGGATCAGCTTGAGGGGTTGGCGCGAGAGCAACCCCTGCTGATTATCTGCGAGGATATGCATTGGGCCGATGCCACGACACTTGAACTGTTCGATCTCGCGGTCGATCGTATCAGAGGACTGCCGATACTCGTGCTCATGACATCCCGGCCAGAGTTCGAGCCCTCCTGGTCGGGCCTTGCCAACGTCAGTCTGTTGCGGCTCGACCGACTCGATCGGCGGGACTCGCGCGCGCTGGTCGAACAGGTGGCCGTTGGTCGCCAGCTGCCACGCGAGATGATGAAGCAGATCATCGATAGGACGGATGGCATCCCACTATTCGTCGAGGAATTGACCAAGATGGTGCTGGAGTCCGGGCTACTCGTCGAAGATGCCGGGCGTTATCGTCTCGATAATCCGCTCCCGCCGCTCGCTATTCCCGCGACGCTGCAGGATTCGCTGATGGCGCGGCTTGACCGGCTGGCCCCCGTCAAGGAGTTAGCGCAGATAGGCGCCGCCATCGGTCGCGACTTTTCATACGCGCTGCTGAGATATGTGGCGGGACGCGATGATCTGACGCTGAGCGCTGCGCTAGCGCAACTCGAAGAGGCCGAACTGCTGGTGCGTCGCGGGGCTCCGCCCGAAGCAAACTATAGTTTCAAGCACGCCCTCGTTCAGGAAGCGGCCTACGAGAGCCTGCTCAAGAGCAAACGGCAGGTGCTTCACAAGCGCATCGGCGATGTCCTGCGCGAGAAGTTTCCAGTCGTCGCCGAGACTGAGCCGGAAGTTCTGGCACACCACTTCACTGAGGCGGGGCTGAGCGAGGTCGCCCTCGAATGGTGGCGCAAGGCGGGCCTGCAGGCGCTGAAACGCTCCGCTTATTCCGAGGCGATTGCACATCTCGGCAAGGCGATTGCCATCGCCGATGACCTGCCCGATGAGCACGACCGGATGATGGGTAGGCTACATCTTCAAATCGCATATGGCCGTGCATTACGGGGCAGCCTCGGGCACAGCGCTCCCGAAACGGTCGCCGCATGGACGCGCGCCCGACAGTTCGCAGCCGACATCAATGATCCGGTTGAACTTGCGCCGGTCCATTCGGGTCTCTTCAATGCCTGCCTGACACACGGCGAACTCGCGCCGATGCAGGCGCTGGTGGATGCCATCGTGAACGCCGCTGACCGGCGACCGGCCTCACCGGTGGCCGCCGTCGTTGCAAATTGGACGGGCGGGGTTACCTGCTGGTTCGGGGGCGACTACTTGAACGCGAGAGTACATCTTGAGAAGGCACTAGAGATCTATGGTGACGAGCCGGATCCCGCGACGTTCAGGGGCTCGGCGCTGGATCTCCCATTCGTGATCATGAGGTTTCTTGCCCTGGTGCTTTGGCCGCTTGGCAGGATCGCCCGCGCACGCCGCCTCGCCGCGGAAGCGATAAGTGCTTCCGGAGAAAAACGGGCGCTTTCTCAGGCCAATGCGCTTGTTCATCGAGCTGTGTTCGACGGACTATGCGGGGGCATGTTGCAGCAAACAGAGACGATCCTGGCGCTTGGTCTCGCTCGCGACCACACGATGCCGCTGTATGTGGCCGCCGGCACCTACCTGAATGGCCTGGCCAAGTGGCGCGCCGGCGACGGAATGGCCGGGCTAACGGAAATGCGTCGCGGCTGGACCTTGCTGCACGAGAATGACTGCTACCTCTGTGAGCCGTTTTGGGGGATGCATGTCGCTATGGCGGATGCAGAGTCGGGCCAACTCGAAAACGGGCTGGAAATCTTGAGCGGATTGATCGCATGGGCGGGGCAATCCGGTCAGCATTGGCTTGATGCCGAGCTGCATCGCGTCTACGGGGAGCTTTTGTTGCGTCATGATCCTTCGGACCTAGCCAGGGCCGAAACTGCGCTAAGCCGAGCGCTTGAAATCGCACGGCACCAACGGGTGAAGACTTTCGAGCTGCGCAGCGCCATTGGACTTGCACGCCTGCATAAGACAAATGGCGGAGCGGGCGCGGTATCCGAGGTGCTCGCTCCCGTGCTCGCTGAATTCGATGCGGAGCGCAATCTTCCCGAAGTCGTTGAAGCCAGAGAGCTGCTCAAGCAAGTGCATTAGGCACGTGCGGTTTGTTTAGCTAGCCGTTTGGTCAGGAGAGACGTCTCGACCCTGACCCATCTCCGGTCGCCTCACTGCAATTGCGCGTTGAGGTTCGCACGTGACGTACGGGCCAGGGGCTGACGGGTTACGAATTCACGTGCACGAAATCCCGCAAGAGCGGGTAGATCTCGTTGTTCCAGCGTTTGCCCGAGAACACGCCGTAATGGCCGACGCCGGCCTGCATGTGGTGGACGCGGCGGTAGGCGCGTACGCCGGTGCAGAGGTCTTGCGCGGCCAGCGTCTGGCCGATCGAGCAGATGTCGTCCTTCTCGCCCTCGACCGTCATCAGCCCCATGCGGCTGACGGCCTTGGTGTTCACCGGACGTCCCCGATGCATCAGCTTGCCCTGGGGCAGAAGATGCTCCTGGAACACGTCTCGCACGGTCTCGATGTAGAATTCCGCGGGCAGGTCCATCACGGCGAAATATTCGTCGTAGAAGGTCTTGATGCTGGCCGCCTTCTCCTTCTCGCCCTTGGCGATGTGATCGGCGAGATCGATGTGCTGCTTGATATGGCGCTCGAGATTCATCGAGACGAAGGCGGTGAGCTGCACGAAGCCGGGATAGACTTTCCGCAGGGCACCGCGGCACTGCATCGGCACGTAGTTGATCAGGTTCTGCTCGAACCAGTCGATTGGCCTGCTCTTGGCGAATTCGTTGACCCTCGTCGGCTGGATGCGCGTGTCGATCGGGCCGGCCATCAGCGTCAGCGTCGCCGGCCGCGAAGGATGGTTGCCCTCGCACATGATCGCGGCGGCCGCGAGTGCGGAGACCGAGGGCTGGCAGATCGCGACCATATGCGGGCGGGGGCCTAATTGGCCGAGGAAGTCGATGAGATGCTCGGTGTAGTCGTCGAGCCCGAAACGGCCCTCGCTGCGGGGAATGTCGCGTGGATTGTGCCAGTCGGTGATGTAGACGTCGTGATCCTGCAGCAGCGTCTTCACGGTGCCGCGCAGCAGCGTCGAAAAATGGCCGGACATCGGCGCCACCAGGAGCATGCGCGGCTGCTCGCCCACGCCTTCCTTCTTGAAACGCAGCAGCGAGCCGAACGGGGTCGCGTAAGCGATCTCCTCGGTTACGGCGACCTCGCGATTGCCGACCATGACGCTGTCGATGCCGTAGGCGGGGCGGTGATAGGTGAGGGTGGAGCGGGAGATCAACTCCAGCGCGGCCGACAGCCGGCCGACGACCTGATCCGATAAGCCCTGCGGCACCAGATTGAGGAATTTGAGTGCGGACGAAGCCCCCGACCGCCACGGCGCCGTCAGGTCCATATGGTTCTGAAAGGCCTGATAATACATCGACATCATACTGAAACGCCCACCTGTCCCCGTGCTGCTATGCAATATCGGAGCCAAACCGGAGATGGGCCGTCCTCAAGATTGGCACGTCGCTTGCTGCTCTTTTGGCGGGAAGCACAGGCGGTGCGCACTCCCGCAGTCCAGGCGGGTGCAAGTCTTAGGCGTGAGGGAAGGCCATATGGCGAAGGCGACACTGACCATCAGCAGCAAGAACTATTCGTCCTGGTCGCTGCGTGGCTGGCTGCTGACGAAATTTTCCGGGCTCGATTTCGATGAGATCGTCACCGCGCCGGACGACGCGTCGGCGCGTGCCGAAATCCTCCTATTGTCGTCGTCGATCCTGGTGCCGTGCCTGCGGCACGACGGCGCGATCGTCTGGGATACGCTGGCGATCGCCGAATATCTCAACGAGGCGATGCCGGATGCCGGGCTGCTGCCCGCGGATCGCGTTCAGCGCGCGCATTGCCGCTCGATCTGCGGCGAAATCCATTCCGGCTTCACCACCTTGCGCGCCTCGCTGCCGGTCAATCTGAAGGGGCACTTCCCCGGCTTCAAGATCTGGTCGCGCGCGCAGGCCGACATCGATCGCGTCTGGGCGATCTGGCGCGACTGCCTGGACAAATCGGGCGGGCCCTTCCTGTTCGGCGAGACCCGCACCATGGCTGACGCGATGTACGCCCCGGTGGTGACGCGCTTCGTGACCTATAACGTCAAGCTCGAGCCACAGCTGCAGGCCTATGCCGATACCATCATGGCCATGCCGGAGATGAAGGAATGGATCGCGGCGGCACGGGATGAGCCGGCCGAGATCGAGGAGCTCGAGGTCGAATATTAGGCAGGCCGGGTGCCATCTGCCTGTTTTGGGAGCGAGCATCCAACCGCCGCACCCCGCGGTCATGTCATTGAAGGCGTTAACGTTTGACGCCCGTGGTGGGCTGAGCCCGCTCACGCGCTGTGCAGATATTGTATGCGCGCGCTGGCCGGTTGCGACATCTAGCCGTGAACAGGCGCGTACGGGGCGCTACGGCTGATTCGGACGTGATTCGTTCGGGCCGCGTTCCGAAGGTTAAAGCCGGGACGCGGCCCCGTTGCATTTTGAGACAGAAATCAGTGCTCAGGCCACGCCCGAATGCTTCATGCGCGGGACGCGCCAGCCGATGACGGTTGCTTCAACTGCGACGCCGGCCGCGTGGTTCTGCCAGCGTCCCTCGATATAGCGGCAGGCGAACGGCAGCTGATACGTTCCGCTGTGGTCCTCGCACAGCACTTCGACTGCAAGGCCGGGCGGCGGTTCTCCGGCGCCGTCGAATTCCGCCAGTCGTCTGTCGCGCGTTGCCATCAAAAAACTCCCCTTAAACAAAGCCGCGGAAAGAGTGCCCATTTCCTCCGCGTGCAGATCATCGCTCCCCGTGCGAGGGAACAGCCGCAAGCTCAACGCGAGAATGCGGTGCGAGTGTGGTAGCCTCGACAGGCTGCGTGCAAAAAGCGCACATTGCCGTGATTGATTTGACGAGGAACCTGTATGCTGCTTCGAAGCGCCGGCGTTTGTTTCGCGATGTTGCTGCTCGCTACGCTGGCGATTGTGCCGGTCCGCGCGCAGGACGTGCCCGGTATCGAGATCTGCACCGTCGAGAAGACCATGGAGCGCCGCACCAGCTGCCTCCAGAGCAACGTCGACTTCCTCCAGAAGACGGTCACCAAGCTCAACCTCGATCACCAGCAGAAGCTGGACGCCGCGGCTCGCCAGATCGATGCGTTGAAGACGACCGTGGCCGGCTTGCAGAAGATGCTCGGCGATCTCCAGGCCGCGCAGGCGAAGACCGCGGAGGATGTGAAGAAGAAACAGGATGCGCCGCCGCCGAAGGATGCGGCGAAATAGGCGCCGCGCTCAGGCGACGCGATATCGCTCCATGACGCTGCGGTCGGGCTCATAGCCGAGCCCAGGTCCGGTCGGCACCGCGACATGGCCGGTGGCATCGACATCGGCGCGGCCGCCCCAGAGGCAGGCCTCGCGCTTCAGGTAAAACATCTCGACCAACCCGTCGTCGCGCCCCGCCAGGAGATGCAAGGTCGCCAGCAGGCCGGGGCCGAAATACGGGGAGTGCGGAACGATCTTGACGCCTTGCCGATCCGCGAGCGCCGCAACCTTCAGAAATTCCGTGATGCCGCCGACCTTGATCACCGACGGCTGGGCGTGGCTGACCGCGCCCGCCTCCATCATCTGGCGGAATTGATATTCCGTGCAGGCGTTCTCGCCGGCGGCGACGCCGAGCCCGCCCTTGCTGCGGACCTCGGCGAGCGCCGTAAAATCCTCCGGCGGCCAGACCGGCTCCTCCAGGAACATCGGCTGCGCGTCATGGCATGTCCTGGCGAATGCGATCGCCTGCTCGCCCGAGAGCGGACAGTTCATGTCCACCATCAGCGGAATGCCGGGCCCGATCGCCGCGCGCGCGGCAAACACCGCCGGCGCCGTGGTCTCGTGCAGCTTGATGGCGCCATAGCCGAGCGCCAGCGCCTTCTTGCATTCGGCGGCGATGTTGTCGGGCGAACCGATCCGCAACAGGCTCGCATAGGCCGGAATGGCCGGGCGCCTGGTGCCGCCGAGCAGGCGGTGCAGCGGCACGCCCTCGATCTTGGCGGCGAGGTCCCACAGCGCGATGTCGAGCCCGGAGATCGCGAACATGGTGATGCCGTAACGCCCGAAGAGATGCAGATTGCGCTGGATCTGCTCCATCACCGCGGGGATGCCGGCGGCATCGGGAACCTCCAGCCCACGGGCTTGTGGTGCGATCATTTCCTCGACGGCACTGCGCGTGGTGCGGGGACAGACATAAGCGAAGGCATCGCCCCAGCCGGTCAGCCCGGCGTCGGTGGTGACCTCGAGGATCACCATGTCGAGGGCAGTGATGGCGGAGGCGCCCTGACGGAAGTTCGCGACACCAGCGTCATAGGGGATGCGGATATGGTGCGCCCGCACATCGGTGATTTTCATGACGCGGTTCCTCCTGCTTTCTTGTGAGCGGTTTCAAGGACGTCCCGAGTGTAGCCATGAATGCCCGGACGTTGCCAGTGGCTGTTCCGGCGTTATCCTCCTGCGGGACCGCAACGCCGATCAAGCGAAACCCGCGGACTTCCGTGCATCATGGTCGCGCTTCGAACGAGAAACGCCATGAACCCAGCCCAGCGCGCGCTCTGGTATGTCGAGAGCCATCTGGTCGAGCCGATGACGCTCGACGAGATCGCTGCGATATCGGGCGTGTCGCGGTTCCACATCGTGCGCGCGTTTGCCGTAGCCACCGGCCTGCCGGTGATGCGGTACGTGCGCGCGCGGCGGCTGAGCGAAGCGGCGCGCAGTCTTGCGAAAGGCGCGCCGGACATCCTGTCGCTGGCGCTGGAGGCCGATTACGGCTCGCACGAAGCATTCACCCGCGCGTTCCGCGACCAGTTCGGCACCACGCCCGAAGCGGTGCGCGCCGCGCAATGCACCGGCCATCTCAAGCTTCAGGAGCCGATCCTCATGGATTCAACCATCTCGGACAAACTCGCCAACCCGCGCTTCGAAACCACAAAGGCCTTCCTCGTCGCAGGCATCAGCGAGCGCATCTCCTGCGACAACGGCGCGGCCATTCCTGGACTGTGGCAGCGCTTCCACCAGGAGGTCGCCGACATTCCCGCGCGCGTTGGACCGGTCGCCTATGGCGTCTGCTGCAACGGCGACGATGCCGGCAATTTCGACTACATTGCCGGCGTCGAGGTCGCCGATTTCTCCGAACTGCCGCGCCCCTTCGGCCGTATCCGCATCCCCGAGCAGCGCTATGCGGTGTTCACCCACGCCGACCACGTCGCCTCGATCAGGCGCACCGTCAACGCGATCTGGAATCAGTGGCTGCCGGCCTCCGGCCTGAAAGCTGCCGATGCGCCGAACTTCGAGCGCTACGACGAGAAATTCGATCCCGCCACCAATGGCGGCCTGGAGATTTGGATACCCGTGCGAGATTAGCGCGCAACGCTGGCATACCATCCGGCTTGCTTGGCAAGCCCCGGTGACTTTGTCATAACCGCAGGCAATCTTGCCTGTGGGGCCCGTGCCGGACATCCCGCGCAAGTCATAACAAGCAGCCGGGAGGGTCCCCACATGTCCAACGTCCGCGTTCTCGCCACCGACCTCGAATTTCCCGAAGGTCCGGTCGTGATGCCGGACGGCTCGGTCGTGCTGGTGGAAATCCGCGGCCAGCGCCTCACCCGAATCCATCCCGACGGGCGCAAGGAGATCGTCGCGAAGATTCCGGGCGGCCCGAACGGCGCAGCCCTCGGCCCCGACGGCAAGATCTACATCTGCAACAATGGCGGCTTCTCCTGGATCCCGACCCGCAACATGATCATGCCGGGTCCGCAGCCCGACGACTATCTCGGCGGCTCGATCCAGCGCGTCGATCTGCAATCCGGCCAGATCGAAACCGTCGTGACCAGTTGCGGCGAGCACGATCTGCGCGGGCCGAACGATCTGGTGTTCGACAAGCAGGGCGGCCTCTGGTTCTCCGATCTCGGCAAGCGCCGCGCGCGCGAGATGGACGTCGGCGGCATGTACTATCTCAAGCCCGGCATGAAGGAGATCGTCGAGGTCGTCCACGGCGTGTTGCCGGCGAACGGCATCGGCCTGTCGCCGGACGAGACCACCGTCTACATCGCGGAGACGCCGACGGGCCGGCTCTGGGCCTACGAGCTCTCCGCGCCCGGCACGCTCAAGCCGCGCGACGCGATCTATCGCGGCGAGCGGGGCAAACCGATCTGCGGCCTCGGCGGCTACCAGATGTTCGATTCGCTGGCGGTCGAAGCCAACGGCAATGTCTGCGTCGCCACCCTCGTCTCCGGCTGCATCTCGGTGATCGCGCCCGATGGCACGCTGGTCGAGCAGATCCCGACCGGCGACCGCGTCACCACCAACATCGCCTTCGGCGGCCCCGAGCTGAAGACCGCCTACATCACGCTCTCCGGCAAGGGCGAACTGATCGCCATGGACTGGCCGCGCAGCGGTTTGCCGTTGAATTTCCTTAACAAGTAAACGGTGCTAGTGACCATCATTGCAAGCGAAGCGAAGCAATCCAGGAATGCGTCCGCGGTGACAGTCTGGATTGCTTCGTCGCTTCGCTCCTCGCAATGACAAAGGAGAGAGTTTCAAATGCCCTGGCCTGATCCCATCACCCTGCGCGGACAGCATGCCGCTCTGGAGCCGCTGTCGCATCAGCACCGCGAGGGGCTGAGCGAGGCCGTGAAGGATGGTGAGCTCTCCACCATCTGGTACACCGCAATCCCGACGCCGGACAACATGGGCAAGGAAATCGACCGCCGGCTCGGTCTTCAGGCCGCCGGCTCGATGCTCCCCTTCACCGTATTCGATGGCAGCGGCAAGATCGTGGGCATGACGACCTACATGAACATCGATGCGGCCAACCGCCGCGTCGAGATCGGCTCGACCTGGTATGGTAAGAGCGCGCAACGCGGCCCGCTCAACACGCAGTGCAAATTGCTGCTGCTCACCCACGCCTTCGAAACCCTGGACTGCATCGCGGTGGAATTCCGCACCCACTTCTTCAATCACCAGAGCCGCCGCGCCATCGAGCGTCTGGGCGCCAAGCAGGACGGCATCCTGCGCAGCCACCAGGTCGCGCCGAACGGCACGCTACGCGACACCGTGGTCTACAGCATCACCGCGGCCGAATGGCCTACGGTGCGAACGCATTTGAATTATCAACTCAACGACAAGCCGCGCTAGAGGCGGCCGAGGCACCATGGACAGATTTGATTATGTGATCGTCGGCGCGGGCTCCGCCGGTTGCGTGCTCACCAGCCGGCTGAGCGAAAACCCTGCGACCAGCGTTTGCGTGCTCGAGGCCGGCCCGAGCGACTGGCATCCCTACATCCATCTGCCGGCCGGCTTCATCAAGACCTTCCACATGAAGAGCATCAACTGGGCCTACCAGCAGGAGGTCGGACCCTGGACCGGCGGCCGCAGCATCTACGCGCCGCGCGGCAAGACGCTCGGCGGTTCGTCCTCGATCAACGGCCACATCTACAACCGCGGCCAGCGCATGGATTTCGACACCTGGGCGCAGATGGGCAATCGCGGCTGGGGCTATGCCGACGTGCTGCCCTACTTCCGGCGGCTGGAGAAGCGGGTCGGCGAGGGCGAGGACATTTATCGCGGCCGCGAAGGCAATCTCACCGTCACCACCATGAACTGGCGCGATCCGCTTTGCGAAGCCTTCATGGAAGGCGCGGTGAGCCTCGGCATTCCGCGCAACCCCGACTACAACGGCAAGACCCAGGAAGGCGTCTCCTATTGCCAGCGCACCATCGACAAGGGCTTGCGCGTCTCCGGCGCCACCGCTTTCCTCAAGCCCGCGATGAAGCGGCCGAACGTGCATGTCCGCACCCACGCGCATGCGACCGAGATCATCTTCGAGGGCAAGCGCGCCGTCGGCGTGCGCTACATGAAGGGCGGTCATGGCGGCACGCCGGTCGAGGTCCGCGCCAACAAGGAAGTGATCCTCTCCGGCGGCACCTATAATTCGCCGCAGCTGCTCCAGTTGTCCGGCATCGGCTCACCGGATCTGTTGCAGGCCCACGGCATCGCCGTGCGTCACGCGCTTCCGGTCGGCGAAGGCCTGCAAGATCACTACGCCCCGCGCACGGTCGCGCGCGTCAAGGACATCAGGACCATCAACGAGCTCCGCCGCGGCTGGCGTCTCTGGGTCGAGGCGATGAAGTGGGCGACCGCGCGCAAAGGCCTGCTGTCGCTGTCGCCGACCATGGTCTACTGCTTCTGGCACTCCGGCGAGAGTGCGGAGAGCTCCGACCTCCAGCTCACCTTCACACCGGCGAGCTACAAGGAAGGCGTGCAGGGCCAGCTCGAGGACGAGCCCGGCATGACGGTGGCGTCCTGGCAGCAGCGCCCCGAGAGCCGCGGCTATGTCCGCATCCGCTCGGCAGATCCGTTTGCGCCGCCGATCATCCAGACCAACTATCTTGACGCCGAGCTCGACCGCCGGGTCATCGTCGGCGGCATGAAGCTCGCGCGCAGGCTTTTGAAGAGCGCGCCGCTGTCGCCCTATTACGCCTACGAGGATTTCCCCGGACCCAACGTTAATACCGACGACGAGTTTTTGGCGGCCGCCACCGAGCGCGGCACCACCACCTTCCACCCCGGCTGCACCTGCCGCATGGGCCCGGCGGATTCCACCTGGGCGGTGGTCGACGATCAGCTCCGCGTTCACGGGTTGCAAGGTCTCCGCGTCATCGATGCCTCCGTGATGCCGCGCATGATCTCGGCGAACCTCAATGCCTCAACCATGATGATCGCCGACCGCGCCTCGGACTTGATCCGCGGCAAGAAGCCGATGGAAGCCGCGCGCGTGCCGGATGCGGCGGTGGCGTAGCAAGGTCTCGTGCTCCGGACGCAGCGCAGCGCTTCCCCGGCGATGCGAAGCATCGTCCGGTGCAGCTGTGCGCTGCAGAGCCGGAGGCCCATCTCACGCGACCTTGGTCGCCCCTCGCGATTTGAAGCGCGAGTTGGAGAGCGCGATGCTCGCCCTTGCTCCATCATCGCGAGCGCAGCGATGCAATCCAGGATCTTTCCGCGGAGGCAGCCTGGATTGCTTCGCTGCGCTCGCAATGACGAGGTGGAGAGAGTGCGCCACACTCTCGGTGTCATCGCCCGGTTTGACCGGGCGATCCAGTATTCCAGAGGCGGTTATGATTGAGTCGAGAAGCCGCGGCGTACTGGATTCCCCGCCTTCGCGGGGAATGACACCGGAAGGTGGGGCGGCAGCGGAGTGCGCTCGAACCTACACTTCCCTCCGGCTCAGGAACGCCAATCGCTCGAACAGATGCACGTCCTGCTCGTTCTTGAGCAGCGCACCGTGCAGTGGTGGGATCAGCTTGCGCGGGTCGCGCTCGCGCAACTGCTCGACGCTCATGTCTTCGTTGAGCAGCAGTTTGAGCCAGTCCAGAAGCTCTGAGGTGGAGGGCTTCTTCTTCAACCCGGGCACTTCGCGGACCTCGAAGAAGATGCGCAGGGCTTCCTCGACCAGCCGCTTCTTGATGCCGGGGAAGTGGACGTCGACGATCCGGGTCATGGTGTCGGCATCGGGGAACTTGATGTAGTGGAAGAAGCAGCGGCGCAGGAACGCGTCCGGCAGCTCCTTCTCGTTGTTGGAGGTGATCATCATGATCGGGCGCTGCTTGGCCTTGATCGTCTCGCCGGTCTCGTAGACGTGGAATTCCATGCGGTCGAGCTCGAGCAGGAGATCATTTGGGAATTCGATGTCGGCCTTGTCGATCTCGTCGATCAGCAGCACCGGGCGCTGCTCGGCGGTGAAGGCATCCCACAGCTTGCCGCGCTTGATGTAGTTCTTGATGTCGGACACGCGGGCATCGCCAAGCTGGCTGTCGCGAAGGCGCGATACCGCGTCGTATTCATAGAGGCCTTGCTGTGCCTTGGTGGTGGACTTGATGTGCCAGGTCAGAAGCGGGGCGTTCAGCGCCTTCGCCACTTCCTCCGCCAGCACCGTCTTGCCGGTGCCGGGCTCGCCCTTGATGAGCAGCGGGCGCTCCAGCACGATCGAGGCATTGACCGCGACCTTGAGATCGTCGGTCGCAACATAGTCCTTGGTGCCGGTAAATTTCATCGCGCGTCCTTGTTGGTCGTCGTCCCAGGAATTGCCAGTTTCATGGCCCTGGTCCAACAAACGGAACGGCCGCGCGTAGCGGCCGTTCCTAGGTTCGGTCAGGCTTTCAGACCCGTTTTATCAGCGAAAGGATGACGAGCACAATCGCTCCGCCAATCCCGCCTGGCGGACAATCCTGCCCAGAGCTCGTCGGGTGGGGTCTCCGAGGCGCCCCTTGACGCCGACAATCCAAAGGGCAATCTGTCACCCATGTTCCTGCAATTCTTCACTTCTCTGCGCGATGCGCAGGTCCCCGTGACGCTGCGCGAATACCTCACGCTGATGGAGGCGCTCGACGCCGACCTCGCGGACTACTCGGTCGAGAACTTCTACTATCTCTCGCGCACCTCCCTGGTGAAGGACGAGCGCAACCTCGACAAGTTCGACCGCGTCTTCGGCACCGTCTTCAAGGGGCTGGAAAGCCTGCTCGACGCCATGGAGGGAGCCGAGATCCCCGAGGAGTGGCTGAAGAAGCTCGCCGAGAGATACCTGACCGACGAAGAGAAGAAGCAGATCGAGGCCATGGGCTGGGACAAGCTCATGGAGACCCTGAAGAAGCGTCTCGAGGAGCAGAAGGGCCGTCATCAGGGCGGCTCGAAGTGGATCGGCACCGCCGGCACCTCGCCGTTCGGCGCTCATGGTTACAATCCCGAAGGCATTCGCATCGGCCAGGACAAGAACCGCAACAACCGCGCCGTCAAGGTGTGGGACAAGCGCGAGTTCAAGGATCTGGACGGCAATGTCGAGCTCGGCATCCGCAACATCAAGGTGGCATTGCGCCGCCTGCGCAAATTCGCGCGCACCGGCGCGCCGGATGAACTCGATCTCGACACCACCATCCGCGAGACCGCCAATCACGGCTATCTCGACGTGCACATGCGGCCCGAGCGCCGCAACGCGGTGAAGCTGCTGGTGTTCTTCGACATCGGCGGCTCGATGGACGCGCATATCGAGCAGGTCGAGGAGTTGTTCTCGGCGGCGAAGAGCGAGTTCAAGCACATGGAGTATTTCTACTTCCACAATTGCCTCTATGAAGGCGTGTGGAAGCAGAACAAGCGGCGCTTTACCGACCGCACCCCGACCTGGGACGTGCTGCACAAATACCCGCACGATTACAAGATCGTGTTCGTCGGCGACGCCTCGATGTCGCCCTACGAGATCATGGTGCCCGGCGGCTCGGTCGAGCACGTCAACGAGGAGCCCGGCTCGGTCTGGCTCGACCGCATCATCCGTACCTATCCGCATTCGGTGTGGCTGAACCCCGTGCAACAGAAGCACTGGGACTATTCGGAATCCACCACCATCATCAAACGCATTTTCGCCAACCGCATGTATCCGATCACGATCGAGGGACTTGAAGGTGCGATGAAGGAATTAACGCACTAGCTCGCGCTCCGCGCCGGGAATGACTACAAGAGGGAGAACCACGTGCCCCAGACCATCACCCGTGGCATCAAGGCGCTGATCGACGAGGCCAATGCCGAGATCGAGACGCTCACCGCCAAAGACGCCATCGAGATCTCCAAGAACGGCGACGTCGTCATCGTCGACATCCGCGATCCCCGCGAGATCGAGCGCGACGGCCGCATCCCCGGCGCGTTCGCCTGCACCCGCGGCATGCTCGAATTCTGGATCGATCCGCAGAGCCCTTATGCCAAGCCGGTGTTCCAGGAGGACAAGAAGTTCGTCTTCCATTGCGCCGGCGGCTTGCGCTCTGCGCTCGCCGCCAAGACTGCGCAGGACATGGGCCTCAAGCCCGTCGCCCACATCGCGGGCGGCTACGCCGCCTGGCGCGACGCCGGCGGGCCGACCCAACAGTGGGAGCCGAAGAAGAAGGGGTGAGGGTGCTGCGCTGCCGCTCCAATCTCCGGCGTCATTCCCCGCGAAAGCGGGGAATCCAGTACGCCGCGGCCTCTCGGCTCAATTACAATCGCCTCTGGAATACTGGATCGCCCGGTCCTAGTGCGCAATTGCGCACTGGCCGGGCGATGACAGCGGAGTTGGATGCGCACTGCTTCAACCTCGCTCACGTTGCGCTCGCGCGGAATAATAGAAAGATCTCGCATGCCCACCGATCCCCTCGTCTCTACCGAATGGCTCGCCGCCCACATCAATGACGCCAACGTCAAGGTGCTCGACGCCAGCTTCAAGCTGCCGGGTGTGCTGCCATTGCCGAAGGACGATTATCTCGCCGCGCATCTGCCGGGCGCGGTGTTCTTCGACGTCGATGCGATCTCGGACCATTCCAACCCGCTGCCGCACATGTATCCGAGTGCCGAGCAGTTCGGCCGCGACGTCGGTCATCTCGGCATCTCCAATGCCGACACCGTCGTGATCTATGATGCCGGCGGCTGGGTCGCTGCTCCCCGCGCGTGGTGGATGTTCCTGGCTTTCGGGCACGGCAATGTGCGCATCCTCAATGGCGGCCTGAAGAAGTGGCGCGCCGAGGGGCGTCCGGTCGAGAGTGGCGAGGCGAAGCCGAAGCCTGCGACGTTCACGGCCAGCTACGATTCAAAACGCGTGCGCAGCATGCAGCAATTGATCGCCAACGTCGAAAGCCGTGCCGAGCAGGTGATCGACGCGCGCGCCGCCGACCGGTTCGAGGGCCGGGCGCCGGAGCCGCGCGCAGGCATCCGCTCCGGCCATATCCCGGGCGCGCGCAACGTGCCCTACAATCTCCTGTTCGACGCCGCGACCGGCACGATGAAGCCGCTTGATGATCTCCGCGCTGCCTTTACCAACGCCGGCGTCAGGCTCGATGCGCCGATCGTGACGAGCTGCGGCTCCGGGGTCTCCGCCGGCGTGCTGACATTGGCGCTCTATCGCCTCGGCATCACCGACACCGCGCTCTACGATGGCTCATGGTCGGAATGGGGCCAGGAAAAGGGACCGCCGATCGCAACCGGGCCGGCGTAACCCTACTGACGTGCGCGCGCGGTCGTCGTTGCGGCGAGCGTGGGTTGCGGTTGTCCGAACGGATCGAGTTGCTGAACCGGCGGCGGCGCGCGCCGGACAATGCGGCGGCGCTTCTTGACGCGATGCGCCCGCGGCTTGGTCGCCTTGCTCTCCGGCGACCTGCTGTCGGCCTTAGAGCCGGCCTTGGCCTTCGCCGGCGGACCCTCCCAAGCCGTGGTCGCCGGGTCGTTCAATGCGGCGAACTTCGCGCTCGCCATGTCGAACCTGGACGAAGCCGAGGCTCCGCTGGGGGCGGCAGGTGTTGGTTTGCTCGCGAGAGCGATCGCAACGGGCTTGGCCTCGGCGATGGATGCGCTGGCGTCGGCCGGAGTAAGCGTGTTGCTTGAGGCCTGCACCGCGGCGTCCGTCGTCGTCTCGGCCTTGGTCTCCGCATTGGCCGGTTCGGCCGGGACGTCAGCCGGAGGTGCAACGACCTGCGGCTGACCGTCGGTCTCAGTCGTCAGCGCGACCACTTGTTCGGGCTCGCTCATCGGCAGTGCGATGGTCGGGACTTGATCGCGCAGCGACGGCGTCGGATCGGTGGCCGCTTCCGGCTCGACGCGGAGGACCGCGAGCACCGGCTGGGCCGGCTCGGGAGCTTGTGCAAACACCTGCTCCTGCGGGCCGTTCCGCCAGGAGGGGTTGCTGACATACTGCTCGTGGCTCGCCCGCAGCAGCGCGGCGGCGCCCAGGCCGAATACCAGGATGGAGGCTGACAGCAGGATCGCGGCAAACAGGAAGCGAAAGCCGGGAAGCATCGAGGGATTGCGAATTTCCGCCCCGGCGGTGAAGTGGCCAGGGCCCATGAGCCATCTGAACGCGGTGACGGTACTGCTTGCCGCGTTCGCCACGCGGGGATCGAAGCTCAAAGCGGAGGCGAATCAGGCTGATTCGAACATACCGCAACGATTCCGCGCCGTTCCGTAAAAAACGGAGCCGGCGACTGCGGCGATCTCGGGCGTGGGCTGATTTTCGCCCCATGATGCAAGGAGGCAACGGTAGTCTTGCGGATCACAAATCGGCAAATCAGGCACAAATCCGCCTGTAATGTCTTGAATGTGCCGCTATCTTCCGTCATCTGGCCGTTAACGGTCCGGACGGGCCCGGGGACTATACAAGAGCGATGATGATCAAACATTTTCTGACGATATGCGCTGCCGCAACAGTCGCTGCGGCGGGAACCTCGCTCGCACAGGCCCAGAGCTATCCGGTCCAGCAGGCGCCGAGCTATGGCGCGCCGCCGGCCGAATATCGGCCCGGCGACCGCGCGCCGAGTTTCGACGCGCTCGACGATGAAGATGACGCGATGCCGCAGGCAGCGCTGCCGCCGCCCGGTCCGGATCCGCGTTACGGCCGTCCGCCCGGCGCTCCCCCGGTGTATTCCGCCGCGCCGCCGCAGGGTCCGGTGATGTCGCCCGATGATCCCCGTTATGGCCGTCCCGCAGGTGCCCCCGTCTACTCGGCCGCGCCGCCGCAGGGTCCCGTGACGTCGCCCGACGACCCGCGCTACGGCCGCCCTGCCGGCCCGCCCGCGGTGATCTACGCCGATCGTCCGGCTCAGGCGCCCGGCAGTGATGGCCTGCGTCCGCCCGAGGCGGTCGGTGGTCCCGCCGCGACCGGAACGGTCCAGGCTGGGCAGCCGCCCGTTGGTGCCGACGGTCGGCCGATGGCGATCGCCTCGCTGCCGCCCGAGGAGCAGCCTGACGCTGCTCCGGCGCAGCTGCCGCAGAACCTGCGCCGTCAGGAGGTCTCGCTGGCGACCAAGGAGCCGGCCGGAACACTCATCGTCGATACCCCAAATACCTACCTCTATTACGTGCTGGGCAACGGCCGTGCGATCCGCTACGGCGTCCGCGTTGGCCGGGACGGCTTCACCTGGACCGGCGTGCAGAAGATCACCCGCAAGGCCGAGTGGCCGGACTGGCATCCGCCGACCGAGATGATCGAGCGCCAGCCCTATCTGCCGCGTTTCATGGCCGGCGGTCCCGGCAATCCGCTCGGCGCCCGTGCGATGTATCTCGGCTCGACCGTCTACCGCATCCACGGCACCAACCAGCCCTCGACGATCGGCAAGTTCGTGTCGTCCGGCTGCATCGGCATGCTGAACGAGGACGTCTCCGACTTGTTCGATCGCGTCAAGGTCGGCACCCGCGTGGTCGTGATGCCGGGTGGTCCGCCGCCGGGAACGGCGACCGCATCCGCCGCGCCCATGCCCGGCACTGCCGGCCCCGCACCAATGGCCGCGCAGGCCGGCCCGGTCGGAGGCACCCAGCCGACAGTGGTGCCGCCGCTGCCCGCGCCCGTCACCGTGCGCTGAATCGGCTTCGCAAGAATTGATCTGATGACGGCGCGTGGCCTTCGGTCACGCGCCGTCATCATTTGACGCATGCGTGCAGGTCGCACTTGCGCATACTTGAACGGCTCCGCACCTCGATTACGTCCGGGAGGATTGCAACGAATTGAGGAGCACAGGATGCGCATCTTTGTTGCGGGCGCGACCGGCGCGGTCGGTCAGTATCTTGTTCCGGCGCTGGTCGCCGCGGGTCATTCGGTGATCGGCACGACACGGAGTGCGGCAAAAACAGACCTTGTACGGCGATCGGGTGCGGAGCCGGTCGTTGCCGACGGTCTCGATGCCGACAGCATGCGCGCTGCGGTGATTGCGGCAAAGCCCAACGCCGTCATCCACCAGATGACAGATCTCGCGGCCGCCACGGACCTCCGGCATTTCGATCGGGCTTTCAAGCGAACCAACGAGCTCCGCACCCGCGGAACCGACATTCTGCTCAACGCCGCGCGCGAGGCCGGCGCCAAGCGCTTCATCGCGCAAAGCTTCTGCGGCTGGACCTTCAGTCGCGCCGGCGGAACGGTCAAGATCGAGACCGATGAACTCGACTCGAATCCACCGCGAGAGCTGCGACGCACGCTCGAGGCAATCCGCTATCTGGAGCGAATCATCACCGCTTCGACGAAGCCGGAGGGCATCGTGCTGCGCTATGGATTCTTCTATGGACCCGGCACCGGCACGCTCTCGCCGGCGATGATCGACCAGCTGCGCCACCGGCGTGTGCCGGTGATCGGTGACGGCGGCGGCACGTGGTCGTTCATTCACACCGAAGATGCAGCCTCTGCCACGCTCGCCGCGCTTGAACGCGGACGCACTGGCAGCATCTACAATATCGTCGACGATCATCCGGCGCCGGTGAAGGATTGGTTGCCCGCGCTGGCCGAACTCCTCGGTGCCAAGCCGCCGCGTCACATCCCCGCCTGGCTCGGGCGCCTGCTTGCGGGCGAGCATATGGTTGCGATGATGACGGAGGTGCGTGGAGCCTCCAACGGCAAGGCCAAGCGCGAGCTCGGTTGGCTGCCGGCGCATGCCTCCTGGCGCGACGGCTTTGCCGATGCGGCACGGCAGCCCACCAGCCAGCGCTCGGCGGCCTGAGGCATCAGGCCAGCTTGCGCGGCAGCTCACCGCCCTTGGTGAAAGCGTCGATCGCCTCGACCATCTGGCCGTAATGGATGCGCAAGCCGTCCGCGGTGGCGTAGCCGAGATGCGGCGTCAGGACGAGATTGTCGAGCTTGCGGAAGGGATGGTCCGTCGGCAACGGCTCGACCGAGAACACGTCGATGCCGGCGCCTGCAATCCTCTTCTGCTGCAACGCCTCGAGCAGTGCCTGCTCGTCCACGATCGGCCCGCGCGCGGTGTTGACGAGGAAGGCCGTCGGTTTCATCCGCGCGAGATCGGCAGCCCCGACCAGCCCGCGCGAGCGCTCGCTCAGCACCACATGGATGCTGACGATATCGGCCTTGGTGAACAGCTCCTCCTTGGTGGCATAGCCGACCCCGACGTCCTTGCACTTCTCCGGGGTCAGGTTCGGGCTCCAGGCGATCACGTTCATGCCGAACGCCTTCGCGATATCAGCCATCTTGCTGCCGAGCTTGCCGAGCCCGACGACGCCGAGCGTCAATCCCTCGATCTCGACGCCGGCAAAGGCCTGCCAGGGCTCGCCCGCATGCATGCGCGCGTTCTCGCGGCCGATGCCGCGGGTCAGTTCCAGGATCAGGCCCATGGTGAGGGGCGCGGTCGGATCGCGCGAATATTGCGTGCCGCCGATCGTGACGCCCCGCGCCTTGGCGGCCTCCATGTCGATCGAGGCGTTGCGCATGCCTGACGTCAGCAGGAGCTTCAGCTTCGGCAGGCTTTCGAACAGGCTCTTGGGGAACGCGGTGCGCTCGCGCATCGCGCAGACGATCTCGAAATCGGCCAGCGCGCTCGCCGCGGCCTGCTCGGAGGCGAAGGGATGGCTGAACACGGTGACGTCGATGCGGTCGGACAGGCTTTGCCAATCGGCGACGTCGAGGGCGAGGTTGAAATAGTCGTCGAGAATTGCACAGCGCAGCCGCGTCATCAGCGTTCTTCCATGGCGAGAGGTGGAACCAGGCCATGGTTGCGCGCAATCAGGACCGTGCGCAAGCCGTTCGCGTCTTCAAAAATCCGACAGGTGATAAAGGCTCAGAGGTCGCGGGGCTTGAGCCGGAACGGCGCATTCATGCCGTGCTTGGCGCGCCAGGCCGGGCCGGGGCCGCGCATGTAATGCAGTTCGGGCCGGTAGGGGTTGAAAGCGGTGGCAAAGAAGCGCTTCCAGAAGCCCTTGATCTCCGAGGCAAATGCGGAGGCGCTGCCGGCTTCCGCCGGAACGGGAAGGGAGTTGGTCTCGATCATGGCCATGACGCTGTCTCGCTGTGCTCCCGTTCATTCTGAGCGGGTGGCGCTGTTTCCGCGCGAAACCGAGCTTTGGCCTGATTTATTAAAAGATGGTTTCAATTGTCCGGATCGGCGGTGGGATGGTGTCCGTTCCGTATTCATCCGTGGTGAACGGAGGGAAAACATTGCCCTTTGGGGGCGGGGTCGCTACATCGGCGGCAAGCAAATTTCCTCAAATCGAAGGTTTTCGGGACCGATGGCGCGCCAGTTCATCTATTTCATGCAGGGCCTGACCAAGAGCTACCCGACTCGGAAGGTGCTCGATAACATCCATCTGAGCTTCTACCCGGACGCCAAGATCGGCGTGCTCGGTGTCAACGGCTCGGGCAAGTCGACGCTGCTCAAAATCATGGCCGGCCTCGACAAGGAGTACAACGGCGAGGCCTGGGTCGCCCAGGGCGCCCGCGTCGGCTATCTCGAGCAGGAGCCGCATCTCGATCCGGCATTGAGCGTGCGCGAGAACGTCATGCTGGGCGTCGCCAAGCAGAAGGCCATCCTCGATCGCTACAACGAGCTGGCGATGAACTACTCCGAGGAGACCGCCGACGAGATGACCAAGCTGCAGGACGAGATCGAGGCCCAGGGCCTCTGGGATCTCGACAGCAAGGTCGACCAGGCCATGGACGCGCTGCGCTGTCCGCCCGACGATGCCGACGTGTCGAAACTCTCCGGCGGTGAGCGCCGCCGCGTCGCGCTCTGCAAGCTGCTGCTCGACCAACCCGAGCTTCTGCTGCTGGACGAACCGACCAACCATCTCGACGCGGAGTCGGTGTCGTGGCTGGAAGGCCATCTGCGCAACTATCCCGGCGCGATCCTGATCGTCACCCATGACCGCTACTTCCTCGACAACGTCACGAGCTGGATTCTCGAGCTCGATCGCGGCAAGGGCATTCCCTATGAGGGCAACTACTCGTCCTGGCTGCAGCAGAAGCAGAAGCGGCTCGAGCAGGAGGGCCGCGAGGACGCTGCGCATCAGAAGACGCTGGCCCGCGAGCAGGAATGGATCGCGTCCTCGCCGAAAGCCCGCCAGGCCAAGTCCAAGGCGCGCTATCAGCGCTATGACGAACTGCTGAAACAGGCGAGCGAAAAGCAGACACAGACCGCGCAAATCACGATTCCGGTGGCCGAGCGACTCGGTCAGCACGTGGTCGACTTCGAAGGGCTCAGCAAAGGTTTCGGCGATCGCATGCTGATCGACGATCTCACTTTCAAGCTGCCGCCCGGCGGTATCGTCGGCGTGATCGGCGCCAACGGCGCCGGCAAGACCACGCTGTTCAGGATGATCACCAAGCAGGAGGAGCCGGACAAGGGCACCATCACGATCGGCGAGAGCGTTCATCTCGGTTACGTCGACCAGTCGCGCGACGCGCTCGACGGCAGCAAGAACGTGTGGGAGGAGATCTCCGGCGGCAACGAGCTGATCCTGCTCGGCAAGAGGGAAGTCAATTCACGCGGCTATTGTTCGTCGTTCAATTTCAAGGGCGCCGACCAGCAGAAGAAAGTCGGCGCGCTCTCGGGCGGTGAACGCAACCGCGTGCACCTTGCGAAAATGCTGAAATCCGGCGCCAACGTTCTGCTGCTCGACGAGCCGACCAACGACCTCGACGTTGACACGCTGCGTGCGCTCGAAGAGGCGCTGGAGGATTTCGCCGGCTGCGCCGTCATCATCAGCCATGATCGCTGGTTCCTCGATCGCATCGCGACCCACATCCTGGCCTTCGAAGGCGACAGTCATGTCGAATGGTTCGAGGGCAACTTCCAGGACTACGAGAAGGACAAGATGCGCCGGCTCGGCCAGGACAGCATCATCCCGCACCGCGTGAAGTACAAGAAGCTGACGCGGTGATCTCAGCATGATGCGGCGGGTGCTGATAGCTGCGGTGATCGCTATCACCTGCGGCCTGTCGCCCGCCGGCGCTGCCGACGCCGCCTTCGCGCAGTTCATCGCCTCGCTGTGGCCGGAGGCGGAGGCCGCCGGCGTGTCGCGCGCGACGTTCGAGCGAGAGACGCGCGGGCTCGAGCCGGACTACAAGCTGCCGGATCTGATCCTGCCGGGGCGTCCTGCAACGGGGGCGCCGTCGCAGGCCGAGTTCGTGCAGGTGCCGGCTGACTATGTCAGGGAAGCCTCGATCGCGCGGCTTGCGGGCGAGGGGCAGCGGTTGCTGCAAAAATATCGTCAGGCGCTGACCGAGATCGAGAAAAACTCCGGCGTGCCTGCTACCGTGATGCTGGCGATCTGGGGCCGCGAGACCGACTATGGCCGCTATACGCTGCCTTACGATCTCGTCCGCGTGCTGGCGACGCAGGCCTATGTCGGCCGCCGCAAGGACAGCTATCGCAACGAGTTCATCCTCTCGCTGAAAATTCTCGGTGACGGCGTAGTGACACGCAAGGACATGCGCTCGTCCTGGGCCGGTGCGACTGGGCTCACGCAATTCCTGCCGTCCGAATATTACAAGCATGGCGTCGATTTCGACCGCGACGGCCGCATCGACATCTGGCACTCGGTGCCGGATGCGCTGGCCTCCGCCGCGCAGCAGCTCGTCAACAAGGGCTGGCAGAGCGGTGTACGCTGGGCCTACGAGGTGCAGGCACCGGCCAAAGTCGATTGCACCGCCGGCGTGCCCGAGGTGACGAAGCCGATCGGCCAATGGCTGCGCGAAGGCTTTGTACCGGTGCGTGGACAAAAGCTCACTGCCGCCGAGCAGGCACAGCCGGCCTCCCTGCTGCAGCCTGAAGGCATCTACGGCCCGTCCTTCCTGACCACGAAGAACTACTTCGTGATCAAGGAATACAATTTTTCCGACCTCTACGTGCTGTTCGTCGGACATCTCGCCGACCGCATGACGAGCCCGCAACCGTTCGCGACCCCATGGTCTGCCTCGAAGCAATTGCGGACCAAGGACGTCGAGGCGATGCAGCGGGGGCTCACGCGCGTCGGGCTCTACAAGGACAAGGTCGACGGCAAGGCCGGCATGCAGACGCGCGCTGCGCTCGGCGCCTACCAGAAGTCGGCAGGCCTCAAGGTCGATTGCTGGCCGAGCGAAGAGGTGCTGCGCTCGATCCAGGCGGCGCGATAGGTGCGCAGGGCTGATAACGCAGGGTTGGCAAAAGAAAAAGCCCGGCCGAGGTGCTCGGCCGGGCTTCGATCGCGGCGCTCATGAGCGCCATGCGATCAGATCAGTAGCAAACGCGAACCGGGCGGACGGTCCAGCCGTAGCCATCCCAGTAGCGCTGGCGCTGCCAGTAGCAGGGCGGGGGCGGCGGGCCGGGCTCGGCCACATAAACCGGTCCACCATAGGCGGGACGGCTCGATGCGATGGCGCCGCCGACGATCGCGCCGCCGATCAGGCCGGCTGCGATGCCGACGCCGACCCCGTCATGGGCCTGGGCGGACGGCGTGGCGGTCACCAGCGAACCGGCGATCGTCGCAACCGTGAGGGCGGCAACTAAAGTCTTCTTCATACTCTTGGCTCTCCTGAGAGATGGATGCTCCTTGTTAGGAGCGCCCGGGGTTCAAAGGTTCACGCAGACTCTGATGGAATTGGCCTTGCAGCTAGGAAGCGCGCAAATGGTCAATCCGCGGTAAACGCACACGGAGCTGTGACGAGAAAAAGCGGTCTTTTTCAGGCCCCTAAATGAACGGCGCATCTGGAATGAGCCAGTTGGGGCGACTTCAGCCACAGACTCTGGCGCGGCGGACGCGCCAGGCATAACCGTCCCAGAAGCGCTGCTTCTGCCAGACGCAGCCGTTGCCGTAATAGTCGTCCGCGACGTAGCCCGGGCCCGGCGCATAGTAGCGCGGCGGATAGTAGCCGGCGCCATATCCGGGACCATATGCGTAGCCCGGGCCAGGGCCTGGACCGTAATAATACGGAGAGGCCAGCGCCCCACCGACAATGGCGCCGCCGATGATTCCGGCTGCCACACCCGCGGCGACGCCGCGTTGCGCCTGGGCTGGTGTAATGGCGCTAAGGGCCACAGCGGCGACGGTAGCAATTGCCAGGAGCGACTTCTTCATTGGCTGACCTTTCGAGCAAACACGCGGGAACTCTTTGAGGGTAAAGTTCCATACTTCGTTTGAATGATCAATGAACGGCACCTTTGCCGGGGCGACCAATCGGTAAGGACCGCAGCCCAGCCAGGGGAGGGCGATGATGGGTAACGCGATGATAAATGCATTGATCGCTGCCGGGATCGTCTTCGCGATCGGCTACGGCTGGATTACCCATCTCCAGAACCGCGGCCAGCGCGGCTCCCGCGCCGGGGCCAGCGTCAATGGCGGCGGCGACACCGCCACCGGCACGAGCGACGGCTTCTCGTTTGGGAGTTGGTTTTCCAGCGATAGTTCCGGCTGCGCGACCGACGGCGGCAGCTGTTCCAGCAGCGATAGCGGCAGTAGTGGCGGAGATTGCGGGGGCGGCGGCGATGGTGGAGGCGGTGGGGGCGACTAGGTCCGCCGCAATCTTGATCCAGTGCAAGGCCCTACTTTAGAGCCGTTCTAGGCTGTTTCCGGGCTAGTTTGGAATAGCTTCAAATTCCGCTTTTTCCTTTTGCATCCGGCCGGCCCCTTAAATATCGATGATGGCGCATCACCAAAGGGCCTGCCGCTTCCATGATCGTTTGTTCCTGTAACGTGCTGAGCGATGACGACATCCGCGCCGCCGTCGCCGAGTCCGACGACGCTGTGCGCCATGCCAAGCAGGTCTATGGGTGTCTCGGCTGTAGCGCCGAATGCGGCCGCTGCGCTCGGACGATCAAGACCATTATCGACGAAGCGCTTGGCACCTGTGCCACGTCCTGCTGCTCCGGCTGCCCGCACAACCACACTGTGGCGGCGAACGACGAGACGGCCCAGCCGGCCGAGTTCGCCCTCGCGGCCTGCTGAAATGCTCCGCAACCCTGGCTGAGCTTTTCCCCGGCTGCGTCCCCGTAGCCGGTTGCTCCAGTCTTCAAACTCATTTAGAAGCGTTCTAAATTCGGTTTACGGCCGATTTGGACTGCAAGAGCTGGAGTGAACCATGCAGGGCGACGCAAAAGTTATCGACTATCTCAACAAGGCACTGCGTCACGAGCTGACTGCGATCAACCAGTATTGGCTGCACTACCGCTTCCTCGACAATTGGGGCCTGCGGGACATGTCCAAGGTCTGGCGCAAGGAGTCCATCGAGGAGATGGAGCACGCTGATAAGCTCACCGAGCGAATCCTGTTCTTCGACGGCTTCCCGAACATGCAGGTGCTCGATCCCTTGCGCATCGGCCAGAACGTCAAGGAGATCATCGAGTGCGATCTCGCCGCCGAGATGAGCGCGCGGGCGCTCTATCAGGAAGCGGCGACCTACTGCCACAGCGTCAAGGACTACGTGACGCGTGATCTGTTCGAGAAGCTGATGAGCGACGAGGAGCACCACATCGACTTCCTCGAGACCCAGCTCGACCTGATCGGCCGCATCGGCCTCGAACTCTACACCCAGAAGCACGTTGGCGGGCTCGAGGGGGACGGGCATTAGTTCGGCGCGTTAGCGATGGCACAACTCCGTATCGGCCTGATGCGCGATTGCGCACCAGGCCGGGACGACAGCCTGGACGCCAGCTACAACTGCGTCTTGTAGAGCTCTTCCACGATCTCCTGACTCTGCGGCTCACCAAGGCCGGTCTGCTCGTGGACCACCTCGACGATGCTCGGCATCACCGAGCGCGGCACCTTCTCGGACGACCAAAGCTTCGAGCGCATCAGTGCCTTGCCGCAGTGGAAATAGACTTCGCTGACGGCGACGTTCAGCACCGCGCGCGGCGACTTGCCAAACTCCACCATCGAGGCGAGCAGGTCCGGATCGGCGGACAGCGAGCCGCGGCCGCCGACGCGCAGCGTCTCGTCGATGCCGGGGACGAAGAACAACAGATGCACGAAGCCCGAGCCCTCGACGACATTTCGAAAACTGTCGATCCGGTTGTTGCCGGAGCGATCAGGCATCAGCAGCTGGTTGGGGCCGGCGACGTGGACGAAGCCAACGCCGCCGCCGCGTGGTGAGGCATCGACGCTGCCGTCCGCTCCCGATGTCGCGAGCACGCAGAACGGCGACATCTCGATGAATTTCTTCGCATGCGTGTCGATTGCGGGGCGCGCTTTCGCGATCACGCGCGGGCTCGGCTGGGCATAGATGGTGGCGAGGTCTTCGGCGCAAAGATCAGTCACGAAGGTCTCCCTGGTGGAATGCCCCGAGAATATCATCTCTCGGCCCGATCGCTATCCCCCTTTGTCACGCCGCCGCGTCCAGTCGATCACGCCAGCGCAGTTCAGAGCCCACCAGATCAGGACTGGCTGCAGCGCCAGCCGCGGCCCGTGATAGAGCCAGCTGTTGGGGATGGGTGGAAGGTCGATGCCCTCCAGGACCTGCTTGATGCTTGCCGCCCACACGCAAGGCGGATAGAGCGCGAGCTCGCGTTCTGTCGTTCACAGGAGCTATCGGCCGAGCTAGCACGCGCCGCGTCGAGGCGCTATCGCGCTACACCGCATCCGCCGGCACGAAGCAACTGATGATGATGGCGCCGCGGTGACGGACGTACCACACAACGGCCTGACCGACCGGATTGCCGCGGTCGCGGATGATGGCGCGCTCGGGCACCTCCATCCATTGTCCCTCGATCGGCACCCAATAGGCGCCGCTGCGCACGTCGTACTCCGTGCGATGGCCGTCGGAGACGTCACAGCAGGGCACGCCGTTCGGTGCGATCACGCTCTTGAACCAGGCGCGGATGTCGGGCGGGACGTGATCGTATTGCCCGTTGTCGAACGCGAACGCGGCGCTCGTCAGCGTGGCCAGCCAAACGCACAGTGCGAGCCTGTGCATGCGATCCTCCTCATCGCGTGTCGTGCCGTTGGCGCGCGATTATCCCGCGCGTCGATTCGGACATCGACGCAATTAAGCCCGAGCCGTCAGTGTAATGCATGCTCAAATAATATGCGGGCTAGACGGCCGTTGATGCGATGCAAAATCAGCGGCGCGCAGATTCGATCGTTTGCTGCGGCGCGGCTTGCAGAAATTGCTGGACCTGCTCGCTGTAGAATTTGGCGTTCCCGGTGGTGCCGTGGCCGCGCGTCTCGGTGCTTGCCGGGATGAGATACAGTTTGCTGTTCTTCACCCGCGTCATCGCAGCGTCCGTGATGCCGGTCTCAGGCGGGTTGCGTTCGTCGTCGGCTGAATTGATCAGCAGCAGCGGCGCTTCGATGGCCTCCAGCTTCTCGCCGGCATTGTAGTTTTGCGAAGACTCCCACTGGTAGACGAAGTCGTTGGCATCTGCCGTGATCGGCATGGCCAGCCGCTCGTCGACGATCTTGTCGGCCTTCGCCGCCGTCGGCGCCTGCGATTGATAGGCAAGCGTTCCGCCGATGCTCGCGATGCCGTAGGCGGTGATGGCGTATTTCATCATGCGCGGCTGGCTGGTGTAATTGCCGCCATTGTAGTCGGGATCGTTGCGGATGGTGTCGAGCATGATCCGCCGCAGCATCCAGTTGCGGGACGCCATTTCGGTCGGCTGCGAGGCCATCGGGATCAGCGCGTCCATCGCCTTCGGATATTTCTCGCCCCACAGCCAGGTGTGCATGCCGCCCATCGAATTGCCGATGACGAGCCGCAGATGCTTGACCCCGAGCCCTTCCGTCACCAGGCGATACTGGGCCTCGACCATGTCGTTGTAGTCGTATTTCGGGAAGCTCGTCTTCATCCCGTCGGACGGTTTTGACGATTTGCCATGACCGATATTATCGGGGATGATGATGTAATATTTGGAGGCATCGAGTGGCTGCCCCGCGCCGAACAGCTCGCCGGCAAAGGCTGATGACAGCATGCTCGCGCCCGAGCCGCCGGTGCCGTGCAGCACCAGGACCGGCTGGCCGCTCGGCTCACCCACGGTTGTGTAGTGCAGCTTGAGCTCCGGCATGGTCTCGCCGGTGTGGAACTTGAAATCCCTGGCGATCCAGTCGCCCTGCTTCGGCATCGGATAATCGGCCGCCCATGCGGATGTCGAGATGGCCGCCAACGAGACGGACAACAGGATGGCTGACAGCGCCGCGCAAGAAGCTTTCATGTCGATTTCCCCCGTGCGGCTCTGGTCGGCGGCCGCGTTGCGGCGGAACTTAGCAGAACTGTCCGGAAGGATGTAGGATTTCGTTTTCGCCGGTCGTCCTTGAGGGAAAGGTCAGGAGAGACTGCATGTGCCGCAACATCAAGACGCTATTCAACTTTGAGCCGGAGGCGACTGAGGATGAGATCCACGCCAGCGCGCTCCAGTTCGTTCGAAAACTGTCTGGCTTCAACAAGCCGTCGCAGGCCAACGAGGCGGCCTTCGATCGTGCGGTGGCGGAGGTCTCGGAGGCTGCGCGAAAACTCCTGACGTCGCTGCACACCCATGCGCCGGCGCGTGATCGTGAGGTCGAAGCGGAAAAGGCCAAGGAACGTTCGCGGCTGCGGTTCGGTTAGGCGGCTCGAAGGTCCGTTCCGTGACCTGCCTCACGGTGACAACGGTCTCAGCGCGCGATGATGTTCGCCGGGCTTTTGACACCCCGGAGCACGACCATGAGCCGCCCCCTTCTTCCGCTGAAAGCAGGTGCCATCGTTTTCACGTTGCTGTGGACCGCGTGGATGACGTGGTGGAGCGGCTCGTTCTCGAGCGCGAACGTGGTGATCCTGGCCTTGTGCGGCGCAGCGGTCGGCTATCTCTGGTACCGCGCCATGCGCTGGCAGTTCGAGCGCATGGGCATGCTGCCGCGACGCGAGAATGGGACGAAATAGATTCGTCCGTCAGTCCTTGTGGCCGTGCTTCTTCTTTTTCTTCTTTTTCCTGTGATCGTCGCCTTCGCTACCATCGTCCTCGTCACCGAGGGGCAGGTCGTCGGTCTCCTGCACGGCGGCTTCCAGCGCCTCGCGCTCGGCAGCTTCACGCTCGCGCTGGCGGCGGCGTTCGTCCCAGGCGTCGAACAGTTGATCGAGCCACGGCAGCACCTGTTCGATCGACGGCAACTGGCCGGGCGGACCGGCCTCGCCGCGCGGGCCCTGCGGCCCCGCCGGCCCCTGCGGTCCGACAGGTCCCTGTGCACCGGCCGCCCCGCGCGGGCCGGCTTCGCCCTGCTTGCCTTGCGGACCGGGCTTGCCCAGCGGTCCAGGCTTTCCGATCGGGCCCGGCTTGCCCTGCGGACCTGGCTTGCCACGCGCGCCATCGGGCCCGCGCTTTCCTGGATGACCCTGCGGTCCCGGCCGCCCCGGTTCGCCCTGCCGACCGCGCGGTCCCTGAGGTCCCTGCCGTTTTTGTTCGTCTGCCACGCCGCTGCTCCCTTGACCGGAAGCAAGTAATTAGCGGCGTTTGACGACAGCAGCAATTCCACTCGGACAGCGCGCCGGCTGGATCAACATCAATCGGCGGCACGTCGCGCGCTAGTCGTGATAGGCCGGCACCTCGATGCCGGAGGCGGCGTAGAGCCTGATCTTGTTGCGCAACGTGCGCACCGAGAGGCCGAGCACGCGCGAGGCGCGCGTGCGATTGCCGTCGCAGCGGGCGAGCGTCTGCAGCACGAGCTCACGCTCGACCTCGTCGACGGTCGCGCCGATCAGCAGCGGAACGATCTGGTTCGGTGAAAGGACATACGCGCCCGGTTCGGACGCAGCGACATGAACAGTGGTCATCGACACACTCCCCGATCGACGCCCGCTTCCGTCTTTGGAAGCGGATCGAGAACAAACGACCCCCAAGCCTTAGATCTACGGTGGGCGGGTTTGGTTAACGAAAGGTTAACTGCGGGCGATCGCACGAATTGACCTTGGGAATGCCGCCGCGCTGCCGCGATTGGCACGGATTGCATATTCCTGCGAGCATACCCCGCAAAGCAGGCATCCCTCCCGCTCACACCGTCCGGTATCCGCCATCCACCATCACGATCGTTCCCGTGACGTAGGCCGACATGTCCGACGCAAGGAAGATCGCGGGACCCACGATGTCCTCGGGCTTGCCGGTGCGCGCCAGCGGGGTGTGATCGACGAAAGCCTGCACCAGCGCCGGATTGGTCGCACGCACATTGGCGTTGATGTTAGTCTCGATGAAGCCCGGCCCGATTGCATTGACGCGCACGCCCTCCTTGCCGAGCTCGACCGCGAGCGCCTTGGTGAAGCCGAGCACGCCGTGTTTCGAGGTGGTGTAGGCCGCCGAGCTCGGCGTGCGCAGATGCACGAAGGACTGGATCGATCCGATATTGACGATGCGGCCCTTGGCTGCTCGCAAGGGCGCGAGGAACGCCTGCGTCATGTTGAAGACGCCGTTGAGGTTGAGCGAGATGATGTCATTCCAATCCTTCGCCACCGTCTCGGTATCGGCGGTGAAGGCGTTGCGGCGGGTGATGCCGGCATTGTTGACGAGGATCGAGACCTGCCCGACCTTGTCGGCGACTTGCCTGGCGAGCGCGAAGCAGTCGTCGCGTTTGGTGACGTCGAGTGCAAAGCTCTCGGCCTTGCCGCCGGACTTGCGGATCCCCTCGGCGGCTTCCGCGACCGTGTCGGCGTTGACGTCGAGCAGCACCACTTGCGCGCCCTCGCGGGCGTAGCCGGACGCGATGGCCCGGCCGATGCCGGAACCGGCGCCCGTGACGATCGCGATGTGGTTTGCGAGCAATGCCATGACAATTTCCTCCCGATTTCTTTTCGAAGTTTCATGAAAGGCTAACTCGAAATTAAGGGGTCGGAAACGGCGCCCTTGGCATACTGATCTTGATTGCTAAACGTTGCGCGCATGATGGAACGGCTCGAATCCTGGAAACTCGCACTCGAACGCCTGCGGTCGGCGGACGGCGCCGGTTGGGCCGAGGCGGGCCGGCTGGTGGCCGAGATCGCGCGGATGAGCACCGATACCATGCTGCGTCAGGCCGCCGAGCAGGCGCTTCCTGTGCTGCGCCAGGCCGTGGACAATGACGATCACAGCGTCACGCTGGCGGCCCGGCGCCGTCTCGGCGTGGTGCTCGATGTCGTTCACGACCTGACCGCGCCGCGCTTCGGGCGCCGCAATGCTGCGCCGAAAAAATTGTCCAGCGAAGATCGCGCCCGCAAGGTGCTCGGCCTGCCGCTCGCGGTGCAGCTCACCTGCGAGGACATCAATCAGGCCTATCGCCGCGCCGCCAAGGGCATGCACCCCGACCGGGGCGGCAGCGCGGAAGCCTTCATCGACCTCGCCGCCGCGCGCGATATCCTGATCCATCCCCGCGCGTACAAGGACGCGTGAGGGCTCATGTGCTATCCTGTAGCCCGGATGAGCGAAGCGACATCCGGGACGGGTCTAGCCCATGGTTTTGTATCGCAGAAATTTTCTTCCCGGCGGCACCTACTTTTTCACTGTAGCGCTCTTCGACCGCAGATCGACCATTTTGATTGAAAACGTTGGCGCCCTGCGTGATGCCTTCCGGGCCGCTCGCAGGGAGCGCCCGTTCGAGGTCGATGCGATCGTGATCCTTCCGGACCATTTGCATGTCGTCATGAGCCTCCCGCCGCATGACGCCGATTTCGCGGGACGTTGGCGAAGGATCAAGGGGCATTTCAGCAGCGCACTACTGCATGCGGGTATCGACGTAGCCCGCCACTCCAATGGAGAATTGGCTTTGTGGCAACGACGCTACTGGGAGCACACGGTTCGCGACGAAGATGATTTCGCCCGCCACGTGGATTACATTCACTTCAACCCCGTCAAGCATCGCTACGTCCAGCGCGTTTGTGATTGGCCGCATTCGTCCTTTCACCGATATGCGCGGGCGGGATTGCTCTCGGAAGACTGGGCGGGCGATGCCGGCGAAAGTGGGATTGCTTTCGGTGAGCGAGCCGAGGGAGGCTGACCGGGAATTCCCGGATATCGCTTCGCTCATCCGGGCTACGGACGTCAGACTTGGAGTCGGACGCTGGTGCGCCCCGGACAAGATCTGAGTGGGTCCGCCAACCGGCCAGGTTCAAAGCGTGTGCGCGGAAAATGCGTGACGTCGGCCGAAAAACCGGTGGTCCGTCCAAAAGAAAAGGGCGGACCGCTTGCGCGATCCGCCCTTTGAAATCCGGTCTGTCGCCTCACGCCTAGAGCGTGCAGCGGCGCTCCGCGCGCAGCTTGATCTGGAGCTCCGAGGCGGCCGTGAAGGTCGGGAGCGGCTTGCTGACGACCTTGTAGGTCGACACGCCCCACTGGAACGGCTTGTACTTGAGGTCCTCGTTCCAGACCTGGCAGATGCCGGTGTTGTCCCAGCGGATCACGTAATAGCCGACTGCCGCGGAGGCCGGCACGGCGAACACGGAGGTGGCGATGCCGGCAACGGCACAAAGGGCGAGAACGCGACGCATGAAATATCTCCTGATGGGAACGTGAGAGGAAACTGGTGCGGCAAATCTGCGTGGCTGGCAAGCGGGGCGGCGACCGTTCACGGATATGTCAGCCGTTGGTCGGCTGTTCGGACGACCCTTATCCCTTGACTATCGCCTGACGATCACACGTCTAACTCTTGGCCAGCGACGCCACCGCCTCGATCTCGATCAGCATCTTCGGATCAGGCAGTGCGTGGACCACGCAGGTGGTGCGGGCAGGGTAAGGCGGCGGGCCGAAGGCGCCGGCATAGAGCGCGTTCATGGCGGCCACGTCGGAGGCGCGGGTCAGCAGCACGTTGACCTTGACGAGATCGCGGATCTCGGCGCCGGCCTCCGCCAGCACGCGCTTGATGTTGACGGCGACGTTGGCGAACTGCGCATCGAAGCCGTCGGGCAGCGCGCCGGTCGCGTCGAAGCCGGGAATGCCGGAGACGAACAGGAGATCGCCGGCGCGCGTGGCAAAGGACAGCGGCGGCGCCTTGACGTGCGGCGGGGGCGCGAAATGCTGGATCGGCATGGGATCACCTCGGATGGACGGCTGGACGCGCAAGCGTAGCGGCAGGCCGGGGCGCCTCCAACAAAAAACGCGAAAACAACCCCATGCACAGTAGGCATCCAGCAGAAATCATTGAGCCTTCCTTTTTCACTTCGGGAAAAACAAAATAATCGTTGCCCCGTCGGGCAAAACAGGGGCAGAATGGCATGATGGCGGGTGAGCGTCTCGTTGCGCCAAACTCCGCCGTCATGCCCCGGCTCGACCGGGGCATCCAGTACGCCGCGGCGTCTCGGTTCGCCATCGCCCCCTCCGGAATACTGGATCGCCCGGTTAAACCGGGCGATGACAGTTGAGTGTGTTGCTACAGACCGCGACTCACGCCCAGCCCATCATGTTGCCGCCCCGATCCATCGGATAGATTCCGCTCGTCTGATTCGCTTTCCCTTTGAAAGATAGCCCCCGGAGATTCTTCATGAAGTTCGCATCCACCCTTCGCGCCGCGCTGGTCGGCATTGCCGCGCTCGCCGGCCTCTCGACCTCGGCGCTGGCCGACGGCGGCACCGTGGTGCTGACGATCTACAAGGTGGGCTGGATCATCGGTGGCTCCGGCGGCTCGGGCGTGCTGAACTTCCGCGGCCGCGCCTATTCGCTCTCGACCGGCGGTCTCGACTACGGCCTCGTCTTCGGCGGCTCCAAGACCGTGTTGCGCGGCCGCGTCTCCAACATCAACCGGCCCTCCGACATCGCCGGCGTCTATGGCGCCGCCGGTGCGGGCATCGCAGTGGGCCGCGGCGCGCGTGCGATCGTGCTGACCAACCAGAAGGGCGCCGTGCTCGAGCTGTCCGGCACGCAGGTCGGCCTGATGGCGAATGCGGATCTGAGCGGGCTTGCGATCACGCTGCGGTAAGGCCGATGTCGTAGGGGGAAATGGGGCGCAAGCGCCGCGCCCACCATCTCTTCCCGACAATTCCGGCCGGGGTCGCTATACTCACGATCCCAGTGACCTCGGCAAGATGGGGATCCCATGGCGAGAGAGTTGGACGGCAAGGTGGCGGCCGTGACCGGGGCTGCGTCGGGCATCGGATTGGCCAGCACCGAGGCGATGCTGGCCGCCGGCGCGCGCGTGGTGATGGTCGACCGCGATGAGGCCGCGCTGAAGGCGCTCCGCGACAAGCACGGCGACGCGGTGATCCCGCTGCTCATCGATCTGCTGGACCCAAAAGACTGTGCAACGCTGCTGCCGCGCGTTCTGGAGCAGGCCGGCCAGCTCGATATCCTGCATGCGAATGCCGGGACGTATGTCGGTGGCGATCTGGTCGATGCCGACACCATGGCGATCGACCGGATGCTGAACCTGAATGTCAACGTCGTGATGAAGAACGTGCACGACGTGCTGCCGCACATGATCGCGCGCGGGACCGGCGACATCATCGTCACGAGCTCGCTGGCGGCGCATTTTCCGACGCCATGGGAGCCGGTCTATGCGTCGTCCAAATGGGCGGTCAACTGCTTCGTCCAGACGGTGCGGCGCCAGGTCTTCAAGCACGGCATCCGCGTCGGCTCGATCTCGCCCGGCCCGGTCGTGACCTCACTGCTCGCGGACTGGCCGCCGGAGAAGCTGAAGGAAGCCAGGGACTCCGGAAGCCTGTTGGAGGCCAGCGACGTGGCTGAGGTCGTGATGTTCATGTTGACGCGGCCGCGCGGCATGACCATCCGCGACGTGGTGATGCTGCCGACCAATTTCGATCTTTAGGGCGCCAAGCGTGCCCCGGTGAACACCGCCAATTGCGCATCGAACGCCCGCCTGAAAGCCGGCCGCGCTTCGCCGCGGGCGACATAGGCGGCGATATCTGGATATTCGTTCAGCAGGCCCGATGTGTGCAACCGGCGCAGCACCGTCACCATCATGAGATCGCCGGCGCTGAACGCACCGTCGAGCCAGTTGGCATCGCCGAGTTGGCGGGACAATTCACCGAGCCTGACACGGACGCGATCCTGCAGCATCGGCAGCCGCGGCCCGTACCAGCTCTTGTCGCGCTCGAACAGCATGGCCATCCCGAGCTCGACGATCGGCGGCTCCAGCGTGCTCAGGGCGGCAAACATCCACGCGATCGCGCGGGCGCGGGCGTGCGGCTCCATCGGCAGCAGCCCGGCATGGCGGTCGGCGAGATGGAGTACGATCGCGCCGGACTCGAACAAGGCGAGGTCGCCGTCCTCATAGGTCGGAATCTGCCCGAACGGATGCAGGGCAAGATGCGCGGGTTCTTTCATCGCTGCGAACGAGACGAGGCGAACGTCGTAAGGCTGCCCCACCTCTTCGAGCGCCCAGCGAACCCGCATGTCGCGCGCCTGTCCCTTGCCGCGGTCGGGCGAGTTTGCGAAGGCGGTGATGGTGGGGGGCATTGGGAGGGGCTCCGGGGTTGATCGCGTTTTGCGTTCGGAGGACGAATGGAATGAGTGGATTCCGACAGGTTAATGGGTTTTCGTGGACCCCGTAGCCCCATGAGCGATAGCGATATGCGGGGCAGCTGCGGGCCCCGGATGTCGCTGTCGCTCATCCGGGCTACAAGAAAATCCCGCGGCCACTGTCGGATCGTTGCCCCCTGCCTCGTCCTTGGAACACTGGCACCCTGCGGCGCGTCCAGCCGAGGCGAAAGGATACACGTTAATGACCTCCATCACGCCGTTCCTCTGGTTCGACAACAACGTGCCGGAGGCCGTCGCCTTCTACAAATCGGTGTTCCCCAACGCCAAGGTTGAGACCGTCAGCGACTTCATGGCGGTGTTCGAGCTCGAAGGCCAGCGCTTCAACGCGCTCAACGGGGGCCCGCAATACAAGTTCAACGAAGCGGTGTCGTTCTTCATCAGCGTAGAGACGCAGGCGGAAGTCGATTATTTCTGGGACAGGCTCACCGCCGACGGCGGCGAGGAGTCCCGCTGCGGCTGGCTCAAGGACAAGTTCGGCCTGTCCTGGCAGGTGATCCCATCAGCGCTCGGCCGCTACCTCGGCGACCCCGACCGCAGCAAGGCGAACCGCGTCATGCAGGCGATGATGCAGATGAGAAAGATCGTGATTGCGGATCTGGATAGGGCGTATGCGGGGTGAACTTGTCGCGGGATGCGTTGCCAAATCGGCAGTGTCGTCCCGGCGAAGGCCGGGACCCATACCGCGGAATCCATCGATTACGAATGGTCGCTGTACCGGACCTCGACTCCCCGCCAAACCACTCCCTGGGGTTATGGGTCCCGGCCTTCGCCGGGACGACGCCCGAGGGTGGAGCGCTATCGCAAATTCACGCTACGCCGCAATCCACGCCGCAAGCTCGCGCCACGGCTGCAGCGTCCAATGCCCGGATGCCGCGCCGGACGGCGAGGGCAGCACGAACATTTCGGGCAAACTCTCATCCCGCTGCTGCCGCCCCAACGCAATCGCCGCCGACGGCCTGCCGTAAAACAAGCTCGCCGCCTTCTTGCTCGTGAACGCAATCGTCCTCGGGCGAAACTTCTCGATCTTGGCCCTGAACCCCGGCACGTCGATCGTCTCAGCCGCGATCTGGTGATCCATCCCGGCGCCCGACTTGGAGAGATCGGTGAAGCCGATCCCGAGCTCAAGCAAGCTTGCAAACTCGCTCGGTTGATAGCGCCGCGGCGTGATCCCGGCCTCATGGATCGCGCGCCAGAAGCGGTTGCCGGGATGGGCGTAGTAGTGCCCGAGCTTGGCCGACCGCGTGCTGGCGGCGGTGCCGACGAAGACGAGACGGAGGTTGGGAAGGAGTTGGTCGGGGAGGCGGTGGGGGAATGTATCGGGCACGTCAATTATCCGCGGCTGTAGCCCGCATGAGCGGAGCGATATGCGGGATGGCAAAGACCCGGATGTCGCTGCGCTCATCCGGGCTACGCTTGCTGGCGTTAGTCCGATTTACGCGTCACACGCAACGCCCGAGCCGCTTCTAGTTCATAAATTCCGTCGGTGCAGTGTCCTGTCAAAAGATCGAGGCTGAATGATATCCAAGAGTCTCCAATGGGAGACCATGCCTCGCCGGTGAGCATGGTTTCTTGAACATTTATCTTGCGGAAGCCATCCCACGAAATCTGCGGACTATTCCATCGCAAATTATCTGACCGAACCGCGCTGAAATCGACCGACCCTTGGAAAACGACTAATCCAAGAGCCGGTACGCCAATTGCACGCGCAGTGTCACTTGCAATGCGATCTCGAATGGCGTGGTGTTCCGGATCGATAATGCAAGTATCGCCGCGAGCGACAACGATCACGTCCCTTCCGTTGGGATGATCGAGCACAGTGGTGCAATCGAAGATGCCTCCCACGAAATTGCCGATCCATGGATCGGAACCCTTGGGATAGAAGCGGACAACCAAACCTTCCCGAAATTCGCGCTCACCGTGTCCGGTCAAAGAGATGGCCGGAGGTCCGTACGGTGGTAGTCCTGGTAGTATTTCAGACCGCATGGGCCGTTCGCATTGCGTTTCCAACTTTGGGGGCGACGATCGTCGCCCCCAAAGTTCGCACGGGCCCGCTCACAGCACCCGATTACTCTCTTTCACCTTCTCCGCATCCAGATACAAGTTCTCGCCCATCTCCTTGAACTTCGCGCTCATCTTGGCCATGCCGTCCTCGGCGGTGCCGCTCATCGACATGCCCACGCCGTTCGGGTCGTTCAGCGTCGCCGCGTAGTCGCGGACGTCCTGCGTGATCTTCATCGAGCAGAATTTTGGGCCGCACATCGAGCAGAAATGCGCGACCTTGTGGGCTTCCTTCGGCAGGGTCTCGTCGTGGAAGTTCTTGGCGGTCTCGGGGTCGAGGCCGAGGTTGAACTGGTCGCTCCAGCGGAAGTCGAAACGGGCGCGGGAGAGCGCGTCGTCGCGCAGCTGGGCTGCCGGGTGACCCTTGGCGAGATCGGAGGCGTGGGCGGCGATCTTGTAGGTGATGACGCCGACCTTGACGTCGTTGCGATCGGGCAGGCCGAGATGCTCCTTCGGCGTGACGTAGCAGAGCATGGCGCAGCCGAACCAGCCGATCATGGCGGCGCCGATGCCCGAGGTGATGTGGTCGTAGCCCGGCGCGATGTCGGTGGTCAGGGGCCCGAGGGTGTAAAACGGCGCTTCGCCGCATTCCTTGAGCTGCTTGTCCATGTTGATCTTGATCTTGTGCATCGGCACGTGGCCGGGGCCTTCGATCATGACCTGGCAGCCCTTGTCCCACGCGATCTTGGTGAGTTCTCCGAGCGTCTCCAATTCGGCGAATTGCGCGCGATCGTTGGCATCGGCGATCGAGCCCGGACGCAGGCCGTCGCCGAGCGAGAACGAGACGTCATACTTGCGCATGAGATCGCAGATCTCGTCGAAATGGGTGTAGAGGAAGCTTTCCTTGTGATGCGCCAGGCACCACTTGGCCATGATCGAGCCGCCGCGCGACACGATGCCGGTGACGCGGTTGGCGGTGAGGTGGATGTATTGCAGGCGCACGCCGGCGTGGATGGTGAAATAGTCGACGCCCTGCTCGCACTGCTCGATCAGCGTGTCCTTGTAGAGCTCCCAGGTCAGCTTGACCGGATCGCCGTCGCACTTCTCCAGCGCCTGATAAATCGGAACGGTGCCGATCGGCACCGGCGCGTTGCGCAGGATCCATTCACGGGTGGTGTGGATGTTGCGGCCCGTGGAGAGGTCCATCACGGTGTCGGCGCCCCAGCGGATCGCCCATACCATCTTCTCGACCTCTTCCTCGACCGATGACGTGACCGCCGAGTTGCCGATATTGGCGTTGATCTTGGTCAGGAAGTTGCGGCCGATGATCATCGGCTCGAGTTCGCTGTGATTGATGTTGCAGGGGATGATGGCGCGGCCGCGCGCGATCTCGGAGCGGACGAACTCCGGGGTGATGAACGCGGGGACTTCCGCGCCGAAACTTTCGCCGTCGGCAAGGGCTGCTTCCGCACGCTCGAGCTGCTGTTTGCGGTCGAGGTTTTCGCGCGCGGCGACGTAGATCATCTCCTTGGTGATGATGCCGGCGCGGGCGAACTCGAGCTGCGTGATCTTGTGGCCGTCGAGGCCGCGGAGCGGCTGGTGATAGGCCGAGAAGGCGCGCGCGGCCTTGCCGGTGGAGACGCTGCCATTGTCCTCCGGCTTGATCTGCCGTCCCTGATATTCCTCGACGCCGCCGCGCTCGAGCACCCAGGCCTTGCGGCCGCGCGCGAGACCGGCGTTGACGTCGATGGTCACGCTCGGGTCGGTGTAGGGGCCGGAGGTGTCGTACACCGGCAGGTTCGGCTCGCCGGCGCCTTCGGACAGGATGATCTCGCGCAGGGGCACGCGCAGGTCGGGCGCGGCATCGGGCGAGGCGAAGATTTTTCGCGACGAGGGCAGCGGGCCGGTGGTGACGGCCGGGACGGTCTTGTCGGGATTGGAGCGGATGTTCATGGGATCCTCCGGTTTAATTCGTTGATGTCGCTGTGCGAGAGGCAAATTCGGCTGTCATCCCCGCCTAGTGCGCAATTGCGCACGGGAGCGGGGATCCAGTACTCCGAGACGGTGCGGCTCAAGCCGAGAAGCCGCGGCGTACTGGATCGCCCGGTCGAGCCGGGCGATGACGGTGGCGTGCGGGGTGAGAGAGTGAGGCGCATCACGCCGCCTCCGCGGACAGGCCGAGCCATTGCCGCACCCGCGCATCCGGGTCGGCATTCTGGGTGACGTCGCTGACGACGGCGATGGAATCCGCGCCCGCGGCAAAGATCTCCGCGGCGTGCTCGAACTTGATGCCGCCGATCGCGACCAGCGGGATATTGCCGATGCGCTTCTTCCATTCCGTGATCTTCGGAATGCCCTGCGGCTCGAAGCGCATCGACTTCAAGGTGGTGAAGAAGATCGGGCCCAGCGCAACATAATCGGGCTCGGCGGCGAGCGCGGTGTCCAGCTCACCCTCGTCATGGGTGGAAACGCCGAGCGACAGCCCGGCCTCGCGGATGGCAGCGAGGTCAGCGTCGGCCAAATCCTCCTGGCCGAGATGCAGATATTTCGCCCCGGCGACGATCGCGGCACGCCAATAGTCGTTGACGACGAGCTTGGCTTGCGTGTCCGCGGTGATCGCCAGCGCATCGGTGACCATCTGCAGCGATTGCGAATCGTCGAGATCTTTCGCGCGCAGCTGGATGGTGCCGACGCCGAGCCTGGTCAGGCGCTCGACCCAGGCGAGGCTGTCGACGACGGGATAAAAGCGATCAGGATACGGCATGCCAAAATGGTGTCCCAACGACAGGGGTGGAGGGGGAAGCGAAATCGCGGGCGTTCATCAGCCCGGCCTCAAATGCGGTGCGGCCGGCCTCGATCCCGAGGCGGAAGGCATTGGCCATAGCAACGGGATCGGCGGCTTTTGCGATGGCGGTGTTGAGCAGCACGGCGTCGTAGCCGAGCTCGAGCGCCTGCGCCGCATGCGACGGCGCGCCGATGCCGGCGTCGACCACTAGCGTGATGTCAGGCAGCCGCTCGCGCATCAGCTTGAGCGCGTCGCGGTTGGTGATGCCTTTTGCGCTGCCGATCGGCGCGGCCCAGGGCATCACCACCTTGCAGCCGGCATCGACCAGGCGGTTCGCGACCGAGAGATCCTCGGTGCAATAGGGGAACACCTCAAAGCCGTCCTTGATCAGGAGGCTTGCGGCTTCGACAAGCCCGACCACATCGGGCTGCAGCGTGTCGTTGTCGGCGATGACTTCGAGCTTGATCCAGGATGTGCCAAACAATTCGCGTGCGAGCTTGGCGGTGGTCACTGCCTCGCGCACGCTGCGGCAGCCGGCGGTGTTCGGCAGCACGGTGACGTCGAGCTCGCGGATCAGATTCCAGAACGCATCGCCGGTCTTGCCGCCGGCGGATTCGCGCCGCAGCGACACCGTGACGATGTTCGAGCCCGAGGCGCGGATCGCCGCCTGCATGATCGCAGGCGAGGGATAGAGCGCGCTGCCGATGAGGAGGCGGGAGGGGAAGGTCTTGCCGTAGAAGGTCACCATGGGGAAGGTGTCTCCTCAATTGACGCTGTCATCCCCGCGAAGGCGGGGATCCAGTATTCCAGAGGCCGTGCGATGATACGGAGGCGCCGCGGCGTACTGGATCGCCCGGTCGAGCCGGGCGATGACAGCGGAGTGTGTGGCGCGCGCCAAGGCGATAAATGGAGAGCCATCTTCACCCTCCCTGCCGCGGCGTGATGATCTCGATCTCGTCGCCGGGCTTCAGCGCCGTCTCGGCCCAGCGGCTCTTCGGCACGACGTCGTAGTTGAGCGCGATCGCGAAATGGGTGCCTTCGTAGTCGAGCTCGCTGAGCAGCGCGTCGACGCTGGCCGAATTCACGTCGCGTTGCTCGCCGTTCACGATCACGCGCATTGCATCACCTCATTGTCGATCTGGCCGCGCTCGACAAAGCTCAGCGTCAGCTCGGCCAGCGCCGGGGCGATCAAGAAGCCGTGTCGGTAGAGGCCGTTCACGCTGATCGTGCCGTCACGGATGCCGATGCGCGGCAAATTGTCGGGAAAAGCGGGGCGCAGGCCGGAGCCGAATTCGACGATGCGGGCCTCGCCGAAGGCGGGATGCACGGCATAGGCCGCACCCAACAGCTCCAGCGCGGAACGCACGCTGACGCCGGTGTCCTCGGCCTCGATCGAGGTCGCGCCCAGCATGAACAGATTGTCCTCGCGCGGGATCACATAGAGCGGCCAGCGCGGATGGATCAGCCGCACCGGGCGCGCGAGCTGCACCTCGGCGGTTTCGATCAGGATCATCTCGCCCTTGACGCCGCGCAAGCCGGGCTGCTCGTCGCGCGCAGAAAGGCCGCGGCAGTCGATCACGATGCCTTTAGGATCAAGTTTTGCGAGTTCGGCCGCGGCGACGTCGCTTTCGAATTTGATGGTGCCGCCGGCGGCGCGGATGCGCTCGTGCAGTTTCGGCAGCACGCGGCGCGGCTCGACATGACCCTCGGTCGGGAAGAACAACGCGTCGCGGAAGCGGCCTTCGAGCGACGGCTCGAGCTCGGCAAGGCCGGCGGCATCGAGCCGGCGATGGCCTTCGGTCATCCGGGCAAAACGCTCGAAGTCGTTGCGCTCGCGCGGGTGGGCGACGACCAGCGAGCCGTTGAAAGGCGTGTCGGGCAGCTCGCGCCGCCAGATGTCGAGCGAGCGCAGGCCGAGGCGGCTGATGATGGGTTCGGAAACCTCCGCCTCGCAATAGGGCGCGAGCATGCCGCCGGCCCAATGGCTGGTGGCGTCGGTCATGTCGGCGTCACCGCGCTCGTGCAGGGTGACGGCGTGGCCGGCCTGCGCGAACAGCAAGGCCTGCCAGGCGCCCGCAATGCCTGCGCCGATGATGGATACCGGGGAATCCGGTCGCTTGGTCGTCTGCAACATCCCTGTCCCTTCGCCGGCATGACCCGGATCAGGTTCAAAGGGTCACCGCGGTCCTGGGCGGATTTGCCCATTTAGCGGTATCTCAGCTCCTCCTCGGAGCACCCCTCGGAACGGCTCTAATGTATGCCAGTGGGACAGGCTGGTCAACGCGCTTGGCGGGAACCGGGCTTACCTGGGCGCCTGTGCCCGGGCGTTGCGGACGCGCTGGGCGAGCTTGCGGTGCGGCGCGGCGCCGAATATCGGCTGCGGATTGCCGTTCGGCTCGAGCCAAGGGGCGCCAATATTGGCCTCGCTCGTATTGGCGACCTGCACGGCCTCCTGCCGCTGCCGCTTTGCGGCGTAGTAATAGCCGCCGGCGAAATAACGCACGGCGCGGGCGTGATCGCCATTGGCGGCGTGATAGGCGCCGGCGAGATATTTCACGGCATAGGTGAGGTTGGTATTGGGATCGCGCAGGCCGGCGGCGTCGCCGGTGTAGCCGACCCCGCGCGCGGTCGCGAGCTTGATCTGCATCAGCCCGATGGTGCCGCCATGGCCGACCAGGCCGGGCTGATAGCGGCTTTCGCGCATGATGACGCGATGCACCAGCGCCTCCGGCACGCCGTTGGCGCGGGCATGGGCCGCGACCATCTCGGCGTACTCCGCTTGGCCCGCGAATGCGGCCTGTGGCAACGTCAGTCCGGCCGCGAGCAGCGCGGCGACATGTAAAATTTTCATCAAATGTTCCTCGGCACCGCTCACCTGCGCCCGCTCGCGTTAGGCCCCGCGAACGCGGCGATGATGTGGCGAAACGCCTCCGATTACGTTTTTGCAGCGCAGAGCCGTCATTCGGACGCAAGGCCGGCGTAGGGCTTGTCATGCAGACGAAGCCGTCATTCGCGACAGCGGGCCTGTCTATTCGCGTGCGGGCCCGAAAGCGAGTAAGAGAGCGGCGCAAATCGGGAGAGGTGCCATGACAAAGGCACACATCGGCGACATTCCCAGGCAAAATCCCTGTGCGCAATGCGGCGCGCCGATCCCCCAACCTGATTGGATCGAGGCGGGCGACGGACGCATCTCCTATCTTTGGACATGCCGTGCTTGCAATTATCGCTTCGAGGCGGTTGCGATTTTTGATGAGGGAGCCGTCGCGCACCCGCCGCTTGCGGCCTGAGGTTTAGTCTTCGGGCATGATCTTTTCGGAAAACCGCTGCACACTTTGCGCTGGCGCGGCCCTTCGGGTCCGGATCATGGCTTAAGCCGCAAGCTGCGGCTGCTGCCGTACCGGCAATTGCATCCGCACGATCAGCCCATCCGGCTCCCGGTCGTGCAGCGACAGCTCGCCGCCGTGGGCGATCGCGATCGCGCGCGCCGCATGAATTTATCGACGAAATCGTGCGCTGCGAAATGTTCCTGAGTGACTTAGGAACAATTGAACGCAGCCCAGATGCTCGCGCAGCACGCGACGAAATTGCAGCACGCGCGGAACTGGGACTGATCCGAGCTGTTTTCTCCGCACAAGTTTTCTGCTGAAGGAGAGGACAATATGTTGATGAAATCGATCGCGGCCGGTCTTGCCGGTACCGCACTGCTCGCAACCGTTGCGTTCGCGCAAAATCCGACCGCCACCACCGACAAGGCGCCGGCTGCCGCGGCGACGACGACGACCACGACCGCGTCGGGACAGTGGCGTACGTCCAAGATGGACGGCATCAAGGTCTATAACGACGCCAATGAGAACATCGGCTCGATCAACGATCTGCTGATGGACAAGAGCGGTAACATCAAGATCGCCGTGATCGGCGTCGGCGGCTTCCTCGGCCTGGGCGAGCATCTGGTTGCGGTGCCCTTTGAGAAGCTGAAATTCGTCAACGAGGCGGTTGCCTACACCGGCGCTGCCGGGAACAACCCGAACAGCGCAGCCAACCGGCCCGCGGCGACTACCACGACGGGTGCCGCGACCGGCACCGACAACAAGCCCGCGACGACGACGACGGCCACGTCCGCGTCGAAATGGTATCCGGACCACGCCGTGTTCAATGCGAGCAAGGACGAGCTGAAGAACATGCCCGAGTTCAAATACTCGGAGTAACGCGGCTCTGAACGGCTAAACGAAGCGCGCCCGGTTTTTGCCGGGCGCGCTGTCGTGCTCTTCCCAACCTCTCCCCGCAAGCGGGAAGAGGGAGAAGAACTTCAGTGCGTCACCAGCGGGCAGCCGCCCTTGTCGAGCGGACGGAAGGCCTCGTCGCCGGGCACGGTGGCGATCAGCTTGTAGAGGTCCCACTCGCCCTTGGAGTCCTCGGGCTTCTTGACCTCGAACAGATACATGTCGTGGACCATGCGGCCGTCGATGCGGATCTTGCCGTTCTTGGCGAAGAAGTCGTTGACCGGTGTCTTGCGCATCTGCTCCATCACCTTCGGTGCCTCGTCGGTCTTGATGGCGTCGATCGCCTTCAGGTAATGCATGGTCGCGGAATAGAGCCCCGCCTGGATCATGGTCGGCATGTGACCGACCTTCTCGTTGAAGCGCTTGGAGAAGGCGCGCGTCTCCTCGTTGGTGTCCCAGTAGAACGCGTCGGTGATGATCAGGCCTTGCGTCGACTTGATGCCGAGCGAATGAACGTCGGTGATCTCCATGAGCAAGGCGATCATCTTCTGGCCGCCCTCCGTCAGGCCGAACTCGGCCGCCTGTTTCAGCGCATTGGTGGTGTCGCCGCCGGCATTGGCCAGTGCGACCACCTTGGCCTTGGAGGCCTGGGCCTGGAGCAGGAAGGAGGAGAAGTCCGACGAGTTGAGCGGATGGCGGACCTCGCCGAGCACCTTGCCGCCGCTCTCCTTGACGACGTTGGCGGCGTCGCGCTGCAGCGCCATGCCGAAGGCGTAGTCGGCGGTGACGAAGAACCAGGTGTCCTCGCCGCGCTTGACCATCGCCTTGCCGGCGACGTTCGACAGCGCATAGGTGTCGTAGGTCCAGTGCACCGTGTTGGGCGAGCAGGCGACGCCCGTGATATCGGATGAGCCGCCGCCGGAATTGATGTGGATCTTGTTCTTCTCGCGCGTCAACGCCGAGATCGGCAGCGCCACCGACGAGGTCGGCACGTCGAAGATCGCGTCGACCTTGTCGTTGTCGTACCAGTTGCGGGCGATGTTGACGCCGACGTCGGGCTTGTTCTGGTGATCGGCGGAGACCACCTGCACGGGCTTGCCCGCGACTTTGGCACCGTAATCGGCGACCGCCATCTCCACGGCGGCGAGCGAGCCCTTGCCGGTCGCGTCCGCATAGAGGCTCGACATGTCCGTGAGCACGCCGATCTTGACGACGTCGTCGGAAATCTGCGCCTGGGCGGCGCCTGACGTGGCGGCGAGCGCGAGACCGGCCGCGATCGCGGCGATGAGCTTTTGCATTTTGTTTCTCCCTCAGCGTTGTTGTTTGGGTTTTGTTGCGGGGACCGTTCTAACGACAATCGGTCCCCGGAGCAAAGCCCGGGAATGCGCGAGGAGGGTTGAGAAATAAGCAGGGCGCGGCAGTGTTTTCACCCTCTCCCCGGGAGAAGGAAGAAGCTCACGCGCTGCTGCCCTTGAGCCGTTCGTTGCGCCGGCGCAGGCCTTCCAGGGTGGCGAGCAGGATGACCGAGACCGTCGTCAGGATCACCGCCGCCGCCGTGATGGTCGGGCTGATGTTCTCGCGGATGCCGCTGAACATCTCGCGCGGTAGGGTGCGCTGCTCGGGACCTGCCATGAACAGCACGATCACCACCTCATCGAAGCTGGTCGCGAAGGCGAACAGGGCCCCCGATGCCACGCCGGGCAGGATCAGCGGCAGGATCACGCGGCGGAAGGCGTCAAGCGGCGAGGCACCGAGCGAGGCGGCAGCGCGGGCCAGATTGGTGTCGAAGCTCTGCAGCGTCGCGCCGACCGTGATGACGACGAAGGGCGTCGCCAGAGCGGTGTGGGCCAGGATCAGGCCGAGATAGCTGCCAGTCAATCCGATCGGCGCGAAGAAGAAATAGAGACCGACCGCAGTGATGACGCCGGGCACGACGACCGGCGACAGCACGAAAGCCAGCACGAGCGGCTTGAACCGGCTCTTCCACTGCGCCAGCCCCAACGCCGCCAGCGTGCCGAGCACCATCGACAGCAGGGTCGAGGCGACACCGATGATCATGCTGTTCTTCAGCGAATTCATCCAGCGCGGCGAATTGATGAAGTCGTCGTACCAGCGCAGCGAGAGGCCCGGCAGCGGATAGGTGAGGTACGAGCCCGAGCTGAACGACAGCGGCATGATCGCAAGGATCGGCGCGATCAGGAAGATGAACACCAGCGTGGAGATCACAACGGTCGCGGTCCACGCGATACGTTGGCTCGGGGTGCGGATGGAGGAATTGTCGCTCAATTCTTCATCCCTCCCGTGACCTGCTGTCCCTGCATCAGCTTTCCGTAGACGAGCGCGAGCAGAATAGTGGCGAGCAGCAGCACCGCACCCAGTGCCGAAGCAAGGCCCCAATTGGCCGTCTCGGTCGTGTAGAGCGCGATGAAGTAGCTGATCATCTGATCGGCGGCGCCCCCGACGAGTGCTGGCGTGATGTAATAGCCGAGCGCCAGGATGAAGACGAGCAGGCTTCCCGCGCCGATGCCCGGCAGCGTCTGAGGCAGGTAGATCCGCAGGAAGGCGGTGAGCGGTGGTGCACCGAGCGAGGCGGCGGCACGCATGTAAGCCGGCGAGATCGCCTTCATGCTGCTGTACAGCGGCAGGATCATGAACGGCAGGAGAACGTGGGTCATGGCCACGCAGACACCAAAGCGGTTGTAGATCAGGCGCAACGGCTCGTCGATGATGCCAAGCCAGAGCAGGCTGTCGTTCACGACGCCTTTGCTCTGCAACAGAACGATCCAGGCGCAGGTGCGGACCAGCAGCGACGTCCAGAACGGCAGCAGGACGAAGATCATCAGCAAATTCGACCGGCCGGGCGGCAGCGCGGCCAGCAAGTAGGCGACCGGAAAGCCAAGGATCAGGCACAGCACCGTGACACTGAGGCTGATGAGGAAGGTGCGGACGAAAACGTCGCGGTAGATGGCCTGATCGGGCGGAGCTGCGACAATCGCGCCGTCCACGTTCCGCGTCAGATCGAGCGCCGACAAAAGATAGAAGCCGGTCATGGGACCACTGGCGTCCTTGATCGTGGTCCAGGTGGCGCGTTCGCGCCAGGCCGGGTTGATCTTGCCCAGCGTCTCCCTGGCCGTGCCGGGCTCGGGCGCAGTCTTCAGATTGCGTGCGGTGCTGGTCAGGATCGTGCGGAAGCCGTTCAGTGCGTAGTTGAGCCGCTTGGCCGCAAGCGCAATGGTGCCGGAATCGCGCGCCGCCATGATGTCGCCCGCCAGCGCCGCGTAGGCCTTTTCGTTCGGCAGATCCCTGCCGTCCCAACTGGCGAGAGCCGCGATGGTCTGAGGCAGAACCAGACGCACCTCGCGGTCATCGACGGCACGCCACAGCATGCCGGCGATGGGCCCAGCGAAGGTGAAGAGCAGGAAGACGAGAAGCGGCAGAACCAGCGCCAATGCTTTGACCTGGCGTGCTCGCTCCGCCCGCCGCAATCGGCGCTTGAGCGGCACCTCGGTCGGGCCATGGGCGCCGGTCAAGAGCGCATCCGTCATTGGTCTAACCTTGGGTCGAGCTTTGTGGGGACGCTATTTCGCGGCCCATTTGTTGAAGCGCTCGGTCAGGCGGTCGATGTTCTCGAGCCAGAAGGCAACATTGATCTCGACCGCATTCTTGATGTTGTCAGGCGCTGTCGGCAGGTCCTTCAGAACAGCAGGCGCGAGCAGGGCGGCTGCGTCCTTGTTCGAGGTGCCATAAGCAATGTTCTCCGACAGTTTCGACTGGTTCTCAGCCTTGCCGACGAAGTCCAGGAACTTGTAGGCCGCGTCCTTGTTCGGGCTGCCTTTCAGGATCACCCAAGTGTCGAGGGTGAAGAGCGCTCCGTCCCAGACCATGCCAAAATTCTTCTTCTCGTTCTTGTTCGCGGTGTCGATGCGGCCATTGTAGACCGAGGTCATTGCCACCTCGCCGGAGGCGAGCAATTGCGGCGGCTGAGCGCCGGCCTTCCACCAGACGATGTCGCCCTTGATGGTGTCCAGCTTCTTGAACGCGCGCTCGACGCCCTCGTCGGTCGCCAGCACCTTGTAGACGTCCTTTGGCGCGACGCCGTCGGCCATGAGGGCGATCTCCAGCGTGGTCTTCGGCCCCTGACGCAGGGCACGCTTGCCCGGGATCTTCTTGGTGTCGAAGAAGTCGGCCCAGCCCTTCGGGGCCTCCTTCAACTTGTCCTTGTCGTAGCCGAGAACGAAATCGTAGAGGATGGCGCCGACGCCGCAAGGATTGACCGACGGTGGGATATAGGCGGCCTCGCCGCCGATCTTCGAATAGTCGAGCTTTTCGAACAGGCCTTCCTCGCAGCCAACCGCCAGCTCGTCGCTCTCGACCTGGACGACGTCCCAGGTGGCGGCACCACCCTGCACCTTGGCGCGCAACACGCCGACGCCGCCGTCCCAGGACTCGTCATTCAAGGGAACACCGGTCGCTTTCTTGAACGGCTCGAAATAGACCTTCTTCTGGGCATCCTGATAGGCGCCGCCCCACGACACAACGGTGAGGTCACGCGCCTGCGCGACCGTGGCCAGCGTCGCGCTGGCAGTGAATGCCGCGGCGAAACCCAGAATAATCTTGCGCTTCAGCATGGTCTTTGTTCCTTCTTCACGTGACGTTGAGCTTGGTCGGTGCAGGTCCGCCCACCTTGGAGCGATGCTGCATGGTCGGATCAGACGGGATCGAGGGCCAGGCAGTCCTCCGGGCGGAAGGTGATGAACACGTCATCGCCAGGTCTCAGGCTGCCAGCTGTAAGGCTGCCAGCTCTCAGGCTGTCATGTGTCCCCGGCTGAAGCTTGACCATGAACTCCTTGTTGTCGGCGACGTCGAGCACGGCCAGCGCGTGGTCGCCGAGATAGATGGTGTTCTGCACCTTGGCCGGCAGTCGGTTCGGTTCGTCGCTGGAGATGCCATCCGGGATAATGGCGATCCGCTCCGGCCGCACCGACAGCGAGGTCGATGCGCCCGCGCCTGATACGTTGACGGCTCGTGCGGTCACGGCGCCGCCGCCAGCCAGCGCAACTCGGCAATATTCTTTCTCGACCGTCTCGACGGTGCCGGCCAGCACATTGTTCTCGCCGATGAAATGGGCGACGAAGCTGTTCACCGGATGCTCATACAGCGCGGCGGGCCTGTCGATCTGCTGCACGATGCCGTCGTTGAATACGGCGATGCGATCCGACATGGTAAGCGCTTCACTTTGATCGTGGGTGACGTAGACGACGGTGATGCCCATCGTCTCGTGCAGTTGCTTGATCTCCAGTTGCATCTGCTCCCGCAGGCGCTTGTCCAGGGCGCCCAGCGGCTCGTCCATCAGCACGAGTTGCGGATTGAAAACAAGGGCGCGGGCCAGTGCCACGCGCTGCTGTTGACCGCCGGACAGCTGCCCGGGCCGCCGCTGCGCCAGAGTTTCCATCTTGATCATGCGCAATGCCGCTTTGACACGATCCTGCGCTTCGGCCTTGTTCGTGTTGCGAACGGAGAGCGGGAAGGCGATATTCTCCGCAATCGTCAGGTGCGGAAACAGGGCATAGTTCTGGAACACCATGCCGATGTCGCGCTTGTGTGCCGGCACGTTCTTGATCGGTCGGTCCGCGAGGAAGATCTCGCCGTGGGTCGGAACCTCGAAACCCGCCAGCATCATCAGGGTGGTCGTCTTGCCCGAGCCCGACGGACCAAGCAGGGTGACGAACTCGCCCTTCCTGATGTCGAGATCGAGGTTTTTCACCACGAGGTGCTCGCCATCATAGGTCTTCTGAATGCCGGAAAAGCGCACCAGCGCCGGCGCAGGCGTAACCATGCCGGCTTCCATGTCATCCTCGCGTTGTCAGCCACAGTGCTGTCAGCACCCCGTCCCCGGGGTGCGAGGAACAGCTTAGCATCGTCCGACCAGATTGCCAGCGGCGCAAGCGACTGCGCGCACGGACCCGTCGGGAAAAGGCGCGCGCTACATCCCCGACAGCTTCGTCACGGATACATTCAGCGAGCCCCCGGCTTCCGCGATCACGCGCAGCGTCTTGGAGTCGAAGGCGATGTCGGCGAGGCTCAGGCTGTCGATCTTCGCCTCGACCTTGATGCCATCCTCGTTCTTCTGATAGTCGGCGATCGCGGCGGCGATCTTCTCGCGTGCGTTGGCGGCAATCGGCTTCAGATCGACCGTCGCTTTCTGCACCAGCGCCTGCTGCATCTGCGGCACCACCGCGCGCGCCGCGGCACCCAGCAGGCCGAAGGCCGCCTCGGATTCCACGGCGAGCTGGATGTCGGCGAGCCGCAGCGTCTGCTGCGCCTGGTCGAGCATCGGCCGGCCCCAGATGTGCACGGTCGCTTCGGCGCCGAGACCAAGCCAGCTCTTCTTCTCCTTGGCGCGCACCAGCAGCGAGATCAGGAGGCGCTCGCCCGACGGGATCACGTTGACGCTCTTGACGGTGACATCGACCGGGCCGGAGCCGTCCTCGGGATAGGTGTGGCCGACCATCTGCGCCGCGATGAGCTTGTTGATCTCGGTGAAGGGCACGTCGATCGGCACGCCAATGTTCACACCGGTGCCGGTCGGCGGCACGATCGAGATCTTGTCGGGGAACGGGCAGTCGGGCTTGGTCGGCGTCGAGATCACGCGCGTCTCGAGCTCGAGGCCAAGCAGCAGCGTCACGTTCTGTGCGTCGACGCGCGGCTGTGCCGCGATGGCGCGGGTCGGCTTCATCTCGAGCCAAAGCGGCGGCAGCGCGGCGGAAGACCCCGAGCCTTGCAGCGGGATCGAGCGGCAGGCCTTGGCCCATTGCAGCTTCGCGTTGTCCCGCAAGGTCGGATCGTTGCGCATGCGTTCGGAAACGGCGTTGATCTGTTCGCCAACGGTCTTGTCGATCAGCGGCTTCACCTGCGCAGGCACGTTGACCTTGGCGCCCGAAATGTTGAGGTTTGTATCGCCAAGATTGACCTGGGCGCCGAGATTGGGCTCGAGATGCCAGTTGGCGGCAAGCTTCGGCCGCGAGGTAACGACGACGTTGCCCTTGATCTCGGCGCTGGCGTTCAAATTCTTGATGTTGACCGCGCCGATCTGTTTCGCGGCATTGCCGCCGAGCACGCTGCCGAGCGCCTCGCCGAGCGCGCCGGTGGCTTTCGACGACAGCGAGCCCGTCACGTTCAGCTTGCCCGTGAGCGGCGTCGAGATCGTCAGCACGTCCTTGTCGCCGGCAGTCGCCATCGGTCCGCGTACCGCCGACCAGCCGATGTCGGCGTTCTCCAGGATTTGCGAAATCGGGTTCTCGGCCTTGCCGGCGAAATTGCGCGGAGCGGCCTTCTCGGCCTGCTCGCGGATCGCCGACAGCGCGATGGCGACCGGCGCCACCACGATCGAGCTCTTCGAGACTGGCGGCAGCGGCGGCAATTGCGCGACCGGCGGCGCGGAATTCGTTGCCCGCGGCGACAGCCAGTCCATCGCCTTCAGGCTGATGAAAAACGACGCCGAGAGCACCGCGACGGCGATCAGGACAGTTTTTAAGTTCAGCGTCAGTCGCATCAATCCCCCAGGCCGCCCCGGGGCAGAAGTCTACAGGGCAGGCAAGGAGGGCGCTAGAGCCCACCGATGGGGTGGAATTGGGGCAAACATATTAACGGCCGCGAACGCACCGTTGCCGCGCATGCGTCATGGCACACCCTAGCTGCGCCTCGGACGGCGCACCGCCCTCACATTGCCGCGATCTCCGCCACCGCAGAAGAAACGGTCGCCGCCATCGGACTCCAATCCTGACACCATCGTCCCGGCGGGCAGGTCGAGCTGCTCCAGCACCTTGCCCGTCTCGGGGTCGATCCGCCTGATGTCGCTGTCCTCGCCTTCCCAGGTGCCGTGCCAGAGCTCGCCGTCGACCCAGGTCACGCCGGTGACGAAGCGCTTGCTTTCGATGGTGCGGAGAATTTTTCCCGTCTGGGGATCGACCTGATGGATCTTGCGCTCCCGATACTGTCCGACCCAGAGCGAGCCCTCGGCCCAGGCCAGTCCGGAATCGCCACCGCCGCCGGGTGCCGGGATGGTGGCGAGCACCTTGCCGGTCACAGCGTCGATCTTCTGGATGCGGTCCTCGGCGATCTGGAACAGGTGGCGGCCGTCGAACGCCGTTCCCGCATGCGCGGCGACATCGATGGAGCGGGTGATGTTGCCGTCGGCCGGGTCGACCGCGTTCAATCTGTCGCCGGATGCGAACCACATAAGGCTGCCGTCATAGGTGACGCCGTGCACGGCTTCGACGCCTGCATAGGGCCCGTATTCCCTGACGATCTCGGCGGCTGAACGTTTCATCTGCTCGGTCCCTGCGGTGTGAATCCCACTTTACGTCTTCATGAGCGGTCCGGGGAGTAACAAGCCTGTCGGGAAACCCGGCACGGGCGGCGTCATCCAGCGCCGCGCCCGTCCGTGTCCGAAGGACTGCACCTTGTTCGATCGCGCCAGCTCTTCGAGGGCCCGTTGCACGGTGCGCGCGCTCGTTCCCAGCGCCAGCGCGAGCGCCGAACTCGACCAGGGCTCGCCATCAGAGAGGAAGGCGAGCACATTGGCGTGCTTCTCCTCGACGGGCCGTGCGAGGACGAGAACCTGCCGCGTGTTGCGCGGCGTCAGCGCAAAACCTTGCCTGGTCGCGCTGACGTCGGCCAGAGGCTTGAGCTTGGTGCGGAGCCGCCCGATTTCGACGCGCAGCCGGGCGCGATGCGATTCATCGACGTGCCTTGCCTGAAACGCTCCCGTGATCAACGCTTCCCGCGAGACATCGGCCGGCCAGGCCTGCGCCAGGATGCGCGCGAGCGCGAACAGCACCGGCCGCGTTCCGAGCGGCACGAGGATGCCTCGCCTGCGAACCGCGTGATGGAACGTGTCCACCACGAGCGCCTCCGATGTCACGAGGTCCTCGACCTCCTCGAGCAGTAGCGGCCGTTCGTGCCCGCGCGTGATCAAGCGCGCTGCGGGCGTGTCGAGCACGCGGCTCGTGCCTTCGACCTCCGCCGCAAGCGCGGGAATGCCGGCCTGTCGTGCTGCGCTCGCCGCGCGCCCGAGCGCCGCGCGCGCGTCTTTCGTTCGGAGCCGCCGGATGGCGATGCCGGCAATCACGAGCTCGCGGGCGACCTGCGCAGCCCGGGGCAGCGGTGTGGTCTTGATCTCGGCCAGCGTGCGCTCGGCCTCGTCGAGGCGTCCGAGAAGGAGAAGTCTGCGCGCCTCGATGTGACCCGCATGGGCCGCGTTGGCGAGGTCACCGTGGCTTGCGAGCGTCGCCCGCGCGGCCACGAGCGTGTTGGCCGGCCAATTCAGGTCGCGCGAGACGAGTGCGATCTCGGCCTCCGCGACGACGCATCTTGCCCGCGCGACCGCCTCTTTCGGGCCGAAGGCGCGTGCGGCACTGCGCAGCAACGTCTTCGCCTTGGCGAGATCGCCGAGTTGCGCCATCGCGATGCCGCGCAGCGCCAGCGAAGGTGCATCGTTGCGCAGCGCAACGCGGTTCAGCGCGCCGAGCGGATCGCCGGCTTGGAGCGCGCGCGCCGCGGCCGTGATCAGCGACTCCATTCAAATCCCGCCACACTTGTTACTCCCACCACGCAACCGTCCGGTGCGAGAGATCGTTGACGGCCGACAATGTGCGGCGAGGGACGAGCGGTTCCGCATCTCACACAGCGAGATACGGAACGGCCGCCCGGGAAAAGTTGGAGAGCCATGATGACATCAGCTGACAACGCAGGAAACAACGGACAAGCCGCCATGCAAACACCGCCGGTGGTGTCGCCGCAGGACTGGGAGGCCGCCCGTCAGCAACTGCTCGTGAAGGAAAAGGCGCATACCCGTGCCCGCGACGCCCTGGCCGCCGAGCGCCGGCGCATGCCTTGGATGGAAGTGACCAAAACCTATGCGTTCGAGGGGCCTGGCGGCAAGGTCAGTCTGCACGACCTGTTCCAGGGCCGGCGGCAGCTGATCGTCTACCGTGCGTTCTTCGAGCCGGGCGTGTTCGGCTGGCCGGATCATGCCTGCCGCGGCTGCTCCATGGTGGCCGACCAGGTCGCGCATGTCGCGCACCTCAATGCCCGCGACACCACGCTGGTGTTCGCCTCGCGCGCACCGCAGGCCGATATCAGCAGGCTGAAGCAGCGGATGGGCTGGACCATGCCATGGGTCACCGTCACCGACAGTTTCGATGCGGATTTCGGCGTCGACGAGTGGCACGGGACCAACGTGTTCTTCCGCGACGGCGACCGGATCTTCCGCACCTATTTCGTCAAGAGCCGGGGCGACGAGCAGATGGGCGGCACCTGGAATTACCTCGACATCACGCCGCTGGGACGGCAGGAGGTCTGGGAGGATTCGCCGAAAGGCTATCCGCAGACGCCGACCTACAAATGGTGGAACTGGCACGACAGCTACACCGAAGGTGCGGCGCCCGACAAGAAATGGGTCGAGATCTTGACCGCGGGCGAGAAGGCTTTTCGCGAGGAGGCGGCTGAAGGACGTGACTAGTCCCGTCAGCGCAATGGCCGGCGCGAGCCGCAACGGTGTGGTGGCCGCGCGCCACCTCGCCAGATGGTTGGGGCTGGCGGCGACGCCGACCTTCGCGATCATGGCCGTGCTGACGGCCATGCTTGATGGCCCGGCGGACATGCTGTGTGGCTCCGGACATGGGGCGATGCTCGGCGGGATGGTGCCGATGTATCTGCTGATGAGCGCGTTTCATTCGGCGGCGTGGCTGAGGCTGATCGCAGAGCGGCGGGGCCGGTGGCCCTACTGCGAAGCCGCCTGCAAATAGGCAACGATCTTGCCCGCTTCCTCCGCCGAGACGCCGCCATAGGGCTGCATCTTGTTGCCGGAGACGACCTCGTCCGGCTTGAGCATGAAGCGGGTGAGTTTGTCCTGGTCCCAGACGAAGCCGGCTTCCTTCATCGACGAAGAATAGTTGTAGTTCGGCAGCGCGCCGGCCTTGCGTCCGACGATTTTGTTGAGGTTGGGGCCCAGACGATTGTCGCCCTCTTTCACCGAGTGGCAGGTTCGGCAGGAATTGTTGAAGGCCTGCTGGGCTGCGTCGTCACTCCCCGGCGGCTGTGCGCGCGAGGTGGGCGCGTTCAGCAGCAGTGCCACCGCGGCAGCGATCGAGCGCAGGCATTTGCCTTGCGGCGTTTGCGGACGTGATTGCATTCGCGCCTCCATCGGGGATCGCGCCGCAGCACGCGCGCGCATCGGTATGCCGAGGGCCAACGAAAACGGCCCCGGTGAGTTCCGGGGCCGTTTGCGTCACAATGTCCTGTCGCTTACCGCGTCGCGGCGCCGAGGTCGGCGCGGCGCTCCGTCATCGGCAGCACGATCACCTTGGTGCCGACGTTGACGCGGGAGTACAGGTCCGCAACATCGTCATTGGTCAGGCGGATGCAGCCGGAGGAGACGTGCTTGCCGATGGTGTCGGGTGCGTTGGTGCCGTGGATGCGGTAGATGGTGCCGCCGAGATACATGGCGCGGGCGCCGAGCGGATTGCCGGGACCGCCGGCCACGTGGCGCGGCAGATAGGGTTGGCGGGCGATCATCTCCGGCGGCGGGGTCCAATCCGGCCACTCCGCCTTCTTGGTCACCGACTGGGTGCCGGACCAGGTGAAACCGTCGCGGCCGACGCCGATGCCGTAGCGCATCGCCTGGCCATTGCCGAGCACGAGATAGAGATAGGTGTTGGGCGTATCGATGATGATGGTGCCCGGCGCCTCACGCGTCGCATAGGAGACGGTCTGGCGGCGGAAGCGGGCCGGCGTTTCGACCGCGTCCTGCTCCTCGGACGGCGCGGCCTGATAGGGCGTCGCTTGATAAGGCTGGTACGGCTGCGGCGCTGCGATCGGCGGCAGCGGCCGGAAGAAGGGGAAGAGCTGCACAGGCGCGGCCTTGGCCGGGCCGGCAAACGCGATCGCGGTGACAGCCACTGCGCCAAACGCAACGGCGCGCGAATAAGTCTTCAACGTCTCCAGATTCATCATCGGTCGCCCCTGTTTGCGCGGTGTTTCTTGGTCACCCGGCACCGTTGCGGTGCTCTGTTGCCTAGATCACTAACGGCAAGAAGTTTCGGGACGTTTGCGCGGAAAACCGAAAACGGTTTCGTGGCGGAAAGGATTGTTTCATGACGGTTTCGTGGCTGCGCGGACCCGTTAACGAACAAAACAGCGGGCCGACACTTCCATGACGTCACACGCCTGAAATATCCGTGGTTGATGGTCCTAAGCCGAGAATCATAAAAATCTCGGGATTTCCCCATGCGGGTATTAATCGCGACTGACGCCTGGCATCCGCAGGTCAACGGTGTGGTGCGGACGCTGACCTCGCTGGCTGGCGCGGCCAAGGCATTGGATGTCGAGATCGACTTCCTGACGCCGGACGGCTTTCGGTCATGGCCGTTGCCGACCTATCCAGGGCTGCGCATTGCGCTGCCGAGCGGCAGGGAGATTGGGCGGCGGATCGAGAGGGCGGCGCCGGAGGCGCTGCACATCGCGACCGAAGGGCCGATCGGCTGGGCGGCGCGGGCTTATTGCCGTCGCAACCGGCTCGCCTTCACCACCTCCTACACCACGCGCTTTCCCGAATACGTCTCGGTGCGAACCGGCATCCCCGCGAGCGTCGGCTACGCCGTGCTGCGCCACTTCCACGATGCCGCCGCGATGACGATGGTCGCGACGCCCTCGCTGCGGCAGGAGCTGTCCGAGCGCGGTTTCAAGCGGCTCGGCTTCTGGACCCGCGGCGTCAACACCGAGCTGTTTCATCCGGACTCTCCAGCCAAGCTCGATCTGCCCGGGCCGATCTTCATGACGATGGGCCGCGTGGCGGTGGAGAAGAACCTCGAGGCTTTCCTCTCGCTCGACCTGCCCGGCACCAAGGTCGTCATCGGCGACGGTCCGCAGAAGGCCGGCCTTGAAAAGAAATATCCCGACGTGGTCTTCCTCGGCGAGAAGAAGGGCGCTGACCTCACCGCGCACCTCGCCGCCGCTGACGTGTTCGTGTTTCCGAGCCTGACCGACACGTTCGGCGTGGTGCAGCTCGAAGCGCTCGCCTGCGGCACGCCGGTTGCGGCGTTCCCGGTGACGGGTCCGAAGGATGTCATCGCAGATCACCCGATCGGCGCGATCGACCACGATTTGCGCGCCGCGTGCCTGCGCGCACTGACCATGTCGCGCGAGACCTGCCGCAACTTCGCGCTGGAGCGCTCCTGGGAAAACAGCGCGCGCCAATTCGTCGGCAACCTCACTTCACTTCAGCCCAGCCGTGCCTTGCGCGCCTCGCCTCGCATGGCGCGGCGGCCGGTGCGCGGCTGATCCCGTTCGACCACAGCGAGAACCTCATCGATGGCTAAGATCATGAACCTTGACGGCACCCAGCAGCTCGACCTCACCCGTGGCACGGTCGAGCAGGCCTATGATCGTTGGGCACCGGTCTACGACCTCGTGTTCGGAGGCGTGTTCGCAAAAGGCCGGCAGGCCGCGATCGCGGCCACCAACAAGATCGGCGGCCGGGTGCTCGAGGTCGGCGTCGGCACCGGCATCTCGCTGCCGCTCTACGCGCCGCATCTGCGCATCTTCGGCACCGACATCTCGGAGGCGATGCTCGACAAGGCGCGCCAGCGCGTCGTCGAGGGCGGCCTAGAGAACGTCGAAGGCCTCGCGGTGATGGATGCCGAGAAGCTCGAATTCCCCGACAACTCCTTCGACGTCGTGATGGCGCAATACGTCGTCACCGCCGTGCCGAATCCGGAAGTCGCGCTTGACGAATTCGCCCGCGTGCTGCGCCCGGGCGGGGAGCTGATCATCCTCACCCGCGTCAGCGCCGATACCGGCATGCGCCGCTTCATCGAGCAGAAGCTGCAGCCGGTGGTACGTCCGCTCGGTTTCCGCACCGCCGAGTTCGCCTGGTCGCGTTATGCCAAATGGCTGGCCGGTGCCGACGGCATCGAGCTCGCCGAGCGCCGCCTGATCCCGCCGCTCGGTCATTTCTCGCTGGTGCGATTCCGCAAGATCGACGTCGCCAAGGCGGCTTGATCCAAGCTCACGTAACCCGTGCGTCATCGCGCCGCTGCGCATCGTCACATGACAAAATGATGATGTCACACGGCCTACATCGAATCCCTGTAAATCCTGAACCCGAAAGCATTTGGGGGAGAGCATGATCAAGAACTATCTCGAGCAGCTGCGGATCCAGCGCTGGGACGACCATCGCTACTATCACCACAGCCGCATCAATCAGAGCCTGCACTTTGTCAGCGCGCTGAGCTTCCTGTTCGCCTATGTCTGGCTGTTCGTCGACCCCATGGTCTCCGCGCTGGTGGGCTGGCTGGTCTCGATGACCTCGCGCCAGGCCGGCCACTTCTTCTTCGAGCCGCATGGCTACGACCAGATCAACCAGGCGACGCACGAGCACAAGGAAGAGATCAAGGTCGGCTACAACCTTCGGCGCAAGGTGGTGCTGATGTCGATCTGGGCGCTGTCGCCGGTGGTGCTGTTGGTCGATCCGACTCTGTTCGGACTGTTCACGCCTTGGGCGGGCGCGACCGACTTCATGCGGCAAGTGGCCAAGATCTGGCTCGTCGTCGGCGGCGGCGGTCTCATGTTCCGCACGGTGCACCTGTTCTTCATCCGCGACGTCGAGACCGGTCTCGTCTGGATGACGAAGATCCTGACCGACCCCTTCCACGATTTGATGCTCTACCGCAACGCGCCGCTGGCGCTGATGCGTGGCGAGCTGATGGATCCCGGCCTGCATCTCAAGCCCGAGCACACGCTGGGCCTCATCGGTGAGCCCACGCTCGAAGAGCAGCACGCCTGAGCGCGCCGTTCTCACCAAGGCCTCCGATGTCTGATGGTTGCGTCATGCCCGGGCTCGTCCCGCCTGCGCGGCCGAAGCCGCTTCGGCGAGGCGAAGGCCCGGGCATCCACGTCTTGGAGGTCTCGCGCGGAGACGCGTGGATGGCCGGGCATAGGCGAGCGGAAGCGACGCCGTCCTTCGGACGGCTGTGCCCGGCCATGACGCCGTTGGAGGAACCAGCCTCAGCGCCCGAAGCGCTTGGCCAGCATCTCTTTCAGGATCTGCCGCTTGATGGTCTTGTTGGTGAGGACGCCATCGTGCCACCAGAAGCCGTCGGCCTTCATCTTCTCGGCCGCGCGGACGAAACGCTCGGCGACCTCGGTGAAATCGGCGTCGGTGTAGTTCAGGCTGAAGATCAGCCTGCCGGTGCCGACCCAGCTCAAGGACAGGCCTTCGGCGCGCAGATAATATTGCAGCATCCAGTTGTAGCGGGACGGCGTGGTGTATTTCACCGTCCAGATCGACGAGAAATTTGCAAACCGCACCGGCAGGTCGGCATCGCTCATCATTCGGTTGAGCTTTTGCGCGCGGCCGTTCCAGGTCTCGTCCAGTCCGTCATAGACGGCGCGGAAATTCGGGCTGGCGAGCCGGCTCAGAAACTCATCCATCGCCGTCATGACGTAGGGGTGCGAGTTGAAGGTGCCGCGGGCGAAGCAGACGTCGGCGGGGCGGTCGTCGCGGAAGCGGCGCATCAGCTCGCGTTTGCCGCAGACGACGCCGACCGGCAGGCCGCCGGCGAGGCTCTTGCCGTAGGTCACCATGTCGGCCTTGACGCCAAAGTATTCCTGGGCGCCGCCGGCAGCGAGACGGAAGCCGACGAAGACCTCGTCGAAGATCAGCACGATGCCGCGCTCCGTGCAGACGTCGCGCAGCTTCTTGAGCCATTCGGTGTAGGCCGCGCGGTCGAAATTACCGCCCCGGGAGGAATCGACCAGCGAGGAATCGCCGGGCGCGTTGGCGTTCGGATGCAGGCCCTGCAGCGGATTGACCAGCACGCAGGCGATGTCCTTGCGCGTCCGCAGCACATGCAGCGTCTTCTCCGACATCTCGGCGAGGGTGTAGGTCTCGTGCGCAGGAATCGGATTGCCGACGCCGGGCTGCACGTCGCCCCACCAGCCGTGATAGGCGCCGGCGAAACGGACCAGATGCGTGCGCCTGGTGTGGTAGCGCGCGAGCCGCCCCGCCTGCATCACGGCTTCGGTGCCGGACATGTGGAAGGACACTTCGTCGAGGCCCGAGATCTGGCACAGCCGCGCCACGTTCTCGAGGATGACGGGATGGTAGGGTCCGAGCACCGGTCCGAGCGCGTGCGCCCGCTTCTCGGAGCCCTCGATGCACTCCTTGTAGAAGTCGTTGCCGAAGATGTTGACGCCGTAGGACCCCGTGAGGTCGTAGGAGGTGTTGCCGTCGACATCCGTAATGGTGACACCGCGCGACGACTCTACGAATGTCGAAGTGCCCAAATGCTCGCGGACGAGACGCGAGAACTGGAATGGCACGCGGTATGTTTCGGTGAAGTGCAGGTCGGAGATCTTTTCCGCCGCGTCCTTCGTCATCGCGCGGCCCTTGGGGTAGCGCTCGGCGTAGAGGCTTGCGAGGCGGAAGAAGCCGTCCCTGCGCAGGCCTGCGATGTTCGCCGGCGCGCCGTCGCAGGCGAAGTACGCATCGCCTTCGAATTCGTAGAACGGAAGCAGCTTTGCCACCCGGCGGGACATCTTGGAGTGCCCGGCGAGCGAGCGGTGCTTGGCGCGGGACAATTCGATCCGCGCCTTGATCTTCGGGAAGGCGGCGGCAGCGGACGCTGCGGCGGCCACGGACAAAGAAAGAATCGGGAGTGTCGTTTCCATGACAACAAGCGCTAATACTGTGAGCTGACAGATTCATGACAGTCAAAGCCCTCATCGCCTCTTTCACCCAGCAGGAAGACCTCAACTTCCTGTTGACCAACCGCATCCCGCGCGCCGCGTTGACCCGGTTCATGGGCTGGTTCTCCAAGATCGAGAACCCGCTGGTGCGGGACGGCTCCATCGCGCTGTGGAAGCTGTTCTCCGACCTCGATCTCACGGAGGCGCGCAAGACCCATTTCCGGAGCCTGCACGACTGCTTCACCCGGGAGCTCAAGCCCGGCTTGCGGCGCTTTGATCCGGACCCCTCCATTGTCGCCAGTCCGTCCGACGGCATCGTCGGCGCCCATGGCCGGATCGCCGATACCGAGCTGTTCCAGGTCAAGGGCGCGCCGTACTCGCTGCTCGATCTGCTGGGCGATTCCGTACTGGTCGACCAGCACCGCAACGGCTCCTTCGTCACGCTGCGGCTGACTTCAAGCATGTATCACCGCTTCCACGCGCCTTATGACGCGCATATCGAGCGCGTCACGCTGATCCATGGCGATGTCTGGAACGTCAACCCGATCGCGCTAAAGCGCGTCGAGCGCCTGTTCTGCAAGAACGAGCGCACGGTGATCCGCACGCATTTGTCCACCGGCGAAGCTGTGACACTGGTGCCGGTCGCCGCGATCCTGGTGGCAAGCATCCGCCTGCACTTCCTCGACATGGTGCTGAATGCGCAGACCAGGGGGCCGGTCAATTTTCCCTGCGACGTCAACGTGAGCAAGGGCGAGGAGCTCGGCTGGTTCGAGCACGGCTCGACCATCATCATCCTCGCGCCCGGCGATTTCACCTTCTGCGACGGCATCGCCGAAGGCACGCGCATTCGCGCGGGTCAAGCGTTGCTGAGAAAAAACTAGCCTTCAATCTGCCGGGTCGGCCGCCTATATCGTTCGTGGGGACGTCTACGACGACGGATTGGGTGATGGCGCGGGCGCCGGTCATGGCGGCGGGTGGTATTGTGCTGCGGCGAGGTGCGCCGCCGCTGATTGCCGTCGTGCGCCAGCGCAAGCGCAACGAATGGGTTTTGCCCAAGGGCAAGCTCGACGACGGCGAAACGCCGAGAGAAGCCGCGCATCGCGAGGTGCTGGAAGAGACCGGCCACGACGTCGCCATCCACGAATTCCTGGGTACGCTCGTCTATCAGTCCGGTGGCCGCTCCAAGGTCGTGCATTTCTGGCGCATGGAGGCCGGGGGCGGTCCCGTCCGCAAGCTGATGAACGACATCAAGGCGGTCGACTGGCTGCCCCTGGAAGACGCGCTCGCGCGCCTGTCGCGCGAGTATGAGCGGGTGTTCCTGACCCAGGTTGGCCCGATCGCGCTCGCCGCGGCGGGGCTTACATCTTCGCCTGCGCCCGAGCCGCCACCGCTGGCGACCGACGATGTCGATGCGGCTTTGCAGACACTGACACCGGCTGAAGCAGCCTCGGTGGGCGAGTTGCGGCACGGTCTGTTGCAGAAGATGAAAGCCTGGCTACGCGGAGAGGCGTGAGTTTTCTTCACCTCGCCCCGCGTTGACGGTGCACCCTCGCCCCTTGTGGGAGAGGGTGGCTCGCCGCGAAGCGGCGAGGCGGCTGAGGGGTGTCTCTCCACGCGCGAAGCTGTCGCAATGGATTCGCGGTGAGAACCCCTCATCCAGCGCTTCGCGCCACCTTCTCCCACAAGGGGAGAAGGAAGAAAGTCATCGCCGCTCCTTCTCCTTCGGAACTGGAGCTGGCCTTCGCGGCGCTGCGGGGCGTTGTGCGGCGGGGAGGCGCTGCTGGAATCCGCCCGGGCGCTGCATGCCCGGCTGTTGAGCAGCGGGCGGCTGGCCGGGCTGCATGCCGGTGCGCGGAAGTTGCGGCTGCGGACCGGGCTGCTGTTGCGTGCCGCCCGGCTGCGGCGGCGCGACTCCGCCGGGCTGCGGCGGAATCTGCCCACCGCGCTGCGGCTGGTTTTGTGGCGTGCCGTTAGGCTGCGTGCCTTGCCCGATGCGCGGCGTACCTCCCGCCGGTCGCCGAGCGCCTTGCTGTTGCTGACCTTGACCCACGCGCGGCGCGCCTGGTTGCACTGCGCCGCCTTGGCCCTGCCGCTGCGGCTGGGCGCCTTGACGGCCTGGCGTGCCTGGCTGTTGCTGCCCTGGACGGTTGTTCTGACCGGGTTGGCCGTTCGGCCGCTGCGGCTGTTGTCCGGGCGCCGTGTTCGGCCGCAATTGCTGTTGCGGCGGCTGGAACGGCCGCGGAATGCGCGGGCTCGCGGTCGGATTGGCGCGGCGGAAGTCGCGCTGCTCGGTGACGATCTGCCGGCCCGTGGTTTGCGCCAGATGCACCTGGCTGACGAAGCCGCGGTCGCGCGCGATCTGCTGTGGCGCTATCGTGATCGGCACCGCGGCAAAGCGCATGACCCCGGCAGCGGCCGCGCCCGGCCGGATCGCAAAACCGCTCGCGCCTTGGGTCAGCGCGCCGAGCCGCGTCCCGCTCGTGCGGTCGTCGACGTCGATGTGTCCGACCCGTCCGTCGGCATCGGGATAGAGCTTGATGTTGACGTTGTTGGTCTTGTTCGCGGCCGCGCCTTCCGGCACCTCGACCACGCCCGTGGTGCCGCGGATGCCGAGCGTGGCCGTCGGCGTCGTGATCCTCATGTCGCCGGTCTTTGCCACCGCCGCCGCGACGAAGGCGACCGTGCCCTTGCCGATGTCGAAGATGCCTGTGTTGTGCTTGCCGCCGTCCTCATAGACGTAAGTGTCGATGGTGATCTTCGTGCTGGCGGAGAGGTTGAACGTGGTCGCGTCGTCGAAGGTGATGCCGAGCGATGAGTTCGACGAAGTCTGCACGACGTCGTTGAGATAGATGTCGTCGCGCACGCGCAGCGGATAGGAATTTTTGTCGCGGATCACGGTCGCGATGCCCGTCACCGTCGCAACGTTGCCGATCGGCTCGACGGCAGCGGGCTGCGCCTCGGTCGCGGGAGCGGGCGAAGCCGATGGCGTCGGCGAAGGGGCGGGCGACGGCTGCGCTTCTGGCTGCGCCTGCGCAAGCTCGATCGCATCGAATCCGAACGCAACGCTCGCGCCGGCCGGCGGCGACGCCAGCAGCACAAGCGCGAACATGAAGCGGCGCCAGGCCACGGTAAGAGTCACGAAGAATCCCGGTGAGAGATCGACCGATATCAGCCGCGTACAGCTGAACGGCGGATGAATGTCTATCGCACGGAGGCGGTGAACGTTCAAACGGTACGCGATGCTAGCTTGCGGCCAAGCCTCTCCACCGTCATGGCCGGGCTTGCCCCGGCGATCCACGCCTTGAAGCGCGGGACTAAGAACGTGGATGCCCGGGCCTTCGCCTCGCCGAAGCGGCTTCGGCCGCGCAGGCGGGACAAGCCCGGGCATGACGAAGAATGTGCATGTGTTGGAGACGACGCCTGCGGCGTCAGCTCACGCGCTTCCAGGTCTGGCCGCCGCAGAACATGCCGCCGAAGGCGCAGCCCTGCACGCGCATTGCATTCGGGCCCTTCATCGCGATCGTCGAGTCGTAATTGCGGCCGGAGTCGGGATCGTGGATACGGCCGCTCCACTTCGCGCCGTCGGGCTTCATGTTGATCAGGATGCGCTCGTTGGTCTTTGCGGCGTAGCCGCAGAGATTGACGCCGCACTGTTCGACGCGGACATTGCCCTTGTTCTCTTCGGTGGCCCAGACGCCGATCGGTGTGTTGGCAACCGCGACAGGCACGGCGGGCACCGGGGCCGGAGCAACCGCGACCGGCGCGGGCGCAGGAGCGGGAGCCGCAACGGGCGCGGTCTGCGTCGTGGCGTCGTAACCGACGGACGGAACAGCGGCAACCGTCGTGCTCGGTGCCGCGATAGCCGGCGCTGCCGGCGCAGTCGCCTGCACCGGGGGCTGCTGCACGGGATGCTGCTGCACCGGAGCCGGCGCGGGCTGCGCGGTCGTGGCAGGAGCCGGCGTGGTGTCGACGTCATCGTCTTTGGAGCCAAGACCCTTGAGGTTGATGTTGTTCAGCTTGATCGGCTTGTCCGAGAGGCCCGGCGCGACGATGGTCACGCAATTGAGCGAGGCGCAGTTGCGTGGCGTCTCGATGCGGATGTTCTGGCCTTCGATCTGGAACGAGATCGCATTGCCGGCATGCGCGGCGGCGGTGGACGCGAGGAAGAGGGCGGTGGCGGCGATGGTGAGCTTGTTCATGACAACCTCCGAAGATGTGTGGTCCCGATGGGACTGAAGTCGCGGGTGGATGAAGCGTGGTTCGACCCTACGCCGGGCTGGCCGGACGTTCTGTGATAGACGTCACAACGGCTCGCCGCGGCTGGGTGACGCAGCGCACATTCGGTCGCGATTCCATTTGCGTAACGTCGTCGCCACACAGAGGGAGGCGCCGATGACGCGGCTTGTGACTTCGCTTGGCACATTGATCGCGCTGCTGGCGATTGCGCCCGCAGCCGAGGCCGGGTCTTACGCGTTCTCGATTGGCGGTCATCGATTTCAGGTCGAGGCGCCCAGGAATTGCCGATCGGCTTCCTGTGTCTCGGTTTCCTCCCATCGCAGCTTTCGGCCTGACGTCGACACGACGCCAGCCCCTGCGCCGGTGCTTCCGCCGCCGCAGCCGCTCTATCCCGTGGCTCCGGTCAGGCCAGCGCAAGCGATTGCGGTCGCGCCTGCGACGGCGCAGACGGCTCCTGTCCTTGCCTCAACGACCTCGCAGCCAATTGTCCTGCCGCAGGCGCCAAGCTCCAATCCGCCACGGGTGGAGCTACCGCAGACGGATCCGCCGAAGACCGTCGCGCTCGATCCGCCGCGCATGGAGGCACCCGTCGTCGCGCCAAGGCCGCAGCTCGAGCAGGCCGTGACGAGCCCTGAGCGCGGCGACGACGAACTCTCCTATTTGCCGCTCGGCGAATGGGAGAGCGCAGGCGCCAAGGGCACGGTCCGCATCGAACGCTGCGGTCCTGCACTGTGCGGCTTCGCGCTGACTGAAGCATCGACCAGGGGCGAGAGCGTGCTCGTCAACATGAAGCCGAAAACGCACGACGTCTGGACCGGCAACATCTACAGCCGCTCCAGCGGCAGTACCTATTATGCGAGGATGACGCTGAAGAGCTCCGGCAAGCTTCACGTCGAAGCCTGCGCACTGGGCCATTTCTGGTGTTCCGGCAACGACTGGACGCGAGCCGAAGAGCGGCCGGAGAAGCTGATCACGACGTCGCGGCAGTGGAGCGCGCGGTCGTAAGGGAAGCGTTCGATACCTCCGGCTGAAGCCGCTAGATCATGCCGAGCACGATGGCACCGACAAAGGCCATGGCGAGGTACGCGGTGATAACGCTCAGTCTCCCGGCGAACGTCATGAGGTCGCTCCCGCTGTCGCGCCGCCTTGCGCGAGAGGATCATGGTTAACAGAGAGTCTCTTTTCGAAAAAGTCAGCCTTGCTGTCGCTCGTCACCGGCAGCGCTCCTGCTGGCGCCGGCCGACATGGTTAAAGAACACTGAAATCAACACGTTGAAGAGTCTTTAAGTAAATTCACCGAACGTGCGTGCATGACGCGCGGAGTTCGTTTGTATCTCGTCGGCTCCATCGTCCTTGTTTCGTTAGCGGGTTGCGGACGCGGCGTCTTCCAGGCCGAACGTGAACCGTGGCGGGCCGAGGCCGAAGCCGCATGCCTGAAATCAGGCGCGGTGAAAGAAGGGCCGGATCTCGTCCGCATCGACCCGATTTCCGGGCCGGGCATGTGCGGCGCGGAGTTTCCGCTCAAGGTCGCCGCCCTCGGCGAAGGCTCGAGCAGTTACGGCTTTGCCGATGAGGATTTGCGACCACCCGGGAGCATCGGCAACCAGCCGCGCTGGCCGGTGACGCAGCCCCGATCGAATTACCCGCAAAGCCAGAACTATCCGCAACGCTCGAACTATCCCGAGAGCGCGGTGCGGCAGCCTTCCGGCTATGGCGCTTCGCCTGGCCCGATGCCGTTGAATGCGCCCGGCGTGGCGCAGCAGGAGGACGAGATCGATTTGCCGCCCGAGGGCACCGATGCCGCGGGCGCGTCGCGCTACATGAATGCGCCGAGCTATCCAGCGCGGCCGGCGCCGTATTCGCAGGCGCCCGCGCAGCAACCGCCGCCGCGTCTTGGTCCGGCACGGGGCGATCCCGTCACCGCCGTCGGCCCTGTTGCGATCAAGCCGGTTGCGACGCTGGCCTGTCCGATCGTATCCGAGCTCGACCGCTGGCTCGCCGACACCGTGCAGCCCTCGGCGATGCGCTGGTTCGGCACCCGCGTCGCGGAGATCAAGCAGATCTCCGCCTATTCCTGCCGCGGCATGAACGGCAATTCGCATGCCCATATTTCCGAGCACGCCTTCGGCAATGCGCTCGACATCGCCGCCTTCGTGCTCGCCGACGGCCGCCGCGTCACCGTGAAGGATGGCTGGCGCGGCATGCCGGAAGAGCAGGGCTTCCTGCGCGACGTGCAGTCGGGCGCGTGCGTGCATTTCACCACGGTGCTGGCGCCGGGCTCGAACGTCTATCATTACGATCACATCCACGTCGATCTGATGCGCCGCGCCAGCCGCCGGCTGATCTGCCAGCCCGCCGCCGTCTCCGGCGAAGAGGTCGCCGGGCGCGCGGGCGGGCGCAATCCCTATGCGAATGCACGCGATCCCTCCGTGACCGGCTCGCTGGGTACGCGCAAGAGCATGGCGCGAAAGCACGAAGAGGACGAGTACGCCGACGATTGAGGATTGCGCGTGGCCCGTAGCCTGGATTACGGGCGGCGCAATCCAGGCAAGGCGTTCCCGCATTCCGCTTCGCTCCATGCGGGCTACGACCCCATGCCGGCCCGCCTCGCGCTGAGCCCTGCCTGTTCAGTCGACGCCGCGTCTTTGGCAGAGCGCATCTCGGGCGCAAAAATTTGCGCACGCGCAAATCTCGCCTAAGCCATTGAAATCATCAATACAATCCTGCCGTGACGGGCTTTTCCCGCAGTTGGCACGGTCGCTGCAATGAGGAGGCCGCCACGAAGCGGCGCTGCCGGCGCCGTGAGCCAGCGGATCCCGTCATGCAGATGCCTGTCAGCCCTCCTTATTCGGATCTCGAACAGCGCGTGCTGTCGCGCATCACGGAGGAGCGCTGGCTTGAGCTGGCATCCGAGCTGATCCGCACCGGTCAGCCCCGTTCCGGCAATCCGCTGGATCCCGATTTGCCGCCCGCCGAGGAAGAGGCGATCTCGATGCTGGTCGCGGGCAAGCTCGAAGCGCTCGGCATGGAGGTCACCAAGCACAGCGCGCAGCCGCACCGGCCGAACGTGCTCGGCGTGCTCAAGGGACGGGACGGCGCCCCCTCGCTCATTCTCAACGACCATCTCGACACCTATCCTGCCGTCGAGCCCGAGAAATGGCACATGACGGATTTCGATCCGTTCAAGGCGACGCGCCACGGCGATCTGCTCTATGCGCGCGGCACGTCCGACACGCGCGGAAACCTCGCTGCATCCTTGCTCGCAGTGCAGGCCCTGACCGAAGCGGGCGTGAAGTTCGATGGCACCTTGATGTGCTGCTACACCGTCGATGAGGAGCGGAACGGCACCGAGGGCTCCATCTACATGCTGAACAAGGTCGGCCTGACCGCCGACTACGAGATCACCGCCGAGCCGACCGCCTGGGGTGACGTCAACAAGGACTGGGGCATGAACCTGTCGGTGGCCAATTCCGGCCACTGCCTGATCGAGCTCACCGTTCACGGCATCAAGTCGCACATCTGGCGGCCGGACATCAGCGTCAACGCCATCATGGAAGCGGCAAAGCTGTTGCCGAAACTGAAGGACATGGCGTTCACGCATGTCCCCAGCAAGTTCATGGGACATACGCCGCCCTGCTGCGCCGTGGTGCGCATTCGGTCCGGCCTGCCTGGCGAGATGCAGTTCTCGCCGGATGCCTGCACCATCACGCTTGCCGTGGTCGGCATCGTGCCCGGCATGACGCTGTCGAGCGTGATTGCGGATATCGAGCGTCTCGGACGGGACACTTTTGGGGGCGTGAACGACGTCAAGGTGGAGGTGCGCCAGGTGCCGGGCTCGCTGTTCGTCAACGCCACCGAACCGGTGCCAATCGAGGAGGAGCCCTGCCGCTCCCTCCGCGCGGTTTACCGGCGTCTGATGGGCCGCGAGCCCGGGGTCAACCGCAAGAATGCCTTCAACGACACGATCCGCTTCCGCGAAGCTGGGATCAATGCGGTGACGTTCGGTCCCGGAGAAGACGGCTGGGCCGTCGACAACGAGAACATCTCGATCACCAAGTCGGTGATGGCGACGCGGATCTACGCGCTGACCATCATGCAGATCCTGGGAGTGCGGACATGAGCGTCGAGGCGACCCACATGACGATTCCAATCTCGCCGGATCGCACCCGACGCGGCAGCTTCCGGCTGCGGCTTCCGAAGGTCTCGCGATCGGTGCTGCTCTCGACGCTGACCGTGGCCGTGCTGCTGGCCGGCTGGGCCATCGTCACGGAGATGGGCTGGGCCAACGAGCTGTTCCTGCCGAAGCCGCAGGCGGTCTGGGCCGCGTTCGTCAAGACGATGACGAAGGGATATCAGGGCGCGACCCTGCTTCAGCATCTCGGCGCAAGCCTCTATCGCATCCTCACGGCCTTCACGCTGGCCTGCCTGATCGGCATCCCGCTCGGCGTCCTCATGGGCGTGTCGCGCAACGCGCGCGCGCTGCTCAATCCGCTGATCGAGTTCTACCGGCCACTGCCGCCGCTCGGACTTTATACGCTGCTGGTGATGTGGCTCGGCATCGGTGAGAGCTCGAAGCTGTCGCTGCTGTTTCTTGCCGGTTTGCCGGGCATCGTCATCTCGACCATCCAGGCCGTCACCAGCGTGGACCCGGTCTATGTGCGCGCCGCCCAGTCGCTCGGCGCGACCCGGCGCCATTTGCTGTTTCACGTCTATTTGCCGGCGGCGGGACCGCTGATTCTCGCCGGCATGCGCATCTCGCTCGGTTTCACCTACACCGTTCTCGTCGCCGCCGAAATCGTCGCGGCCTCCGCCGGCATCGGCTGGATGATCTGGGACGCCGCAAAGTTCCTGCTGTCCGACGTCGTGATCATGGGGCTGATCGTGCTCGGTCTCACCGGCGTCGTGCTCGACCTCATGATGCGCGGCATCGCGAAACTGTTGATGCCGTGGGCCTGAATCCAATTCTGATCGTAGGGGAGACCTCCATGAAGAGACTGATTGCGACGCTCGCGGTAACCACGTTGGCGCTCACGGCCGCAGTCCGCGCCGAGGACAAGCCGGCGAAGGTGACCGTCGGCTATCTGAACCTGGTGAATGCGCAACTGGTCACCAAGCATCTTGGCCTGCTCGCCAAGGAGATGCCGGGCGTCGACATCAAATACGTCAAGATCGGCGGCGGCGGCGACATGCTGCGCGCGATCGCCGGCAACGATGTCGACTTCGGCGGCCTCGGCAACCCGCCGACCGCGATCGGCGCGACGCGCTCCCTGCCGATCAAGGGCATCCTGGTGATCAACATGCTCGACTACGTCGAGTCGATGGTGGTCCGCGCCGACAAGAACATCACCTCGCTCAAGGACCTCAAGGGCAAGACCGTGGCGGCGCCGTTCGGCTCCACGACGCACTACCTCCTGCTCCAGGCGCTCAAGGAGGAGGGTGTCGATCCCGCCTCGATGAAGATTCTGGACCTCGCGCCGTCGGACATCGCGGCGGCCTGGCTTCGCGGCGACATCGACGCGGCCTGGTTCTGGGAGCCGAATCTCGGCAAGGCGGTGAAGAACGGCGGCAAGATCCTCGTCACCTCGGGCGAGATGGCCAAGCGCGGCTACCCGACCTGGGACATCGGCGTCGTCATGAACGCGTTCGCGGAGAAGTATCCGTCCTACGTCGACAAGTTCATCAAGGCCGAATGCGAAGGCATCGATTTCTGGCTGAAGAACCCGGAGAAGACTGCCGAAATCATCGCGGAAGAGCTTTCGCTGCCTCTCGAGGACGCGCAGCGAATGATGAAGGGCACCGGGATGATCCCCTGCAGCACGCAGCTCACGGAGGAGTATCTCGGCACATCCGCGAAAAAGGGCAAGTTCGTCGACACGCTGATCTCGACCGCCGATTTCCTGGTGAAGCAGGAGCGCTTGCCGAAGCTGCTGCCGCGCGCCGACTTCGAAGCCTTCATCCAGCCCGCCTATCTGGAGAAGGTGATCGGCCGCTAGGGTCGGTGCCGGCGGGCTTGCCTCGCCGGCACATTGTCAATTCCTGCAAGCACGTGACCGACATGAATCTCGCACCTCGCCACCTCCGCGCCGCCTATCGCAGCGGCGAGCTCAAGCCGTCCGATGTCGCCGCGCACTTGTTGTCGCGCCTCGATGACGCCGACCAGAGCGGCGTCTGGATCTCGACGGCAAATCCCGAAAGCGTCATGGCAAGGGCCCGCGCGCTCGATGCGCGCATTGGCGAGATCGGCGAACTGCCGCTCTACGGCCTCGTGTTCTCGGTCAAGGACTGTATCGACGTGGCCGGCGAGCGGACCACCTCGGCCTGCCCGGAATTCGCCTACACCGCGAAAGACACGAGCCCGGTTGTTGCCGACGCCATCGCCGCCGGCGCGATCTATCTCGGCAAGACCAATATGGATCAGTTCGCGACCGGCCTCGTCGGCGTGCGCTCGCCCTATGGCATCGCCCGCAACCCGCACAACCCCGACTACATCCCCGGCGGCTCCAGCTCGGGCGCAGCGGTATCGGTCGCGACGGGCACCTCGTCCTTTGCGTTCGGCACCGATACCGGCGGATCGGGCAGGGTGCCGGCGTCCTATTGTGGCGTGACCGGCTTCAAGCCGGCGCCCGGCGCCTTCAGTCAGCGCGGCATGGTCTACGCGTGCCGTAGTTTCGATACCATCTCGCTCTACACGCGCGATCCCCGCGACGGCCACGAGATCTATCGCGTGTTGGCGCGGCGCGACGTCGAGGACTGTTTTTCACCGGTGGATTCCGCCGGATGGACGGAGCAGGCATCTCCGGCGCGGCCGCTCAACATCGCAACGCCGCGTCCGGATCAGCTCAGGTTCTTCGGCAATGCGGAGACGGAGGCGCTGTTCGGCGATGGACTCCGCAAGCTGCGGCAGCTCGATCTGTCGGTCGCATTGGTCGATTTCGCGCCGTTCATTTCGGTCAACGATTTGATGTTTTTCGGACCTTTCCTCGCCGAGCGGGACGTCTCGGTCGGCGCATTCCTCGACGCCAACCCGGAGGCGGGCGTGAAGATCGTGCGCGACCTCGTCATCGGCAGCCGCAAGTTCACGGCGGCCGACGCCTATCGTGCGCTCTACAAGGTCAAGGAGGTCCAGCGGTCGCTGCGCGATTTCTGGCAAGTTCATGATGCGCTGGTCGTGCCGACGGTCGGCACCGTGCTGAGCATCGACGACGTCGCGCGCGATCCGCTGACGGCCAACTTCAACAACGGCTATTACACCAACTACGCCAACCCGCTTGGGCTGGCCGCCATCGCCGTTCCGAACGCCGTCACCGCAGCCGGCGTGCCCTATGGCATCACGTTCCTGGCGCCGGCCGGCCGGGAGCGCCTGCTCACCGATCTGGCTTGCGCTTTCATGGGGGCTTCGGCCGAGCCAGAACATCTGCGCCGCGTTGCAATCCGAGCGGAGACCTCCTAGCCTTCGAGCCGTCACTCGAAGGGAGACCGATCGTGGGGCGCAGCGATGCGCATGAGGTGGCCGATCCAGCTGAGCCGCGCGCCGACCTGCCACGGCCCGGGACCGGACGTTATGTGCTGAAGGCATTGGACAAGCCCGATCTGGAGCTGGTGATGCGAACCGGCAGGCTCGCGACCTACCAGAACCGCGAATATCTGCTGCGGGAGGGCGAGCCCGCAAACGGCATCCACATCATCCTGAACGGGATCGTCGAAAGCACCCATGCCGGCACGCAGGGGCGCGAACTGATGCTGTCGACCTGGGAGGCCGGCGACTTCGTCGGCGCGCCCTATATCCTCGGCGATCACCGCCACAGCTGGTCGGCCCGCGCGCTCGGGCGCGTCGAAGCACTGCATCTCGACCAGGATGCGGTCCGCCGGTTGATCGCGCAGTCGCCGCCGTTCGCAGTCGCGCTGATCGAGTGCCTCGGCTTCAAGGGCGAGACCTATTCGATGCTGGCGCAGACGCTGGCCGGGCAGAAGGCGGCGGAACGGTTGGTGCTGCTGCTGGTCAAGCTGTGCGAGAACGCGGCCCAGGACGAGAGCGGCCCGATATCGCTCGGCCGCATCACGCAGGCCAATCTCGCGCGCATGATCGGCGCGACGCGCCAGTCGATCAGCCTGATCCTCAGCCGCCTCCAGGACGACGGCATCATCTGGACCGGCCCGACCAAGATGGTCGTCAACGATCTCGCCGCGCTCCGCAAGCAGGTAGCAGTAGGCGTGGACCAGTAGGGTCAGCTTACCGACGCAACGGAAGTCTCCGCCTTGAGCATGATGGGCGCTTGTGACCGGAGCGCACATGCTGCTTGTAATCTTCGATAGTCCTTTAGCGCACAGGGACTGCGCGGCTCGTCTGACATCAGCTTTGGGCCAGCAAACGCACTAGCTTCAACCGAACTGGAACAATCTCCAAGCGATCCGGTTGAAGTTTGTTATGGCCAATCTGGGACAGGCACGGATTAGTCCTGGAGAAGCGTGTTGTTTATCAGGAAAGGTGCTTCACATGGATGACGAACGAAAATCGTCAAAAGCTGGGGAACGCGCCGCTGAAGGCCTGCGCGAGGCGGCTGCTAAGGACGAAGCGAAAAACGAGAGCAAGACGGGACACGATTTAGCGAAGGGCGCTGACCGCTTCGAAGAACGCTCCAAAAGCTCGGATGGAAGAAGCGCGGAAGAGAAACAAAAAGGGTGAATGTCTACAGCAGATCCGGCGCTGCGTTTCAGTGGAAGAAAGCAGGCGAACTTGGAGCCGATAGCATCGAGGTTGTGCCGACGACAATCCATCCCGGTAACAGCCACCTGACGCTTGTGCTGCGGACTGTCACGGAAGCGTCGACTAGCTCGAACTCGTCGCACTGACTTAGATCTCCCAGGGCGCGAGGTTGTCCCAGCTGCTATCATCTGTGCAAACTGCGAGCATGGCAGCTGTGAACCACACCTCCCTGAGAAGCCGCGTCCGTCGCCTCTACGAGGGTACAACGCCCAGCGCCGTTGGTTTCCGCTATGCTTTGCTCGCGTTTGATGTTGTGACCATACTGTTCATCATCGGGACGTCGTTCCTGCACCCCAGTGAGATCATCGAAACCTTCGACCTGCTATTCGGCGCAATGATATTGGCCGATTTTTCAGCACGGCTACTCGCCGACCGGCATCCGCTTCGAAAGTTCGGCCGCCTCTCGACATGGGCTGACATGGTCGCCATCGTTTCATTCCTGGCGCCCCTGCCTGGCGAGGCTGGCGGCTTTCTGCGGATTTTGCGGACGCTGGGAATGCTTCGTGACTACCAGATGCTCGCCAGGTTGCGCATGGATTCGTCGTTCTTCCGTCGCAACGAGGAGGTCATCTTTGCCGTCACCAATCTTGCGGTTTTCATATTTGTCATGACGGGGATAGTCTACGAGACCCAGAAGTTTCGTAACGATCAGATTCGGAATTATGCTGACGCGCTGTATTTCACTGTGACCGCGCTGACGACGACTGGCTTTGGCGATATCACCCTGCCAGGCACAATAGGTCGTTTGATAACCGTCGTGATCATGATTTTCGGCGTAACCCTGTTCTTCAATCTTGCGCGCGCATTGTTGAGTCCGAATAAGGTCAGATTTCCTTGCCCAACTTGCGGACTGCAGCGGCATGAGAGCGATGCCGTGCATTGCAAAGCATGCGGCGCTGTTCTCAATATTCCCGATGAAGGTTTGGCGTAGCTGTTGCTACCTCGGCGATCGAAACGTATTGCCATCATCAGAATCTGTGCCCAAGCGGCCATTCGACCATGGCCTCTTTCTAGGCGCTCGCAGCCATCGCAATCGTTGCCGTGGTAACGGCTGGCCTTGTCTAGCGCCCCGTAGAAATCATTTCAGGCCGGCTTCGACGCTGCCGGCACCAGCCCCATGCAGCACTGCACCTCGGCCGGGACATTGTAGGTCCGCATGATGTGGCGGCTGTCGCGCAAGCCGGATGCCTCACGCTGCACCACCAACATCCAGAGCGCGTGGCCGGCTTCCATCACCAGCTTGCGTCGGGCCGGCTGCATCGCGGCCGGCACCTCGGGGAGGGCATGGGCGGCGTCGAACTCGCGCAGGCGCGCCAGCGCCTGTTCGAGCGTGCGGCCCATCCGTCCGAGCGCGGAGGCCTGTTCCTGGACAATCTCGTAATGGAGGATATCGACGGGCGGGCGGAGATCACGGGACATGAGCCCGAATATAATGCCGCCGGAGCGGCCTGCAACGCAGGCCCGACTTGCCGCTACTTCGCCCCGTACGCCGCGAGGAACATCCGCGTCGCGCTGTCGACGACTTCGCTCATGCGCTCTTCCGACGGTGCGGGCGCGGCCTGGAAGACGAAGGGCAGGAACAGCGAGGCCTTGCACAGTTCCATGAACTGCGACGCCGCCAGATCGCAATCGTCGATTTCGAGATCGCCGGCGGCGGCGTGGGCTTTGAGATAGTCGGAGAGGCGGTTGATCGACTTGTCCAGCACCCGCGCATAGTAGCGGCGGCCGAGATCGGGCATTCGCTCGGCGATCGCCATCACGGTGCGGATCGCCGATCCGCCGCCGGGCCGGCACAGCAGACGGTTGTAGGCCCGGCCGAAATCCTTCAGCGTGGTTTCAACATCGCGTGCCGGATCGAAATTGAACGCGACCTGACCGTGCTGGAGCGCCTCCTGTTCGAGGATCGCTTCGAACAGCGCGCATTTGTCGGCGAAGTAGACGTAAAGCGTGCCCTTGGAGACCTGCGCCGCGCGGGCGATCTCGCCCATGCTGGCACCGTCAAACCCGAGATCCATGAACACCTTGCGGGCCCCGTCCAGGATCTGGCGGCGTTTGGAGCTGTCCTCCTCCTGGACGACGTGGAGATGTTCGCGGCCGGCTACAACCATTGGTTCAGGGTCTCGGAAAGTTTTTGCATCGGTCCAAGGTGATGAAACCGAAATAAAGGATCGGCCCAGTAGGGTCTGCCCGGGCATATTATCTATATTGACCGAACCGTTCGGTCAATGATATTTTGGGATAGGCGAGAGGGACCCGGCCGCAGGGCGGCCGTCCCTCATCGCGCTTTTTTGGGGAGGCCTCCATGGCCGTAGTGAGAGACCAGGCTGCGCGCGTCCTTCGCCCGGACGCCGTGGAGACGCCGACGCCCGCGGGTGGTGACGCTGCCACCGAGACGTCTGTGGCTCTCGCCGAGCAGTTGCGCTCTCATGTGGCCGAGGAAACCAAGCGCCGTCCCAGCGAGGCGCCGGAGAAGCCCGTGACCGACAAGCCGGCCGCAGCCCCAGACGCGCCCGCCGCCGGCGTGCCGAAGTCCGGCAAGCGCAAATTCGTGATGATGGGAGTAGGGCTCGTGCTGGCGCTCGCGGCCGCGAGCTATGCCGGCTATTACACGCTGGTCGGCCGCTTCTACGTCGCGACCGACGACGCCTATGTCCGCGCCAACAACACCATGCTGGGCGCGCGCGTTGCCGGACACGTCTCCTCGATCCTCGCCGGCGACAACACGACGGTGCGCGCCGGCGACATCGTCTTCCGCATCGACGACGGCGACTACAGGATCGCGGTCGACGCCGCCGCGACCAGGATCGCGACCCAGCAGGCCACCATCGATCGCATCGGCCGCCAGGTCGCGGCGCTCGACAGCCAGGTCGCACAGGCCAAGGCGCAGCTCGTCTCCGCGGAAGCCGGCCTCAAGCGCGCCGATCTCGATTATGAGCGCCAGCAGGCGCTGAGCAACAAGGGTTTTGCCTCGCGCGCCACCTTCGAGAGCTCCGAAGCCGGACGCGACCAGGGCGCCGCCGCGGTCAAGGCTGCGCAGGCCGCCTACGACGTCGCGCTCAGCAATGTCGACGTCGCCAAGGCGCAGCAGGCCGAAGCGCAGGCGCAACTCGCCGAGCTCAAGACCACGCTGGCCAAGGCCGAGCGCGATCTCGCCTTCACCGCGGTTCGTGCGCCGGTCGACGGCACGTTCTCGAACCGCCTCGTGAGTGCCGGCGATTTCGTCGCGGTGGGCCAGCGGCTCGGCAATGTCGTGCCGCTCGACAATGTCTATATCGATGCCAATTTCAAGGAGACCCAGCTCAAGCGCATCCGTCCCGGCCAGCCGGTGACGATCAAGGTCGATGCTTACGGCATGCGCAAGTTCTCCGGCGTCGTCGACAGCATCGCGGCGGGCGCGGGCTCGGTGTTCACGCTGCTGCCGCCTGACAACGCCACCGGCAACTTCACCAAGATCGTGCAGCGCGTGCCGGTCCGCATCCGCGTGCCGAAGTCGGTCGCGAAGCAAAACCTGCTCCGCGCCGGCATGTCGGTCACTGCGACCGTCGACACCAACAAGGGCGCGGCCGACGCCGACAGCGAGGTCGATCTCGACGACGCCACCATGATCCATCCGCAGTAGCGCGCCTGCGCCGCGAGGTCAGACCATGGCGAACGCCACGACCGCTTCACCTGCCATGATGGCGGACCCCGCTTCGGAGCGCATCGCGCCGAAGCGGCTGTTCGCTTTCATCATCATGGTGTTCGGGATGTTCATGTCGATCCTGGACATCCAGATCGTCTCGGCGTCCCTGAGTGAAATCCAGGCCGGCCTGTCGGCAAGCTCTAGCGAGGTCTCCTGGGTCCAGACCGCCTATCTGATCGCCGAAGTGATCGCGATCCCGCTGTCGGGATTCTTGTCGCGCGCCTTCGGCACGCGGCTGTTGTTCGCAATCTCGGCGGCAGGCTTTACCGCATCGAGCCTGCTCTGCGGCTTCGCCACCACCATCGAGGAGATGATCCTGTGGCGCGCGCTGCAAGGTTTTCTCGGCGCCGGCATGATCCCGACGGTGTTCGCCTCGGCCTACACCGTCTTCCCACGCACCAAATTCCACATCGTCGGTCCCATCATCGGGCTCGTCGCAACGCTGGCTCCGACCATCGGGCCAACTGTCGGCGGCTACATCACCGACCTGATGTCCTGGAACTGGCTGTTCTTCATCAACATCGTGCCTGGCATCGGCATCACCATCGGCGTGCTGGCGCTGGTCGATTTCGACGAGCCGCATTTCGAGTTGCTCGACCGTTTCGACTGGTGGGGGCTGCTGTTCATGGCCGGCTTCCTCGGCACGCTGGAATACGTGCTGGAGGAAGGCCCGCAATATGAATGGATGCAGGACCCCTCGGTCGCGATCTGCGCCTGGATCTGCGGCATCTCGGCGATCGCCTTCTTCTGGCGCGTCTTCACGGCGGCCGAGCCGATCGTCAATCTACGCACCTTTTCCAACCGCAATTTCGCGATCGGCTGCGTCCTTCAGTTCTGCATCGGCATCGGCCTCTACGGCCTGACCTACATCTATCCGCGCTACCTCGCCGAAGTGCGTGGCTACAGCGCACTGATGATCGGCGAGACCATGTTCGTCTCGGGCATCACCATGTTCCTGATCGCGCCGGTGGTCGGGCGTCTCATGGCGAAGTACGACATGCGCTACATGATCGCGTTCGGGCTCGTCGTGTTCGCGCTCGGCTCCTACCAGATGACCTGGATCACGCGCGACTACGATTTCTATGAGTTGCTGATTCCGCAGATCCTGCGCGGCATCGGCATGATGTTCGCGATGGTGCCGACCAACAACATCGCGCTCGGCACGCTGGCGCCCGACCGGGTGAAGAACGCCTCGGGCCTCTTCAACCTGATGCGCAATCTCGGCGGTGCCGTAGGTCTCGCCGTCATCAACACCGTGCTCAATGACCGCACCGATCTGCACATTACGCGCCTGCAGGAGCGTGTGACCTGGGGCAACGCGACCGCGACCGAAACCCTGACCATGTTCATGCAGAAGTTTCAGGGGCTTGGCGATTCCACGCTGATGGCGATGAAGCAGCTCAGCCAGCTCGTGCATCGCCAGGCCGTGGTGATGGGCTTCGGCGATGCTTTCTTCATCCTGACGCTGTTCTATCTCGGCCTCACCCTGCTCGTCACACTGTTGAAGAGGCCGGCCTCGCCGTTCGGCGCCAGCGGCGACGCGCACTAATTTGCAACACTCGTGCGTGATCTCGCGCGAGCCCCGTTGCAAATCACCGCTGACACATCTATAAAGCGCACCTCATTCCATCGAACCGGGAGGATTTGCATGATTTCGTCGCATTCGCAGATCGCACGCCCGCGCTCGATGATGTTCTGGCTCGGTATGTGCTCGGCCTCCTAGAGGCCTCTTCCGCCAGCTTCGATTGGGCTCCTGGTCCCGATCGCCCCGCTTCCCAAGTCAAAACCAACTTTAAGTGACGCCGTCTCGGCCCTCGCGGCCGGCCTGCGTCCATCAATGGAGCCGGCCCGCGCCATAAGCGGCCGGATGATGCCATGACCGCTCTGTCAAAAAGGCCCGCGGCGATACGCGTGGTGCTGCCCTTCGTGTTCCGGCACTGGCTGAAGCAGCCGGGGCGTACCCTCATCGTCGCCGGCGGCTTGTTGGGTGCGACCATCGCCGACCTGTTCATGCCGGTCTTCTCCGGACATCTGGTCGACGCCCTGACGCGCGGCCCATCCGATTCCGCCGCGCGGCACGCGGCGCTGATGGCATTGGGCGGTATCGTGGCGCTGGGCGCAGCCTCCATGGTGCTGCGGCTGACCGGCCTCCAGGCCATCGTGCCGTTCTCGCTAAAGATCATGACCGAGGTCGCGCAGGAAGCCTTCATGCGCGTGCAACGGTTCTCGACCGACTGGCACGCCAACTCCTTTGCGGGATCCACGGTGCGCAAGGTCACCCGCGGCATGTGGGCGCTCGACCTGTTGAACGACACCATCTTGATGGCGCTGGCGCCGTCGCTGCTGGTGCTGATCGGGTCGATGATCCTGCTCGGCCTGCACTGGGCCTCGCTTGGCGCGGTGATCGCGCTGGGCGCGCTGGCCTATGTCACGATGACGGTGCTGTTCTCGACGCGCTACATCGCGCCGGCCGCGCGCATCTCCAATGCCTGGGACACCAAGGTCGGCGGCACGCTGGCGGATGCGTTGACCTGCAACGCGGTGGTGAAATCGTTCGGCGCGGAAGCGCGCGAGGATGCGCGGCTTGCCCGTGTCGTCAACCGCTGGCGCGTGCGCGTGCGGCGGACCTGGCTGCGCTACAACTACACCAATCTGGCGCAGCTCTCGGTGCTGCTGGCCCTGCGTGCCTCCGTGATCGGCGGCGCCGTGCTGCTGTGGATGTCGGGGCGAGCCTCGCCCGGCGACGTCACCTATGTGCTGACGAGCTACTACGTCATCCATGCCTATTTGCGCGACGTCGGAATGCACATCAACAACCTGCAGCGCTCGGTCAATGACATGGAGGAGCTGGTGGCGATCCACGACGAGCCGATCGGGATTGCGGATGCGACGGACGCGCGGCCGATGCCGATCGAGCGCGGCGAGCTCGTGTTCGACGACGTCACGTTCCATTATGGCGGCCATCATGCGCCGCTCTATGACGGACTGTCGGTCACGATCCGCGCCGGCGAACGCGTCGGTCTCGTCGGCCGCTCCGGCTCCGGCAAGACCACCTTCGTCAAGCTGGTGCAGCGGCTCTACGACGTCACCGGCGGCCGCGTTCTGATCGATGGGCAAGACATCGCCAAGGCCACGCAGCATTCGCTGCGCAGCCAGATCGCGGTCGTGCAGCAGGACCCGATCCTGTTCCACCGCTCGCTCGCCGAGAACATCGCCTATGGCCGGCCCGGCGCCAGCCTGGAGGCGATCGAGCAGGCGGCACGGCTGGCCAACGCGCATGACTTCATCCTGCGCCTGCCCAAGGGCTACGGCACGCTGGTCGGTGAACGCGGCGTCAAGCTCTCCGGCGGCGAGCGGCAGCGCGTGGCGCTGGCGCGCGCCTTCCTGGCGGACGCGCCGGTGCTGATCCTGGACGAAGCGACCTCGAGCCTCGATTCGGAATCCGAGGCGCTGATCCAGCAGGCGATGGAGCGGCTGATGCGAGGCCGCACCTCGATCGTGATCGCGCACCGGCTCTCGACGGTGAAGAGCCTCGATCGCATCCTGGTGTTCGACCGCGGCGAGATCGTCGAGCAAGGCACGCATGCCAAGCTCGCGGCCAGGCCCGGCGGCATCTATCGCGGCCTGTTCGAGCGCCAGGTGGTGGAGCTCGGACAGATCGCAGCAGCGGAATGAGTGGCGCGCGGCCGGCGGACCAATGTCGGCCGCGTCGCCAAGGAATCGGTCAAGGACGGGTGACATGAAAGACCTGACCAACGGCTCCGTCGCGAAGCACATTCTGGGCATGGCACCGCCGATCATGGTCGGTATGGTCACGATCATGCTTTGCCAGCTGGTCGATCTGTACTTCGTCTCGGGCTTGGGCGATGCCGCGGTCGCGGGCGTGGCGGCGGCCGGCAATGCCGGCTTTCTCATCAACGCGCTGATGCAGGTGCTCGGCGTCGGCGCGGTGTCGTTGATCGCGCATGCCGTGGGACGCAAGGATCGGCCGGATGCCAATTTGATCTTCAATCAGGCGATCGTGCTGTCGGTGCTGTTCGGACTGTTGACCCTGGTCGCAGGCGCGGCGCTGTCGCGCGCCTACATGCATGCGATCGCCGCGGACGAAGCCACGATCGAGGCGGGGACCACGTATCTGCTGTGGTTCATGCCGGCGCTCGCGTTGCAATTCGCGAGCCAGGTGATGGGATCCGCGCTGCGCGCTACCGGCATCGTGCGTCCCACGATGCTGGTGCAGGCGCTTGCGGTGGCCATCAACATCGCGCTGGCGCCGGTTCTGATCGCGGGCTTGGGCACGGGCTATGCGCTCGGCGTTGCCGGTGCGGGGCTGGCGAGCTCGATCGCGGTGTTGATCGGCGTCGTGATGCTGCTTGCGCATTTTCGTAAGGTCGAACGCTATGTCGCCTTCAATCCGGCGCAGTGGCGTCCGCAGGCGCAGCATCTGAGGCGCATCCTCAATGTCGGCCTGCCTGCCGGCGGCGAGTTCGCGATGATGTTCATCCTCATGGCGGTGGTCTATTTCGTGCTGCGCGATTTCGGTGCGGCGGCGCAGGCCGGTTTCGGGATCGGACAACGGGTCCTGGGCCTGATCCAGATGCCGGGGCTTGCAGTTGCGCTCGCCGCTGGGCCGATCGCCGGCCAGAACATGGGCGCCGGAAAAGGCGAGCGCGTGCGCGAAACCTTCGTCAAGGCGGCGCTGATCACCAGTGTCGTGATGATAGGCTTCATGTGCCTCGCGCAGTTGAAGCCGCAGCTCCTGCTCTCGGGGTTCTCGAACGACCGGGAAACCATGGAGATCGCGTTCCTGTTCCTGCGGATCATCTCGCTCAACATGGTGGCGCAGGGCGTGATCTTCACCTGCTCGAGCATGTTCCAGGGCCTCGGCAATACCAAGCCGGTGCTGTGGAGTTCGGCAACGCGCGTGCTCACCTATTCGCTGCCGGCGATCTGGCTGTCGACGCGGCCGGGCTTCCGGATCGAGCACGTCTGGTACCTGTCGATCGCGGCAACCACGCTGCAGGCGGCCCTGAGCTTGTGGCTGCTACGGCGTGAATTCAGGAAGCGCCTTGCCACGCTCCGGCATGAGAAGTCCCCGGAGCCGGCTGCGCCCAAGCGCGTGGCGTCTCCTGTACGCGCGCCAGCGTAGCGATCGCTTGTCCCCGCCCCACGGCTGCGGCAAACTTGCCGCGCCGTGGGGATCGGCTGCAGGGGCCAAATGACCGAGGTGTTGAACGAGCAGCGGCCCAATTCCTGGCTCGCCGCGATCTGGGCGGCACGCTATCGCACGCCAGCCCGCTCCGTCGCGCTGATCGCGTTGCTGTTGCCGTGGACCACGACCGGGCTCATTTTCGCGCTCATTCCCTGGCTGATCGCGTTCGCGTTCCTCGACCTTCGCGAATTTCCGCGTTCGCTGCTTCGGGCAATCTGCCTGCTGCCGATTGCGCTGGTCCTACTCGCCGCCATCGGCACGCTCTGGTCGGATGCGCCGTGGCCGGACCGAATCCATGCGATCGGCCCGGCGGCGAAGCTGCTGGTAATTCCGCTTCTGATCTACCAGTTCGAGCGTTGGCCGTTTGGCGGCTGGGTGTTTTCCGCGTTCCTGGTATCCTGCACGGCACTGATGCTCTATTCCTTCGCCGTCGCCGTCGATCCCGCATTGTCGCTGAAACTCTATCTGTCGCGCGGGCCCTACAAGGTCGAAAGCGGGATCGCGGTGCGCAATTATATCGACCAGAGCCAGGAGTTCGCGCTCTGTGCGATCGCGCTGGTCTACCCGATCGTGTCGCTGCTGCGACGAGGCCGCTACCGCGTCGCGGCGCTGTTCGTGGCGCTCGCGATCGGATTCCTCGCCAACATGATGTTCGTCGTGGTCTCGCGGACAGCGCTGGTGACGCTGCCGATCCTGATCGTGGTCTTCGCGCTTTTGCATTTGCGCCGCCGCACCGCACTCTTCGCCGTCGGCGCGATGGGGCTGTTGGCCGTGCTGCTGTGGACCGCCTCGCCGCGTCTGCGCGCAACAGTCGCCAAATTCAACGGAGACTATGAGGTCAGCATCGCCGGCAATGATGTCAGCGGCATGGGGTCACGACTGGAGTTTTGGCGCAAATCGCTGGCGTTCACCGCGGACGCGCCGCTGCTCGGTCACGGCACCGGGGCGATCCGCGGCCTGTTCGCGCGCGCGGCTGTCGGCGAGAGCGGGGTTCGAGCGGAAATCGTCGGTGATCCCCACAACCAGACGCTCAATGTCGCCGTGCAGTGGGGCGCGTCGGGCGTCGTGATCCTCTATGCGCTCTGGTTCGCGCACCTCTCGCTGTTTCGCGGAGAGGGGCTGGCCTGCTGGGTCGGCCTTCTGGTCGTGGTGCAGAACATGCTGTCCTCGCTGCTCAACTCGCATCTGTTCGATTTCGCCGAGGGCTGGATCTACGTGCTTGGCGTCGGCATTGCCGGCGGCATGGCGCTCGCCGCGAAGACAATACGGAGTTAGTGCGTGCCCAAACTGTTCCAGACCAGGCCGAGGCCCGACAGGAACAACAGACCGAGCACGACATCGCCGAAATGCTTGTCGCTCAGCGCATGATAGACGCGCGCGCCGGCCCATGCGCCGATCAGCGTGCCCGGAAATGCGATCACTGCGAGCCAGACCACCTTGAACGCGACGAGGCCCGAGGCGGTCTGCAACACCAAGGCGGCGGCGAGCACGGTGAAATTGAAGAGCTGGAAGATGCCGCGCCGCTCGTGCTTGTTCCAGCCTCGGATGTTTGCCCACAGGATCGGAAGTGGCCCCGACAGTCCGGCAAGGCCACCCAAGATGCCGCCGGCAAAACCGATCGCGCCGTCGGCAATGCGGCCGCCGAACGTGACGGCGAGCGGCCGCTTGTTCAGATAGAGAGCCGTCGAAAAAACAAGGATCAGCACGCCGACGCTCAGCTTGAACACTTTTGGATCGGCGGAGGCGACCAGCATGGTGCCCAGCGGCACGCCGAGCAGTCCTCCAATCAGGAACGGCCAGACCAGCGAGAGATCAAAACTCTTCCACATCGACGGCAGCGTCGAGCTCTGCGCGATCACCGAGCAGATCAGCACCAGGGGCACCGCGAGCGAGGGCGGCAGCACGTAGAGCCAGATGCCGAGCGCCATCAGCGCCGTGCCGAAACCGGCAAGGCCCGAGACGAAGCCCCCGGCCAGTGCGCCGAGCAGCAGCAGCCCGTAGGTGAGTATTTCCAACAGATTGTCCCTGTTATCTTGACGATCCCGAACTGTTGATCGCGATCGCTCGCATAGCACAGCTGCGGCCGTGCAGGTCAATTTCAAAACCGCACGCAAGCGTGATCCCCAACGGCGGGCGTTCGCGAAAGACAGGCCTACATGACGCTCGTACTTCAAACTGGGGGCCCGCTCGACGCCATCATGCGGTTCGATCGGCCAGTCTCCCGAATGAAATATGGAGAAGGACGATGACCCGCACGAAGATTGCCGTCGCGGCCGCACTAGTGTCGGCGGCGGCCTTGATGCCGATCATGGCGCAGGCCCAGTTTTCCGAGCCTGCTGCCTATCAGGCTGCCCATCCCGACCGCGACGTTCTGAATGGCGGCCAGCTCACGCCCGCCGCGCGCGGGGCTCTCGGCCAGCCGAGCGATGCCTACGCATCGCAAGCTTATCCATCGGCTGTTGCGCCGGTCGTGCGCTCCCACCATCGCCGGCAGCATCGATAGGTATTTGCTAGACGATCTGCCGGGTGTCGGCGGGCCTGTGCAGCGCGCTCACGAGGATGCGCAGCGCCTCCGTCAATTCCGCCCGGTTGCGCGCCGCGCCTAGCGAGACGCGTGCCGCGTGTGGTGCGGTCCCGTCGACGGTGAAGGCCTCGCCGGCGACGACTGCCAGTCCATTCCGCAGCAGATGCGCCGCGACATCGGGACGGTCCTCCGGCAGCCGCAGCCACAGATGATGCGCGGCGGGCTTGGCCTGGAACTCAAATCCCTTGAGCGCCCGTTGCGCGAGCTGCTGGCGGCCGATCGCCTCGCTTCTGATGGCGGTGATGATGCGGTCGGCGATCCCGGTCTCGATCCAACGCGTCACCAGCGCGACCATCAGCGGCGCCGGCATCTGCACCGTCGCCTGCAAAGAGCTACGCATCTCCCGCTGCGAGCTGCCGTCGGGCGTCACTAGATAGGCGACCCGTAGTGCGGGCGCGATACATTTTGACAGCGTGGTCGCGAGATATGTCTGATCCGGAATGAGATTGGCGATCGGCGATGCCGAGCGATCGAGCAGCCCGTAGGCATCGTCCTCGATCAGAATCGTATCGGCATCGTTGATGATCTTGGCGATGGCGCTGCGGCGCTCGGGGAGAAGCGTCGCGGTGGTCGGATTGTGCAGCGTCGGAATGAGATAGACCGCTTTCGGTCTATGCGTGCGGCAAGCCTTTGCCAGCGCCTCTGGCAGGATGCCGCCGTCATCCATCGCGACGCCGACAAGTCTGACGCCGAGGCGCGCGGCGGCGGCCCTGATGCCGGGGAAGGTGAGGGCTTCCGTCAGCACGATGTCGCCGGGCCGGGCGAGGTGGGCGAGCAGGTTGAACAGGATCGTCTGTGCGCCGGGAAAGATCACGAGCCTGTCGGCATGCGCATGCGGCACGCGGGGGCGCATCCATCGCGCCGCGACCTCGCGCTCGTGTGCGCTGCCGCCGGGCGGCTGGTAGTTGAGATGCGCGGTCAGGCCCGATTGCGCGCGGATGGCTTCCATCCCGGCGATGATGCGCTCGTCGAGCTGCGCTTCGAGAGGTTGCGGCGGCACGTTCATCGAGAGGTCGATCGCGACGGGATGCGGCAGATCGACCACGCGGCGCGCGCTGGTCTCCGACACGAACGAGCCCTGGCCGACCCGGGCCTCCATGATGCCGCGGCGCCGCGCCTCGGTGTAGGCGCGTGTCACCGTGGTGAGGTCGATGCCGAGCGCCTTTGCCAGCGCCCGCTGCGTCGGCAATTGTTGGCCGCGCACCAGCCGGCCGGCGGCGATGTCGGCCTCCATGGCTTCGACGATGCGCTGATAGCGCGGCCCGCTCAGCTCCGAAATTGTAGGGGTCCAATCCATGCAATTAAGGCCTATATCCTTTGAATGTATGGACGCAAGATATTATTGTATGGATCGTAGAAAAGGAAGAGGTGGGGTCATGGCAACCGGTTCAGTCTCTCTGGCAAAGGCGATGTGGCGCGGATTTCGCGGCAAGTGCCCGAACTGCGGCGAAGGCCACGCGTTCGGCCGTTTCCTGAAGGTGGCGGATACCTGCGACCATTGCGGCGAGGAGCTGTTCCACCAGCGCGCCGACGATTTCCCGGCCTATCTCGTGATGGTCGTCGTCGGCCATCTCGTGGTGCCGGCAATCCTCGCGGTCGAGACCGCCTATGCGCCGGCCGTCTGGCTGCAACTGGTGGTGTGGCTGCCGGTGACGTTGTTCGCTTCGCTCGCGCTGTTGCAGCCGACCAAGGGTGCCATCGTCGGGCTGCAATGGCAGATCGGCATGCATGGTTTTGAGGCGGGCAAGCTGCGGCGCGAAGCTGGTCGGCCTGCAGCCGTCCTGGTGAAGGTGAACGCGCGCGCGGCTTAAGGGGCCGTAGCGTTTACATCGCGGGACCGGCCGCTACACTCCATCGTACAAACAAGAACGATGGAAACGCCGATGGCCGCACGCTCAAAAACCTTCCTGCTTTGTCACGGCGCGTGGTCCGGCGGGTGGGCCTGGAAGAAGATGCATCCGTTGACGGCAAAGGCCGGCCATCGCCTCATTGCGCCGACCTATACCGGGCTCGGCGAGCGCGCGCATCTGGCCAGTCCCGCGATCGATCTCAACACGCACATCCAGGACATTCTCAACGTCATCAGGTTCGAGGATCTCGAGGACATCGTGCTCCTCGGCCACAGCTATGGCGGCATGGTCGCCACCGGTGTCGCCGATCGCGCGCGCGAGCGGGTGACGCAATTGATCTATCTCGACGCCTTCGTGCCGCGTGACGGCCAATCGCTGTTCGATCTCCACGAGGGCGGGCGCGAGCCGATGCGCAAGGCTGCAAGCTCAGGCGACGGCTACCGCATCCCGCCGAACCCGCCGCCGCCGGATACCCCGCAGGCCGATCTCGACTGGCTCAACGCACGCCGGATCAACATGCCGATCAAATGCTTCGAGACGAAGCTAACGCTCGAACATGGCGAGCCGGCGATGCCGCGCAGCTACATCTATTGCACGCGCATTCCGCCGGGCGACGTGTTCGGGCAGTTCGCGAAGCGCACCAAGACCGAGGATGGCTGGCGCACTTTCGAACTCGATGCGAGCCATGCGCCGAATGTGACAGCGCCGGAGGCGCTGATGGGTGTGTTGCAAGAGATCGTCGGATAGCAAGCCCCCAAATGGTGAGGGGCCCGATGCAGTCAGCATCGAACCCCTCGTTGAAGATATCAGCCGGCCTCTAAGCCGGGTTCTGTAGGGCACCGTCCGCTTGCGCGAACGATACGTGACGGCCATTCCTCTGGGACCATGTTTGCACATGGCCTCGAGCAACCTACCCGGACGGCGGGCCTGACATCGCCCCGCGGCGTTATCGCTTTCGCGAACACTCCGCTATGCCGTCCCTATTCGGTTTTGCTCCCGGTGGGGTTTACCATGCCGGCTCCGTTGCCGCAGCCGCGGTGCGCTCTTACCGCACCTTTTCACCCTTACCTGCCTACGCAGCTTGCGCTGCTACGGCACGGCAGGCCCGAGGGCTTGCCGCGCCAAAGCCCCGAAGGGGCGACGGCGGGCGGTTCGTTCTCTGTGGCACTTTCCCTGGGGTCGCCCCCGCCGGACGTTATCCGGCACCGTATGTCAAGGGAGCCCGGACTTTCCTCCCCGGCGGCCTTTCGGCACTTGCCGGAGCGGCCGTCCGGCCGACTGACGGCTTACGCATGAAGCATTTGTGTCGGTTCCGCAAGCCGATATCGCCATGCACGGTTCGCCCGAAATAATTTATCCTGAAGATGTCGTTGGGCGCGTGTCCCGTTCGACTGGATGTCGGCGATCCAGCCGTGCAACAGGAGTTAAGCGATGCAGTATTTGCTGATGATCTACCAGAACGAAGCCGAGTACGCGAATATGCGTCCGGCGGCCGGCCAGCAGATGACGGCGGAATATCAGACCTTCACGCAAGGCATCATCCAGAGCGGCAATTTCAAGGCCGGCGACCGTTTGCAGCCGACCACGACCGCAACGACCGTCCGCGTGCGCGACGGCAAGACGCTGACGACCGACGGCCCGTTTGCCGAAACACGCGAGCAGCTCGGCGGCTATTACCTGGTGGAGGCCAAGGATCTCGATGCTGCGATCGAGATCGCGTCGCGGATTCCGTCGGCGCGTATCGGCTCGATCGAGGTGCGGCCGATCTGGGTCTACGACAAGTGACGGCGCCGTCGCGCATCGGCGCATGACGCTGTCCGAGATCGACAAGATCTTCCGCGACGAGGCGGGGCGGGCGCTGGCCACGCTGATCCGCCTCGTCGGCGATTTCGATCTCGCCGAGGACGCGCTCCAGGACGCCTTTGCGGTGGCACTGGCGCGCTGGCCGGCGTGCGACGTCCCCGACAATCCGCGTGCTTGGCTGGTCAATGTCGCCAGGCACAAGGCGATCGACCGTATCAGGCGCCAGGCCGTTTTCCGCGGCAAGGAGCAGGCGCTCGTGCACGAGCTCGAGCTGAACGCGCAGGCGCCCGCCGAGCCGCCGGCAATGCTCGACGACGACATGCTGCGGCTGATCTTCACCTGCTGCCATCCTGCGTTCGCGCCCGAAGTCCAGGTCGCGCTGACGCTGCGCACCGTCTGCGGGCTCTCCACGGCGCAGGTCGCGCGCGCCTTCCTCGTCACTGAGGAGGCGATGGGGCGGCGTCTCGTCCGCGCCAAGCAGAAGATCAGGCTCGCCGGCATTCCCTATGAGGTCCCCGAGCGCGACACGCTGGTGCCGCGGCTCGATGGTGTGCTTGCCGTGATCTATCTCGTCTTCACCGAAGGCTACGTGGCGACGTCCGGTGCGGATTTGATGCGACCCGATCTTGCCGCCGAGGCGATCCGGCTTGGCCGCTTGCTCGACCGGCTGCTACCCGATCGAGCCGGGATCAAGGGCCTGCTGGCGCTGATGCTGCTGCACGATGCGCGCCGCGCAGGGCGCCAGACCGCCGCCGGCGACATCGTGCTGCTGGAAGAGCAGGATCGTTCGCAGTGGGACCATGCACAGATCGAGGAGGGTCTGCGCCTGGTGGACGACGCACTGCGCGTGCCCGGCCGGCCGCAGCCGTATGCAGTCCAAGCCGCGATCGCTGCGCTGCATGCGCGTGCGCCGAGCTACGAGCAGACAGACTGGCCGCAGATTGCCGGGCTCTATGAAGTGCTGCTGCGGATCAATCCGTCGCCGGTGATCGAACTCAACCACGCGGCGGCGGTGTCGATGGTCGATGGGCCCGCGCGCGCGCTCGATCTCGTGGATGCGACCGCCGCACGCGGCGCGCTTCATGGCTATGAGCTGCTGCCAGCGGTGCGGGCGGATTTGTTGCGGCGGCTCGGCCGGAATGAGGAGGCGCGCGAGGCCTATCGCGCTGCGACGGAGGCGACGCAATTAGAGCCGCTGCGACGACTTTATGCGCGAAGGATCAGGGAGATGAACTGAGTTTCCGTCATGGCCGGGCCGTCCCGGCCATCCACGTTCTTCCTGCGCGACAAAGACGTGGATGCCCGGGACAAGCCCGGGCATGACGGAGCAAGAGGTCACGTTCTCGAAGACGTCAGCTACTTCGTCGCGATGGTCGTTGTCTCCTGAGGGAGACTCCCCAACAGCGCCTGCAAGGTCGAGAGCGTCGAGTGATCCGCGACCCCATCCAGTCGCGCCGGGCGGAAATGGCGCTGGAACGCGGTGACGACTTCCATGGTCGCGGCGTCGTATTTGCCGGTGAGGGGAACGCCGTAGCCGTATCTGGCGAGCGCTTGCTGCAGGCTCAGCACCTCGTCGCTGATGGTGCCGAGCATCAGGCTCTCGCCGCGCACGACCGGTGCGGGCGTGACCCAGTGGCCGACGCCGGAATTGGCCAGCGAATGCCACGGAAATTTCTCGCCGGGATCTTTCTTGCGCGCGGGCGCCACGTCGGAATGGCCGAGCACCCGGTGCGCGGGCACCTTGCGGCGGAGCATGATGCCGCGGCACAGCGCGATCACGGCGGCGATCTGGCGCAGCGGAAACTCCGGATAGCCCCAGTCGTGGCCGCGATTGACGATCTCGATCCCGATCGAGCAGGAATTGATGTCGTCCTCGCCGGACCAGGACGAGACGCCGGCATGCCAGGCGCGCCTGGCCTCCGGCACGCATTGCACGATGCGGCCGTCTTCCAGCACGACATAATGTGCCGATACCTCTGTGCCCGCGGAGCAGAGCCGCGCCAGCGCACCTTCGACGTCGGGCATGCCGGTGTAGTGCAGCACAATCATATCGGGTTGGCGGCCCTTGTTGCGGTCGCCATGGTTCGGTGAGGGGATGATGTCGGAGACGATCGAGGAATCCGGCTCGAACGTCCGCATGTTCGCGGCGGCTTTGGGAACCGGCAGAACGCGTTGACGCTTCGAATCAGATCCAGACGGCGTGGACGAACCGGACGACATAAATAGCTCGAGACAGACAGAGAGTGGGCCAAGCCCTTTTCTTTACTATTCCTTTACCCTCCACCGTGCGCAACCGCGCGACGAGGTTAACGGATGCATTTTGGCGCATGTGTGTGGATGAAGCATCACCGCCGCGTCAGCTTTTCGACTTGTCGCGAGCCGATCAACGCTTTCTTAACGCTAAGGGCCGTTACTGAGAGATGAAGAGCCGACCCGCGTCCGGAGGCGGCCAAAGCGTATTTTGGCTCGAAATCCCATGGCTGCCCGACAAATTCCAAGGGGAATACTGGGTTGGTGGCCCGGGACGACCGGGCACGGTAACCATATCGGACGGGGGTTGGGTCGTGGAACCGCCGCGACGCGGAATCATTCGAGGCGTTATGAGCTTGTTCGTCCCCGATCTCACTTGGGAGTCCGGCGGGGCGATCGGCAGGCCTGGCGCATGAGCTCGGCTCCGCACATCCCCGTTCTTGGCCGCGAGGCCATCGACCACCTCGCCCCGCGCGAAGGCGGCCTTTATATCGACGCGACCTTTGGTGCCGGCGGCTACAGCCGCGCGATCCTCGACGTGCCGGGAACCCAGGTGATTGCCATTGATCGCGACCGTACTGCGATCGAGGGCGGCGCCGAGCTCGTCGCACGCTCGGCGGGCAGGCTGACCCTCGTTGAAGATCGTTTCTCCAACCTCGCCGAGGTCTGCGCGGCTCAAGGCATCGATAGCGTCGACGGCGTCGTGATGGACGTCGGGGTATCCTCGATGCAGCTCGACCAGGCCGGCCGCGGCTTCTCGTTCCGCCTCGATGGTCCGCTCGACATGCGGATGGGGCAGGCAGGCCCGACTGCGGCCGATGTCGTGGCGCGCTCCTCGGAAGGCGATCTCGCCGACATCATTTATCTTCTCGGCGAAGAGCGGCAGTCGCGCCGGATCGCCCGCGCTATCGTCGCGGACCGTCAGGAGACGCCGTTCACGACCACGCGCGCGCTCGCCGAGCTCGTCGGCAGGGTGGTTCGGTCCAAGCCCGGCGATATTCACCCGGCGACGCGGACGTTCCAGGCCCTGCGCATCTTCGTCAACGAAGAGCTCGAGGAACTCCAGAGCGCGCTCATCGCTGCCGAGCGCGTGCTCAAGCCCGGTGGTCGCCTCGTTGTCGTCTCGTTCCATTCGCTGGAAGACCGCATCGTCAAGAATTTCCTTAGCCTGCGCAGCAAGACGGGTGGTGGCTCACGCCATTTGCCGGAAGTGTCGCAGGCGGTGCCGAGTTTTCAGCTGCTGACGCGGCGGCCGGTGATCGCGGGCGAAAACGAAGTCGCGCATAACCCGCGTGCGCGATCGGCAAAACTGCGCGCCGGCGAGCGCACCTCGGCGCCGGCGCATGACGAGCGCGAGCAATCGTCCTGGCCAAAACTCTCCGACGTCATGAGAGGTGGCTAGCGCATGCGCTTCATCCACCTCCTCGTCATCGGCGCGCTGATCTTCGCGGCAGCCTATGTCTATAGGATCAAGATGGACTCCACGGCGCGCACTGAAAAGGTGCTGCGGCTGCATGCGGAGATCCGCGAGCAGCGCGATGCGATCGCGGCGCTGCGCTCCGAATGGGCCAAGCTCGATGCGCCCTTGCGCCTGCAGGGCCTGTCCGACCGGCATCTGCAGCTCAAGCCGGTCAACGGCACGCAATATGATTCACTGAAGAATCTGCCCGAGCGCCCGCCGCGGATGTTCAGGCCGGGCGAGCCGGATCCGATCGGCGCCATGCTCAACACCATCGAAGCCGCCAGCGATCCCGATAATGTGACGGGCTCCGTACCTCAGCCCGAGGACAAGCCATGAATGCTGTGACCCCGGCCAAACCGGCAGAAAAGCCGACTGAGCCTTGGCGCCAGCGCCTGATCCGCAGCCTGCTGTACGGGCGCAACGTCGATCGCGCGGCCAAGGCGCGGGCGCGCGTCGGCCTGGCGATGCTCGCCTTTGGCGCGGTCTACGCCCTGATCGGCGGCCGGCTCGTGATGTTCGCGATCGGCGCCGACGCCCACGGCGCGCGCCGCGCCGCGGCGCAGGAGGTGGTCGCGACCGCGCGGCCCGACATCGTCGATCGCAACGGCGCGATCCTCGCGACCGACGTCAAGGCGTCGAGCCTGTTCGGCGAGCCGCGTCGCATCATCGACAAGGACGAGGCAATCGAACTTCTGACCGCCACGGTGCCCGACCTCGACGAGGCCGAGGTGCGCGAGCGCCTGAAGACGCGCAAGGGCTTCGTCTGGCTCAAGCGCGAGATTACGGCAAAGCAGCAGCAGGACATCCACAAGCTCGGCATTCCCGGCATCGGTTTCCTGCGCGAGAACAAGCGCGTCTATCCGACCGGCAACGAGGTCGCCCACCTCATTGGTCTCGTCAACATCGACAACCAGGGCATCGCGGGCATGGAGAAGTGGCTCGACAATCAAGGGCTGGCCGATCTCCACCGCGCGGGCTTTGCCACCGACCGGCTGCAAAAGCCGATCGAGCTCTCGGTCGATCTGCGCGTCGAGCACGCCCTGCGTGACGAGCTGCTGAAGGCCAAGGAGAAATACCACACCAAGGCTGCCTCCGGCATCGTCTCCAACGTCAAAACGGGCGAGATCGTGGCGATGGTCTCGCTTCCGGACTTCGACCCCAACAATCCGAAGGAAGCGCACGACCCCGACCGCATCAATCGCCTGACCACCGGCGTCTACGAGATGGGCTCGACCTTCAAGGCGTTCACGCTGGCGATGGCGCTCGATTCCGGCAAGATCAATCTGAACACGTCGTGGGATGCACGCGGAAACCTGCACTACGGCAAGTTCACGATCCACGACAGCCATCCGCTCGGACGCTTCATCAACACCAAGGAAGTGTTCACGTTCTCGTCCAATATCGGCGCCGCCCGGATCGCGCTCGGACAGGGCGTCGAGGCCCACAAGGCATTCCTCGGCAAGATGGGCCAGTTGACGCGGCTGCGCACCGAACTGCCGGAAAGCGCGGCTCCGCTGATACCGCGCCGCTGGGGCGAGCTGAACACCGTGACCATCGCGTTCGGCCAAGGCATGTCGGTGGCGCCGCTGCAGGCGGTGATGGGCATCAACGCGCTGGTGAACGGCGGCTATTTGATTCCGCCGACCTTCATGAAGCGCAGCGAGTCCGAAGCGGCGGCGATGGCCAAGCGCGTGATCAAGACGGAGACCAGCGACAAGATGCGGTTCCTGATGCGGCTCAATGCAGAAATCGGCACCGCCAAGACCGCCGACGTCAAGGGTTACTACGTTGGCGGCAAGACCGGCACGTCGGAGAAGGTCATCAACGGCCGCTATGCCAAGAAGCGCGTGCTCAACTCCTTCACCGCGATCATGCCCTGCGACGATCCGAAATATCAGATCCTGATCATGCTGGACGAGCCCCAGGCGATTCCCGAAACGAAAGGTTTCATCACCTCGGGCTGGAACGCGGTGCCGACCGGCGGCAAGGTGATCGAGCGGATCGCGCCGCTATTGGGCGTCGAACCGCGGTTCGACCTGCCGCCGTCCGAGCGCCTTATTCTTGCAGCATCCAGGACAACCCAGTAATCAACCGGGTGGGCCGTTGCCGCTGCTGAGTCGTGATTTCCCTGCAGATTCGGCGATGCGGTCCGGCATGTCGACTGGAAGACCATGAAGCTGCGCGACCTCCTCGATCAGGACGTTCAGGGCAATGATGCCGCAATCGAGCCCGCGGTCGCGGCGCTCGACGTGACCGGCGTTGCCCTCGACAGCCGCGCGGTCAAACCGGGCGACCTCTTCTTCGCACTTGCGGGCAGCAAGACCGACGGTGCGCGCTTCATCGATGCGGCGATTGCCGCCGGCGCGGTGGCGGTCGTCGGCGACCATGCGCCTGATGGCTGTAAGGTGCCGTTCATCACAGTTGCCAATCCGCGCCGCGCGCTGGCGCTGGCCGCGGCAAGATTTTTTCCCGCGCAGCCCGCGACAATTGCGGCGGTGACCGGCACCAGCGGCAAGACCTCGGTCGCCGCATTCACCCGGCAGATCTGGGAACGACTCGGGCACGCCTCCGCCAGTATCGGAACCATCGGCCTGGTCTCGCCGAAGCGTACCGTCTACGGCTCGCTGACGACGCCCGATCCGATCGCCCTGCACCGGCAGTTGGACGAGATCGCACGCGAGGGCGTCACGCATCTCGCCTTCGAGGCCTCTTCTCACGGGCTTGATCAATATCGCCTCGACGGCGTGCGCGTGTCCGCCGGCGGCTTCACCAATCTCTCGCGCGATCACATGGATTACCATCCGACCGTCGCGCATTATCTCGCGGCCAAGCTCAGGCTGTTCCGCGAACTTGTCCCGCCGGGGGGCGCGGCCGTGATCTCCGCCGATCATGATTGCTCGGCGGAGGCGATCAGTGCTGCGAATTCGCGCGGCTTGCGCGTGATGGCAGTCGGTCGCAACGGCGACGGGGCGGGCGAGGGCATTCGTCTCGCCGGTGCGGAGGTCGAAGGATTTTCGCAAGTGCTCGCGCTCGAACATCGCGGCAAGCGGTATACGATCCGGCTGCCGCTGGTCGGCGAGTTCCAGATCGAGAATGCGCTGGTGTCGGCTGGCCTCGCCATCGGCACCGGCGGCGACGCCGCGGCCGTGTTCGCGAGCCTCGAACATCTCGAAGGCGCCAAGGGCCGGTTGGAGCGCGTCGGAGAGCGCAACGGTGCGCCGATCTTCGTCGACTATGCGCACAAGCCCGATGCGCTGGCGAAGGCGCTGCAGGCGCTGCGTCCCTACGCCAGGCGCAGGCTGGTCGTCGTGTTCGGCGCCGGCGGCGACCGCGATGCCGGCAAGCGTCCGATCATGGGCGAGATCGCCGCCGGCAACGCCGACGGTGTCATCATTACCGACGACAATCCGCGCAGCGAGAAGCCGGAATCGATCCGCGCCGAAATTCTCGCCGCCGCCAAGGGCGCCCGCGAAATCGGCGACCGGGCCGCGGCGATCCGCACCGCGATCGCCGAATTGGAAGATGGCGATGCGCTGCTCATCGCCGGCAAGGGCCACGAGACCGGGCAGATCGTCGGCGGAGAGGTTTTGCCCTTCAGTGATCACGAGGCGGTCGCCGCCGCATTAGCGTCGAGGATTGCATGAGCGCGCCCATATGGACGGTGGCCGAAGTGGCGCGCGCGCTGGGCGCCGCCGGATCGTTCCCGGACACGCCGATCGACTTCGTCACCCAGGACAGTCGGCTGGCGAAGCCGGGCAGCCTGTTCGTCGCGCTGAGCGGCACGCCGAGCGGCGGCTTCATCTCGGCCTTCGCCAGCGCGCGTGACGGCTGGGAGTTCGCGGACAAGGCGGAAGCCTCGGGCGCGGTCGCGATGATCGTGCCGCACGAGATCGCGGGCATCCGCATTCCCCAGATCGTCGTGAAGGACACGCTGATCGACGGGCTCTGGGGCCTAGCGCGCGCAGCACGCGCGCGCTTCAACGGGCCGGTGATCGGGCTCACCGGCAGCGCGGGCAAAACCAGCACCAAGGAATTCCTCGCGGCCTATCCCAATGCCTATGCCAGCCCGTCGAGTTTCAATAATTTCTGGGGCGTGCCGCTGACGCTGTGCAATGCGCGCCCCGATGCCAGTCTCTGGGTCGTCGAGATGGGCATGAACCAGGCCGGCGAGATCGCGCGGCTCAGCGAACTGACGCGGCCGACGGTCGCGCTCGTCGTCAACGTCCAGCCGGTGCATCTGGAGAAGCTCGGCTCGCTCGAAGCCATCCGTCGCGAGAAGGTGTCGATTGCACTCGGCCTGCCCGCGGAAGGCGTGCTGGTGCTGCCCGCCGGGATCAAGGCGCCGGACTGGAAGGGCAAGGTCATACGCTTCGGCGAGAAAGCCGAGGTGCATGAAGTCGCGCACGCGCCGCACGGCGACAGCTGGCAGGTCGTGGCCGCGCTCGGCAAGAAGGAGATCGCGTTCAGCCTGACGCCGGGCGCGCCGCATCGCGTTCAGAATGCGCTGGCCGCGCTCGCATCGATCCGTGCGGCCAACCTCGATGCGGCGACGCTTGCGATCAAGCTCGACCGGGTCGGTATCATGAGCGGCCGTGGCGTCGAGCAGGCGGCCGGTGGCGTCACCGTGATCGACGACAGCTTCAACGGTAATCCGGCCAGCGTGGCTGCCGCGCTGCAAAGCTTGCAGGCGCGCAACACGACCGGTGGCCGCCGCATTGCCGTGCTCGGCGACATGCTGGAGCTGGGCGACGGCGCACCAACCTATCACATCGACCTCGCCAGGCATCTCGACGGCATCGACGGCGTCTATTGCGTCGGACCCCTGATGCGTCACCTGTTCGAGGTGCTTCCAGCCGGCAAGGGTCTCGGTTGGCACGACGACCCCGTCACGCTGAAGCCGGGCGAGGTCGCAAATCTGCTGAGGGCAGGCGATGTCGTGGTTGTCAAGGGCAGCAAGAAGATGTTCTGGGTCAACAAGTTTGTGCCGGGCCTAGTGGCCGCCTTGCAGGCAAGGGCGTAAACTGCTTGGAAGGCGCTGTTCCCGAATCCCCTTTCCGGCGCGAAGCCGTTCGTTTTCTTTAGAGGTCGCCCGACCCGATGATGAAGACCAGCGAATGCGCGTGAGGCAGGTTGACAAGGCCAAGATCAAGGCGCGTGCAAAGGCGCCATAGGACCGTCTGAATGTTTTACTGGCTGATCGAGCTCTCCAACACATTTCCGGGCTTCGGTGCCGTTCGCACCTTCCTGAACGTCTTCCGCTACATCACCTTCCGCACCGGCGGCGCCGTCGTCACCGGCGCGCTGTTCGTATTCCTGTTCGGACCCTGGATCATCGACCATCTGCGCATCCGGCAAGGCAAGGGCCAGCCGATCCGGGCCGATGGTCCGCAATCGCATCTCGCCAAGAAAGGCACGCCCACCATGGGCGGGCTGATGATCCTGTCCGGTCTCACGGTCGGCACGGTGCTGTGGGCCAATCCGCTCAACCCTTACGTCTGGATCGTGCTGGCGGTGACGCTTGGCTTCGGCTTCGTCGGCTTCTATGACGATTATCTCAAGGTGACGAAGCAGACCACGACCGGGTTCGGCAGCAAGCTTCGCCTGCTGATCGAGGCGGCGATCGCGCTGGTGGCCTGCTACGCGCTGGTGCGGCTGAACCGCGATCCCGCGTCGACCGCGCTGACGATTCCTTTCCTGAAGGACACCGTGCTGCATTTCGGCTGGTTCTTCGTCGTGTTCGGCGCCTTCGTCATCGTCGGCGCCGGCAATGCGGTGAACCTCACCGACGGTCTCGACGGCCTTGCCATCGTGCCCGTGATGATCGCGACCGCGAGCTTTGCCATGATCGCCTATCTCGCCGGCAACGCGGTGTTCGCCGACTATCTCCAGATCAAATATGTCGCCGGCACCGGCGAGCTCGCCGTGCTCTGCGGCGCCCTGCTGGGCGCGGGCCTCGGCTTCCTCTGGTTCAACGCGCCGCCGGCCTCGATCTTCATGGGCGACACCGGCTCGCTCGCGCTCGGCGGCATGCTGGGCGCGATCGCAGTGGCGGTGAAGCACGAGATCGTGCTCGCGGTGATCGGCGGCCTGTTCGTGCTGGAGGCGGTCTCCGTCATCGTGCAGGTGGTGTCGTTCAAGATGACGGGAAAACGCATCTTCCGGATGGCGCCGATCCATCACCATTTCGAGCAACTCGGCTGGACCGAGCCGCAGATCGTGATCCGGTTCTGGATCATCTCGGTGATGCTGGCGCTCGCCGGCCTATCCACGCTGAAGCTGCGGTGAGCGCTCGATGATCCCTGTCACGTCCTTTGCCGGCAAGACGGTCGCGGTGTTCGGCCTCGGCGGCTCGGGACTCGCCTCCTGTCACGCGTTGAAAGCGGGCGGCGCCGAGGTGATCGCCGCCGACGACAGCGCCGAGAATGTCGCCAAGGCCGCGCAAGCGGGCTTCATCACGGCTGATTTGCGCAACGTCTCATGGGCGAATTTCGCCGCGCTGGTGCTCGCGCCCGGTGTGCCGATGACCCACCCAGTCCCGCATTGGAGCGTGCTGAAGGCGCGCGAGGCCGCTATCGAGGTGATCGGCGACATCGAGCTGTTCTGCCGCGAAAGGCGCCGGCACGCGCCGGATGCGCCGTTCGTCGCCATCACCGGCACCAATGGCAAATCGACGACGACGGCTTTGATCGCGCATCTCACCAAGGTCGCCGGCTATGACACCCAGATGGGCGGAAATATCGGCACCGCGATCCTGTCGCTGGAGCCGCCGGGCATGGGCCGCGTCCACGTCATCGAGATGTCGTCCTATCAGATCGACCTCACGCCTTCACTCGATCCCTCCGTCGGCATTCTGCTCAATGTCAGCGAAGACCACATCGATCGCCACGGCACCATCGCGCATTACGCCGCGGTGAAGGAGCGACTCGTTGCCGGTGTGCAGGCCGGCGGCACCGCGATCGTCGGCGTCGACGACGGCTTTTGCCGCGATATCGCCGACCGGCTCGATCGCGCCGGCAAGAACGTGGTGCGGATCTCCGTCAAGAATCCGCTGGCCAGCGGCATCCATGTCGAGCACGGCCATATCGTGCGCAATTCGGGCGGCGCGCGCAGCGAAATCGCGGCGCTCGGCGGCATCGGTTCTCTGCGCGGCTTGCACAATGCGCAGAACGCGGCGTGCGCGGCAGCCGCCGCGCTCGCGATGGGCATCGGCCTCGACGTCTTGCAGAACGGCCTGCGCAGCTTCCCCGGCCTTGCGCATCGCATGGAGCAGGTCGGCCGCCGCGGCAACGTGCTGTTCGTCAACGATTCCAAGGGCACCAATGCCGACGCCACCGCGCATGCGCTGTCGTCCTTTTCGGACATCTTCTGGATCGCGGGCGGCAAGCCGAAGGCCGGCGGAATCACCGGCCTCACCGGCTACTTCCCGCGCATCCGAAAAGCCTATCTGATCGGCGAGGCCGCGCAGGAATTTTCGGGCACGCTCGGCACGAAGGTGCCGCACGAGATCAGCCAGACCCTCGACGTCGCCGTCGAGCAAGCCGCATGCGATGCGGAGGCGTCAGGCATCGCTGACGCGGTCGTCCTGCTGTCGCCCGCCTGCGCCTCCTTCGACCAGTATCGCAACTTCGAAATTCGCGGCACCAGGTTCCGCGAGCTGGTGCAGGCGCTGCCGGGCATGAAGCCGGTGGTGTAGGGACGCTGCTGGTTGTTGCTCCGCTGTCGTCGCCCGGCTTGACCGGGTGATCCAGTACGCCGCGGCTGTGGTTATGAACCCTCGACGTCTCTGGAATACTGGATGCCCCGCTTTCGCGGGGCATGACGGGCATTTGAGGTAAGCGCTCGCCTTCATCTCCAATCATCCCCGTTTCCTTAACCCCCCGGTAACCAACCTCGGCGACCAATGGACCGACCTCTGTCCGAAAGCGGCCGCCATGCTCTCCCGTGAAGAACGCACCCCCTTTTCCGAGTGGTGGTGGACCGTCGACAAGCCGCTGATGGGTGCCATCCTGGCGCTGATGCTGACCGGCGTGATCCTGTCGCTGGCGGCGAGCCCGCCGGTTGCGACCCGCATCGGGCTCGATCCCTTCCACTTCTTCAGCCGCCACGTGCTATTCCTGGTGCCGTCCTGCATCGTGCTGCTCGGGGTGTCCTTCCTGTCGCCGCGGGCGATCCGTCGCTCGGCGCTGATCATTTTTGCGGTCAGCATCGTCCTGATCGTGCTGACGCTCGCGATCGGCCCCGAAGTAAAGGGCTCGCGGCGCTGGATCACGCTACTCGGCCTCAATATCCAGGCCTCCGAGATCGCAAAACCGTCGTTCGTCGTCATGGCCGCCTGGCTGTTCGCGGAATCCACTAGGCGGCCAGAAATGCCGGCGACCTCGATGGCGCTGGTGCTGCTCTTGATGCTGGTCTCGCTGCTGGTGATGGAGCCCGACTTCGGCCAGACTATGCTGATCCTGATGGTGTGGGGCTCGCTGTTCTTCATCGCGGGCATGCGGATGATCTGGGTGTTCGGGCTCGCCGGCCTCGGCGCCGCCGGACTGTTCAGCGCCTATCTTTTTGTTCCCCACGTCGCCGGCCGCATCAAGCGCTTCATGAATCCGGCCTCGGGCGACACCTTCCAGGTCGATACCGCCATGGAGGCCTTCTACAATGGCGGCTGGTTCGGCCTCGGACCGGGCGAGGGCATCGCCAAGCGCAGCCTGCCCGACAGCCACACCGATTTCGTGTTCGCGGTTGCCGCCGAAGAGTTCGGCATCATCCTGTGCCTCGCGATGCTGGCACTGTTTGCTTTCGTCGTCATCCGGACGCTGTCGCGCGCCTATGCCAACGAGGACATGTTCTCGCGCTTCGCGGCCTCGGGCTTGGCGATCCTGTTCGGCGTGCAGGCCGCCATCAACATGTCGGTCAATCTCCAGCTCATCCCCGCCAAGGGCATGACGCTGCCCTTCATCTCCTATGGTGGCTCCTCGATCGTGTCGCTGGCCTATGGTGTCGGCATGATGCTCGCGCTGACGCGGCTGCGCCCGCGCACCGAAGTCGAGGCGAGCGGCCACGCCGAGGCGATGCGCAGCTACGCATAGTTTTTCGTCATTGCGAGCGAAGCGAAGCAATCCAGAATCTCTCCGCGGTGGCAGTCTGGATTGCTTCGCTGCGCTCGCAATGACGAAAGAGTCCTTGTAAAACTCGCCACCATGGACACCTCCCCCCTGATTCTTCTCGCCGCGGGCGGCACCGGCGGCCATCTGTTTCCAGCCGAGGCGCTCGGCGTCGAGCTGATCCGGCGCGGCTTCCGCGTCCGCCTCGTCACGGACGAGCGCGCGCTGCGCTACAGCGGACTGTTCACCAAGGACATGATCGACGTCGTCTCGAGCGAGACTGCGCGCGGACGCAATCCGCTGCAGCTCGCCTATGCCGGCCTGACGCTCGCGGCCGGCACGCTGTCCGCCTACAGCCTGATCAAGCGACTGAAGCCGGTCGCCGTCGTCGGCTTCGGCGGCTATCCCACGCTGCCGCCGCTGGTCGCCGCAAAATTCGCCGGCGTGCCCGGCATCATCCATGACGCCAATGCGGTGCTCGGCCGCGCCAACCGGTTCCTGTCGAGCCGCGTCCAAGCCATCGCGACGTCGTTGCCCGGCGTGCTCGATCGCGATCCGGCGCTATCAGGCAAGACCACGACGGTCGGCACGCCGATGCGTCCGGCGATCCTCGCCGCAGCTGGCGTGCCATATGCTGCGCCTGAAGTGAACGGTCCGCTGCGCCTGCTCGTCGTCGGCGGCAGCCAGGGCGCGCGCATCATGGCCGACATCGTGCCGGGCGCGATCGAGCGCCTCGAGCCTGCGCTGTGGAGCCGGCTCGTCCTCACCCAGCAGGTGCGCGACGAGGATATGGCGCGCGTGCGTGCGGTCTACGACAGACTGAAGATCAAGGCCGAGCTCGCGCCGTTTTTCACCGATCTTCCGGCACGGCTGGCCTCCAACCATCTGGTGGTGTCGCGCTCAGGCGCCGGCACCGTGGCCGAACTTGCCGCGATCGGGCGGCCCTCGATCCTGGTGCCGCTGCCGGGCGCGATCGACCAGGACCAGTTCGCCAATGCCGGCGTGCTGGCCAAGGTCGACGGTGCGATCCGCATTCCGCAGACCGAGTTTTCCTCCGATCGCCTCGCCGCCGAGATCTCCGCCTTCGCCGCCGAGCCCGCGCGTCTTGCCGCCATGGCGCAGGCCGCCCGCGGCGCCGGCCGGCTCGACGCAGCGGAGCGGCTGGCCGATCTGGTGGCCAAAATCGCGGGAATCTGACGCGAAATCGGCCGGAATTCCTACTTTTGCCGTCATGGCCGGGCTTGTCCCGGCCATCCACGTCTTGCAAGAAGTGGTAAGGATTCGTGGATGCCCGGGACGAGCCCGGGCATGACGAAGGGAACTGCGGGATACACCATGAGACTGCCGCGCGAGATCGGACCTATCCACTTCGTCGGGATCGGCGGGATAGGCATGAGCGGAATCGCCGAGGTGCTGCTCAATCTCGGCTATTCCGTGCAGGGTTCGGACGCCTCCGACAATTACAATCTCGACCGCCTGCGCAAGAACGGTGCGAGGGTCTCGGTCGGCCACAAGGCGGAGAACGTCGACGGCGCCGAGGTCGTCGTGGTTTCTACCGCGATCAAGCGCGACAATCCGGAACTGACGGCGGCGCGCGAACGGCGCATCCCCGTGGTGCGCCGCGCCGAGATGCTGGCCGAGCTCATGCGGCTGAAGAGCTGCGTCGCCATCGCCGGCACCCACGGCAAGACCACCACGACCACGATGGTCGCGACGCTGCTCGACGCCGGCGGCCTCGATCCCACCGTGATCAACGGCGGCATCATCAATGCCTACGGCTCCAATGCGCGTCTCGGTGCGGGTGACTGGATGGTGGTCGAAGCGGACGAGAGCGACGGCACGTTCCTGAAGCTGCCGACCGAGGTCGCGATCGTCACCAATGTCGATCCCGAGCATCTCGATCACTTCAAGACCTTCGAGGCGGTGCAGGACGCCTTCCGCCATTTCGTCGAGAACCTGCCGTTCTATGGCTTCGCCGTGATGTGCATCGATCATCCCGTGGTGCAAACCCTTGTCGGCAAGATCGAGGATCGACGCATCATCACCTATGGCGAGAATCCGCAGGCCGATGTGCGCTTCGTCGACCTGACCCCGACGGGCGGCGGATCGAAGTTCAAGGTTGCCTTCCGCGATCGCAAGACGGGCGCCGTGCACGAGATCTCCGATCTCATGCTGCCGATGCCGGGGCGCCACAATGCCTCCAACGCGACCGCCGCGATTGCGGTCGCGCGCGAGCTCGGCGTGTCGGACGAGGCGATCCGCAAGGCGATCGCCGGCTTCGGCGGCGTCAAGCGCCGCTTCACCAAGACCGGCGAGTGGAACGGCGTCACCGTCATCGACGACTACGGCCATCATCCGGTCGAGATCGCGGCGGTGCTGAAGGCGGCGCGGGAATCCACCAACGGTAAGATCGTCGCGGTGGTGCAGCCGCATCGCTACACCCGCCTGCAGTCGCTGTTCGAGGAATTCTGCACCTGCTTCAACGATGCGGATGCGGTGATCGTCGCCGAGGTCTATGCTGCGGGCGAGACGCCGATCGAAGGCATCGATCGCGACCATTTCGCCGCGGGCCTGCGCGCCCACGGCCACCGCGAGGTGATCCCGCTGCCCGCGGCGTCCGATCTCGCTGGCATCGTCAAGGGCGTGGCGAAGTCCGGCGATCTCGTCGTGTGTCTGGGCGCCGGCAACATCACGCAATGGGCGTATGCCTTGCCCGGCGAATTGAAGGCGCTGGGGTAGCGCAGTGAGCTTCCCCGACATCACACCCGACCTCAAAGCCGTGATGCCCGATCTTCGCGGCCGGCTGCTGGCGAACCAGTCGCTCGCCGAGCTCACCTGGTTTCGCGTCGGAGGTCCCGCGCAGGTGCTGTTCACGCCGACGGATGAGGACGATCTCTCTTATTTCCTCGCGCATCTCGCAAGCGACATTCCCGTCTATGTCGTCGGCGTCGGCTCCAACCTGATCGTGCGCGACGGCGGCATGGCGGGCGTGGTGATCCGGCTTGCGCCGCGCGCCTTTGGCGAGGCGAGCGCGAGCGGCGATGTCGTCACCGCGGGCGCAGCCGCGCTCGACAAGCGCGTGGCGGAAGTCGCCGCGTCGGCCAATATCGGCGGGCTCGAATTTTACTTCGGCATTCCCGGCACGATCGGCGGCGCGCTGCGCATGAATGCGGGCGCCAATGGCGGCGAGACCAAGGACGTGTTGATCGAGGCGCGTGGCGTCGGGCGCGACGGCACGAAGCACATCTTCTCCAATGCCGACATGAAGTTTGTCTACCGCAACAGCGGCGTCGATGCTTCCATCGTCTTCACCTCCGCGCGTTTTCGCGGCGAGATGGGGGATGCCGAGGCGATCCGCGCGCGCATGGCGGAAGTGCAAACCCATCGCGAGACCGCGCAGCCGATCCGCGAAAAGACCGGCGGCTCGACCTTCAAGAATCCGCCCGGCCATTCCGCCTGGAAGCTGGTCGATGCCGCCGGCTGCCGCGGTTTGCGCGTCGGCGGTGCAGAAGTCTCCGAGATGCACTGCAATTTCCTGATCAACACGGGCAATGCCACCGCGCACGATATCGAGACGCTGGGCGAGACCGTACGTGAACGGGTGAAGGCAAATTCCGGAATTGAGCTACACTGGGAAATCAAGCGGATCGGAATTCCCGGCTAATTTGGACAAGCGACGAGAGAACATGCGCATCACCATCCTCTTCGGCGGCTCCAACCGCGAACGTCTGGTTTCCGTCGCCTCAGCCCAGGCGCTGCATCAGGCGCTGCCCGAGGCCGATCTCTGGTGGTGGGACGTCGAGGACAAGGTGCATGTCGTGCAGTCCAAACAGCTGCTCGAACATGCCCGCCCGTTCGAGGACGAGTTCAAGCCGGGCACGTCGGGCATTCCGTTGGAGCAGGCGCTCGACCAGGCCAGGGCGGAGGACCGCGTGCTGGTGCTCGGCCTGCATGGCGGGCGTGCCGAGAACGGCGAATTGCAGGTGATGTGCGAAGCGCGCGGCGTGCCGTTCACCGGATCGGGCTCGGCCTCCTCGCATCTCGCGTTCGACAAGATCGCGGCCAAGCATTTCGCCGCGCTCGGCGGCGTGACGCCGCCGGCCAACATTGCGCTGGACCAGATCGACGAGGCCTTCGCCGAATACGGCCGGCTGATCGCAAAGCCCGCCAGGGATGGCTCGAGCTACGGCCTGATCTTCGTCAACGCCAAGCAGGATCTCGTCGCCGTTCGCAATGCGGCCAAGCACGAAGAGTACGTGATCGAGCCCTACATCGCCGGCGTCGAGGCGACCTGCGGCGTGCTGGAGCGGCCGGACGGCACGATCATGTCGCTGCCGCCGATCGAGATCATTCCCGGTGAGGGCAGTTTCGACTACGCGGCGAAATATCTTTTGAAGTCGACCCAGGAGATCTGTCCAGGCCGCTTCACGGCGGAGATCACCGCCGCACTGAAGCAGCAGGCGATGCTGGCGCACCGGGCGATGTCCTGCACCGGCTATTCCCGTTCGGACTTCATCGTCTCGGACAAGGGGCTGGTCTATCTCGAAACCAACACGCTGCCCGGCCTGACCAAATCTTCGCTCTACCCCAAGGCGCTGAAGGCCGAGAGCATCGAGTTCGTCGACTTCCTGCGCGGCCTGGTCGAGCTCGCTGTGGCCGGTGTGCGAAAATAATTAGGACTGGTTAACGGCCGAACCGGCGAAACGGCCGGTTTTGGAACCCAAAACCGGTAAAATGCCGGATATTGCGGCATAAATGCCTCACAGGCCTGGGCAAAAAGCTCACGTCGTTAACGAACTTTACCTTTTGTTTACCAGGACGTCCGAAGGTTAACGCTGGCGGCGCATATGACGCTTTGGCTGCCGGCGCGTGGACCGTTGCGGGTGTTGTCACCTCCAGCGAACGCTCTGAAGGGGAGAGGTTTTCTTCTGCTGAAGACCAGCACCCGGCCCGGTAAGTCCGAGACGTCATGTTCGCCAGGACCCGCGCGATGTCGCGGGCAAACTGTTGACGAGCTCGTGCAATGGATGGAGCAGGAAGCCTCACTCGGTCGCTTTTCAGATCGCTGAGGCCCCAAGCTGACCTGAAGGCGGCCGCTATCGGAGCGGTCGTGCTTCTGCGCGAGTGGGTGCAGGACAAGCGTCAGGAAAGAGTTCTCGGCGCCCGTGCTGCCGCCAAGGAAAAGACCAGGGCCAAAGCCATCGTCGAGCGCGAGCCGCCGCCGCGGTTGGTCGCGCTGGTCGAGCGCTATCTGCCGCGCCGGGTCGGGATCAGCATGACGGTGCTGCTCCTGATCGGAAGCTGCGGCTTCGGTATCGTCAAGGGCGGCCATCTCCAGGATTTCATCACGGCGGTCAACGACACCCGCAACGCGCTGGCCAATTCCGCCGGCTTCCGCATCACCTCCGTCGTGATCAACGGCCGCAAGCAGCTCAGCCAGGACGAAATCCTCGCGATCGGCGGCGTCAGCGGCCGATCCTCGCTTCTGTTCCTCGACGCCGACGCCGTGCGCGACAAGCTCAAGGCCAATCCCTGGATCGCGGATGCGACCGTGCTGAAGCTCTATCCGGGCCAGCTCATGATCGAGCTCACCGAGCGCAAGGCGTTCGCGCTGTGGCAGGAGGCCGGCCGGCTCTCCGTCATCGCCGATGACGGCGCCGTGCTCGAACCCTACGTCTCGCGCCGCTTCCTGTCGCTGCCGCTCGTGGTCGGCAAGGGCGCCGAGACGCAGGCCCGCGATTTCCTCGCTTTGCTGGCGCGCTATCCGCAGGTCAATTCCATTACCAAGGCCGCGATCTTCGTCGGTGAGCGGCGCTGGAACCTGAGGCTCAAGGACGGCCTCGACATCCGCCTGCCCGAACAGGACGTCGGCAACGCGCTTGCGATGCTGTCCAGGCTCGACAAGGAGGACAGGCTGTTCTCCCGCGACATCGTCGCCGTCGACCTGCGCCTGCCCGATCGGCTGGTGGTGCAGCTGTCCGAGGACGCCGCCAAGGCGCGCGACGATTTGTTCAAGGACAAGAAGAAGAAAAAGGCCGGGGACGCTGCATGACCGGTCTTGATCGCACCCAGACACCGAAGACACGCCCGATGCCGCACAAGCGCGGCGGCCTCGTCGCCTGCCTCGACATCGGCACCAGCAAGATCGCCTGCATGATCGCGCGGCTGAAGCCGTCGGCGCCGAGCGAAGCCCTGCGCGACCGGACCCATGCGGTGGAGCTGATCGGCTACAGCCAGATTCAGTCGCGCGGCATGAAGGCCGGCGCCGTGATCGATCTCGGCGAATGCGAGCAGGCGGTGCGACAGGCCGTCGGGCTTGCAGAGAAAATGGCCAAGGTGCGGGTCGAGTCCGTGCTGCTGTCGGTCTCCGGCGGCCGGCTCTCCGGTCAGCTGGTCGAAGCTGCGGCCGACATCCGCGGCGGCGCCGTGACACCGGCCGATGTCAGCCGCGTCACCTCCACCGGCATGCGCCACGCCACCGGCGAAGGCCGCACCGTGCTGCACGCGCTGCCGGTCGGCTACACGCTTGACGGCGTCAAAGGTATCCGCGACCCCCGCGGCATGGTTGCGCATCAGTTCGGCATCGACATGAATGTCGTCACCTGCGACGCCACGGTGGCGCGGAACCTGATGCTGGCGGTCGAACGCTGCCACATCAACGTCGAAGCCATGGCGGCAAGCCCCTATGTGGCAGGCCTGTCGGTGCTGACCGACGACGAGGCCGATCTCGGCGCCGCCGTGGTCGAAATGGGCGCGGGCACCACCACGATCGCGGTCTTTTCCGGCGGCCACTTCGTGCATGCCGCGGGTTTTGCGGTCGGCGGGCAACACATCACGATGGATCTGGCGCGCGGACTCTCCGCGACCATTGCCGATGCCGAGCGAATCAAGACGTTATACGGGACCGTCATCACCGGCGGATCGGACTCGCGTGAGCTGATGTCTGTACCGACAGCCGGTGACGAGCAGGATCTGCCGCAGATCGTCTCCCGCGCTACCATCGCCAACATCGTCAAGCATCGTGCCGAGGAAGTCTTCGAAATGGTTCGGGACAAGCTGAAGGATTCGCCCTTCGCCTCGGAGCCGAACGGCCGCGTCGTGCTCTCGGGCGGGGCCTCGCAGCTCACGGGTCTCGTTGAGCTCGGAACGCAGATTCTCGGCCGGCCCGTGCGGGTCGGACGTCCGCTCGGTTTCGGCCGGCTGCCCAACGAGGCGAAGAACGCCGCCTTCGCGGTGCCGGCCGGACTGCTCGTCTACCCGCAATATGTTCACCACGAACATGTCGAACCGCGGCATACGCGGCAGCAGGTCAGGACGGGGACCGGCGGGTATTTCGGAAAGGTCGGACGATGGCTACGCGAGGGCTTCTGATGACTCCTTCCCGCAATATTCGATTTTCACCAACTCCCGCGGCCGCCGGCCGGGGCGAACCCACGCGCGCGTGATCGAGAGGCAAACATGACCATCAGCATCAATGTTCCTGATATTCACGAACTGAAGCCCCGCATCACCGTGTTCGGCGTCGGCGGCGCCGGTGGTAACGCCGTCAACAACATGATCACGGCGGGCCTCCAGGGCGTCGACTTCGTGGTCGCCAACACCGACGCGCAGGCGCTGACGATGTCGAAGGCGCAGCGCATCGTGCAGATGGGCACGGCGGCCACGCAAGGGTTGGGCGCAGGTTCGCAGCCGGTGGTCGGCGCGGCCGCGGCCGAAGAAGTCATGGACGAACTCCGTGACCATCTCTCGGGCGCCAACATGGTGTTCGTCACCGCCGGCATGGGCGGCGGCACCGGCACCGGCGCAGCTCCCGTGATCGCCAAGATCGCGCGCGAGATGGGCATCCTCACCGTCGGCGTCGTGACCAAGCCCTTCCACTTCGAGGGCGGCCGCCGCATGCGCACCGCGGAAGCGGGCATCAATGAGCTGCACAAGGTCGTTGATACGCTGCTGATCATCCCGAACCAGAACCTGTTCCGGGTCGCGAACGAGAAGACCACCTTCGCCGACGCCTTCGCGATGGCCGACCAGGTGCTCTATTCGGGCGTTGCCTGCATCACCGACCTGATGGTCAAGGAAGGCCTGATCAATCTCGACTTCGCCGACGTCCGCGCCGTCATGCGCGAGATGGGCAAGGCGATGATGGGCACGGGCGAAGCCTCCGGCGACAAGCGCGCGCTGACCGCCGCCGAAGCCGCGATCGCCAACCCGCTGATCGACGATAGCTCGATGAAGGGCGCCAAGGGCCTCCTGATCTCCATCACCGGCGGCAAGGATCTCACCCTGTTCGAGGTCGACGAAGCTGCGACCCGCATCCGCGAGGAAGTCGATCAGGACGCCAACATCATCGTCGGCGCGACCTTCGACGAAGCCCTCGACGGTCTGATCCGCGTCTCGGTCGTCGCCACCGGCATCGAACAGGCCGCGATCGCGCGCAACAGCCAGGCCACCAGCGCTCCCGTGGCGAATCCTGCTCCGCAGGCGCAGCAGGCTCCCGCCGCTCCCGCCGCGGCTGCCGAGAGCCGTCTTGCCGATTTGACCGCGCGGCTGCGCGCTGACAATCAGCGCATGGCCGAGCGCGCCCAGAAGTTCGAAGGACAGACCCCGGCCACAGGAACGGGCCAATTTGCCGCCGCTCCCACGGCTCCGCGTCCGAACGTCGAGCGCGCTGCGCTTGCCGCCATCGCCGCCGCCGTTGCGGACGTTCCGCAGGCTCCCGCGCCGATGCAGACCTATGGCGACGTTACCGTGCGCCCGATCGCGCAGAAGCCCACGCTGTTCCCCGAGCCCGAGCAGGCGCCGATGGCCATGCAAGAGCCGATGACGCCGGAAACCTTCATCCCTCCGCAGGCCGAGCGTGCACCGGTCCGCACACCGCGGATGCCGCGGATCGAGGAACTTCCGATGCCCGCCCAGGCCGAGCTTCGCCAGGCCCGCGGCGAGGTCGAGGAGGAGACCCCGCAGAAGACCCGGCTGTCGCTGCTGCAGCGCCTCGCCAATGTCGGCCTCGGCCGTCGTGACGAGGAGACCGAGGCGCCGATCGCGGCCCGCACCGCCGGTCCCGCGATGCCGCCACTGCCCGATCGCCGCCCCCAGAAGACCGTGGCGCAGCAAATCGCTTCTACCGAGCCGGTGTCCGAGTATGCACGTCGTCCCGCGCCGCAGGGCCTGGACATGCACGGCCGTCCCGCGCCTGTTGCCCCGGCGCCACAGGGAGATGACCATCTTGATATCCCGGCCTTCCTGCGGCGGCAGGCGACCTGAGGATTGTTACAATAAGGCAGACGAAAAAAGGTCCCGGCGGGAAGCTTGCCGGGACCTTTTCTTTTGCCCCGTGCATATCCGGATTGCGTGGCCAAGCAACTGATTTTAAATCATTAATTACGTATTCGATGGTTCAGTAAAACTACCGAAAACGGTCCCGAACTCCGGTCCAATTTGGTTAAGCCTTGGCGCGAATACGGCGGGTTTGGGGTAACAATCGGTAAAAAAGCGTGAGTTGGCGCTGTTTGGGGCAGTGACTATGGTTTGCCGTGACTTGGGGATACGGATTCGGAACAGCGGTCTAGGCCGCAGTCGGGTTCAGTATAAGTCGCGATGGTCGTAGTGGGGCGGTTCCTGATGAAATTTAGCCGGCAAACAACGCTTCGCGCGCAAGCCAGTGTGGCAGGCGTCGGCGTTCATTCCGGTCTTCCCGTCACGCTCACGCTTGGACCCGCGCCTGTCGACGCGGGATTTGTTTTTATCCGCACCGGGCTCGAGGGAAGCGACCGCGAAGTTCAGGCCACCGCCGAGCAGGTGATCGCGACCGATTTCGCCACTGTCCTCGGTGATCGCAACGGTCCGCTGGTTTCCACCGCCGAGCATGTGCTTGCTGCGCTGCGGGGCATGGGCGTCGACAACGCCATCATCGAGATCGATGGGCCGGAAGTGCCGATCATGGACGGCAGCGCGGCAGCCTTCGTTGCGGCGATCGACCAGGCCGGCATCGTGACCCAGCCGGCGCAGCGCCGCTTCATCCAGGTTTTGAAGCCGATCTCGGTGAAGATCGGCGACTCCTTCGGTGAGATCAGGCCCTATGCCGACGGGTTCCGCGCCGAGGTCGAGATCGACTTCACCAATCCTGTCATCGGCCAGCAGAGCTATGCCTTCGACCTCAACCCGGAGCGTTTCCGCCGCGAAGTCGGCCGGGCCCGGACTTTCGGTCTGATGTGCGACGTCGCGCGGCTCTGGAGCGCCGGCTATGCGCTCGGTGCCTCATTCGACAACACCGTCGTGTTCGACGAGGAGCGGCTGCTCAACACCGAGGGCCTGCGCTACGCCGACGAATGCGCCCGCCACAAGGTGCTGGACGTGATCGGCGACCTCGCGCTGGCGGGTCTGCCGCTGCTCGGCGCCTACCGCTCGGTACGTGGCGGCCACAAGCTCAACCACGCCGTTCTGACCGCGCTGCTCGCCGACCGCACCGCTTGGCGGGTGGTCGAGGGCGAGGCAGCCCGCCGCACCACGCGTCCGGTGGCCGAAACCGGTCGCGGCATCGTCGGTGGCCGGATCGCCGCGGTCTACGGGCCGGACGTTTCCTGAAGAGAGACGTTTCCTGCAGCGGACGTTTCCTAGACGAGAGACGCGTCCTGAAGAGACCCGTCGCCGCGGGCGTTTGGCGGCGGCTTTCCCCGGGAAACTCCTGGTAACGATGATCGGCTAGGATTGCGGCGCGTTCGCCTTAATCCGGGCGGAATGCCTGCCTATCCGGTTGGTTGAAGATCGTTTTTCGGTTACACCGGCGTGGTCGCACGGTAGGCACCACGGCTATATTTCGCGCCCAGGACGGGGTTCATGGGCTGGCGGACACCGCACCACAGGGCGTCAGGGCAATACTCATGTCGGCACAGCGTATGACGCGCGGATATCTTCAAGTCCCGTCTCGAGAAGTCTCGTCTCGAGCCCGTGGGCTGCTTCAGGTTGTCGCCCTCTTCGTGCTCGCGCTGCCGCTGGCCGGCTGCGGCACCGGCGCGCTTTGGGACAAGTTCACCGCCAAGGACGACACCTTCGTCGAGGAGCCCGCTGACAAGATCTACAATGAGGGCCTGTACCTCATGAACGAGAAGAAGGACATGAAGGCGGCGAACAAGAAGTTCGAAGAGGTCGACCGCCAGCATCCTTATTCCGACTGGGCCCGCAAATCATTGCTGATGTCGGCCTACGCGTCCTACCAGGGTGGCGATTATGACAATTGTATCGGCGCGGCCACCCGCTACGTCACGCTGCATCCCGGCAGCCCGGATGCGGCTTACGCGCAATATTTGATCGCCGCCTCGCATTACGACCAGATTCCGGATATCAGCCGCGACCAGACCCGGACCGAGAAGGCGATCGCCTCGCTGGAAGAGGTGGTGCGCAAATATCCGACCTCCGAATATGCGACCTCGGCCAAGGCCAAGATCGAAGGTGCGCGCGACCAGCTCGCCGGCAAGGAAATGAACGTCGGCCGCTATTACGCGCAGAAGCGCGACTACACGGCGGCGATCAACCGCTACAAGGCCGTGGTGACGCAGTACCAGACCACCCGCCATGTCGAGGAGGCGCTGTACCGCCTGACCGAGGCCTATATGGCGATCGGCATCGTTGGCGAGGCCCAGACGGCCGCCGCCGTGCTCGGGCACAATTTTCCTGACAGTCGCTGGTACAAGGACGCCTATAATCTTGTAAAATCAGGCGGTCTCGAACCGAGCGAGAATCAGGGGTCCTGGATTAGCAAGACCTTCAAGAAAATGGGTCTCGGCTAGGAAATAGAATTCCATGCTGGCGCGTCTGTCGATCCGTGACATCGTCCTGATCGAACGGCTCGATATCGAATTCGCACCGGGCCTCGCGGTTTTGACCGGCGAGACCGGTGCGGGCAAATCCATCCTGCTCGATGCCTTTGCGTTGGCGCTCGGCGGCCGCGGCGATGCCGGCCTCGTGCGGCATGGGGCGGAGCAGGGGCAGGTCACTGCCGTATTCGATATCCCAAAAAACCATCCCGCGGCCAAAATCCTCGCGGAGAACGGGCTGGACGATACCGGCGAGATGATTCTCCGCCGGGTCCAGCTCGCCGACGGCCGCACCCGCGCCTTCATCAACGACCAGGCGATCAGCGTGCAGACGCTGAAGGCTGTCGGTGCCGCCCTGGTCGAGATCCACGGTCAGCACGATGAGCGCGCGCTGGTCGATGCCGCCACCCACCGCCGCCTGCTCGATGCCTTCGCAGGTCTCGAAAAGGACGTCTCGGCGGTCGAGACGCTCTGGGACGCGCGCCGCACCGCCAACACTGCGCTGGAGGAGCATCGCGCCGGCATGGAGCGCGCTGCGCGCGAAGCCGATTACCTCCGCCACGCCTCCGACGAATTGAAGCAGCTCGCGCCCAAGGACGGCGAGGAGACTTCGCTGGCCTCCCGTCGGACCACGATGATGCAGGGCGAGAAGATCGCCTCCGACCTGCGCGAGGCGCAGGAGGCGGTCGGCGGCCACCATTCGCCGGTCGCCTCGCTGTCGGCGGCCGTGCGGCGGCTGGAGCGTCGCGGCGTCAACTCGCCGGCGCTGGTCGAACCCGCGGTGAGGGCGATCGACATCGCCATCAACGCGCTGGAGGAAGCCGACCAGCATCTCCAGGCGGCGCTTGCGGCAACCGATTTTGATCCCTCGGAGCTCGAACGCATCGAGGAGCGCCTGTTCGCGTTGCGCGCCGCCTCGCGCAAATATTCGACGCCGGTCGACGGGCTCGCCGCGCTCGCCGCAAAATACGCCGCCGATGTCGTTCTGATCGATGCCGGCGCCTCACGGCTGAAGAAGCTGGAGCAGGCCGCGATCGAGGCCGATGCGCGCTATGCGGCGGCTGCGAAGAAGCTGTCGATGGCGCGGCAGAAATCGGCGGAGAAGCTCAACAAGGCCGTCAATGCCGAGCTCGCGCCGCTCAAGCTCGAGCGCGCAAAGTTCATGACCCAGGTCGAGACCGACGAGGCAGCTCCGGGCCCGCAAGGGTTCGACCGCGTCGAGTTCTGGGTGCAGACCAACCCGGGCACCAAGCCGGGGCCGCTGATGAAGGTCGCCTCCGGCGGCGAGCTGTCGCGTTTCCTGCTGGCGCTGAAGGTCGTGCTGTCCGACCGCGGTTCGGCGCCGACCTTGGTCTTCGACGAGATCGACACCGGCGTCGGCGGCGCGGTCGCGGACGCCATCGGCGGACGGCTGGCGCGGCTCGCCGGCAAGGTCCAGGTGATGGCCGTCACCCACGCCCCGCAGGTCGCCGCCCGTGCCGACCAGCATTTGCTGATCTCAAAGGACGCACTGGACAAGGGCAAGCGCGTTGCGACCCGCGTCAATGCGCTTGCCGCCGACCACCGCCGCGAGGAGATCGCACGGATGCTCGCCGGCGCCGAGATCACCGCCGAGGCGAGGGCTGCCGCGGACCGGCTGCTCAAGGCGGCGACGGCTTGATTTCGTGTCCCGGACGCGCGCAAGCGCGAGCCGGGATACAGAATGTCGCCCCGATGGGCCCCGGCTCTGCAGCGCACCGCCAAAGAAGCGCTGCGCTGCGTCCGGGGCGCAAGACCTCAACACGCCTTTACCCTCCCGCCCGCTCCATCGTATCCAAGCACCATGGCCAGAGCAGCAAAATCGAAACCAACGCCGCTTCGCGACGTCGCCGACCTCACCAAGGCGCAGGCCAAGGTCGAGCACATGCGGCTCGCGCTCGAGATCGAGGGGCATAACGAACGCTACTACCAGGACGACGCGCCCACCGTCACCGACGCCGAGTATGACGCGCTACGCCAGCGCTTCAACGCGATCGAGAAGCGCTTTCCGGAATTCGTCAGCGCGGACTCGCCGTCGCAGAAAGTCGGTGCTGCACCATCAGGCCGCTTCAAGAAGGTGCGGCATGCCGTCCCCATGCTGTCGCTCGACAACGCCTTTGCGGAAGAGGATCTGCGCGACTTCGTCGGCCGCATCGTGCGCTTCCTGAAGCTCGACGACGACAAGATCGATTTCTCGGCCGAGCCGAAGATCGACGGCCTCTCGATGTCGCTGCGCTACGAGGGCGGTGAACTCGTCACCGCGGCGACTCGCGGCGACGGCGCGGTCGGCGAGGACGTCACCGCCAACATCCGCACGCTCGAGGACGTGCCGAAGAGGCTGAAGGGCCGCAACGTCCCCGACATCTGCGAGGTGCGCGGCGAGGTCTACATGACCAAGAAGGCCTTCCTCGCGCTCAACGAGCGGCAGAAGGCGGAAGGCAGCACCATCTTCGCCAATCCGCGCAATTCGGCCGCGGGCTCGCTCCGGCAGAAGGATCCGACCATCACCGCCTCGCGCCCCCTCGGCTTCTTCGCCTATGCCTGGGGCGAGATGAGCGCGATGCCGGAGGGCACGCAGAGCGGCATGATCGGCTGGTTCGAGCGCTGCGGATTCAAGACCAACCCGCTGACCAGGCTCTGTCACTCCGTCGAGGAGCTGCTGGCGTTTCATCGTGCGATCGAGGAGCAGCGCGCAAAGCTCGACTACGACATCGACGGCGTCGTCTACAAGGTCGATCGCATCGATTGGCAGGAGCGGCTCGGCTTCGTCTCGCGCACGCCGCGCTGGGGCATCGCCCACAAATTCCCGGCCGAACGCGCCACGACGGTGTTGCGCGACATCGAGATCCAGGTCGGCCGCACCGGCTCGTTCACGCCGGTGGGCAAGCTCGAACCGGTCGGCGTCGGCGGCGTGATCGTGCAGAACGTCACGCTGCACAACGAGGACTACATCAAGGGCATCGGCAACAAGGGCGAAGTGCTGCGCGAGGGCCGCGACATCAGGATCGGCGACACCGTCGTGATCCAGCGCGCCGGCGACGTCATCCCGCAGGTGGTCGACGTCGTCCTCGACAAGCGGCCGAAGGCTGCCAGGGAATTCCAGTTTCCGAAGAAGTGCCCGTGCCCGTTGCACACCGACGTCACGCGCGAGGAGACGGCGGCGGGAGAGGAGGGCTCACGCGCCCGCTGCACCGGCGAGTTCGCCTGCCCCTATCAGAAGATCGAGCATTTGAAGCTGTTCGTGTCGCGGCGCGCCTTCGACATCGACGGCCTTGGCGAGAAGCAGCTCCAGTATTTCTTCGACGACGGCTTTGTGAAGGAGCCAGCGGACATCTTCACGCTGGAAAAGCGCAATTCGAAACTTAAGCTCGAGGACATCGAGGGTTACGGGGCAACCTCGGTGCGCAATCTGTTCAGCGCGATCGAGAGCCGTCGGAAGATTGCACTGGAGCGCTTTATCTTCGCGCTCGGCATGCGCCATATCGGCGAGACCACGGCGCTGGCGCTGGCACGCGGCTACGGCTCCTGGGACGCATTCCATGATGCCAGCCTCAAGGTCGCCAAGGGCGACGAGGAGGCGATGGCCGAGATGGACGCGCTCGACCAGATCGGCGAGACTGTTATCAAGAGCATCGCCGATTATTTCGGCGAGAGCCACAATCGCGGCATCGTCGAGCGGCTCACCAGGGAGGTCGAGATCATCGACGCGGAGAAGCCGAAGAGCAACTCCGCCGTCGCCGGCAAGACCGTGGTGTTCACGGGCTCGCTGGAGAAGATGACGCGCGACGAGGCCAAGGCCACCGCTGAGCGGCTAGGCGCAAAAGTGTCCGGATCGGTGTCCAAGAAAACCGATCTCGTCGTCGCAGGCCCCGGCGCGGGTTCGAAGCTCGCGGAGGCCAACAAGCATGGCGTCAAGGTGCTGACCGAGGACGAGTGGCTGCAGCTGATCGGGGAGTGACTCTTCCCTTCTCCCCTTGTGGGAGAAGGTGGCGCGCAGCGCCGGATGAGGGGTTCTATCCTCGAATTCAAACTTTGAGAGGGGACCCGTGCGGAGAGACCCCTCATCCGGCGCGCTACGCGCGCCACCTTCTCCCACAAGGGGAGAAGGAAGAAGGCCTCACCGCGCCCGATCACATCATCCCGCTCTCTTCCTCTTCCGCCCGCTCGATCAGCGTCTCGCTCACCATGACCTCGCGGCGGGGGACGACGAAGGTCATCGTGCAGGCGCAGAGCAGGGAGATCGCCAGTACCGCGGCGGTGAGCGGCAGCGTGGTCGCGGAATGGCCGCCGAGATAGGCGCCGAATTGCGACATCAGCGCGCCGATGCCCTGCTGGAGAAAGCCCATCGCACCTGACGCGGTGCCGGCGGCCTCGGGACGGATGCTGATCGCGCCGGCGGCCGAGTTCGCCATCACGAAGGCATTGCCGACCATCACGATCATCTGCGTGCCGAACAGCCAGGCGGGCGCCTCGTTCCAGCCGGTGAAGCTCCAGAGCAGATTCAACAGGCTGCCGCAAAGCTGGAGCGCGAGGCCGAACCAGATCAACTTCTCCAGCGAGTGCCTGGGCGCGAAGCGCACGCAGAGCAGATTGCCGACGAGATACGCAAAACCCGTCGTCGCGAACCACGCGCCGTATTCGGCGCTGGTCCTGCCCATCTGCGTCACCACGATATAGGGGCCGCCGCCGGCGAAGGTGAAGATGATCTGCGAGGCCAGCACCTGGCACATCACGTAGCCGACGAAGGCGCGGTTGCGGATCAGGATGCCGACATCGCCGCGAAAGCCGCTGCCGGCGACGCGGTCTCGGCGGGTCTCGGGCAGCGCGAATGCGATTCCGACGGCGACAATGATCGCGGCGACGGTGATGGCGTAGAAGATCGCGCGCCAGCCGAACGCGGTTTCGATCAGGCCGCCGGTGAGCGGAGAGACCATCTGCCCGATCATCAGCGCCGCGACCACGAGGCTGATCATCGAGGCGACGCGGTCGCGCTCGTAGATGTCGCGGATGATGGCGCGGCTCACCACCATGCCCGCGGCGCCGCCCAACGCCTGGAAAAAGCGCGCGGCGATCAGCTGCGGCAGGGTTTCCGCGAAGATGCAGGCGGCGCTGGCGACCACCATCAGCGCCAGTCCTCCGAGCAGCACCGGTCGCCGCCCGAAACGGTCCGACAGCGGGCCCATGATGAGTTGCGACAGCGCGATGCCGACCATATAAAACGACACCGTCATCTGCGCGACCGAGATGTCGCTGCCAAAGGTCGTCGCCAGCACCGGCAGCGCCGGAACCAGCATGTAAAGCGAGATCGGCGCGATGCCGGTCATGACGACGAGCAGCAGCAACACCACGCGCGAGGTCGCGAGGTTCTTCGCCGTGTCCGGCGGCTTGCTGATCATGCCGTGCATGCGTGTCCGACTCGTAGAAATTCGAATCGGACTGTAGCGCGCTCGCGCAAGACGCATATCGGCGTTTCGGAATGCGGCTATACGGATTCCGGGACGGTTATGATGAGGGCGCCATAGCGCCGATTGGGCGCGTTGCTCGCGTCAAAAAGTCGGTGTCATCGCCCGGCTTGACCGGGCGATCCAGTACGCCGCGGCTTCTTCGCATGCGTTTCCTGTCTCTGGAATACTGGATTCCCCGCCTTCGCGGGGCATGACAGCTGTGGTGGAGAAGCAGCCTTGCGCAAAGCGCGTGGAGCCATGCGGCTTTGCGACGACGCGCTTACGCCTTCAACTCCGCGGTGGCCTGGTCCAGCCAGGCCTTGGTCGTCTCATCCAGCGCCGGCCGCACCTCGGCCCTGACGCGCGCGTGGTAGGCGTTGAGCCAGTCGAGCTCGTCCTTGCTGAGCATGCCGACATCGATCAGCCGGCGGTCGATCGGCGCCAGGGTCAGCGTCTCGAACGCGTTCATCGATTTTTCCGCGCCCTTGATATCGGCTTCGACCACCAGTTCGAGGTTCTCGATGCGGATGCCGAAACCGTCTGTCTTGTAGTAGCCGGGCTCGTTGGACAGGATCATGCCGCGCTTCAGCGGCGTAGTGCCGAGCTTCGAGATTCGCGCCGGCCCCTCATGCACGCTCAGATAGCTGCCGACGCCGTGGCCGGTGCCATGCTCGAAATCGACGCCGGCGGCCCAGAGATATTGCCGTGCGAGTGTGTCGAGCTGCGCGCCGGTGGCGCCGTCGGGAAAGATCGCCCGCGCAATCGCGATGTGGCCGCGCAGCACACGCGTGAAGCGGTCGCGCATCTCGTCGGTCGGCTCGCCCACGGCCATGGTGCGGGTGACGTCGGTGGTGCCGTCTTCGTATTGTGCACCTGAATCGATCAGCAGCAGATCGCCGGGGACGATCCGCCGGTTGCTCTTGCGGGTGACGCGGTAGTGCACGATCGCGCCATTCGGGCCGGTGCCCGATATGGTCGGGAACGACACATCTTTGAGCGCGCCGGTGTCGCGGCGGAATGTCTCCAGCGCCTCGACCGCGTCGATCTCGGTGAGCTTGCCGCTTGCCGCCTCGCGGTCGATGAAGGCGAGGAAGCGTGCCAGCGCCACGGCGTCGCGCCGGTGCGCCGATTGCGTGCCCTTGATCTCGGTCGTGTTCTTGACCGCCTTGAGCAGGGCGATCGGATCGCTGCCGCGGACCGGCTTGCCGCCGGCGCCCGTGATCAGCCGGCTGAGGGCGTCGGCCGCGGTCGCATTGTCGAGCGCGATCGATCCACCGCTCTTGGCGAGCGCCATCAGCGTCGGCGCCATCGCATCGGGCTCGCGCACGTCGGCGGACTGCTCGAGATGGTCGCGGGTCAGATTTGAGAGCTTGCGGTGATCGATGAAGATGGTGGGACGGCTGTCCTTCGGCACCAGCGCATAGGACAGCGGCAGCGGCGTATGCGCGACGTCGGCGCCGCGGATGTTGAAGGTCCAGGCCACGGCATGGCTGTCGGACAGCACCAACGCATCGACGCCGAGCTTGCCGATCTCGCTCCTGATCTGCGTCAGCTTCTCGGCTTCAGTCACGCCGGCATGTTGCATTCCGTGCACCGTGACCGGCGCAATCGGCGGCTGTGGCCGGTCTTGCCAGATCGCATCGACCGGATTGCTGTCGACGGCGACCAGTTCGGCACCGGCCTTGGTGCAGGCGGCGGCCAAACGCTCGGCTGCTGCAAAAGTGTGCAGCCACGGATCAAATCCTAGGCGGTCGCCGGCCTTCAGGTGTGCCGACATCCAGCTTTCCGGCGGGGGATCGATCAGAGATTCCACGGCCCAGGCCCTTGAATCGACCTGCTTGGCCGCCTGGATCGTGTAGCGGCCGTCGACGAAGACCGCGGCCTCGTGCGTCAGCACCACCGCCAGTCCCGCAGAGCCCGTAAAACCGGTCAGCCAGGCGAGACGTTCTTCGGACGGCGGCACGTACTCATTCTGCTGCTGATCGGCGCGTGGAATCACGAAACCGGTCAGCTTGCGGCGGGCGAGTTCTTCACGGAGCGCGGCCAGCCGGGCTGTCAATGCGACGCCGGCCTCGGGCTCCTCGAATGTCTGGAAATGCGCTTCGAACATGGTGGATCACTTTAGGATCATGCGGATCAGTCCGCAATGTAGACGCATTTGAGGTCGCATCTGGCATGGACTGTGCTTGAACAAGTTCCATTCGAATTGAGTGGAGTACAGGATGCGGCAGTTGCGCTTCGTCCAGATGACAGGGAAATTCGAGCAAGTTGTTCATCTCAACGACGAGGGGACACTCGATGCCAGCGTTCACGTTTGAAAAGATTACGCCGCCGGTGCGCCGCGCCCCGGCTGCGGCAACACCGAAGAAACCGCGCGGCCTGATCAGCCAGATGATCGACCGTTTCGCCGAACGCCGCGCGAGGCGCGCCTCGCAGCCCGAGCGCGCGATGCGCCGGGACGAAGAGACGGCAAAGTAGCGGCATCTACGGCAGCAGCCGTACTCACCCCATCTTCCGCAGCAACAGGCTGCTCCATCCCTGGATTCGCATGTGCTTCAGAGGCACGAGGCCGCGCGCGCGGTAGGCGGCGATCACGGCGGGGACCTGGGGCGTCAACAGGCCGGAGAGGATGACGCGCCCGCCAGGGGCGAGGTGGCGCGTCATCGGGCCCGCCAATTGCCGTAACGGATTGGCAAGGATGTTGGCCAGCACTAGGTCGAACGGGCCGCGTCTGCCGAAATCAGCCGCCGCGAAGCCGATGGCGCGGATCACTCGCACATGGTGACCGACCTCGTTCAACACGGCGTTCTCGGCTGCCACCTTGACCGAGGCCGGGTCGATGTCGGAGGCCAGCACCGCGCGATGCAGCGCTTTCGCCGCCGCTATCCCGAGCACGCCGGTCCCGGTACCGAGGTCGAGCACGCGGTCCGGCCGGGTGCGTTTCAGGACATGGTCAAGCAGGAGTAAACAGCCGCGTGTGGTGCCGTGATGGCCAGTGCCGAAGGCGAGAGCCGCCTCGATCTCGATGGCGAGCTTGTTCGGGGCCACGCGGTCGCGGTCATGGCTGCCGTGGACGACGAAGCGCCCGGCCGGCACCGGGACGAGATCTTCAAGGCTCGACTTGACCCAGTCCCTGGCTTCGACGGTGTCGAAGGCCAGCGTGTCCGCGATCTCATTTCCTGCTGATGTTGCAACGAGTTCGCGCAGCCACGCCCGGTCCGGCGCGTGGGCGAAATGCAGCGCGACGTCCCACTGTCCATTCGGCTGCTCGAAGGCGGCGACCGCCGCATCATCCTCGAAGAACATTTCGGTGAGGACGTCGACAATGCGCCTTGCGGCGATCTCGCTGCCGATCGAAAAACTGGCCCGATGGGTGGGGGAAGGTTGCATCCTCAGGGTTCCGTCCGGTTCAATTTTTGGAACTTTTGTTCCCGATTTTTCTAATAACTTGCATTTATGAAGTTAACCCGACCGCAGGTTGTGCCACGTAGATTTGCGGGTGTTGAACGACCTGCACAGCTTGAAATGGAAAAGGAGGCGAGACTTGAAGCGCATGATTTTGAAATTCTGGACCGACGATTCAGGTGCAACCGCAATCGAGTACGGCCTGATCGCAGCCGGCATCGCCCTGGCGATCATCACCGTGGTGAACGGCCTGGGCACCACCATGAACGAGAAGTTCACTTCGATTAGCAGCTCCTTGAAGTAATTTCCGCCTCCCATTTCCGGGCGGGGCCAATTCTCCATAGCACTGCTTCGAGCCGCGCCCGTCGGGGGAATTGCCCCCTGGCGGGCGAAGTCGTTTTGGGCAGAGGTTTTCACAGAATGCCCACAGGCCATCCGTGGTTTGTCCGGACTTTGCCCACGGACTATCCCGCCGTTCATCCCCGGATTTCCACCAATTTGTACCAGGCTTGGAGGGGCGTAACCCACCGCTCTTTCACAGCTCTGCCAACAGCTTGTCCACAGCTTATCCACCGGCTTATCCACGACTTCCGAACAGGCTGCGGTGATCCCTCAGGATCGCCTGCGCGGCGTTGTGGCCGGGGGCGCCGGTGACGCCGCCGCCGGGGTGGGCGCCGGAGCCGCAGTGATAGAGGCCCCTCACGGGTCCGCGATAATCGGCGTGACCCAGCATCGGCCGGGCCGAGAACAGCTGGTTCAGCGTCAGCGCGCCGTGGAAGATGTCGCCCCCCAACAGGCCGAACTGCCGTTCGAGGTCGAGCGGTGACAGGATCTGGCGGCCGAGCACGCTTGTCGCAAAACCCGGTGCGTATTTGTCCACCGTCGCGATCATGAGGTCGGCAACTTCTTCGCGATGGTCGTCCCACGACTTTCCATCGGGAAGCTCCGGCGCGACATGCTGGCAGAACAAGCTCGCGACATGGTGTCCAGCGGGCGCGAGCGTGTCGTCGAGCGTCGAGGGAATCAGCATTTCCACGACGGGCTCCCGGCTCCAGCCGTGGGCCCGGGCGTCGAGAAAAGCGCGGTCCATGTAGCCGAGATCAGGGGCCAGGATGATGCCGGAGGTGAGATGATCGCCGTCGCCCGGCAGCGCCGTGAAGGAGGGCAGGCGGTCCAGCGCCACGTTCATGCGGAAGGTGCCGGAGCCGTTCTTCCAGTGCCGGATGCGGTCGAGGAAGGTTTGGGGAAGCCCATCGGCGGCGACCAGCCGCGTATAGAGCAGCTTCGGATTGACGTTGGCTGCGACATATTTCGCGCGGATGGCCGTGCCGTTCTCCAGCGCCACGCCGACGGCGCGGTCGCGCTCGACGATGACCTCGCGCACGCCCGCATCGGTGTCGATCACAACGCCGCGGTCGCGTGCGGTGCGCGCCATGGCTTGCGTGATCGCGCCCATGCCGCCGATGGCGTGACCCCAGACGCCCTTCTTGCCGTTTACCTCGCCGAAGGCGTGATGCAGCATCACATAGGCCGATCCCGCGGCGTAAGGGCTGGCATAATTGCCGACGATGGCATCGAAGCCGAACAGCGCCTTGACCAGATCATGCTCGAAACGTTCGTCCAGCATCTCGCCGGCCGAGCGGGTGAAGAGATCGAGCAGGCTGCGGCTCTGCTCCAGCGACAGCCCACGCAGGATGTTGGCGCTCTGGAATGCGTTCACGGCTTCGCGGATCGAAGCCGTGCCGAAACCATCGAGCAGGTTTGGCGGCGCGCGCAGCACGAATTGCCGGAGCACGTCGGCGATATCTTCCAGCTCGCGCGAAAACCCGTCGAGCGCGTTTGCGTCATGCGCGCTCAGCCGCGCGACGGACGCCTGTGTCCGCCCCTCGCCGGTGAGCAGATAGCTGCCGTCGGGGGCGGGCAGAAAATTCTGCGCGCGCCGTTCGACGATGCGCAGGCCCTGTTCGGCCAGCTTCAAGTCGCGGATCACCTGCGGATTAAGCAGGCTCACGGTGTAGGCCGCGACCGAATTGCGGAAGCCGGGATGAAATTCCTCCGTGACCGCGGCCCCGCCGACCACCTTGCGGCGCTCGACCACGCGCACGCGCAAGCCGGCCATCGCGAGATAGGCCGCGCAGGTGAGGCCGTTATGGCCAGCGCCGATGATGATGACGTCGGTTTCGATCATGAAGGGGTCAAGCTCATTCCCGGATGGTCTGAACGACCGGGCTCGGAACATCTGTATATCAAGCATTCCCCGCTGCAACATCACGAGACCCTTTATTGCCCGTTCAGGCGCCTTGTGCTCCATTGCGCGCGCCCGGCGCCTGCCGGGATATGCTGGAGCTTCCATGGATTCGATCGTGCAACCCGCCGCCACTGAGCAGCCGTCATCGTCACGCAACCGGCTGCTGCTGACGGTCTACACCGCCGCGATCTTCGTCAGCGCGCTGTTGCTGTTCTCGGTGCAGCCGCTGTTCACGAAGATGGTCCTGCCGCGGCTCGGCGGCTCGCCGGCGGTGTGGTCGGTGGCGATGGTGTTCTTCCAGTCGCTGCTGCTGGCGGGCTACGCCTATGCGCATTTGTTGATGCAGGTGAGGAACCGCATCGTTCCGGTGGTGGTGCATCTCCTGCTGCTGATTACAGCGTTCGTCACGTTGCCGCTCGGCATCGCCTCGGCCTATGGCGATCCGCCCGCTTCGGGCTACGCGGTCTGGCTGCTCGGTCTGTTCGTGATCTCGATCGGGCTGCCGTTCTTCGCGCTTGCCGCCAACAATCCGTTGCTGCAGGCCTGGTTCGTCCGCACCGGGCATCCTGCCGGACACGATCCCTATTTCCTCTATGCGTCCTCCAACATCGGCAGCTTCCTAGCCCTGCTGTCCTATCCGTTCCTGCTGGAGCCGATGTTCACGCTGCACACGCAGAACCGGCTCTGGACCGGCGGTTACGGCATCCTGATCCTCCTAATCGCCGCCTGCGGCGTGCTGCTGTTGCGCTCGCCGAAACTGGCCATGGTCGATGCGCGAACCGAGGATTTGAATGCGCCGGCTCCCGGTCTCATGATGCGGCTGCGCTGGATATTCCTCGCCGGAGTGCCGTCCGGCCTGCTCATCGCCGTCACCGCGCACATCTCGACCGATGTTGCGGCAGCGCCGCTGCTGTGGGTGCTGCCGCTGTCGCTGTATCTCCTGACCTGGGTGGTGGTGTTCCAGTCGCGGCCGCTACTGCCGCACAAATGGATGCTGATGCTCCAGCCGGTCGCGATCGCGGGCGTCGTCTTCCTGCTGGCGTTCGGCGGCGAACAGAACCTGCTGCTGACGCTCGGCGGTCATCAATTGTGCTTCTTCGTCATCGCGATGGCCTGCCACGGCGAATTGGCGCGAACCCGGCCGGCCGCCAAATATCTCACCGGATTCTATGTCGCGCTATCGTTCGGCGGCATGGTCGGCGGCCTGTTCGCAGGGCTCCTTGCGCCGTTCACATTCTCCTGGATCGCCGAATATCCGATCCTGGTTGCGCTTGCCGCGCTGTGCCGGCCGCCCGCGAACGAGCGGCTGGCGGGCATCGTCAAATGGTACTGGCTGGCGCTTGCCGCGCTCGCCGTCGTGCTCGTTGTGCCGTCCACCACGACGGGCGGGCTATCGACCTGGTTCGAGGATCACCGGGTCTGGATAGCCGGCGGCGTCGGCGTGCTCGCCGCGCTGCTGGCGCTGGCGGTCAACGCCGGCCGCTGGAAGATATTCGCCACCGTCGCGCTCGCGCTGGCGTTGATCCGGGTTTATCCGGCGGACGAAGGCCGCGTCACCACGGTGCGCAGCTTCTTCGGCGTGCACAAGATCGTGGTGACGCCCGGCGGCTATTTCCACGTGCTGATGCACGGCACCACGATTCACGGCGCCGAGCGCTTCCTCAACAATGACGGCACGCCGGTCACCGGCCGGCCGGAGCCGATCACCTACTATCACAAGGACGGCGGCATCGGTCAGGCCGTGACCGCGATGCGCGAGCGCAAGGGCGCGCCGCTGAACGTCGCGGCGATCGGCGTCGGATCGGGCACGCTCGCCTGCGCCGCCGAGCCCGGCGAGAGCTGGACATTCTTCGAGATCGATCAGTCCATGGTCGACGCGGCAAGCGATCCGAAGAATTTCCGCTACATCTCGAGCTGCATGCCGGGCCTGAAGCCGGTGATCGGCGATGCCCGCCTCACCTTCGCGAAGGAGCCGGACGGCGCCTATGATCTCATCATCGTCGATGCCTATTCGTCGGATGCGATCCCGATCCATCTTGCGACCGAAGAGGCGATGAAGATCTACAAGGACAAGCTCGCTCCGCACGGCGCCGTGGTGATGCACGTCTCCAACCGCCACCTCGATCTCGAGACGGTCGTGGTCGGTATCGCCGATGCCAACGATCTCAAGAGCTGGGTCTACAACGAGGATTCCGGGCGCGATGGTGACTACATCTTCTCGACCGACGTCGTCATCTCCGCCCGCGAGGATGCCGACGTCGGCAGGCTCGCATCGTCGAAAACATGGGAGCAGACCGAAGCCGACGACCGGGTGCGGGTCTGGACCGACGATTACTCCAACATTTTGGGCGCGCTGTACCGGCGCTTGCGGGACGGGGAGTAGGGCCCGCTTCTACGGCTCCACCGGCGTCCCCGCGGGCAACGCGATTGCCTTCTCGCCCGCGACCTGCCGCAACAAATCGGGCCTGTCGGAGATGATCCCGTCGACGCCGATCTCGATCATGCGCGCCATGTCTTCGGGTTTGTTGACCGTCCAGACCACGACACGCAGCCCGAGCGCATGGGCCTCGGCGATCAGTGCCGCGGTCACATCGCCGAAATAGGGTGACCAGACCGCGCCGCCCGCAGCCTTGATGGTCCGCGGCAGCGACCCGCCGTGATCGGCCGGGCTGAAGCCCGCCGTCCAATTGGTCGCCTTGTCCAGCGCCACCGTCTGGCCCGAGCCGCGCTGGAGCGTCAGGTACACCGTCGGCATCTTTGGTGCCCGCTGCTGGACGAGCAGCAGGGTCCGCCAGTCGAACGACTGGATCATGACGCGGTCGGAGAATTTCTCGGCTTCGATCACGCCGAGCAGCCTGGTGACGAAAGATTGCGGATCGAGCGTCTCGTCCGGATGGTTCGGATCGATCTTGGTCTCGATGTTGAAGCGCACGCGCGTATTGCCGGATTTGCGCACCAGCGCGAACAGCTCGCTCAAGGTCGGAATACGGGTCCCGGGCATGGCGCGCTGGTCGGGGAATTGCTTCGCGTAAGGGCTGTCTGGCCGGATCTGGCCGACGTCATAGGTCCTGACGTCGGCGAGCCGCAGTTTCACGAAGGGAGTGCCGGGAGGCGTGACGTAGGCGCCGTTCGCATCCCGCGTGATATCAGGATTGAGCCCGCGCTCATGCGAGACGACGACTTCGCCGTCGGCGGTGATGCCGACATCGAGCTCCAGCGTGTCCACGCCGATCGACAGCGCGTTGGCGAAGGCCGGAAGCGTGTTTTCCGGCAGCAGTGCCCGCCCGCCGCGATGGGCCTCGAGGTCGAAAGCCGAATCAAATGCCATGGCCGGTCCCGCAATGAGAAGTGACAGTACGGTCAAGATCGTCGCAGCACGTGACGGCATGGCGGCTCGTGGGGCAAGGGAAAGGGGCCATATTTCAACGCGTTTTGGCGCGTCCGGCCGATCGTATAGGTTTTCGTGGCTGTTGAAACCTTGGGCGGCGGCTTGGGTTGCGGCCGCCGCGGGGGTATGTACTCATAGTCGGTGCCCTGGAATCCCGCCCGTGCAGCAGCAACGCGATCATCGAATTATCCGCAGCCGGCATTTTCGCCGGATGCAGCGCCGGCATTTCATGATCTTCGACGTTTTGCCCTTCGTCGGCACGCTGCTGGCGCTGGTCCTTCTGTTCTACCGCCCGATCGGCGCGATGGAGCTTGGCCTGTTCGTCGGCTTCTGGCTGGTGACCGGCCTCGGCCTTACCGTCGGCTATCACCGGCTCTTCACCCACCGCGCCTTCGCGACCTCCACGGCGATGAGTGCGATCCTGGTCGTGATGGGATCGATGGCCGGCCGCGGTCCCATGCTGTCCTGGGCGGCAATGCACCGCCGGCACCACGAATTGTCCGATCACGACGGCGATCTGCATTCGCCGCGGCTGCACGGCGACGGCGCATTCGGCCGCCTGCGCGGCTTCCTGCACGCGCATTTGACCTGGATGATCGCGCACGATTATCCCAACGTTGCGCACTATGTCCCGGACCTGATGGCGGATCGCAGGCTGGTTGCAGTCAACAGCTACTATTACAGTTGGGTCGGTCTCGGCCTGGTGCTGCCGGCCGCGATCGGCGGCCTCGCCACGATGAGCCCGTGGGGCGCGCTGACCGGCTTGCTCTGGGGCGGCGTGGTGCGCATGTTCGTGGTCGAGCAGACCATGTCCGCCATCAACTCCGTCATGCATAGCTTTGGCGCGCAGCCGTTCGTCACCCGCGACGACAACAGCCGCAATCTCGGCGTGGTGGCCTGGCTTGCCTGGGGCGAGGGCTGGCACAACAACCACCACGCCTTTCCCTATTCCGCGGCCTTCGGCTTGCGCTGGTTCGAGTTCGATCCGGGCTTTGTCTTCATCCGGGCGCTGGAAGCGCTGGGACTGGCCTGGGACGTCAAGGTGCCGAGCGAGGAGAAGATTGCGCGACGCATGCTGCGGCAGCCGGGTGACGCTGCGCCCGACCTCGAAACGGGCTGAGCATCATCCGCCGGCTCACGCCGGCGATGGCGCGGCTGTGAACCGATGCTGTTCAACGACTATCCCTTTCTCCTGGTCTTCCTGCCCGCGGCGCTGCTGATCTATCGCTTGGCCGACCCCTATCCGGGCTTGCGTATCGGCGTGCAGGTCGCGCTGTCGCTCGCCTTCTATGCCTGGGGCAGCCCGTCCTTCATCCTGCTCCTGATCGGCTCGATCGCGATCAACTGGCTCGCCTCGTTTGCCTATGGGCGCGTGAAATGGCCGGCGCTGCTGACGCTGGTGATCACGCTCGATCTCGCGGTGCTGGCGCTGTTCAAATACGCCAACTTCGTTCTCGCTAATCTGGGTCTCGTGCTCGGTACGACGCTGCCGGTGCTCGACGTCGGGCTGCCGCTCGGCATCTCCTTCTTCACCTTCCATCACATCATGTATCTGGTCGACCTGAAGCGCGGCAGGGCGCCGCTCTATGCGTTCGACCGCTATGCGCTCTACATCGCCTTCTTCCCGCAGGCGATCGCCGGCCCCCTGGCGCGCTGGTCGGAGGTGATGCATCAGTTCGGCAGGCAGGTCTACGTTCCGGGCTGGCAGCGTCAGTTCTGCATCGCCACCTGCTTCATCGCGATCGGCCTGTTCGAGAAAATCGTGATCGCCGACGGCCTCGCGCATCTGCTCGATCCCATCTACGCGCAGGCCGCGAACGGGCCGCTCGCGGGCGGTGACGCCTGGCTCGCCTTCTGCTTCTCCTTCCAGATCCTGTTCGATTTCTCCGGCTATTCCGACATCGCGATCGGCCTCGGCCTGCTGTTCGGCGTGCAGCTGCCGTACAATTTCGATGCGCCGCTGCGCTCGACCAATATCCAGGATTTCTGGCAGCGCTGGCACATCACCCTGATGCTGTTCCTGCGCGATTACGTGTTTTATCCGCTGGTCAATCTGCGCCTGCTGCCGCGGCGCTGGCTGCCGGTGCAGTTTTTCGGCGCGATGATGATCACGATGGCGCTGTGTGGCCTCTGGCACGGCGCGAGCTGGACCTTCGTGCTGTGGGGCGTGCTGCACGGGCTTGCGCTGGTCGCCTGCACGCTGTGGCGTCGCTATGGCCCGGAGTTCCCGTCATGGCTCGGCTGGGCGCTTACCGTGCTGTTCGTGCTCGCGACCGGCGTGATCTTTCGTGCGGGATCGGTGGAGGCGGCCTGGCATGTCTTCGCCGGACTGGCTTCGCCGCTCCCGCTCGAGCGCGGAAAGCATTTGTGGCCGCTAATCGCAGCGCCGCTGTTCGCCTTCCTGCTGCCGGCGAGCCAGGACATCGTGGCGGTGCTCACGCGCCGTCCCAATCCGTGGCTTGCGGGTCTGCTCGGTCTTGGGCTATTCGCATTGCTGCTTCACATGGGTGGTCGGGATCTCCATGAGTTCGTCTACTTCAAGTTCTGAGACCGATCTCGGCTGGGGCCGGAGCTTGCTGGCGTGTCTGGGCACGCTGATCGGGGCTGCGCTGCTGGTGCTCGCACTGATGGTGGCGGTCGATCCCTATGACAGCGGCAAGCTCGGCCTGCTTGGCATCGACGGCGTCGATAATCGTCTGACCAAAATCACGGCCGCGAGCCGCGCGCGGGATCCGGATTTCAATGCCGCGATCCTGGGCAATTCGACGGCGCAGATGGTCGAGCCGGCGGAATTGTCGCGCGCAACCGGCCTGCGGTTCGTGCAGCTCTACATGACCGGTGCATTTCCCCGCCAGGAGCTCGCAGTGCTGGACTTCTTCCTGCGGAATCACCGGGAGGTCGGCGCACTGGTGATCGTGACCGACCCTGGCTGGTGCACGCATGCACGGGCGAAGGAGGAGGGCGGCGTCCCGTTTCCCGACTGGCTCTATGACAGAAGCGTCGTCGCCTACGCCGCACGGCTGATCTCCTGGCAGGCAATCGAGCACGCCTTTCAACGCATCAGTATCGGCCTTGGCCGGCGACCACGGATGAACCCTGACGGCTTTGTCAGCTACGAGGACATCTGGCCGCCGGGCCAATTCAAGGAAGTCGGCTGGCCCAGGGATCCGGCGCCGGCCTCGTCTGCCGAGATGCGGGCGACATTTCCCGAGATCGCTGCGCTGGCAGATATCGTCAGGGCATTGCCGGCCGATGTGCCCGTCGTCATCATCGTGCCGCCGACCTTGGCGACCACCGTGCCGAAGCCCGGTACGGAAGCCGCCCTGGAGCGCAGCGCCTGCGATGCCGCGCTGAAGAAAGTGGTCGCGGGCCGACCGCGCAGCAATTTCATCAGCTATCGCGTCGACAACGATCTCACGCGCGACCGCGCCAATTTTGCCGACTTCATCCACTATCGCCCAATCCTCGCGCGCAAGATCGAGCAGGGGATCGCCGTGAGCCTGCGCGATGGGGAGCGCGCGATGATCGATTTCTGAATCGTCTCAGCCGAGCTGCTCGAAACCGCCATCGAGCCAGAGCTTGCGCGCCAGTTTGCGCTGGATCTTGCCGCTGGTGGTCTTCGGCAGCGTGCCGGGCCTGATCAGCGCGATGTGGCGCGCGAAGAGTTCGTGGTTGTCGGCGACGGCCTCGCGAATTCGGCCCTTGATCGCTTCGGTGTCGATCGAGTGGCGCGCGGTGCGCTCGATTTCCTGGACGATGACGAGCATTTCTTCGCCGGTCTCGTCCGGCACCGAGAACGCCGCGCCGCAGTTTTCGCGCAAAGCTCCATCGAGCGATTGCACCGTGCGCTCCACGTCCTGCGGATAATGGTTGATGCCACGGATGATGATGAGGTCCTTGATTCGTCCCGTGACGAACAATTCGCCTGTGACGTCGATGAAGCCGAGGTCGCCGGTGCGCAGCCACGCTCCGTCTTCGCCGGCAATCTGCGCATTGAGCCCCTCGCGCGTCGCCTCGTCGTTGCGCCAATAGGCGCGGGCAATATTGGCCCCACTCACCCATATCTCACCGACGCGATCCGGGGGCAGCCGCGTGCGGTTGTCCGCGTCCACGATGGCGATCCGTTCGCCGGTGAGCGGGCGCCCGCAGCCGACGGCGACCTGTGTATCTTCGGCGTCGGAAGGCGCCTGCGCCGCATGCGCCTGCAGCGCCGTGCGGCTCACGCTGCGTGTGACATGACCGCCGCCACGGCGTCCGCCGGAAATCAGGAGCGTCGCTTCCGCCATTCCGTAGGCGGGATACATTGCGCGCGGATCGAAGCCGTGCGGCGCGAATGTCTGGGTGAACCGCTCGATGGTTTCCGCATGCACCGGTTCTGCGCCGTTCAGCGCGATCCTGAGCGAGGACAGATCGATGCCCTCCATCTGGTCGGCGCGATAGCGGCTGACGCAGAGGTCGAAGCCGAAATTCGGGCTGCACGCCACTTCCGCGCGATAATGCGCGATCGCGCGCAGCCAGCCGAGCGGCCGCTGCATGAACGCATTCGGCGCCATCAGCGCGCAGGTCGCGCCGACATAGAGCGCTTGCAGCGCGTTCAGGATCAGCCCCATGTCGTGATAGAGCGGCACCCAATTGACGTAAGTCGATTGCCGGGTGTTGCCGAGCGCGAGCCGGATCATCTCGAGATTAGCGAGCAGATTGGCGTGGCTCACCATCACGCCTTTGGGCGCGGACGTCGAGCCGGAGGTGTATTGCAGGAAGGCGATGTCGTCCGGCGCCGGCTCGGGTAGTTCGATTGTCTCACCTACGGCCGCGGCGAGATCGACCTCGATCCAGCGGATGTGCTCATGCGCGAAGCGTGCCCGCAAATCACCGCGGAGCGCGACGGCCGAATTGGTCAGCGCCAGCGCCGGCGTGCAATTGGCGAGGATCGCGGCGCTGGCATCGCGCGCGCCGTTTCGCCGCGGCATCATCATCGGCACGGCGATGATGCCGGCCATCAGACAGCCGAAGAACGCCACTATGAATTCGATGCCGGGCGGAAACACCAGGATGGCGCGATCGCCGGGACGCGCGGCCACGGTCAGTCGCGACGCGAGCGCGCCCGCGGCATCGTGCAGCTGTCGAAAGCTGAGGACAGCGTCCTCCGTCCCGCGATCGGAGACGAAGACATAGGCGCGGTCGTCGGCCTGCTCCGCCGCACGCCAGGCCAGCAATGCCACGAGCGAGCGGAAGGTTTCCATGGGTTGCGCCGACTTCAACCGCCCTCAGGCGGCGGGGCGGATTGCGCGCTTGTCGGCGAGAAACCGCGACAACGCCTCAACGGTCGGATGGTCGTAGAAGTCGTCCGTCGATAGCTCGAGGTCGAGCTTCTCCTCGAGTTCCATCATCAGGTAGACCAGCATCGCCGAATCGAGGCCGAGGCGGCTGAATTTCGTGCCGATATCGACGCGGTCGCTCGAAATTCGCAGGATATTTGCCAGGGCGGTAACGCAGAAATCCGAAATCTGCTCGCGTGTCATGTCATGTCCCAGAAACAATGGGAACGACAATAGGGGCGAGCCCCTGGTTGTCAATTTGGTCGGAACGCCGCTGCGTTGAAGGTTGTGGACTGTTGCTTCCTTGCGTCGGCCGGTGCCCAATCCGTGCACGGGCTGGCGCCATTTCCTGCGGTCGATTGCGGCAAGCGCCCGTCGCGGCAGCGGCTTCCTGATTCGCTGGCGCGGCAACGGCGCGTTCAAGTAGGTCAGTTCTGGTAGTAATAGCCCCGCGGTTGGTAAACCTGCCGGGGCTGCGGCTGATAGTAGGTGCCCTGCTGGCCGTAGCCCTGATTGTAGTATTGCTGCGGCTGCGGCTGATAGACCTGTGCGTCATAGAGCGGGCGGTTGCCGCGCGGCGCGGGGTAGCGCGCGCCGGTGTCGCTGCCGTCGGCCGGATAGATGTAGTTGTCGTCTTGCGGCATGTAGCGGCGGGCAGGTGCGGCCTGAGGCGTCAGGTTCACGGGATCGCCTGATGTGGCGTACTGCTCTTCGGCGGGCTGCGGCGCGCGGGCCACTGCCGTGGGAGTGCGGCCACGCGGATTGCGGGCGAGCGCCACCTGCGCCGAGCCGGTCAGCGTTACCGTGGTGTTGAGCACGCCCTGCTGCTGCACTAGCGCGTAGAGCGTGGTGGCATTCTGGCGCGACAGCCGCACGCAGCCATGCGAGGCGGGCGTGCCGAGCCGGCCGACCGAGTCGGTGCCGTGGATGGCGTGCCCGACCTTGGTGAAGAAGATCGCGTGCGGCATCGGCGCGTCGTCGAATTCCTTGGAATAGTGATCCTCTTCCATGCGGAAGGCGCGGAACGCGCCGTTCGGCGTCTCCCGCGAGGGGATGCCTGTCGACACCGGCCAGTGGTAGCGCGCGACGCCGTCGACGGCGACGGTCATCTGCTGATTGTCCTTGTCGACGGTGATGTCGACCTTGGCCTGCGCGGCGCCCGCGCTCAAAAGCATCAGGGAGGTGAAAGCAATAAAAAACGAACGCATCTGACTCGTGGCCTCCGGCCTGTTCATACTAGGCGCCGCGGCTCTCCGTCCCCCGGCGTGCATTATGCCTGCAATCGCGCTTTCGTTCCAGCGGCCTGCAAAGCTAACCTTATTGCCATCGTTAACGGGACGCCCGGCGTAAGCAAGGCCGCTTTGTGCCGCAAAGCGAGCGGCAGCGCTGACATTTTCGCGAGCGGGAGATGCGTTCACAACGCCGACAATTCATCACAATGGTGCAACCATCCGGGGCGCAACCATTTGGCCGCATCGGCGTTGACGATCGCTGCCTCGACCGGCCGCTTCCGCGGCCGGTTTTACCTTTGGGAATGAAGATGAACAAAGTTTGCGTCGCCGCCGCTTCTCGGCCGGCTGGTCTGCCTTTCCGTGTGCTCTTCGCTGGCGCGGCCGTTCTGGCCGCGCTGTCCTGCGTCCCCCAGCCTGGCCATGCCCAAGGCATCGTTCGGGGCGCCCAGGAAGGTTCTTACGAAGGCAACCGGATCGCCGGCCCCGTCGGCGGCGTGGTTGGGGGCGCGGTCGGCGCCGGTGTCGGCGGTGCCGTCGGCGCGGTCGAGGGGGTGTTCGGCATTCCCCATCGCGGCCACCGTCGGTGTCGCGGCTATTACGACGGATACAACCGCTTCCACTGCTATCGGTAGAGCTTGCGATTCCGGGGCGCGCGCGTGCCCCCCGGAATGACGGCCGGATCAGTTCTTCAACCGATATCCCGTGCGGAAAATCCACCAGATCACGACCAGGCAGATCACCAGGAACGCCGTTGTCATGCCGATGCTGACGGCCATGCTGACGTCCGCGATCTCGTAGAAGCTCCAGCGGAAGCCGGAGATCAGATAGACGACCGGATTGAGCAGCGCCACCGTGCGCCAGGCGGGCGGCAGCATGTCGATGGAATAGAAGCTGCCGCCGAGGAAGGTCAACGGCGTCACCACCAGCATCGGGATCATCTGCAGCTTTTCGAATCCGTCGGCCCAGATGCCGATGATGAAGCCGAACAGGCTGAACGTCACCGCCGTCAGCACAAGGAAGGCCAGCATCCAGACCGGATGATGGATGTGCAGCGGCACGAACAGGCCAGCCGTGGCGAGGATGATCAGGCCGAGGATGATCGATTTGGTCGCGGCCGCGCCGACATAGCCGAGCACGATCTCGAAATAGGAGATCGGCGCCGACAGGATCTCGTAGATCGTGCCGGTGAATTTCGGGAAGTAGATGCCGAACGAGGCGTTGGCGATGCTCTGCGTCAGCACCGAGAGCATGATCAGGCCTGGCACGATGAAGGTGCCGTAGCTGACGCCCTCGACCTGGCTGATGCGCGAGCCGATCGCGGCGCCGAACACCACGAAATACAGCGAGGTCGAGACCACCGGCGAGACGATGCTTTGCAGCAGCGTGCGCCAGGTGCGCGCCATTTCGAACAGGTAGATGGCGCGGACAGCGCGGTAGTTCATGAGGCCCTCACGAGATCGACGAAGATGTCCTCGAGCGACGATTGCGTCGTGTCGAGATCGTTGAAGCGGATGCCGGCCGTGCGGAGATCGCCGAGCAGGCTGGTGATGCCGGTGCGCTCGCCCTGGGTGTCGTAGTCGTAGACCAGCGTCGCGCCGCCGTCGCAGAGGTCGAGCTCGTAATGCCTGAGGCTCTCCGGCAGCGCATCGAGCTTGCCTTGCAGATGCAGCGTCAGCCGCTTCTTGCCGAGCTTCTGCATCAAGGTGGCCTTGTCCTCGATCAGCACGATCTCGCCCTTGTTGATGACGCCGATGCGGTCGGCCATCTCCTCGGCTTCCTCGATGTAATGCGTGGTCAGGATGATGGTGACGCCGGATTGCTGGAGCGTGCGCACCACCTCCCACATGCCCTTGCGCAGTTCGACGTCGACCCCGGCGGTCGGCTCGTCCAGGAACAGGATCTGCGGCTCGTGCGACAGCGCTTTGGCGATCATCACGCGACGCTTCATGCCGCCGGAGAGCGTGATGATCTTGCTGTCCTTCTTGTCCCACAGCGAGAGGTCTTTCAGCACCTTCTCGATATGATCGGGGTTCTTCGGCTTGCCGAACAGCCCGCGGGAGAAGCTCACGGTCGCCCACACGCTCTCGAAGGCATCGGTGTGCAATTCCTGCGGCACCAGCCCGATCAGCGAGCGCGCCTTGCGATAGGAGGTCTGGATGTTCTCGCCGCCGACGAGGACCTTGCCTTCGCTCGGATTGGCAATGCCGCAGATGATCGAGATCAGCGTGGTCTTGCCGGCGCCGTTGGGGCCGAGCAAGGCGAAGATTTCGCCGCGCGTGATGTCGAGATTGACGTTCTTGAGCGCCTTGAAGCCGGACCCATAGGTCTTCGACAAATTGGCGACGGAAATGATGGAGGACATGATTGCCGCAAGTCTGAGGGGCTAAGGCTGGGGAGGGGAGGCTGGAACCTACCGGGAGGGGCGGGTCAGCGGAGCCCTGACATAGGAAGGCCCTTGCGCGGCTGCAATTAGCGGGAGAAAAATGGCCTCGAAACAGCTCCTTCCGTGGCAGGTTTCGGGCAAGTGTTGCGCGATGGTCACGGCTTGATGCTAAGATCGTCGTTCACGCGGCTCTTTGTTGCGTCTGCGAGCAGGCCATGGCTACGATTCCGGCCGAAGCATATTCCCAGGGAAAAGATCGATGAGACCGAACGGCCGTCACACCGCTGGCGTCAGCCAGTTGTCCGCCCTCCGTGCCTGGGCGATGGGCCTGCTCCTGCTGTCAGCTGTTGCCATCAGCCCGACCACCGCCAGGGCGGCGCCGAGCCAGGCTGCGGTCGCGACCACGCATGTCTACCTCCTCCGCGGCGTGCTCAACATCTTCTCGCTCGGGCTCGACACGATCGGCGCCCGGCTCCAGGCGCAGGGCATCCCGGTGACCGTCTCGAACTTCGTGTCCTGGTCCTCGCTCGCCGATGAGGCCGCCACTGCCTACAAGGCCGGCCGGCTCAAGACCATCGTGCTGGTCGGGCACTCCTCCGGCGCGACCGCTCTGCCGGACATGATCGCCAAGCTCAACCGTCTTGGCGTGCCCGTGAAGCTCGCGATCGGGCTCGACTCCGTGTTCAAGACCAAGCTGTCGACCGGCGCTGAACGCTACATCAACATCTATATCGGCGACGGCCCCGGCGAGCCGGTGAAGCGCGCAGACGGTTTTCGCGGCAAGCTCGACAATGTCGACGTCCGCGGCTCCGGCGTCGGCCACATCTCGATCGACAAGAACGAGGCGATCCAGCGCCGCGTGATTGCCGAGATCGACGCCGCAATCATGCGCTCGCGCGCACCTGCTCCGGTTGCCGAACCCGGCGGGCCCGGGCCGGCGCGCTCGGCGGCGGCAACGGCTCCCCGGAATTAAGCCCTTCGCCGCAAGCCACTGAATTGACAATGCCGCCGTCATGCCGACGGCGGCATTGTCGTATCTGCACAAGCCGGGACTTGATCACCCGCCGGTCGAACGAAGGGAACTCGGCACACGATCTGGTGTTGTTACACCATGACGAGGAGACGAGACGTCGGCCCCATGGCGGTTCAGCCCGAGCGAACCTGGGCCGGCCGGCCTGTTTCCGAACATGTCCTGGAGAAAAAGCCGCAGCCTCAATCGGGCCAGTTGAGCGCGACGCGAGCCGTCCTGTTAAGGCGGCACGCGCTCCGAACCCAGCGGGCGTTGCTCGCCGACAACAGCGACGGTCGCACGAGTTCCTCGAAGTGATACGCCGGGTTTCCGGTATGCCGTCTGTCTGAGGCCAGTCCACGTGAAGTTTTTTCAGTGCCCGTCATGCCGCCATCCTGTCTCGTTCGAGCACGTCGCGTGCACGAATTGCAGCACCGAGCTGGCGTTCGATTCCTCGCGCATCGAGATGACGAAACTTGCATCCCATCAATCTTGCCGTAACCGCGAGATCATCGGCTGCAACTGGTGTGTCGAGGGCGCGGACTGGTATTGCGGCTCGTGCCGCCTCACGCGCACGATTCCAAACCTTGGCAGCACCAGAAACATCATGCTCTGGCGCCGCATGGAGGAAGCCAAGCGCCGTCTTCTCTATGATCTCAGTCGCCTCAGGCTTCCGCTCGTATCGCGCACCGGCGCAGAATTGGCTTTCGACATTCTTTCGGACGAGGTCGGTCCCATCGTGACGGGGCATCTCTCGGGCCTGATCACGCTCAACCTTGCGGAGGCCGACGATGTCGAACGGGAATCTCGCCGCGTGGCGTTCCGGGAGCCGTACCGCACGCTGCTCGGGCATTTCCGGCACGAGATCGGTCACTTCTATTGGGACCTGCTCGTCGACGGCACGACATTCCAGGCCCCGTTCAAGCTGATCTTCGGTGACCAAGCGCAGGACTATCAGGCCGCGATCAACTCCTATTACAGCCGCGCCGATCGTTCATACGACCGAAGCGGCTTCATCAGCGAGTACGCCACGTCCCACCCCTGGGAGGATTGGGCGGAAACGTTCGCGCATTTCCTGCATATCGTGTCGACGCTCGACTCGCTGGCAGGTTTGCCGTTGGCGCTGGACGAGCGCGCCCGGCAGACCCTGACGGATCCCTATCTCGAGAGCGACTTCGAGGCACTCCTAGCACTGTGGATGCCGCTTGCTCGCAGCATCAACGAACTCAACCGCTCGCTCGGGATGAGCGATGCATATCCCTTCGACATATCGCCGGCGGTCAAAGGCAAGCTGCATCTCGTCCATATGGCGATCAGCGCATTCCGCGCTCAGCAGAGCCTGGCGGCGTAACTTTCGCGGAGGACAGCCCCCGTTACGTCAGGAAGGTACGAATGCTGTCCGCGATTTCCTTCGCGTGCGTCTCCAGCGCGAAATGACCGGTGTCAAAGAACTGCACCAAGGCGTTCGGATTATCGCGCTTGAACGCTTCGGCGCCGGGCGGAATAAAGAATGGGTCGTTCTTGCCCCAGACCGCGAGGAACGGCGGCGTGTGCTTGCGGAAATAGTCCTGGAAGGCCGGATAGAGCGCGACGTTGCTCTTGTAGTCGCCGAACAGGTCGAGCTGCACGTCGTCCGAGCCCGGGCGCGCAAGGTAGAAGTTGTCGAGGCTCTGGCCGTCCGGTGACACGGTCATCGGATCGGGGACGCCATGCGTGTACTGCCAGCGCGTCGCTTCCGGCGTGAGGAGCGCGCGTAGCGCGTCGCGATTGGCCGGCGACGGATCCTGCCAATAGGTCTTGAGCGGAGTCCAGTCGTCGCTGAGCCCTTCCTCGTAGGCGTTGCCGTTCTGTGAGATGATTGCCGTGATCCGCTCGGGGTGACTGAGCGCAAGCCGGAAACCAGTCGGCGCGCCGTAATCGAAAACGTAGACCGCGAAACGGTCGAACCCGATCATTTCGGTGAAGCGTTCGATCACGCGCGCGAAATTGTCGAACGTGTAACGGAAGCTTTTGCGCGAAGGCATGTCGGATTGGCCGAAGCCGGGAAGGTCGGGCGCCACGATATGAAACCTGTCCGCCAGCAGCGGGATGAGGTCACGAAACATGTGGCCTGCGCTGGGGAAGCCGTGCAGCAGCAGGAGTTTTGGCGCTCCGACACGACCGGCCTCGCGATAGAACACCTTGAAGCCCTCGACATCCGCGGTCCGGTACGCGATTGCGGCCATGACATTCTCCATCTTAGTAACCACTAAATTGCCTACTAAGAGGTTACGTCCCCTTACCGTAACTTGTCAACGCCGTTCTATCAGGTTATCCGAGTCCAAGCTCCCGACCGGCCAAGGACCGCTCATGGACCGCCCGCCCGCCATGTTCATCGCCGACTCCCTCGGCCTCGACTTCCTCAACTCGGTGGCGACGCCGCTCGATACGCCGGTCGACTGGATCGATGATGGTCATGGCCTGATCGACTGGCTGGCGCAGGCGAAGCTGGTGCCCGCGGATGATCTGCACGCGCTGACGGCGCGCGCCACGCCGGAGGAGCTGGACAAGGTTGCGGATCAGGCGCGCGCCTTGCGCGAATGGTTCAGGGGCTTCGTGCGCAAGCATGCAGGCCGACCGCTCACGACGGATGCATTGCGCGAGCTCGATCCGTTGAACAGCCTGCTGGAGCGCGACGAAGCGTTCAGCCGGATCGAGCCGGGCCATGCCGATGGCGGCGCTCTGGCATTGCGAATGAGGCGGCGCTGGCGATCGCCGGAGGCGCTATTGCTGCCGGTTGGCGAAGCCATGGCGAAGTTCGTTTGCGACGAGGATTTTTCGAACGTCAAGGCGTGCGAGGGGCACAACTGCACCATGCTGTTCGCCGACCACACGCGCAGACGCGCGCGGCGATGGTGCATCATGGCGGTCTGCGGCAACCGCGCGAAACAGGCCGCACACCGCAGCAGGCTCAAGAGCATGCAGTGATTGGGGGGCGAGATGCTGGAATGAGCGCGGATCGAGCCCCGGTTCCGTGCCCCAAATTCCACCCAATCGACCGTCACTAAGCGCCTTTGGGGGAGGCTGCAGCCTCCCGGAGTGGGACTGCTGGACTGATGATCGATTTGAGGCGACTTCTCGCGCTGGCAGCCGTTGCGCTGCTCGCCTTGAGCACCGGGACGACCGCTGCCTCACCTGCCAAGACGAAGCCCGCCGCGGCCGCACCCGTCGCGCCGCCGCCCCCACCGTTCGAGCCATTGCCGCCGCCGAAGATCTACCTGTTCCGTGGCGCCATGGGGCCGTTCTTCTCCACCGGCATGGACCGGCTCGAAGAGAAGCTGACGCAGGCCGGCTTTTCGGCCAACGTCTATGAATTCACCATCTGCCGATGGATCGGCGATCGTGCGATCTCCAGCTACAAGGAAGCGCCGGCGCCGATCGTGCTGATGGGGCATTCGATGGGCGGGCTTTGCTCGATCGTCATCTCCGAGATGGCGGCCAAGGAGAACATCCCGATCAGCCTCGTCATCACCATCGATCCCGCGCATGCGACCGGCGACGTGCCGCTCAATGTCGAGCGCTTCATCAACATCTATCTCTCCGACAGCGTGCTTGGCGGCGGCAACGTGGTCGCGGTGCCGGGCTATCGCGGTCACTATGCGAGCTATGACCTGAAGGAGAACGCGCGGGTCAGCCACATCAACATCGAGAAGTCCGACGACATCCACCGTCAGATCGTCGACATGGTCACGCAGTTGCCGCGCATTCCGCCCCAGACGCAGGTCGATGCCGTGCCGCTGCGTTATCTCGTGCCGGCGAATACGCTGGTCGAATTGTGGGACAGTGGCGTGCGGCTACCGGTGCGCCGCGGCGACACCATGGAGAGCATCGCGGCAGCCAATCGCGTGCCGCTGTGGTCGCTGGCGCAGAGCAACTCGCTGCCGGAGAACGCGACGCTCACCCCCGGCCAGTCCATCATCGTTCCACGCCACCTGACGCCGCCGGAGCCGACAGCCGTTATGGCGAACCCGCCGCCGGGACGGCGGTAAGCAGTCAGCAACGGAGATGGTCGGGATGGGCTGATGCAGGCACCATCCCTCGCGGCACCTGTCATTCACGCATCTTGTGCCGCGGCAGCCATCTTGATGCGGGTGTCGCCAAGGAGGAGCGAGCCGTGGCGGAAGCCCGGCCCGCCGGGCGATAGGGCGCGGCGAGAAGCATCATAAACAAGGCCCTGTCAGCCGCATATTTGGCAGCGGGTCGGCCATTTTCGAAGCCGTGCATGACCAGGCGTCCTTCCGTCGTGCAGACACGCCATCGCCATGTCCTTCGACCGCACTTCTTCAGGAACACTTCGAATGTCGGGAGGTGTTCGGGCATGTCGATCACCCGTGCCGGCTTGCCGTCAGGCGCGTGGTGGCGTTCCCCATCGCCCGGCTCGGAGCCTGAAAGGTGAGCGGAAAGGCGGAGACGGCGAGCTTCTCGATCGCCGAGCGCTCCTCGGACACACGTCTCTCGATGAACCGCCGTTCGAACTCGGTCAGCTCGGTCTTGAGCAACCGCTGATAGCGGCTGATGTTGCTGCGGTGGCCGCGCAACAAGGCCAGCTCTTCATCAAGCATCATCGCAATCCCCGTTGAGCTGTCGTTGCCTAGGCTGCGAGGCCGGTTCGTTCGACGGATCGCGTGCGGACCGGCTTGCCGCCCGGAGGGCCCTTCGGATGGTGGTCGAGGCTCGCGAGCGCTTCCAGAATTTCGTCGATGGTGACGGCTTTGTCCGAGCCGGGCAGCTCCCGCAATGTCGGGCTCGAGGCGACACTGGCTGCGTCCGAAGCCCAGGACGCTAGGATCGCGCGCTTCTCGCCGATCGACAAAGTTGGATCGGCTATGACGTCGCGGGGATGATCATAGACGGAGCCAGGGTGCAATATCGCGTTCAGATCGATGATGTTGTCGGCATGATCGAGCATGAGAGGTCCTCCTCCTTTCTCTAAAACCTCTGACTTGCATTCGGGTACGCGATCGAAGGCCATGGCCCATGCCGCCCGACGATCGGGCGGGATCACCGGCCTCCGACAGACCGAATTCAGGCGGCTTTGCCCTCGAGTTGATGCACGTTGTCGGACGGCGCGGCATTGATGGCAATTCGCCGCGGCTTCATGGCTTCAGGGATTTCCCGGACCAGTTCGATCTTGAGCAAGCCGTTCTCGAACGAGCTGCTGTGCACCTGAACATACTCGGCCAGGTTAAACTGCCGCTTGAACGGTCGCGCGGAAATGCCCCGGTAGAGATACTCGCGTTCGGTCCTGTCCGGCTTGTTTCCCTCGACGGTCACCGCATTCTGCTCGGCCGTCACCGCGACCTCGTTGGGTGAGAAGCCCGCAATCGCAAGCGAAATCTGGTAGCGATCCTCGCCGAGACGTTCGATGTTGTAGGGAGGATAATTGTCCTCGCCGGCACGCTGTGCCGTTTCAACGAGGTCGAAAAGGCGGTCGAAACCAACGGTCGAACGCCACAAGGGAGAGAAGTCGTAAGCGCGCATAGCCAGATCCTCCAAGGAGCAAAATGGATACGAACGACACCGGACACGACCGGTGCCCGTCTCAGCTTCCCGACCCACCAGGCGTCGGGAACGCCACCTCTCGGCGGCAGCGGAAAAATAAAAAAAGCCCGTTTTGGTTTCAAGAGGGGGGCTCAAAATTTTTCGGAAACCCTGGCGCTCCCGCTGACGTAGCTCGGATTACACGTTCGATCCGTGGATCGCTTCGATCACGGCATCGGTCACGTCCTTCGTCGTCGCCTTGCCGCCGACATCGGGCGTCAGCACGCCGGCCGCGCAGACGCGCTCCACCGCGGCCATCAACCGCACCGCCGCGTCCTTCTCGCCCAGATGCTCCAGCATCTGTGCGCCGGTCCAGAACGTCGCGACCGGATTGGCGATGCCCTTGCCGGTGATGTCGAAGGCCGAGCCGTGGATCGGCTCGAACATCGAGGGGAAGCGGCGCTGCGGGTCGATATTGGCGGTTGGCGCGACGCCGAGGCTGCCCGCCAGCGCCCCGGCGAGGTCGGAGAGGACGTCGGCGTGCAAATTGGTCGCGACAATGGTGTCGAGGCTCTTCGGATGCAGCGTCATGCGCACCGTCATGGCGTCGACCAGCATCTTGTCCCAGGTCACATCGGGGAATTCGGCCGCGACTTCGGCTGCGATCTCGTCCCACATCACCATGCCATGGCGCTGCGCGTTCGACTTGGTCACCACGGTCAGGAACTTGCGCGGGCGCGACCGCGCCAGCTCGAATGCATAGCGCATGATCCGCGTCACGCCGACGCGGGTGAACACCGCGACCTCGGTGCCGACCTCTTCGGGGAGACCCCTGTGGGCGCGGCCGCCCATGCCGGCATATTCGCCCTCGGAATTCTCGCGCACGATCACCCAGTCGAGGTCGCCGACGCCGACATTGCGCAGCGGCGAGGCGACGCCCGGCAAGATCTTGGTCGGCCGCACATTGGCGTATTGGTCAAAGCCCTGGCAGATCGGCAGCCGCAGGCCCCACAGCGTGATGTGATCGGGCACGTCGGGCGCACCGACCGCGCCGAAATAGATCGCGTCGAATTTCTTGAGCTCCGCGAGACCGTCGGCCGGCATCATCACGCCGTGCTTCTTGTAATAGTCCGAACCCCAGTCGAAGGTCTTGATGTTGAAGGCGAGGTCACCGCTGCGGTTGGCCAGCGCCTCCAGCACGCGGACGCCGGCGGAGATGACCTCGGGGCCGATGCCGTCCGCGGGGATCGCTGCAATCGAATGGGTGCGCATGAAGGGCTCCGTCCAGATGTCGGTGGGGTTGCGTAACGCTAGCGAACCTAGGGGCCGGGACTCAATCGGCGCTGGTTTATACAAAAAAATGATATAATCCCGTCACAGGATCAGAGGACCGGTGGATGGAATTGCATCAGTTGCGATGCTTCGTGGCGGCGGCCGAGCAGTTGCATTTCGGCCACGCGGCGCAGCATCTCCAGATGCTGCCCTCCGCGCTGGGCCGCCAGATCAAGCTGCTGGAGCAGGATCTGGACACGCGACTGTTCGCACGGACGACGCGTGCGGTGTCGCTGACGGAAGATGGCGCGACGCTGCTGCGTGATGCCCGTGCCATCCTCGCCCGCGTCGAGGCGGTCGAGACCAACCTGCGCAATCGCGCGCGCGCGGGGGCTGCTCGAAAACTCCGGGTCGGCGCCATCGACAGTGCCGCGGCGGGGCTGTTACCGGCGCTGCTGCGCGATTTTCGCGCAAAGCATCCCGATATCGCAGTGCAGCTCCTGGAAGAGAAGACCGTCCGGCTGCTGCCAAAGATCCTGACCGGCGCGCTCGATCTTGCCTTCGTGCGTCCACCGGCTCAGCGGGACAAGCGGCTCGAATTCCGCGATCTGCTGCAGGAAACAGCCATCGTGGCCTTCCCGCAGCGCCACGCGCTGGCCAAACGCAAGTCGATCACGCTGGCGGAGATCGCCGAGGAGGCGATGCTGGTGCCGGATCGTCGCTCGCGGCCGCACAGCCACGACCTCACGATAAGACTATTCGAGCAGGCAGGCCTCACGCCGCGCGTCGTGCAGGTCGCCGACGAGAAGCAGACCATCATCAATCTCGTCGCAACCAGGCTCGGGGTCGCGATCGTGCCGCGCTGGACCATGCGGATGGCGGTGTCAGGCGTGCGCTTCGTGCCGCTGCGGCCAAAGCAGATCGGGCCCGTCGGCCGGCTGCCGCTCGCTGCCGCATGGCTGCGCGGCTCGCGCGACCCCGCCCGCGACGCAATGCTCTCCGTGCTCGAGACGCGCCTGCGCAGCTATGCGCGCGACGCCTGAGGCGCTATGACATCGACTTGGCGAGAGGGGTGATGCGATGGCTGAACGGACAGCTTCGAACGAATTGCGGGTTGCCGTCGCGGGGCTCGGCTCGATCGGCACCAAGATCGCGACCGCGCTCGATCAGGGCATCGAAGGATTGACGCTCTCCGCCGTGGCGGTGCGCGATCCTGCAAAGCATCAGAAATTGCTCGGCAGCCTGCGTCGTCCGCCATCCCTACTGCCGCTCGACCAGCTCGGCGACGCCGCCGATATCGTGGTGGAGTGCGCGCCGAGCAGCCAACTCCGCGCGATCGTCGAACCCGCGGTGAAACGCGGCAGGGCCGCGGTCGTTGTCAGCGTCGGTGGGCTGCTCGACAATTTTGATCTCGTCGATCTCGCCCGGGCCAATGGCGGCCGCATCCTCGTGCCGACCGGCGCGCTGATCGGGCTCGACGCCGTCAACGCCGCCGCGATCGGCACAATTCACTCGGTGAAGATGGTGACGCGCAAGCCGATCGACGGCTTGAAGGGCGCGCCGCTCATCGTCCAGAACAACATCGATATCGACAATCTGCGCGAGCCGCTCAAGCTGTTCGAGGGGACCGCGCGAGAGGCAGCGAAAGGCTTTCCGGCCAATCTCAACGTCGCGGTCGCGCTGTCGCTCGCGGGCGTCGGGCCGGATCGCACCCAGGTGCAAATCTGGGCCGACCCGACCGTGACGCGCAATGTTCATCGCATCGAGGTCGAGTCGGATTCCGCGCGCTTCTCGATGTCAATCGAGAACGTCCCCTCCGAGAATCCCAAGACCGGGTTGATCACGGCACTGTCGGTGATCGCGCTGCTCCGCAAGCAGCGCACCACGCTTAGCGTTGGAACATAACCTTCAAGCGCCCGTCACGCGCCAGATCACGTTGCCGACGTCGTCGGCCATCAGCAGCGATTTCTTGTCGGGACCGATCACGACGCCGACCGGACGGCCGTAGGATTCTTTCTCGTCCGGCGCGAGGAAGCCGGACAGGATGTCGCGTGCTGGACCCGAAGGCTTTCCGTTCTCGAACGGGATGAACACCAGCTTGTAGCCGGACAGCGTGCTGCGATTCCACGAGCCGTGCTGGCCGATCGCCATGCCGTCGGGGAAGCCCGGCAGCGTGCCCGCGGGCATCCAGCACAGGCCGAGCGAGGCGGTGTGGCCGCCGAGCGCGTAGTCAGGCGTGAGTGCCTTGGCGACCATCGCCGGATCCTGCGGCACGCGGTCATCCACCGTCTTGCCCCAGTAGCAATAGGGCCAGCCGTAGAAACCGCCATCGCGCACCGAGGTCAGATAGTCCGGCGGCGTTTCGTCGCCGAGGCCGTCGCGCTCGTTGACGACGGTCCAGAGCACACCGGTCGTCGGCTCCCAGGCGAGACCAACCGGGTTGCGCAGGCCGGCGGCGAAGATGCGGTGCGTACCGGCGACGAGGTCGAGCTCGTAGACGGCGGCGCGGCCTTCCTCGACCTCCATGCCCATCTCGCCGATGTTGCTGAGCGAGCCGACGCCGGCATAGAGTTTCTTGCCGTCGGGGCTTGCGAGCAGGCTGCGGGTCCAGTGGCCGCTCGGCTTGAAAGTGGTGAGGCGCTTGCCCGGCGCGGTGATGCGATCGGCATTCGCCACGTACGGGAAGGCCATCACGCCGTCGGTGTTGCCGACATAGAAGGTGTCGCCGACCAGCGCCATGCCGAACGGCTGGCTGAGGTTTTCCATGAACGCGCCGCGATACTCCGCGACGCCGTCGCCATCCTTGTCGCGCAGCAGCGTGATGCGGTTGGCGCTGACGCCGAGCGCGGCGGCGCGCCGCATCGTCGCTTGCATTGCGTAGTGAAACACGGACCGCGGCGCCCCCGCGATCTGCGTCGCCTCCGCGATCAGCACGTCGCCATTGGGCAGCACCTCGATCCAGCGCGGATGGTCGAGGCCGGTCGCGAACGCATTGACCTTGAGCCCGGGTGCGACCGTCGGCTTCTGTCCTTCGCTCCAGCCCCGCGCCGTCGGCATCTTCAGTGTCGGAATGGCGCCTTGCGGTTTTGCTTCGGGAATCGCGGGCGACTGGCCCCAGGCCGGCGCAGGCACGGTGCCTGACAGCTTCCGCCATTGCAGCGCGATGCCGCCGAGAAGCGCAACGAACTGCGCAAAGATGCTGGAAAACGTCATGAGAAGCCCCTGTTTGCGGGCGCATCCAACGGGCTGGCGGGGCAGACGTCAACCTGTGCGATGGGCCGCGGGGCTCTATTCCCGTGGAATGGCAGCCGTTCGAATTTGCATGGGACGAATGCCGGCAAGCGGGGCCCGGAGATCAGTGGCCGATCTGTCGCTCTGCCCGGCGCGCCGCGCGAAAATCGTCCAGATGATGGATGTTCGGCGCGAGCGCGGCCTCCCTGGACAGGAGATGATAGACACGCGCCACGGTGCGCTGCTTCTGCTTCGGCCGCCCCGGCGGCAGCGCCCGCGCCTTGCGGACGGCGGCGATCGCGTGCTCGCGAAAATAATCGTAGGCGTCGGACATGGCTCGATGCTCTGCGGTCAGTGGCAGGTATCGAGAGGCTAACGGGCTGGAGGGAAGGCAGTTCCTCTCGCTGTCGTCCCGGCCGAGTGCGCAATTGCGCACGGGGGGCCGGGACGACAGCGAATGTGGGGCGCGTCCGCCGCTCTCAGCGCGGCGACAGGAACGGGATGATCATCGGCACGCGGCGGCAATAGGCGCCGTAGGCGTCTTCGCCGAGCTCCTTGGACAGGAACACTTCTTCCATCCGGCCCTTCTGCCACATGCCGAGCGAGATCAGGATCGCGCCGAGCATCGCGGTCACCGTGCCGACCGCGATGCCGGTCACCAGCATGCCGAGGATCAGGCCGGTGTAGATCGGATGGCGTACGATGCCGTACGGGCCGGTGTCGATGACGCGGTGGTCTTGCTTGTGGGTGATGGTGTTGGACCAGAATTGTCCGAGATGCAGCCGTCCCCACCAGGTGAAGGAGATGCCGGCCAGCACGATCAGCGCCACCACGTAGACAGCTGTATTGCTGAACACCCAGAGCGGCTTCTCGCCGAGCACTTCCGCGGTCCATGGCGTGAACAGGATGCCGCCGACCAGGATCGGGATGCGATAGCGGCCGGACTCCAGCGTCATTACCTGCTTCTGGGTGCGGCCCTGCCAGAACGAGGCGCCGACCCAGCTTGCGAGCCAGGCGAGCCAGATCAGGGCGAGCAGTTGCGTCGGCCAAGTCGTGGTCCAACCACCCCAGGCGACAGAGAGAAGCTTGCTGAAATCGAAGGACATGCGGAAAGGTTCTTTGGGTTGGGCGGCAGCTCAGCTGGCGCGCGAGGAGAGCGCGTGATGCTCGATGGCGCCGGAGGCAAGCGCGCCGCCGCGGGCGAGAAGATGGGTGATGGTTTCGCGCAGGACCGGCTCGATCGGGCGCGGCGCGTAGCCGAGTTCGGTGCGCGCCTTGCTGATCGAGAGGTCGCTCGCGGCGAGCGCAATGCGCACGCCCTCGGCGGTGCCGTTGGGCGGCCTGCGCGTGATGCGGTCAGAGAGATATTCAAGCATGATGCCGGACAGCTCGGCCATCTTGCCGGGAACGACGACCGGGAATTGCCGGCGGCCGCTCATCGCGGACATCATCCGCAGAATCTGGCCGAGCCTGACGCAGTCGCCGCCGAGGATGTAGCGCTGGCCGTTACGCCCGCGTTCCATGGTCAGCACGAGGCCCATGGCAACGTCGCGAACGTCGACGAGATTGACCGGGAAGTCGAGATGCGGCTGCACTTTCTTCTGCAGGAAGTACCACAGCATCGCAGTCGGCGGCGTCAGATTGTGGTCGGCAGCACCGATCGGCATGGTCGGGGTGCCGATCACCAGCGGAAAACCTTCAGCTGCGGCCTTCGCGGCGCAATGCTCGGCCAGCGATTTCGACCGCGTGTAGGCGCCCGGCATCGCATCGGCCGGCTGCAGCGCCTCTTCGGCGGGAACACCGTTGAGGTCGGAATAGGGGAATAGGATCGATTCCGTCGAGCAGTGCAGAAAGCGCGAGACCCCGCGCTTCATCGCGGCCGCGAGCACGATCTCGGTGCCGCGGCAATTGACGTCGTGAAAGGCCTGCTTGTCGGCGACCCACATGCCGGGCAGGCCCGCGAGGTGATAGACCTGATCGACCCCAGCAATCGCGGCATCGACCGCGGCACCGTCGAGCACCGAGCCTTGGGCATATTCAACGTCGGCATACGGCGCGGCAGGCGCACGGACGTCGAGAACACGCACCCGCTGCCCACGGGCGCGGAGCGCTTCTACAAGATGATGTCCGATGAAGCCGCTGCCACCGGTAACCAGTACGAGAGCCATGCAGTAGGTTTGCTGTTTCGCGTCTAGAACTATCGGGTTGAAAGGGAATTGGTCGGAGCAGGCGCCAGAATCGCGGCAAGGTCGCGACGGAAGCCCAATGCAATGAATAATTTTGCCATGACAAACATCGGTCCAAGCAGAAAATGCGTGGGGTGGTCGACCATCGACGGCTGCCGCTCCTCGAAAACCTTGTGACCGACGATTTGCGACGCGACGCCGAGCCCGATCAGCACCACAAAAATCGACCACATCATGACGATCGAGACCTGATTGCCAATCGCGGTTGCGACCGAAAGCAGCACGATCATCGAGGCGAGGATGCCGAGCCCGATCCCGGCGTCCAGCATCAGCCAGTAGGCCAGCACCGGCAGGGCAAGAACCATGGCCAGGCTGACCTCGATCCCGAACACCGGGAAATGGACCAGCGTCAGCGGCAGCACGGCGCCGGTGAAGAGCAGGAGGATGCCGACCACGTGCATCGCGCAGTTCCAGGGATCGCGATGATATTCGACGTAGTCGGCCAGCTGACGTTGAAAATAACTGGCCATCTCGGTCTCGTGCGCATGGGGTCGGGCAGGGCGAAAAAAGCCTATAGCACCTGATAGGGCGGTGCACAAACCGGCGTAATTGTCGCGCGAAACCGCGCTGTTGCGCTGTGAGACAGGTCACAAAAGAAACGTGACTTCAAAGGGTTGCGTCAGACGCCGTGGCGCGTCCGCTCAGCGCTTCTTGGCGGGCTTTTTCGCCGCAGGCGCAGGTGTCGCAGCCGGATGCGCAGGCGCTTCCTCCGGTACCTTGGCGTAGGTCAGGATTTGCAACTGGGCGTTGGCGGCTGAGGTCGGCCTGGCCCGGTCGAGAAACTGCTCCTCGCCGAGGCCGATCGGATGCAGCCGCTTGGTCGAGATCTTGAACGTGTTCACCAGCACGTCGCGTATCGCGTCCGCCCGGCGCTGGCTCAGGATCGCGTTGGCCTCGCGCGTCTTCGCGTTGGATTCGACATGGCCGACGATCAGGAACGTGTAGGGCAGCAGCGAGGCATGGACCAGCGCATCGGCGAGGCGGCCGACGGTCTGGTAGGACGCCGGCTGGATGATCGGCGTGTCGGCGTCGAACTGGATCTGCGCAGTGAAGGTCGGCAGATTGACCAGATCAGGCGCGATCAGCGGCCGGTTCACCGGACCGGGATCGTTCTTGATCCTGGCCTTGGCCCGCTCCATCACCTGCAGCTTCAGCGCGGGGAGATCGATCTCGGCGGCTTGTTCGAAATGGTTGAGCTTGCCGACGATGTCGTCGCGGGTTGGCGGCGCCGTCTGCGCTTCCGCTGTGCCCGCGAGCAAAGCGAGGCCGAGCGCGATGCATATTCCGGCGGTGGAAAGCCTCGTCGCTGGCATCACCGATACCCCGCGTCGTCAACGGCCTTCAGGCAATTGTTGCTGATGCCCTTGGGCGTCGAGACCAGGCAGGGGACCGCCTTGCTGGTCTCCTTGGTCGAGCCGCCGCAGACCTTGACGATCTCGCGCTGGCAGACGTTCGCCACGGTGACACGGGCTGCGACGCGCTTCTGGATGGCGTCGAAGGCACCGAGATAATCGCTCTGGCACTGCTGCGAGAGCACGTCGCGGTTGCGCGAGAGGCACTCCTTCAGGCGGGTCGAATCCGGGTTGACGCCGCGGCAATTGGCGACGATTTCCGCGCCGCAACTTTTCGCCAGCAGCCCGATCGCATCGCCAAAGCTCATGGTCTCCGCCGCCGCAAGCGACGGCATACCCAATGCCAGCAAGATCAGTGTGATGGAGCCCCGGACCATGGCCGCATCTGATACGGGGAAGTTCACGGTGGTCAAGGGCTGTTCGGACCTGAACTGTCGAGAGTCCGACCAGTGCGGCGAACAGTCCTCACTCCGTGGCCTCAGTGAGGGGTGGCCATTCGATCAGGGCGACCGTGTGCTTCCCGAGCTCGTCGGCGACATCAGGGTCGGCCTTGAGCTCGTCCAATGTCCGCGGCGGGGGAAGCTGGCGGCCGTCCGCGGTCAGTTCCTGTGCATAGAACGCGAGTGCCTCGGGCGCATTCTCCAGGGCCTCATCGACGTCGTCGCCGCCGGAAATGCAGCCGGGCAGGTCCGGAAACCACACGCCGACGGCTTCGTCCGGGCCGGCGTCCTCGATGATGGCGATGTAGTGCGGCATGCAGGCCTCACGCCCGCTGCACAAAACTGTCCACGACCTTCTTCTCCCCCGCCTTGTCGAAGGCGATGGTGAGCTTGTTGCCGTCGATCTTGGTGACGCGGCCATAGCCGAATTTCTGGTGGAAGACGCGGTCGGAGAGGGAGAATTCCGAGGTCGTGCCGGTGGATTTGGCCACCAGCTCGCCCTCGATCGTCAGCGGCCCGCGGCGGCGCGAGGAGAAGCTGCCGAAATCGGGCGAGGACGACTGGGACGAAAACGACGAGGCCTGTTCCTCGAAACTGCCGCGGCCGCCATTGCCGCCGCCACCGCCGCCGCGATTGCGATTGGCCTGGGCGCGCTGCCAGCCCGGGGTCGAATAGGTGGAGCCGAACGCTTCCATGTCGTCGAAGCGGGAGGCGCCGTAGCCGCCGGTGCCGCCCCAGGCCGAGCCGCCCTTGGATTCCGTGATCTCGACATTGGCCGCGGGCAGTTCGTCGAGAAAGCGCGAGGGGATCGTGGTCGACCAGGTGCCGTGGATCCGGCGGTTGGTGGCAAAATAGATTTTGGCGCGGCGGCGGGCCCGGGTCAGGCCGACATGACCGAGCCGGCGCTCTTCCTCGAGGCCGGCGCGGCCCTGTTCGTCCAACGTGCGCTGGCTCGGAAACAGGCCTTCCTCCCAGCCGGGCAGGAACACGTTGTCGAATTCCAGCCCCTTGGCCGAATGCAGCGTCATCAGCGACACCGCGTCCTCGTCGGCGCCGCTGTCGCGGTCCATCACCAGTGAGATGTGCTCCAAAAACCCTTGCAGGTTCTCGAACTCCTCCATCGAGCGCACCAGCTCCTTGAGGTTTTCGAGCCGACCCGCGGCGTCCGCCGAACGGTCCTTCTGCCACATCTCGGTGTAGCCGCTCTCGTCGAGCACGATCTCGGCGAGCTCGGTGTGCGAGGTGACCTCGCGCTGGGCGCGCCAGCGGTCGAACTGGGCGACGACGTCGCGCAAGGAGCCGCGCGCCTTCGGCTTCAGCTCATCGGTCTCGACCACCGCGCGCGCCGCCTCGAACAGCGGGATGCGGCGCTTGCGGGCGTGATCGTGCAGCATCTGCACGGTGGCATCGCCCAGGCCGCGCTTGGGCGTGTTGACGATGCGCTCGAAGGCGAGATCGTCGGCCGGTGAATTGATGACGCGGAGATAAGCCAGCGCATCGCGGATCTCGGCGCGCTCGTAGAAGCGCGGGCCGCCGATGACGCGATAGGGCAGGCCGAGCGTGACGAAGCGGTCCTCGAACTCGCGCATCTGGTAGGAGGCGCGCACCAGAATCGCGATCTCGTTGAGCTTGTCGCCCTGGCGCTGGATCTGCTCGATCTCCTCGCCGATGCCGCGGGCTTCCTCTTCCGAATCCCAAGAGCCTGTTACCGTGACCTTCTCGCCGTCCTGGTCCTCGGTGCGCAGCGTCTTGCCGAGCCGGCCCTCGTTGTGGGCGATCAGGTGCGAGGCGGCGGCGAGGATGTGGCCCGTCGAGCGGTAGTTGCGCTCGAGGCGGATGACCTTGGCGCCGGGGAAATCATGGTCGAAGCGCAGGATGTTGTCGACCTCCGCGCCGCGCCAGCCATAGATCGACTGGTCGTCGTCGCCGACGCAGCAGATGTTTTTGACGTGGCGCGTCTGCTCCTTCTCCCCGCTTGCGGGGTCGCGACGAGCTTCGCTCGCGCTGAGAAGGTCAGGATGAGGGGCTGCCTCCACGAGCTCAGCTTGCTGAGAGTCCCCCTCACCCGGATCGCTCGGGCGCGCAATTGCGCTGCCGGGCGATCCGACCTCTCCCCGCACGCGGGGAGAGGCAAAAGAAGTCGGCGCTTGGGACAGCAGCCGCAGCCACAGATATTGAGCGACGTTGGTGTCTTGATACTCATCGACCAGGATGAATTTGAAGCGCTGCTGGTACTGCCGCAGGATATCCGGGTGCTCGCGGAAGATGCGGATGTCCTCGAGCAGCAGATCGCCGAAATCGGCGGCGTTCAGGATCTTCAGCCGCTCCTGGTAGCTCGCATAGAGCTTGCCGCCCTTGCCGTTGGCGAACACGGCGGCTTCGCCCGACGGCACCTGCGACGGCGTCAGGCCGCGGTTCTTCCAGCCGTCGATCAGCCCGGCCAGCATGCGCGCCGGCCAGCGCTTGTCGTCGATATTGTCGGCTTGCAGAAGCTGCTTGAGCAGTCGGACCTGATCGTCGACGTCGAGCACGGTGAAGTTCGACTTGAGCTGCGCCAGCTCGGCGTGGGTGCGCAGGATGCGCCCGCCGATGGAGTGGAAGGTGCCGAGCCACGGCATGCCTTCGACGGCATGGCCGAGCATCTGACCGAGCCGATGTTTCATTTCGCGCGCGGCCTTGTTGGTGAAGGTCACCGACAGGATTTCGGATGGGCGGGCGCGGCCCTGGCTCAGGATGTGGGCGATGCGCGTGGTCAGCACGCGGGTCTTGCCGGTGCCGGCGCCGGCCAGCACCAGAACCGGCCCGTCCAGCGTCTCCACAGCCTCGCGCTGCTCCGGATTGAGCCCGGACAGGTATTGCGGGCCTACCGAGGCGCGCGCACGCGCGGCGATGCCGCCGGCTGCGGGCTGGTGGTCGGGGACGCTCTGGGACGTGATCTTGCTCGGCTCGGTCATGCGAATCATTTGCCCCACGTTGGCACCGCGGGGTGGTGAAAGGGGAGCCTTCTTAACAGGGATTGGTCCCTATATGGGGCCGCGGACAGGGGTTTTCCACGTGCGCCGAAAGCCAATTTGTTCCTGTCGGTCAGGCGAATTTCCGGCTTCAGCGGCCCGGAACCATTGTTCCGAGTTGGCGATTGGTTCTGCAAGTGAGGCGCGTCAGCCGCGCCGATCGCAGACAGACATCGAAACAGAGGTTCGGATCATGCTTAGCTGGGTAGTTACGTTTCTGGTTATCGCCCTGATCGCCGGTATCCTGGGCTTTGGCGGCCTCGCCGGCGCGTCGATCGAAATCGCCAAGATCATCTTCTTCATCGCCGTCGTGTTGTTCCTGGTCTCGGCCGTTGTCGGACTGGCACGGGGTCGTAACAGGGTTTAGCGCGCTTACCGCTTCGAGGGCATCGCCACGTTCCGGCCGATGCCCTCGGGCCGCGGGACGGCGCTGTGGGCCTTGACCACCGCTGCGATGCGCTCACGGATGTCTGGGGGAAAAGCCGCCACCTTTCGTGAGCCCATGTCGATGTGAAGCGACATGTTTTCCGATGTGGCGGACAGCCATCCTTCGGTCGCGTGCCGCAGCTCCTGGAAGGTGTGCAGCCGCTTGTCGTCGGCTTCCAGCAGCCAGACCGAGACCTGCACGGGATCGTCGAGGTGGATTTCGCGCAAATACCGCACGTGGCATTCGGCGGTGAAGGTCGAGCCGCCGCGCTCCTTCATGTAGCCCGGTCCGATCCCGAGCGTCAGCCACATCTGGTCGATCGCGCGGTCGAACATCACGTTGTAATAGGCCATGTTGAGGTGGCCGTTGTAGTCGATCCATTGCGGCTCGATCTGCATGATTGACGAGCGGAACGGCACGCCCTCGATCGTTGTGGCAGCAGTCTCCGGCATGTGTCCTTCCCCAGCTATGCGTCCGGTCGCTTGACTTGACCGGTGAGATGTCCTTTGCCACGGTTCGTCTCGTCGGGAGGAACGTCCGTGGGTACGACCATCACCAATAATCCGCCGCGGCCGGCGCCGAAAGCCCTCGCGAGCGCGCTGGAGCAACTTGCCGCGCGGTTCGGCAACCGCCTCATCACCTCGCAAGCCGTCCGCGAGCAGCACGGCCATACCACCACATGGATCGTGAACCAGCCGCCGGACGGCGTGGTGACGGCGCTGGAGACTGCCGACATCCAGGACGTGGTGCGGATCTGCGCGAAAAACGGCGTGCCCGTCATCGCCTTCGGCACCGGCACCTCGCTCGAGGGCCAGGTCAACGCACCCGCCGGCGGAATCTGCATCGACCTGCGCGACATGAACAAGGTGCTCGCGGTGCATGCCGAGGACCTCGATTGCGTGATCCAGCCCGGGGTCACCCGCAAGGCGCTCAACGAGCATCTGCGCGACCAGGGCCTGTTCTTCCCGATCGACCCCGGCGCGGACGCTTCCCTCGGTGGCATGGCCTCGACCCGCGCTTCCGGCACCAATGCGGTGCGCTACGGCACCATGCGCGACAGTGTGCTGGCGCTGAAAGTGGTCCGCGGCGACGGCGAGATCATCACGACCGGCACGCGTGCGAAGAAATCATCCGCCGGCTACGACCTGACGCATCTGTTCGTCGGCGCCGAGGGCACGCTCGGCATCATCTCGGAGCTGACCATCCGCCTGCGCGGCATCCCCGATACGATCGCGGCCGGAGCGGTGTCGTTCGAGACCGTGCACGGGGCGTGTCAGGCCGTGATCCTGGCAATCCAGACCGGTATTCCCGTGGCGCGCATCGAGCTGCTCAACGCCGCGCAGGTGCGGGCCTGCAACGCCTATTCGAAGTTGACCCTGCCCGAAACGCCGCTGCTGCTGATGGAATTCCACGGCAGCGAGATAGAGGTCGCCGAACAGTCCAAGGCCTTCGGCGAGATCGCCAGGGATTGCGGCGGCGGCGATTTCTCCTGGACCACCAAGCCGGAGGACCGCACAAAACTGTGGCAGGCGCGGCACGACGCCTATTGGTCGGTGAAAGCGCTGCGGCCCGGCGACAGCATCGGGGTGGTCGCGACCGACGTCTGCGTGCCGATCTCGCGGCTTGCCGAATGCGTCGGCGAGACCGAGGAAGATCTCAAGCGCCTCAACCTGTTGTCGCCGATCGTCGGCCATGTCGGCGACGGCAATTTCCACTGCTCGCTGGTCTGCGACACCAACGATGCCGACGAGATGGCGCGCGGCGAGGAGTTCATGCATCGGCTGGTCGAGCGCGCGCAGGCGATGGACGGCACCTGCACCGGCGAGCACGGCATCGGTCAGGGCAAGCAGAAATACCTCAAGGCGGAGCTCGGCCCCGAGGCGATCGACGCGATGCGGGCGCTGAAAAAGGCGCTCGATCCGCAGAACATCTTCAATCCCGGGAAGATCGTACCGGAGGCGTAGCGCGCGGCGTGGCCGCCGTTTATGCTCGCTCCCTCACCACGGAGCAGGCAATGCAGTGGTTCGCGCGCAAGACGCGTCAGGACGTCTGGGACGAAGCGATCGAACGGCCGCTCGGCGACATCGAGGCCGCCGAGCGCATCCGTGCGATCTGTGACGCCGCTGCGGCGAGCGCGGCAGGTAGCGCGCGCAGCGACAAGCGCGACAGCGAGCGCTACGAGCGCGCGGCGAAAGTCGCGATGGAAATCGCGATGAAGATCTCGGATGGACTGATGCGCGACGACGCAGTCCGTCGCATCGTCGATCTCTGCATGAAGGCGAACGACCTCAAGACGGCGCAAATCCTGTTTCGCGCGATCCATGCCAGCTGGATCCGCGAAACGATCCAGCGCGATCACCCGCCATTGGCGCAGTGAGCCCAGTTATCGCGCCAACTTCCGCACGGCCTCGTCGACGCTGTGGAAGACACGCTCTCTCGGCAGGGCGTCGAACAATCTAAACCGCTCGAACGCGTCCTGCGCGCGCACTGATTCCAGCCGGGCCAGCGCGACGGTGACGCCCTGTTCGCTGCACGCCCTGAACACGTCCAGCAGGATCTGCGCGGCGGTGAAGTCGATCTCGACCATGCCGCTCGCCTCCAGCACCAGCAGCTGTGGCGGCATCGTGCCGAGCACCTTGATCACGTCGCTGCGAAAGCCGGGCGCGTTGAGGAAGGACAGTGGCGCCTGCAGCCCGAGCACGGCGACGCCGGCGATGCGCTCGCCGGCGATGTGCGGATGTGCCGGCCACCAGATCGTGGTGCCCGGCACGCGCTCGAACTCGACCAGCCGCGCGCGCGTCGTGCTCCAGATGCCGTGCAGCAGCGACAGCACGATGCCGAGGAACGCGCCTTGCTGGATCGGCAGCACGATGATCAGCGCGGCGGTGGCGGCGATCAGCAGGAATTCGCTGGGGGATTGGCGATAGATCGTGACGATCTGCTTCACGCGGATGATGCGCAGCGCGACGAACAGCAGGATGCCGCCGAGGGCTGCGTCTGGAACGTGCTGCAGCAATCCCGTTCCAAACGCGAGCAGCGCCAGCACGATCGCAGCGGCGGCGAGACCCGCGAGCTGCGATTGTCCGCCGGTCTCGGCGACAATGCCCGTCCGCGGCGGGCTGGCGTTGACCGGAAACGCGCCGAACAGGCCCGACAGCACGCTGCCGGCGCCCGCGCCGAGAAAATCGCGATCGACATCGGCCGGCTTGTCGGGATCGGACGGGAATGAGCGCGTCGTCGCCGCGGTCTGCACCATCACCACGACCGTGATGACAAAGGCGAGCGGCACGAGGCGGACCCATTGCTCCGGTGCAAGCTCGGGGAAGGTCGGCCGCGGCAGCGTCCCCGGCACGAGGCCTACGACATTGACGCCCTTGCTCTCGAGGCCGAGCGCAATCGTGGCCAGGGTCGCGGCGACGAGCCCGATCAGCGCGCCCGGAATTTTTGCGCTGATCTTCTCGGCGACGAAGACCACGGCCAGCACACCGAAGCCGATGCATAGCGTGAAGGGATTGGTGCGGCCGAGCTCGCTTGCGAGCACAGCGATGCGATCGAGCGTCGGCCCGTTCGGCGAGTCCAGGCCCAGCACGCCCGGTAATTGCGACACGATGATGTGGACGGAGATGCCGGCGAGGAAACCGACCATGACGGGCACGGACAAGAGATTGGCGATGCCGCCGAGGCGGAAGGCGCCGCCGGCCAGCATCATTGCGCCGACCATCAGTGCCAGCGCGATCGCGAGGCCCTGATACTCAGGCGAGCCGGCGGCGGCCAGCGCCGCCAGCCCGCCGGCGAAGATCGGCGTGATCGTGGAATCGGCGCCGCAGGACAGGAAGCGGTTTCCGCCGAGCATCGCAAAGCCGAGCGATCCCGCCATGAAGGCGAAGAAGCCGATCTGCGGCGCGAAGCCGCCGAGCCGCGCCGTGGCCATCTGCTCTGGGATCGCGATTGCCGCGAGCGTCAGGCCGGCCATCAAATCGCCCGGCAGCGAATAGGACGCGAGTGAGCGAAACAGCGGCCATGATGTTGCGGTGTGAGCGTCCTGCGCCATCAGCAGCGAATCCCCGAAGTGTTCCGTTGGCCGACCAGACCACAGCTGCCGGTCGTCGGCAAACATGGGGTTGCCGGCCTCGCCTGTATATCGTGCGACACCGCAGGGCTCGCGGCACTTATCGCGTCTGCGAGCCCCACGCGCACTCCCGCGAGGCACGCCCTATGGCTTCGACGCCTGCGCCTGCTTCAGCGCGCTCTTGCAGCCATCCGACAGCTGGTCGAAATGCTCGATCATGCACTGCTTGACGCGGCCGCCTCCCGGCATGATGCCGGAGCACAGCGCGCGCATGTCCGCGGTGCACGCTTGGCGTATCTCCTGTCGCGGTTGCTGGGCGGACGCGGCGCCCGCGGACGATATCGCGACCAACGCGGCGATGATGGCCGCGATCGCGCGTCGCAGCTCCCGCAGCTGTACTGGTCTCACCATGCGCAGACCCTCCGCACGCCGAATGGCGTGCTGGTCCACCAACAGGCCCCAGGATAGGGAGGCGCCGCATAGGCATAGGGTGGATGGGCGTAGGGCACGATGGTCCGCCGGCACAGGCCGTTGGCCGTCAGGTGCCAGCCGGGTCCGCAGCCGCCGCTGACTTCGGTGAGGCCGTCGGACATGCCGGGGTGAGGGCTGGGGGTGAAGGCTAGCGCGGTCGAACCTGCGGCCAGTGCGGCTGCCGCGGCCGACGCCAAGATCGTCAATCGTCGCATTCGAGATATCCCTGCTTGCAAGTTGGAGGAAGGCAGTCCGCGGCCAGTGTTCTGACCCCGGCCGGAATTTCACGGTGTCCGGCGCGGCGGTCAGTACCGGTAACCGTAATAAGGATGAGTCCCGACCGTGCCGCTGCGCGTCACGCTGTTGCCGTTCGGACCCGTCGTGGTGCGCGTGTAGTCGAATGCATGCGGAGCCACGCGCGTGATGCTGCCGCTGCGTGCGATCGTGCCGCCATAAGGTCCCGTCACCGAAGCCGAACGCGAGCAGGTTCCGCCGGCGCATCCGCCGCTGGCGCTGCCGTAGTAGGTACCTCGCCAAGTCGTGACGCTGCCGCTGCGAACCCAGGCGTTTGCACCGGAGGCTCCCGTGAGGGCCAGCACCGTTGCGAGTGATAGCGAAGCCAGAATGGGTTTCATCGGATACTCCTGTTTGTGAGGACGCGCCGGAACGAGACCGGTCGCCGCATGGGGCCAATCTCGCCTCGATCTTTTGCCGTGATGTTGCCGGCGAGGCCGGAAGTGTAACGTTTTGTAACGAGTGACGGGGTCGCCACATTCCTGCCAGCGGGCTGCTCGATAGAGGCCGCGATGGACACTCGGACGATCATGATCGTGGAGGACGACCGCGAGATCCGCGCGCTCTTGGCGGACCTGCTGACGCGGGAGGGCTATGCGCCGGTTTGCGTCGAGAACGGCGCGGCGATGGACCGGGCGCTGATGCAGGCATGCCCGGATCTCATCGTGCTTGACATCATGCTGCCGGGCGAGGACGGACTGTCGATCTGCCAGCGCCTGCGCGGCAAGAGCCGCACGCCGATCCTGATGCTGACGGCCAAGGCCGACGATGTCGACCGCATCATCGGCCTGGAGCTCGGCGCCGACGATTATCTGCCGAAGCCTTTCAATCCTCGGGAATTGCTGGCGCGCATCAAGGCCGTCTTGCGGCGTGTGGACGGCCCGCTGCAGATGCCGCCGCCGCGGCGAATTGCTTTCGGCAGGCTGGTGGCCGATCTCGACGGGCGCAGCCTGACCAACGACCAGGACCGTATCGTCGAGTTGACGGCAGCGGAGTTTGATCTGCTGGCATGTTTCCTCGAACGGCCCAAGCGGGTGCTGTCCCGCGACCAGTTGCTCGACTGGACGCGCGGCCGGACTGCGGATCCGTTCGACCGCGTCATTGACGTGTCGGTCAGCCGGCTGCGCCGCAAGCTCGTCGCCGCCGATCCCAAGGCTGCGTTCTCGATCAGGACCGTGCGCAATGGCGGCTATCTCTTCAGTGCTGACGTTCGCCCGCTCTGAGCACGGAGCCTGTGCGGGATGAGCAGGCTTCACATCGCCGCCCGCCTCGGCCTTATCGTCGTCGGCGCCATCATTCTCGTGCAGTTGCTGTCGGTCGCCATCTATTTCGTGGAGCAGCGCGGCCGCGGCGAGCCGTCCGGATTTGCCGCTTTGTTCGCGCAGGTCGCCGCCTTGGCGGAGGCTATCGACAGGGTACCGCGCGACGATCGCGACCTGGTGCTGCGCGCGGCCACGACGGCGCGATTCAAGCCGGTCGTGCGTCAGGACGTGCCGCCCAACCCGTTGCATGGCCGTTTCCTGAGCAGCGCGGAGCAACGGCTGCGCGCGCAGAGCGGTGTGCCAGCGGAGCGGCTGGTCGCACTGTCCTTCGTCAACGTCAGGGACGGCCAACAGGTGGCCCGCTTGCGTGATCTCGTCACCTCGCGCCTGCAAGCTGTCATTGAACTTGCTGGCGGCGGCTATCTGGTGATCGAGACCGCAGGTGAGCTCAGCCTTCGCCTGCTCGGCATTCCTGTCGGCCTGCTGGCCGGAATTCTCGGCTTCGTCGTCGCTTTGGCGGCCTTGCTCGCGGTCCGCCACGAGACCAGGCCGCTGTCCGAGTTGACCGTCGCCATCGAGCGCTTCGGCGCTGCCATGGAGACCATGCCGGTCAGCGAGCGGGGTGCTCCCGACGTCCGGGCGCTGATCCGCGCCGTCAACGCCATGCAGGCGAACATCGCCGAACTGCTGCGCAGCCGCACCCTCGTGCTCGGCGCGATCAGCCATGATCTGCGCACTTATGTCACGCGGCTGCGGCTACGTCTCGAGCTGCTGCCCGAAAGCGTGCAGCGGGACAAGGCAACCGTCGATCTCGACGACATGCAATCGCTGATGGATGATGCGCTCGCCTTTGTCCGCGCCTCGTTCGCAGGCCCGTCGGCGGAAACCGTCGATCTTGCCCGCGTCGCGCGGACCGAGTACGAAGCGCGCAAGGGCGCCTGCGCAGCGCTGACGCTCACCTGCGAAGATCCGGCTCTCCTCATCCGCGGCTCGGCTGCGGGCATGGCTCGGGTCGTTGCCAATCTCGTCAACAACGCGATCCTCTATGGTGGCGCCGCGGACATCTCGTTGTACGCCGAGACCGATGTGATCGAACTCCTGGTCGAGGACCGCGGGCCGGGAATCCCGGTTGACGAACGCACCCGCGTATTCGATCCATTCTACCGGCTGGAGACCTCGCGCAGCCGCGAGAGCGGCGGCGCAGGATTGGGACTCACAATCGTGAGGCAAGTTGTCGAAAGCAACGGCGGCACGGTCGCCATTGAGGATCGTCCCGGTGGCGGCACCCGTGTCCGCGTCCGGCTGCCGCGCGAGCGGTCTCAGTAACGGCTGCGGTAGCCATCGCCGTGTCCCGGGCCGCCGTAGTTGCCGCCTCGACCGCCCATGCCCATGCCAATTCCGATGCCTATTCCGACACCTAAGGCTTCTGGCGGCGGGCCGCGATCCGGTGGCGGCGCGCGCTCGTAGATCACCTCATCAGGCGGCGGCCGGCGCGGCCTGGGCGGCGTGTCGACCACCTTGCGCTTCGGCGGTGTGTCGTCGACGCGCTTCTTGATCACAGGCGCGATCGTCGGGTTGATCGGCGAAGCCGGTGGTGTGGGCGTCGAGCACGGGCAGGTCGGGGCCATCGCGACGGCGACCGGGGCAGGAGCGGCCGCGACCGCGGCAGGCAAGACGTAGTTGCGGTTCTGCACGCGGAGCAGCAGCCGGCGTGCGGTCGCGGCCAGATCGCTGTTGTCCCAGTTCGCCAGATACGCCTCGAACGAGGCGCGGGTGTTGATCGCGGTGGCGCGCTCCCACGCCAGCATCTGGCGCCGGCGCTCCACAATCGTGCGCAGCCGCGGCGTACGGGTATCCTGAGCGTACAACTCGATATAGGCCTGATAGGCCGGCACGGTGTCGTCGGTGATCACTATCTCATAGGCGACCATGGCCGGCTTGCCCTGCAAATCCTTGCGCCAGTCCTCGAGGCTGCGCGTGCCGCTCGCAAGTGCCATGGAGGATGCGCCAGGAAGCGCAGTCTGACTGCCGCTGCTGTCGCCGCCGAAGAACTTGAAGTCAGTCGTCAGCGACGAGCTTTCCCAGGGGATCTGGCGTCCGTCGGTCGATTGCGCCACGGCGACGCGAATGCGCTTGAACACTTCCTCGATCGGCAGATTGGGCTGCTTGGCGACGGTCAGCGCCGCGGTGGTATAGGGGCTGTCGATGCCGGAGCCATCCTCGGCTTCGGAGCCCGGCGAGGTCGAATAGGAAATGAAGGAGCCCGGCGCGCCGGCCTTGGTGTCGACGATCGCAAGCCCGTGTCCGGCGCCGCTGAGCGCAGGGAAGGGATTGTTGCGGCAGGCATCGAGCATGAAGATGCGCGCCCGCGTCGGCAGTGCGCCGAGCGTGTTGAGCAAATCGTTCAGTCGCACACCCTGCAGCGGAATGTCGGCTTCGCGCTTGGGGTCGAGATCGACGGGAACGAGATAGTTCTCGCCGTCGATCTGGAGGCCGTGGCCGGCATAGAACACCAGCGCGACGGTGTCGGCGCCGCTGGCGCTGACCTTGCCGGCGAAATCCGAGATCGCCTGACGCATATCGTTTTGCGCCAGATTGGATGCCGTGGTGACGGTGAAGCCGGCATTGCCGAGCAGCTCCGTCATGCCCTTGGCGTCGTTGGCTGCGTTGGGGAGTTCCGGCACGGTGCGATAGGCCGATTGGCCGATCACCAGTGCGAGCCGCGCTTCGGCCGCGGCCCCCGTCGGCATCGTCAATTGCGTGAGCGCGAGAAGAGCGGATGCAAGAAACAAATTGCGAAAGACTGGACGGCGCATGGTGTCACCTCCATCGGCAATGCGCGCGATGATGTCACCTTTTCTAGGTGGCCGCCATGCGTCTGTCTGTGCACTGGATCACGTTGAGCTGCGGCAAAATGGGGCAGAAGGTCTGCCAGAGCTGGTGCGGCATCGTTCTGGCGCCATCCATGTGAATTGCGCATTGATCCATGCGCCAATTGGATCGATGCCCAACGCTGCGCGAAAGCATCTTCTCGCGCATCGGCCCCATGCCGATCTGATCGAGAATCCCGCAAAAACATGGCTGTTTTGCCGCGCGCTGATGCCGTTGATCCTCGCGACACGCCGCTTTGCAACGGCCGGCCGCAAGCCTTGCCTGCGCCGTCGCTTTGGCCATACAGTCCGCGCAACGGGCTGCGGCAACGACCGTTGCTCGAAAAACAATAATTGGGGAGAAACCGCATTATGTCCATCGTGCCCGTGAACCGTCGCGCGTTCATCAAGTCGTCGACGGGACTTGCCGCCGGCCTCGTGCTTTCCCCCGCACTCATCGGCCGCGCCGAAGCCGCGACGCTGAAGCTGAAATGCTCCTCGTCGCTGCCGAACGATCCCAAATTCGCCAACGGCCGGGTCTACTACGACAATCTGGTGAAGAACCTGAAGGCGAACGGCCTCGGTGAGCAGGTCGAGGTCGCGTTCTTTCCCGACAACCAATTGGGTCAGGAAATCGACGTCATCAACTCAGTGAAGCTCGGCGTCATCGACCTCATGGTGTCGGGCTCCTCGATCTCGGCGAATCTGGTGCCGCTGGTCGGCACCTACGACCTCGGCTTTCTGTTCTCGAGCTTTCCGCAGCAGACCAAGGCGTTCGACGCTGGCGCGGCCAAGCCGATCGAGGACGCGCTGCTCAAGGGCAGCAACATCCGCATCATCGCCTGGGCCTATAATTTCGGTTCACGCAGCGTACTTGCGAGGAAGCCGGTGAAGACGCCGGAAGATCTCGCCGGTCTCAAGATCCGCACGCTGCCAAATCCCGTCATCACGGAATGCCTGCGCCTGATGGGAGCCGCCGCGACGCCGCTGGCGTTCGGCGAAATCTACACGGCATTGCAGGCCGGCGTGCTGGACGGGCTAGAGCACGACCCGCCGACCATCCTGGCCAGCAAGTTCTTCGAAACGGCGAAATTCTATGCATTGACGCAGCACAATTTCTCGCCGCTCGCGATCTATTTCAGCGACACGACCTACAATCGCATGGATCCGAAGCTGCGCGAGGGATTTCTCGATGCCGCGAAGAAGGCTGCGGCCGACACGCGGACCCACGGGCTCGCCGTCGAGAAGGAAGCGCTGTCGGCCTTGACCGAAAAGGGCGTGACGGTGGCCGAATGCGACCGCGAGGCGTTCAAAAAGCGCGTCGCGCCGCAGATCGAGAACTTCATGAAGGCGCGGCCGGAATCCAAGGCCGTGATCGACATCATCCGCGCCACGCAGGCCTGACGTGGCAATGACAGCTGCCGTACCTCTCTCGGGCGGCCGCCACGGGAGCATCGCCCTGCTGCTTCGCTTCAGCGACGCGATCGCGGCCATCCTGCTGGCCACGGATCTCGTCGTCGTCTGCGGTTCCGTGCTGCTGCGCTTCTGCTTCAACGCGCCGGTGGAGTGGTCCGACGACGTCGCGCGCGGACTGATGGTCGGATCGGCCTTCTTCGGCGCGGCGAGCGCGCTCGCGCGCGGCGAGAATGTCGGCGTCTCTTTCTTCCGCGATCTGGCTCCGGTACGGCTGCGCGCGCTGGTCGACGCCGCGAGCGCGCTGCTGGTGGTGCTGATTTCGGGCTACGTCGCCTACAACGCCATCAAGCTCGGCTCGCTGACGGCGGGCCAGACCACCGGATCCGGCCTGCCGCTGGAGCTGACCTTCTACCCGATGGGCGCCGGCGCGCTGTTCATGACGGTGTTTGCGATCGACCAGCTCTGCGCCAGGCCGCTCCCTGACATCGTCAGAGGCCTCGTCGCGATTGCCGTCGTGACCGGCCTTTATCTCGCCTGGGATTATCTGTCGCCCGCCACGGTGCCGTCGGCGGGCACGCTGATGCTGATCGGTTTCTTTGCGACGTTGGTCGGTGGCTTGCCGATCGGCTTTGCACTGGCGCTGGCCGCGCTGATCTTCATCTGGGTCGAGGGCGCGCTGCCCGGCGTGATCTTCGCCCAGCAGATGGCGCGCGGCATCGACAATTTCGTGCTGCTCGCGATTCCGTTCTTCATTCTCGTCGGCTACCTCATGGAAGCCAACGGCATGTCGGTGCGGCTGATCGAGCTGTTGCAGCGCGGGGTCGGCCGCATGCGCGGCGGTTTGAACGTCGTGATGGTGGCCTCGATGGTGCTGTTCTCCGGCATTTCCGGCTCGAAGATGGCCGACGTCGCCGCGGTCGGCTCCGTGCTGATTCCGGCCGCGCGCCGCTCCAAGCAGAATCCGGGCGGCGCCGTGGCGCTGCTCGCAGCCTCCGCGGTGATGGCGGAGACTATTCCGCCCTGCATCAACCTGATCATCCTGGGCTTCGTCGCGAACCTGTCGATCGGTGGTCTGTTCGTCGCAGGGCTGTTGCCCGCGGCGCTGATGGCGCTGGCCTTGATCGCCGTCTCCATCATCTTCGGCAAGACTCCAATTGAGACTCCAACTGAGTCTCCAGCTGATGCCGAGGTCATCGCGCCGCAGATGCCGGTGTCGGGCCTGTGGAGCGGTGCGATCGCCTCGTTCGGCCTGATCTTCATGATCTTCTTCGGCTTCAAGAGCGGCTTTGCCACCGCCACGGAAATCTCGGCCTTCGCCGTGGCTTATGCGCTCGTCGTCGGCAGCGTGGTGTTCCGCGAACTCAGCTTCACATCGGCTGCGCACAGCTTCGTCCAGGGAGCGACGCGCGCGGGGCTCGTGCTGTTCATCGTTGCCGCAGCGCAATCGCTGGCGTTCACGCTGACCCTGCAGCAGGTGCCGCATGCGGTCGGCGATTTCATGCTGGGATTGTCCAAGACCAGCGGCACCTGGCTGTTCATCCTGCTCGCGATCGGCGTGCTGATCGTGATGGGCTCGGTGCTGGAGGGGGCGGCCGCGCTGATCATCTTCGGGCCGCTGCTGCTGCCGGTGGCCGTGCAGCTCGGCATCGATCCCCTGCATTTCGGGGTGGTGCTTGTGATCGCGATGGGCATCGGCCTGTTCGCGCCGCCGCTCGGGCTCGGGCTTTACGGCGCCTGCCTGATCGGCAATGTGCCGATCGAGCAGACGGTGAAGCCGATCATGGGCTATCTCGGCCTGTTGTTCCTTTGCCTGCTCGTGATCGCGTTCGTGCCATGGCTCAGCACGGCATTGCCGCGCGCGTTCGGCTATTGAGGGAGTATCGCCGTGAAAGTCCTGCTGGCCCACACGCCGGAGATGCGCCGCAATTACTACGGCGATCGCAGCCTGAACGGCTTGCGCGCGACCGCCGAGGTGATCCTGCACGAGAGCGATGAGACGCTGGTCTCAGCCAGCCTCGTGCGCGCTGCGCAAGATGTCGACATCATCGTGGCCGATCGCATGACCGAGGGACGCGGCGAGATCTTTGCGCAACTGCCGCGCCTGCGCGCCTTCGTCCGCTGCGCCGTCGACATCCGCAACGTCGATGTCGAGGCGGCCTCGAACGCCGGCGTGCTCGTGACCCGCGCCGGGCCTGGCTTCGTGCAAGCCGTTGCCGAGCTCGCGGTTGGCTTCATGGTCGATCTCTCCCGCGGCGTATCGCGAGCGACGGCCGATTATCACGCCGGCCGCAAGCCGGAAGCGCGGATGGGCCGTCAACTCGCCGGCAGCAAGATCGGCATCATTGGCTATGGCAGCATCGGGCGCTATCTCGGGGAAATCGCCAAGGTGATGCGCATGGAAGTGCTGGTCGCAGATCCCTTTGCGACCGTGACCGACGGTGCCATCCGGCAGGTCAGCCTCGACGAGCTCCTCGCCGCGTCCGACTATGTCGTCTGCCTTGCCATCGCCAACGAGCAGACCGAAAATCTGATCGGCGAGGCGGCGCTGGCGCGGATGCAGAAGCATGCGGTCTTCATCAATCTCTCCCGCGGCAACCTGGTCGACGAAGCGGCGCTGGCGAAGGCGTTGCTTGAAAATCGAATCGCGGGTGCCGCGATGGATGTGGGCCGCGCGCCCGACCAGATGCCAAGCCCGGAGCTTGCGAAGCTTCCCAACGTCATCGCCACGCCCCATGTCGGCGGCCTGACGCCGCAGGCGATCGAATATCAGTCGCTGGAAACCGTGCGGCAGGTCGAAGCGATCGTCAAAGGCGAGATCCCGCAAGGCGCCGTCAACGCCGACCGCTGGACGCGGCGGCCGTGATCTGCTCTATAGCCGGTCCACAGCTTTGAACGTCCCGTCCTTCTGGATCACCGTCAAAAACACCTTCGGCGGCGCGTCGAGCATGCGCATGCCGACGGTGATGGTGCTGCCGCTGATGTCGAAGCGGCCGACATCGTTGATGGTGCGCAGCAGGCTCGCGCGCGTCGGTTGCGGTCCGGCTTGTTCCAGCGCCGCGGCCGCGAGACGGCCGGCGATATAGCCTTCGAGCGCCACGAAATTCGGTGTCAGCGCCGGGTCGAACGCCGTCTGCGCCGCCTGGTAGTCGGCGACCAGCTTAAGCGAGCGGTCCCAGGGAAACGGCACGACCTGCGTGACGACGACGCCTTCGCCCTCGGGGCCGAGCTCCTTGGCGAGCGCAACGGCGCCGACAAAGGAGATGTTGACGAAGGTCGGATTGGCGCCGCTGCGGTGCGCGAGCTTGATGAACTCGGCGCAGGGACCGTAGGTCCCGACCATGACGATCGCCTCGGGTTCGACGCGCTTGATCGTGCGCCAGGCCGACGCGACGGCGCGGGTGTTGCGCTCGAAGGTGCCTTCGGCGGCGAGCTCGAGGCCGCGCCTGGCAAGCGCGCGCTTCACGCCGGAAAGACCGTCGCGCCCGAACGAGTCGTCCTGGTAGAAAATGGCGATGCGGGTGAAATGGCGATCCTCGGTGAGATGCTTGACCCACGCCTCGGCCTCGGCGCCATAGCTTGCACGGATGTTGACCACGTTCGCAAGCTCGAAGTCGCGCAAGAATTCAGCGCCGCTGAAGGGACCGATGAAGGGCACGTTCCTGGCGCTGGTGATCGGTATCGTCGCCACCGCGGTCGGCGTGCCCACCGCGCCGATCAGCGCGAACACCTTCTCGTCCTCGATCAGCCGCAGCGTCTGCGCCAGCGAGCGGTCGGGGTCGTAGCCGTCGTCACGGCTGATGAGCTGGAGCTTGCGGCCGTGGACGCCGCCTTTGGCGTTGATCTCGGTGAAGGCTGCGACGATGCCCTGCCGCATGCGCTGTCCGAGTGTGGAGGAGGGACCCTCGAGCGCTGCGGCTTGGCCGAACAGGATCGCATCCTCGCTGACGCCGATCTCGTCGGCTTTCGCCGGCAGCATGATTGCTGCCAGGACGGCGACGGTCATGACGATGCATGTCGCAGATCGAGATCGATACATCAGAAAAGTCTTGCCGGGTGCGGTGAGTAGCTTCGTGAAAGCTATCGCCACGGGATGAATCGGCGATGTATCGACGGCTCCGTACTACTCCGGGGAAAACCGGCAACTTGCTTCGACAGAGCCCGCATCATCCTGCACTTCATTAACTAAACCGGGTAATGCGGAAAAGCCGGGTTCCGAAATTGTGCAGTTCTTAACCGCGGTCCTGTTCCGATAGTGGCTCCGGCGGCTCAACCAGAGGTTCGGTTGAGCGCGACAGGGGACGGCGGTTTTTGGAATGGGCGGTCGGGATCAGAACGATCAGGATCGGGGGCGTATGACCGGATGGTGGCGTGCCGCGCCGCTGCTCGGGCTCTATCGCCCTGCGCTCGTCGCAGTCGGCGTCGGTCTTCTGTTTTCGGTCGTGGCTGCAGCCGCCGTGGCGCGATGGGAAGGCCGCGTCAACAAGATCGAGTTCGAGAACGCGGCCGAGACCGAAGTGATCGTCATGCAGAACGGCATGAGCGAGTACATCTCCAGGCTCGTCGCGCTGCGCACGCTGTTCGAATCGACCAATCAGGAGATCACCCGCAGCGAATTCGAGACCTTCAGCGCCCGCCTGTTCGAGCGCCATCCCGGCATGCTGCGCATCTCCTGGGTGCCGCGGGTGAACCGCAAGGAGCGCGCCGAATACGAGGCCGCGGCGATCACGGACGGCGTGTCCGGCTATCGCATCAAGTCGCTCCAGGGCGATGCGTTCGCGACCGCGCCGCAGAGCGACGAATATTTTCCGGTGTTCTACTCGACCCAGCCGAAGACGTCTCCAGTCTACGGAATGGACTACGCGACCGTTCCGGAGCGCCGCGCGGTCCTCGAGCGCGCGCGCGACACCGACCGGATAGGGGCCATTCGCACCCGCCTCTACGAGCCGAAGGAGGGCGGCCGGTTGCCCGACGTCCTCGTCGCCATTCCCGTCTACGCCAAGGGAACGTCGCGCGACGCGGTCGTGGACCGGCGCCGCAATCTCGCCGGCTTCGTCGTCGGCGTCTTCGACCTGCCGCTGCTGATCCAGTCCATTCGCGTGACCACCGGGGCAAGCCCCGCGGTCAGCGTCAACGTCTATCCGCCGTTCGCGGGTCAGATCGTCGGCCTGGAGCAAATGCTGCCGGATTACTCGTCGGCCGCGACGGCGCCGCAGACGATGCGGGACGTCGCGCGGACCCTGCACTGGTCGGGCAATCTCAAGATCGGCGACACCGATTGGCAGGTGCGGGCGGTTCCGGCTGCCGGCGGTCCGCTGGAGACGACTTACGATCGCGCGGGTGCGGTGCTGATCGTCGGCATGCTGCTGACGCTGTCGCTTTCGACCTATCTCATGCTCGCAAGCCGCAATTCGCAGCGGCTGTCACTGGCGAACCGGCGGGTGCTCGAACTAGCCCAGACCGACATCCTGACCGGATTGCCGAACCGCGCTTTCTTCCTGGCCCGGCTCGACGAGCTCAAGGGCCGTTTGAAGGACACCGGTCCGACCTTCTCGATCCTGATGCTCGACCTCGACCGCTTCAAGAACGTCAACGACTCGCTCGGTCACGGTGCCGGCGATGCGCTGCTGCGTCAGGTCGCACAGCGGCTGAAATCCGCTTTGCGCACCAGCGACGTGCTGGCCCGGCTCGGCGGCGACGAATTCGCCATCATCCAGGAAGCTTGCGAGGATCAGCGCGTCTGCTCGACCGAACTGGCGGGGCGGATCGCCAAGCTCGTGGCCGAGCCGTTCCTTCTTCCCGGACACCGCGTAGAGATCGGTACCAGCATCGGCATTGCGATCGCGCCCGATCATGGCAGCGATCAGGAGCAGCTGCTGAAGAAGGCGGACCTGGCGCTCTACCGCTCGAAATCGTCGGGCCGCAACTGCTTCACCATCTACGACAAGGCGATGTCGGCCGAGCTCGAGGCGCGCAGCACGCTGGAAGGCGATCTGCGCGACGCCATCGCGCGGTGCCAGCTCGAGGTGCACTACCAGCCGTTCGTCGACGCCCTCAGCGGCACGCGGCGCGGCTTCGAGGCGTTGGTGCGCTGGCGGCATCCGACGCGCGGCTTGATTGCGCCGGACCAGTTTATCCCGCTTGCGGAGGAGACCGGGCTGATCGTGCCGCTCGGCGAGTTTGTGCTGCGGCGCGCCTGCGCGGACGCGGCCGGCTGGCCGTCCGATCTTGCGGTCGCCGTCAACCTGTCGCCGATCCAATTCAAGGAGGCCGAGCTGTTCGAGATGATCAGCGCGGCGCTCGCCGATTCCGGATTGCCGCCGCAGCGGCTGGAGATCGAGATCACGGAATCCGTGCTGCTGGAGCGTGGCGTCGAGAACCACGCCTTCATGGAGCGGCTGAAGAGCATCGGCATCGCGCTCGCACTCGACGATTTCGGCACCGGCTATTCGTCGCTCAGCTATCTGACCGCTTTCCCGTTCGACAAGATCAAGATCGACAAATCGTTCATCCGGAACCTCACGCATCAGCCGCGCAGCTCCGCCATCATCTCCTCGATCGTGACGTTGGCGCGCGGGCTGGACATGTCGGTCACCGCCGAGGGCGTCGAGACCCGCGAGGAGTACGAGCGGCTGAAGGCGCTCGGCGTCAATTTCGCGCAAGGCTATCTGTTCGGCCGCCCGCAGCCGATCGAACGGATCCTGTTCGACGCGCCCGCCAAATCGTCGCAACGCGACGCGGCCTGAGGGCGGCCGCCCAAGGGTCGCTCAATGAGGCATGCGCGAAAAGCGCTTGACCCGGGCGGTCCCGGATGGTCGGAAGGACCGTCCAGGGATGAAACACACAATGCGGCTTCCGTTCTTCTACGGCTGGGTCGTGGTCGCGGTGACCTTCGTCACCATGGCCATCGGCGTCAACGCGCGCACCGCCTTCTCGCTGTTCTTTCCTCCCATCATCTCCGAATTCGGCTGGGAGCGCGGCGTCACCGCGGGCGCCTTCTCCTTCGGCTTCGTCGTTTCGGGCATGGTCAGCCCGCTGATCGGCCGGCTGATGGACCGCGCCGGCCCGCGCGCGGTGATGGAGCTCGGCGTGGTTCTGATGGGCGGCGGATTGCTGCTCGCGCCGCTCACGAGCCAGCCCTGGCATCTCTACGTCACCATCGGCGTCATGGTCGGTGCCGGCTCGGTGTGTCTCGGCTATTCCGGACAGTCGTTGTTCCTGCCGAACTGGTTTATCCGCACGCGCGGCCTCGCCATCGGCATCGCCTTCGCCGGGGTCGGCATCGGCTCGGTCACGCTGCTGCCATGGGTGCAACACATGATCGAAGGGACCGGCTGGCGCACCGCCTGCACGGCGATGGGCCTGATGATCCTGATCGTGCTGGCGCCGATCAATCTGTTCCTGCATCGACGTCCCGAGGATATCGGCCTTCGGCCTGACGGCGATGCGGCCCCGGCCGCAGGCGCCGCAAAACCCGCCTCCAACGTCGTCGATCCCGTCTGGGCCGGGACCGAATGGACACTCCGGAAAGCGGTCGCCACGACACGGTTCTGGTGGATCGCGCTCGGCTATTTCTGCGGCCTCTACATCTGGTACGCGGTGCAGGTGCACCAGACCAAATTCCTGCTCGACATCGGCTTCAGCCCGGGTGTCGCGGTGTGGGCACTCGGCATCGTCAGCCTGCTCGGCATTCCCGGCCAGATCCTGCTCGGCCATGTCTCCGACCGGATCGGGCGGGAATGGGTGTGGGCGATCAGCTGCGCGGGTTTTGCGATCTCTTTCGCGGCGCTGATGGCCCTGAAATTCCAGCCGTCATTGTGGCTGGTCTACCTCATGGTGTTCACGCAAGGCGCGCTCGGTTACGGCCTGACCTCGATCATGGGCGCAGTGGTGTTCGAGATTTTTCAGGGCAAGCACCAGGGCAGCATTTTCGGCACGATCATGCTGGCGGCATTGGCCGGCGGCGCTGCCGGTCCCTGGGTCACCGGCTTGCTTTTCGATCGGGTCGGCGACTACACGCTGGCCTTTGGCGTCGCCATCATCGTGAGCGGATTGTCGGCGCTCTCGATCTGGCAAGCTGCGCCCCGCAAGGTGCGCGCCGTTGCCGGCAAGCTTCAGGTGGAAACCGGCGCCGAATAGGTTCCGTGCGCGCCCAATTACCTTCGTTTCTTTCGCGGAATGTTAATCATGTCGCGTCTTGGCGCGGTGCGAGGGGACTGCAAAAACGACTTGGACACCATGGTGGCGCTAGCGTCGGTTGCATATTTTCCCGATGCCTCCGGGTCTAGCGATGTCCGCCTCCAATTGTGCCATGACAGAAACTCCGGAAGTGCTGTTGGCCGCGCTCGAACGCGCCGACGAGGGCATCGTCATCGTCGACAGCGCGCATCGCATCACGCATTTCAATGCCGGTGCGGAGCGGATCTGGAAACTCGCACGCGCTGATGTGCTCGGTCACGACGCCGAAATTCTCACCCTCAAATGCCTTCAGGCCGATCCGGTTGCAGAATTCCGTGACGAGATCAGCCTCGTGCGAAACGACGGCAGCCGCATCCGGGCGGCCATCTCGCTTTCATCCATTGCAAGTGAAGGCATCACCTATCGCATCGTGTTCGCGCGCGACGTCACCGCGAATGCCGAACGCCGCGCCAGGATCGGGCTTCTCCACGCCGTCTCCGACCAGACCAACCGCGCGGTGCTCATCACCGACACCGACCAGAGCATCGTCTACGTCAATGCCGCCTTCACGACGCTGTTCGGCTACACCAGCGAGGAAGCCGAGGGCCGCCGTGCCAGGGGCCTGCTCGCCGGCCGCCACACCGATCGCAAGGCCGTTGCGAAGCTCGTCAAGCGCCTGATGGAGGGTGGCCACCGCGGCGAGGTCGAGATGCTCGCCTATGACAAGGACGGCGAGGAGATCTGGGTCTGCGCCCGCATCGATGCCTTCCGCGACAGGAAGGGCCAGGTCAAGCACATCTTCGCGCTGCTCGAGGATATCACCGAGACCAAGCAGCTGCGCTCGCTGCAGCAGCTCATCATGGGCGCGCTCGCCGACGAGGTTCCGATCGGCGAGATTGCCGACCGGCTGTGCCGCCGTGTCGAGCAGATCGCGCCCGACGTCGTCTGTTCGCTGCTTCATATCGATGCCGCGGGCCTGATCCATCCGCTCGGCGGCCCAAGTCTGCCCGAGGACTATTCCCGCGCACTGGACGGCGTTGCCATCGGCCCCAATGTCGGCTCGTGCGGAACCGCGGCCTTCTACGGCGAGCCGGTGCTGGCGACGGATCTGGAGACCGATCCGCGCTGGCGGCCGTACAAGGCGATGCCGCTCGCGATTGGCCTGCGCGCATGCTGGTCGACGCCGGTCAAGGCCAAGGACGGACGGGTCATCGCCACGTTCGCCTTCTACTACCGGGAGCCGCGCGCGCCGAGCAATTGGCATCGGCGCATCGTCGAGGCCTGCGTCAATCTCGGCGCTTTCGCGATCGAGCGCAAGGAAGCGCGCGCCGAGATCGCGCGGCTCGCCTATCACGATATCCTCACGGGCCTGCCGAACCGCGCGCAATTGCGGCGCCTGATCACCACCGCCATCGATGCCTGCCCGACCGGCAGCCACGTCGCGCTGGCCTTCCTCGACGTCGATCATTTCAAGGACGTCAACGACACACTCGGTCATGCCGCCGGCGACGAGCTCCTGATCCAGCTCGCGCAGCGCCTGCGCGAGCAGATCGGGCCCGAGGACATGCTGGGGCGACTCGGCGGCGACGAGTTCGTGATCCTGCTGCCGCAGCGCAACGCCGAGGGTGCCGAGCGCGTCGCGGCCGGAATCACCGAAGCGCTGGCCGCGCCGCTGCGGCTCGGCTCCAGGCAACTGCAGATGTCGGCGAGCATCGGCGTCAGCCTCTATCCCGATCACGCCACCGACATCGACACCCTGATGCAGCAGGCGGACGCGGCCATGTACATGGCCAAGCAGGCCGGCCGCTCGACCCATCGCCTGTTCAGCGCCGAGATGAACGGGCTCACCGAGCAGCGGCTGGCCTTGATTGCGGCGCTGCGCCGCGCCATCGCCGAGGGCACGCTGACCCTCCGCTATCAGCCGCAGATCCGCAGCTGCGACGGCGCGATCCATGGCGTCGAGGCGCTGGCGCGCTGGCACGATGCCGAGCTTGGCGACGTCTCGCCGGCAAAATTCATCCCACTCGCCGAAGAGTGCGGCCTGATCGAGCAGATCGGCCTGTGGTCCGTGCGCGAGGCCTGCCGGCAGATGGCGAGCTGGCGCCGCGCCGGGCTGAACATTCCATCTGTGTCGGTGAATCTGTCGCCGATCAATTTCCGCAACGTCACGCTGGCCGCGCGGCTCAAGGACATCCTCGCCGAATACGATCTGGCGGCGGATGCGCTGATGCTCGAGATCACCGAGGGCGCGTTCATGCAGGACAGCGTCGCCGCGCTCGAGACGATGAACGCGATCCGGGAGCTCGGCGTCGGGCTTTCCGTGGACGATTTCGGCACCGGCTATTCCAGCCTCAGCCGGCTCGCCCATCTGCCGATCCGCGAGCTCAAGATCGACCGCAGCTTCATGCGCGACATCGAGCGTGACGCTGGCGCGCTCGCGATCGCCACCGCCGTGGTGCGCGTCGGGCAGGGCCTCGGCATAACCGTCGTCGGCGAAGGGGTTGAGACCGAGGCGCAGCGCAAGGTGCTGGCCGAGCTCGGCTGCGACGTCGTGCAAGGCTTCCTCTACGCGCCCGCGCTCGCGCCCCTAGCGTTTGAGCGCTGGCTGATCGAGCACTGCGCCGAGCAGGCGCGGGCGATGCTCGCTCGTCTCGACATTGCACCGGCCGGCGCGACCGCGGTGAAGCGGTCGGCGTAGGGCGTCTACTCTCGGAGCCGCCACGGCAGCAACGACCGGCTAGTCATCGAAATCAACGAAACGCGTTACTTCGATCGTGTCTGGTTTGATTTTGCTCGGCATTGACGCGGCAATGCATAGTGAACGGTCAGCAGGCTTTCGTTCCTGTCATCGAAAATCAAGTGATCGGTCAAGGCCATTTCCGCGCGCATCGCGTTGCAGCAGAAGATCATCCATCGATTGAACGTGGGCAACTGGCTCATGGAGCGGTAAAGCTCGCCACACTCGATGGTCAGGTTCGGCCGGCCTTGCGCGTTCGCCAATTCGAGCCGGGATCGAATCTCTTGCCGGAAACCATCCGTTGAAACCATGCGACTCCGATAGCCGAAAACCCTTCTGAGAGGGGGATCAGCCGGCCAGTATTGAAATCGAGCGATGAGCCCCGTCAACTCAGACGTCAGGCCGTGTGACCATAGAGCAATGCCAACACAAAGATACAGCTAATAAAGCCGATCGGATCGATGCGCTCGTCTCGCTATTGGGTGACGGCGTTCCTATATGCTCGAGATCACCGCCCGCCCTTGGCAGTTATCGGTGACTGAGAGCATTGCGCTCCCGCCTCAACCACGCAGGCGGTCGGATGTCCGATATCCCAAAATACAAATCTCCTGGACTGATTGGTATCTCGGGTGCCGGTGCGGGTCGCTTCGTCGGCCTGCATGCGGCGGAATCCATTTTCAATTGATCTGCGGCAGCGATCTCGCACGCAGATCGTCAGGAGGTTTACGTGGCAAACACAGCAACGATCCGAAATTCGAACGGACTTCCGGCCACATTCACGGGATCGAAGACCGGGCAGGACGACGCTCCGTTTGTCTTCGTCAAGGTCGGCGATGAAGAGCGCCGCATGCGAAGGGCCGAATGGGATGCGCTTCCGCCCTGGACCGGTCCGCGCCCGGCACGAACAGCCAACGACTGATCGCACAGCCTTGGGGAGGCCCGCTTGACGGTCGAACATGCCATCGTGCGAACCAAGCCGAAGCCCTGGGGCAGTCTCGATCTGCGGCCCTGGAGTGAGACGTCGACGAGCGACGGGCCGATCGGGGAATTGTGGTTCGAGCGCCCGGGTCTTGCTGCGCCCAAGACGACGTTGCTGCTCAAAATGCTCTTCACCACCGAGCCGCTGTCGATTCAAGTTCATCCGGATGATGCGTTCGCGCGCTCGATCGGGCTTGCCAATGGCAAGACCGAAGCCTGGTATATCGTCTCCGCGATCCCCGGCGCCCGGGTCGCGGTGGGATTGAACCATTTGCGCTCCGCCGCGGAGTTGCGAACCGCGATCACTGATGGCTCGATCGCCGATATCGTGGATTGGCAGCCGGTTCATCCAGGCGACGTCATTCTCATTCCTGCTGGAACGATCCACGCGATCGGCGCCGGCATCGTGCTCGTGGAAATCCAGCAGCACAGCGACGCCACGTTCCGGCTGTTCGACTATGGACGAGCGCGCGAACTGCACATCGACCATGCCGTCGCGGTGGCGACGGCAGGCCCACGCCAGATTCAATCGCCGTCCGAACGCCTGAGCGGCGCGCGAACGGTCCTCACGGTCAATTCCTATTTTGCGCTGGAGCAGACGGACCTTGCTCCTGGCTCCGTTTGGATGCTCGACGCACCGAAAGAGACCTGGCTGCTGGCGATCGAAGGCCACGCCCAACTCGGCTCGACGAGGCTGGCGCCGGGGGAGGCGTTCTTCCTAGAAGCCGACCACGCGGAAATCGAGGTCGGTGCGAGCGGCTTGAAAGCGCTGCTGGCCTATCCCGGCCCGAAGATAAACCCTGCTGCGCTAACAGAGCGCAGCGCCGCGAGCGCCAGTCGCGCACCGCACGCCTTTCCCGGCACCCTGGTCCCGTCTCCCGTCGAGACCGCCACGCTCAAACAATCGGAGACGCCAAATTGGCTGCCGTAAATCGTATTGCATTCATCGGCAATTCGCTTCCCCGCCGCTGCGGCATCGCGACCTTCACCACCGACTTGCAGAGCGCCGTTGCGGCGTCCCGGAGTGATCTGGAGACGGTCATCGTCGCGATGACCGATCACGGCCAGGTCTACGATTATCCTGCCACCGTGGGCCTGGAGATCAACGACGACAGGCAAGATGATTATGTCCGTGCGGCTGCCTATCTGAATAGCGGCGGCTTCGAGGCCGTTTCGCTGCAACACGAATTCGGCATTTTCGGCGGCGAAGCCGGATGCCAGATCATGGCGCTTCTGTCGCGCCTGACCATACCGATCGTGACAACCCTGCATACGGTCTTGTCCGAGCCGACCGAGGCTCAGCGCGACGTCATCACGCGCATCGTCGAGTGCTCGTCCAAGATCGTCGTGATGGCTGAAAAAGGCCGGGAGTTGTTGCGCTCCGTCTATCACGTGGCTGACGAGAAGATCGAGATCATCCCGCACGGCATCCCGGAATTTGCGTTCGTCGAACCCGACGCGGCCAAGGCTGCGCTCGGATTCAGCAACAAGTCGGTCATCCTGACCTTCGGATTGCTGTCGCCGAACAAGGGCATCGAAGTCATGATCGATGCGATGCCTTCCATTCTGAAGACCCGACCCGACGCCGTTTACGTCGTCCTCGGTGCGACGCATCCCAACCTCGTGCGCGATCGTGGCGAAGCCTATCGTGAGTCCCTGATCGCGCACGCGCGCCAGGCTGGCGTCGAGGATCACGTCGTGTTCCTCGATCAGTTCGTCGACAAGAAGACGCTGCTCGATTTCATCTCGATGTCCGACGTCTACGTGACGCCGTACCTCAGTGAGGCCCAGATGACCTCGGGCACGCTGGCCTATAGTTTCGGCCTCGGTAAGGCCGTGGTGTCCACCCCGTATTGGCATGCCCGTGAACTATTGGCCGATGGCCGCGGTATCCTGGTTCCGTTTGGCGATGCGGCAGCGCTTGGCGTCGAAATCGCCAAGTTGCTCACCAACGACGTGCTTCGGCAGGCGATGCGCAAGCGCGCCTATTCGAGCAGCCGCGCGATGACATGGGAAAGAACCGCCGAGCGCTATATGTCGGTCTTCGAGAACGCCGGCCGCCGGCATCGGCTCAAGACCATCGCGCGTATGGATACTGGCACGCTGCTGCGCGACAGCCGCGCCCCGCCGGAAATGCAGCTCGGCCATTTCCTGTCGATGTGCGACGACACGGGACTGTTTCAGCATGCCGTTCATAGCGTGCCGGATCGTGCCCACGGCTATTGCGTCGACGACAACGCCCGGGCGCTGCTCGTGGCCTGTGCGCTCAACAATCCGGGTGAAGAGCGGCTGCCGGAAGCGCTGACGGCGCGATTTGCCGCTTTCGTCCAGCACGCCTGGAATCCGGATACACGACGATTTCGCAATTTCATGGGCTTCAACCGCTGCTGGTTGGAGGACAAGGGGTCGGAGGACAGTCACGGACGTACGCTCTGGGCCTTGGGCGTGTGCGCGTTGACCGACGCCAGTTCGTCGCGGCGCTCATGGGCCGCGGCCTTGTTTTCCGAAGCAATGGTGACAGTGGAAGATTTTCGTTCGCCCCGTGCGTGGGCGTTCGTATTGCTGGGCCTCGATGCTTACTGCTCGGCTGTCCCGGGCGATGTCCAGGCGACCCGCCTGCGTGCCGTGCTTGCCGATCGGTTGATCTTGATCTTCGACACCGTGGCAACCGGCGATTGGGTCTGGTTCGAGGACGGGTTGGCCTATGATAACGCGCGCTTGCCCCAGGCGCTGATCATAACCGGTCTTGCCAGCAAGACATCGCGCTATGTCAATATCGGGCTGGAGTCGTTGCGCTGGCTTGTGAAGCGGCAAACCTCAGCGAAAGGCCAATTCCGCCCGATCGGCACGGCGGGGTTTGGCGATCGACGCCAGCCGTCGCAAGCCTTCGACCAGCAGCCGCTGGAGGCCGCGGCGACCATCGCGGCATGCCTCGCCGCGTGGCGGGCCGATCACGATGTCGAATGGAAAGCCGAAGCCGCGCGGGTCTTCGCGTGGTTTCTGGGCAGCAACGACCTGTCGGCCTCGCTGGTCGATCTGGAGACCGGAAGCTGCCGGGATGGCCTGCATCCCGATCGTCCCAATGAGAACCGGGGAGGGGAATCCGCGGTGTCCTATTTGCTTGGGCTTTCCGAGATTCGGCAAATTGCCCGCCTGAGCGAAAGCCGGGCCAAGCCTGCTCCTCTCGTCGCTTGACGGAGCAGGATTACGATTTCCTCCTTCAACCCATCGAGGCCGTCTTGTCGCAATCTCCCTTCCTCAAACGTCAAGCCCTTCAGCTGCGGCCTGATCCGACCCGTGTCATCGTTCGGCCTTTCAAGCCGGCAACAGAGCCGCGCGACCTCAATCCGACGGACAAGACCCGCGCCAACCATATCGTCGAACGGGTCCTCGCGCTCGATGCCGAGACGGCTGACCGGCAATTGGCCGACGTTCTGGAGAATTTCCTCGGCCGTCACCGCAACCTGTTGCAGATATTCGAGACACGCGCCGCGGAAATGGAAGAGGCGCTGGCCGACCATGCTGTATTCACGCAGGTGCAGCGCCAACTCGCGGGCGCCTATTTTCTCAACGAATATTCGTTCGAGGCCTCGGCATTGTTCAATCCGAGTATCGTGCCGCATCCCGATCAATCCGGAACGCCGGAAGGCAGCCTTCGCTTCATCCTGAGTCTTCGTGCCGTCGGCGAGGGTCACGTGTCGTCCCTGACATTTCGCTCGGGGCTTATTGCGGCAGACGGGACCGTGACCATCGACCCGACCGCGCGCCTTGCATCCAGCCCCGATCTCGTCAGGCTGACATCGGGCGCTGGCGGCGACGAGATTGATGTTACATTCGCGGCCGGCCAGGATCTGAGCGAGCGGGTGATTTTCCCGGTCACCGAAGCGCAGTCGAACGGGATCGAGGACGCCCGCTTTGTGCATTTCAGCAACGCCGGCGAGACGATCTACTACGCGACCTACACCGCCTATAGCGGACGGGCAATCCGGTCGGAGCTGATCGAGACGTCCGACTTTGTATCGTTCCGGCTATCGACCCTGAAGGGCAGTGCCGCGCGCAACAAGGGCATGGCGTTATTCCCGCGCAAGATCGGGGGCAGATATGCAATGATCGCGCGCCAGGATAACGAGAACCTCTATCTGATCTTTTCCGACGATCTCCAGACGTGGGATGGCGGCCAGCCGATTCTGAAGCCGCGATACCCCTGGGAATTCGTGCAGATCGGCAATTGCGGATCACCCATCGAGCTCGACGTCGGGTGGCTGCTGCTGACGCACGGCGTCGGACCTTTGCGAAAATATTCGATCGGGGCCGCGCTGCTGGACAAGAACGACCCTTCGAAGGTGCTCGGCCGCCTGCGCGAGCCACTATTGCGCCCGGACCCTTCCGAACGCGAAGGATATGTTCCAAACGTCGTCTACACTTGCGGCGCGATGCGCCACCACGACAAGATCATCTTCCCCTACGCGGTCTCCGACAGCTACTGCAATGTCGCGACAATCGAGATCGGATCCTTGATCGCGGCCATGGACAGGAGCGCATAGGAACTGCGCTGACCGTTCTCGACATCCATCCGGTGGATTGGAAAAGCGTGAAGCGGTCGGCGCAGAACACTGCGTCGAGCTGGTGATATCCGGGCTCAGGCATCCGGTTGCAGGAACGTGCCGAACTGCTTGGTCGCGGCGACCGCGGCCGCGGCCTGTCCGATCATCCGCATCGCGGCCATCATCGGCCACGGCCCGAGGCTGACCCGCCGAACGCCGACGCGAGCCAGATCCGGAAGTGCGGGAACGCCTTGTGTCACCATGATGTTGACCGGCAGAGGCGTGAGCTGAACCAACTTTTCAATGAGAGCGAGATCGGTGAGGCCGGGGACGAAAATTCCGTCGGCGCCGGCCTCGGCATAGACCTTCGCCCGCCTTGCCGCTTCGTTCATGCACTCGTCCGGCGATCCGAATTTCAGCAGGAACGGATCTGTTCTCGCATTGATGAACAGCTGAACTCCAAGATCTTTCGCGGCGTCGCGCACGGCCTTGATCTTGGCGGCATGGAGTTCGGGATTGACCAGTTGCCGCTTTCCCCCCGATAGCCCGTCCTCGATATTGATGCCGACGGCGCCGGCTTTCAAAATCTCGGTCGCCGATCTGGCGGCGGCCTCCGGGGTGTCGCCATATCCTGCCTCCAGATCGATTGAGACTGGAACTGACACGGCCGCAGTCATCCGCGATACGAGGCCGGTCACCATGTCGAACGGGACATTTTCTCCGTCGGCGTATCCAAGTGCGGAGGCGACCGCGCCGCTGCTGGTCGCGATGGCCGGAGCGGTCTTCGCGATGGCTTTGGCGGTGGCGGCGTCCCAGGCGTTGAACAGGACGAGCGGATCGCCCTTCCTGTGAAGGGCATGAAAGGTCTCGGCATATTGATGTTGTGTCTTGGCGTCCATTGCGCGCACTCCAGATTAGAAAATCGAAGGATGTTGTGGGCCACCGCCCTCTGCGTTCAGTCAGGCGCGTGCGTCTTGAACCAGTCCATGATCAGGCCGGTGACTTCTTCCTCACGCTCGAGGTGCGGGAAGTGCCCGACATCGGGCAGGACAATCCGCTTGTGCGGCCCCTTGAACAGCGGCTCCTCCTTGACCGAGTACCTCGCTGTCGGATCGTTGCTGCCATAGATCGTCAGCGTCGGCGTGTGCATGTCATTGATCGGCAGCCGGCCCGTGAGCCCCGCATCGGTCAGGCCTCCGTAATATTTCAGCGCCGCGGCCATCGTGCCGGGCGAGCTGAGTGTCTCCTTGATCGAACGGATGTGCTCGGCATTGTTGAATGTCGGTGACCACAGCTTCCAGAGATAGTCGACAAAGGGGAGGCCCTCGGTATTGACCGCGGATTCGGCGCCGGGCAGCTGGAAAAAATAGACGTGGAAGACGGCTCGAACGAGCTCCGGATCCCGTCTGATGCTCGAAATTGTAATCGGGTGCGCGGTGTTCATGACCACGGCGGCCTTGATTGCCGATGGCGCCGTGGCCAGCGCCTGAAAGGTCGAGGTGCCGCCCCAATCCATGCCGACGACGCGTGCCTGTCCGTCGTCGCTCAGCGCCGCGATGAGGGCTTCGAGATCCTTGCCCAGTACGATCGGATCGAAAATGCCGTCCGCCGGAATCTCGGTCGGCGCATAGCCACGCAGGAACGGCGCGACGGCACGATACCCGGCATCCGCGAAGACCTGCAGCTGCTTTCGATACGACCAGGCATTGTCGGGAAAGCCGTGCAGGAACATGACCAGGGGGCCATCGCCCTGTTCGAGATAGGCGAAGCGCACGCCGTTGGCCTGCACGTATTTCAAGGCGGGTTCGGTGCCCCTGGTATCCGCTTGGGCATTCGCTTGTCGTGCCGCGCTCCGAGTATTCATCGTCATTCTCCATGTGATCGAGCCCCGCGATCCAAATTATGTGCGGAGCGCACATATCGTCAAGTTGTTTTTTGTGCGCTCCGCACATATTGTCGGTGTATGGAAATTGGAATCGCAAATTTGCTGGGGGCGCTTTCGCTCGCCGTCATGGATCGGATCGAGCAGGGCGCGCGCGAGGTCATCGGCCGCGGTGGCGAGACCCCTGCGGCACTGGTCGTCATCGGCTATGGCCAGGGCATGACCAACGACAAGCTGCGGCGGATCCTTGGCCTGTCGCATTCAGGAACGGTCCGGCTGGTGGACCGTCTGGTGTCGGATCGGCTGGTCGAACGTCGGCCCGGACAGGACGGCCGCGAGGTTGCCTTGCACCTGACGGCGAAGGGCGCCGCAACCCGCAACGATTTGATGACTTCGCGGATTTCGGCCGTCGCGTCGCTTCTGGATGTACTGTCGCCGGCTGAAACGAAGCGCCTTGAAACGCTGCTCCATGAGTTGTTGGCTCGGCAGGATACCTCCGAGATGGATCGCTTCACGATCTGCCGCATGTGCGACGACAGCGCTTGTACGAATTGCCCCTTGCCCACGGACAAGGGCAAACGCGCTCGCTAGCGGGCGCGCTCGAGACTATCATCCGGCTTGGGCGCAACGCGCGTTCACATCGCGGAAAGGAACGTCCGGCGTTTCCCCACGTTGTCGGCCCACCAGCACAAGCCGGTCCTTACGATGAAGAAGATCGCCACCATCCTTGTCATGCTCTGTGCCTTTCCGGCGGCCGCCCGCGCGGACAGCTGGAGTGGCTATCGCATTCCCGAGACCGGGACCAGCGTCGATATCCCTTCGTCCATCTTCACCGAGCAAGCCGGCCGGCCCGACGGCTATGGCATGCAGTACCGGACCAGCGACGGCCGTGCGGATTTGACGGTGCAGGCCGTTCCCAATGACGGCAGCTCACCGGCCGCTTTCCTGGCGCGGAAGAATCCGCCGCCCGGCATCACCTACAAGCGCATCACGCCGCGCTTCTTCGTGGTCTCCAGCACCCGGGGCGGCAAGATCTGGTACGACCGCTGCAACTTTGGCCGCCGCTACGTGCATTGCGTGCTGATCAACTATCCGGCCGCCGAGAAGCGGCAGTGGGATGCACTCGTGACCCGCGTCAGCCGCACGCTGAGCGGCGGTTGATCCGTTCACCAACGAAAAACCTGCTCACAAAGAAAAACTGCCCGCAGGTTGCGGGCAGCAGTCTCGTGAGGATGGTTCAGCGCACGTTGGTCGATGTCGTCGACATGGTCGGCTTGGAGCCCGGCACGTGCGACATGGTCTTGGTGGTCGACCCGACCTCCTCGCCCGCCTTGACTTTCGTGCGGGTGTGAGAGCGGCTGAACGTACCACCCTCATGCGCCTGCGCGCGCGCATTGGAATTGAGCACCGGACCGTTGCCCTTGTTCATGCTGGTGCCGGACTGCGCCTTGCCGTTGGCAGACGCGGCGCTGCCGCCCGCTGCAATCGACGAGCCGGTCTGTCCGGAGCCCGACGTCGACGTGCCGCCGGTGCCGAGCGTGCTGGCCGAGGTGCCGCCGGCCGCGGCCGAGCCCCCGGTGCCGCCGGTCATGCTGGTTTGCGCCGACAACGGCGAGGCGGCGGCGAGCAGAAGTGCGACTGACGAGGTCGCGATCAACATTCTCATCTGTGAAATCCTTTTGCTAGGGCGACGATGTCGAGATGGTGCAGCCGTTGACCGTGACGGTGCTCGCGCTGGTCGAACCCGGGCCGCCGGCCGTCGAGGACGAACTCGACACGTTGCCGCCACCGGCCTGGACGTGCACCGACGATCCGCCGGCCGAGCTAGAGCTCGACAGCGAGCCGGTCGATGAGGTCGAGCCGGTGGTGCCCGAACCCGATGACCCCAGCGCGGTAATGCTGCCGTCGGGATGTTTTTCCACCGTGACCCGGCAGGTCTCGCCGGAGGCGGTCTTGCCGGTTTTCTGCATGGTTTCCCCCGCAGCGGCGCTGCTCATCAAAGTCAAAACTGCGATCGCAACGATTGGTCTGTTCATGCCAGTCCTCCTCAGGAAGGACGAAGGAGCGGCATTGCTGCCGCTCCGCCGGCCGGATGTCAGTCCTTGTCCTTCTTCATCTCGTCCTTGTGGTGGCCTTTGCCCTTTTCCATGCCCATGTCGCTGGCATGTCCCGCGGAGGAGCCGGCCGCTCCCACGGTCGAGCCGCTCTTGCCGCCGCCGGCCGACGAGCCGCCCGTGCCGACTGTCGATGCCGAGTTGGAACCGGAGCCTGCCGCAGAGCCGCCGGTGCCGACGCTGGACGAACTCTTGCCGCCACCCGCCGACGAACCACCGGTGCCGAGCGTCGAGGCCGAGCCTGAGCCGCTGCCGGAGCCTGCGGCGGAGCCGCCGGTGCCGATCGACGAACTGCTGGTGCCGCCGCCCGCCGACGAGCCGCCGGTGCCAAGCGTCGAGGCCGAGCCCGATCCGCTGCCCGAACCCGCCGATGAACCGCCCGTGCCTACGGTCGAGTTGCTGGTGCCACCGCCGGCTGACGACCCGCCAGTGCCGACCGTCGAACTCGACTGCGCCACGGCGAGCGCGGTACCGGCCAGCAGCGCAGCTGCGGCCGCAGACAATTTCAGAATCCTCATCGCTGTCTCCTCGAATGATCAAATTGCCAAAACAGGCACGGGATAAAGTGGCAAGCTGCAGAAACGTTCCTTGGATCGGTATGAGGATGTGGAAAATGCGCGCGAGAATTGCGACGAGGTTCCAGCGGCGCGGCGCGCCGATGCCGAGCGGGAACAGCGAAGCGCGACGATCTGAAGAAAACAAACGCTACTTCAACGACAATCCCGTCCTGCGCCGCAGATCCGTGATCACGCGCAGAAAACTGTCGGCCGGCGTCGTCTCCGGATCGATCAGGCGGTGCAGGCGAAAGCCGTCTTCCAATGCCAGCACGACGGAGGCCATCCAGGGGGGATTGAGCGTGTCGCCCTTCGCGTTGCTCTTCAGCGTTGCCTCGATGATGTCGGCGACCAGCTTGCGCCGCGCGCGCAGGCGCTTTGCAAGCTCCGGTCGGCGCTTCTCGGCGCGGGCGACAAACAGGATCATCTCCATGTGGAGCAGCGGCGAGCGGCCGAGCGGATCCTGCCTTGTGCGATCCATCGCCTTCAGCGCCGCGATGAAGTCGTCGAGATTGTCGTGCTGCGCGAGGATGTCCATGTTGCGCCGGATCGACTGCGCGACATGGTCCTCGAGCATGGCGATAATCAGCTCGTCCTTGCTCTTGAAGTTGGAATAGAACGCGCCGCGGCTAAATCCGGCCGCCGCCGCGATCGCCTCGATGCTGGCGCCGCCGATGCCGTCCTGCTCGAACACGCGCGCCGCCGCCTCGAACAGCCTGTCGCGCGTGTCGTCCCTGGTCGGCCTAGTTCTCACCCTTGACATCGGGGCAGTTTAGGGCAAAATGCAACTCGATACAACAATGTATCGAGTTGATAATTCCGGGATGGTCACGCTGCGCAAGAGGGGCTGCGGCGTATGCGATTCATGCGGCAACCGATATGAGGTCACCATGAACGAGCACGTGCAGGGCACCGGCGGTCCGCTGTTCAACCCGCTGTCGCCGGACTTCATCCGCGATCCCTATCCGCATTATGACCGGCTCCGCGCGATCTACCCGATTCACGTGACGCCGTTCGGCCAGTTCGTCGCCAGCCGCCATGCCGATGTCAGCCTCGTGATGCGCGACAAGCGTTTTGGCAAGGATTTCGTCGAGCGCTCCAGGCGCCGCTATAGCGAAAAGATCATGGAGGAGCCGGTCTTCCGCAGCATGAGCCACTGGATGCTGCAGGCCGATCCGCCCGACCACACCCGCCTGCGCGGCCTCGTCGTGAAGGCCTTCACCGCCCGCCGCGTCGAGGACATGCGGCCACGCATCCAGGAGATCGTCGACCAGACCATCGATGCCGTGATCGACCGCGGCCACATGGACCTGATCGAAGACTTCGCCTTCCGCCTGCCTGTGACCATCATCTGCGACATGCTCGGCATCCCCGAGGACCATCGCGAGACTTTCTATAACAGCTCGCGCGATGGCGGACGGCTGCTCGATCCCGTGCCGCTCTCGCCGGAGGAGATCGCCAAGGGCAACGCCGGCAACATGATGGCGCAGATGTATTTCCAGCAGCTGTTCGAGCTTCGTCGCAAAAATCCCGGCCACGATCTCATCACCCAGCTGGTGCAGGCCGAGGAAGACGGCAACAAGCTCACCAACGAGGAACTGACCGCCAACATCATCCTTTTGTTCGGCGCCGGCCACGAGACCACGGTCAATCTGATCGGCAACGGCCTGCTGGCGCTGCATCGCAATCCGGACCAGCTCGCGCTTTTGAAGGCGCGGCCGGACCTGATGGTGGGCGCGATCGAGGAGTTTCTGCGCTACGATTCCTCGGTGCAGATGACCGGGCGGGTCGCGCTGGAGGATATCGACGATCTCGGCGGCGCCAAGATCCCCAAGGGCGAGACCGTGCTCTGCCTGCTGGGCTCGGCCAACCGCGACCCGGCGGTCTATCCTGACCGCCCCGACCGGCTCGACGTCACCCGCCAGAATGTGAGGCCGCTGTCGTTCGGCGGTGGCATCCATTTCTGCCTGGGGGCCCAATTGGCCCGGCTCGAGGCCGAGATCGCCATCGCCACGCTGTTGCGTCGGCTGCCCGACCTGCGCATCGACGACGTCGAAAACCCCGAATGGCGGCCGACCTTCGTGCTGCGCGGCCTGAAGCGGCTGCCTGCGAGCTGGTGATGGCTCGCCGGCGTTAACCTCCGCGCGCAACAGTCGCTGTGACTTCGCCACACTTCCCCCTATATAAGGGGCTGTTCCGGTACGTCTGAGGCCCTGCGGCTCAGGCAAGGCCCGCATCCGGTTTGGCCGAGGGGAGACCCGTGCAGACGACGCTGCTCGGATTGGCGATTGCCTTTATCTTAGCGCTGCTGGCCGCTCTGATCGGACCGTACTTCGTCGACTGGAACCAGTTCAGGCCCCAGTTCGAAGCAGAGGCCGGCAGGATCATCGGCGTGCCGGTGCGGGTGGCGGGCGAGCTCGACGCGCGGCTGTTGCCGGCGCCGACGCTGCGGCTGCGCGCGGTCACCTTCGGCGGCAACAACGATCTCGGCCGCCTGCGCGCCGACAAGCTCGACGTCGAGTTCAGCCTGAGTTCGCTGATGCGCGGCGAATGGCGCGCCACCGAGCTTTCGGTCAACGGCATGGCGGTCGATCTCGGTCTCGACGCGCGCGGGCGGGTCGATTTGCCGTCCACCGCGAGCGGCAGCTTCAATCTGGCATCGCTGGCGATCGAGCGGCTGAACCTCACCGGCCGCATCGCCCTGCATGATGCCGCCAGCCATTCGACACTGGAGCTCAACGACATCGCTTTCTCCGGCGATGTGCGCTCGCTGGCCGGCTCGGTCCGGGGCGACGGCAGTTTTGCCCTCAGCGGCGTGCGCTATCCGTTCCGCGTCTCCTCCGGCCCGAGCGCCGACGGCAACGCCACCCGCCTCCACCTCAACATCGATCCCGGCGAGCGCGCGATCCTCGCCGATCTCGAAGGCGTGCTCGCCTTCGACAACCGCCTGCCGAAATTCGAGGGCGCGCTGACGTTCGCCGTGCCGGCGCCGAAGAAGCCGAGCGAGGCGGGGCCGATGCCCTGGAAGCTCACGACGAAACTCAAGGCTGATCCGGCCGGCGCCAAGTTCGAGCAGGTCGACGCCAGCTTCGGGTCCGAAGCCTCCGCGCTGAAGCTCGGCGGCGTCGGCGATATCAGGTTCGGGGCTTCGCCGCTGCTGCGTGCGGTGCTGTCGGCGCGCCAGGTCGATGCCGACAAGCTGACCGGCAAGGATGAGCCGCAGCGCATCCTTCCGGCGCTCCGCGCAGGCCTCGCCGCAATCCCGCAGGCGCCGATCCCGGCACAGATCGAGTTCAACTCCGACCAGATCATGCTCGGCGCACGGCCGCTCCAGAACATCACGGCCGAGCTTGCGACCGACGGACGATCCTGGACCTTCCAGCGGCTCGAGCTGCGCGCGCCGGGACAGACGCAGCTCTCGCTCAACGGCGCGACGCCCGGCGCCGACAGCTTCAGCGGCCGTCTCAGCGTCGATTCCTCCGATCCCGATACGCTAGTGGCCTGGCTCCAGGGCCGCAGCGAGGTCAACCGCCGCAGCACGCGGCCGCTGCGCCTTGCCGGTGACGTGACCATCGCCGCCAACCATTTCGCCATCGACAGGCTGAAGGCCGAGATCGACGGCGGCGCGGTCGAAGGCCGCATCGCTTTCGTCCAGACCGGCGCGAGCAAGGGCTCGCGGATCGACGCGGAGCTCAAGGCCGACCGCCTTGACCTCGATGCGGCCGCAAGTTTTGTGCGCGCGCTTTCGGGACCGCAGGGCGAATGGCCGGAGGAAGCGAAGCTGTCGCTCGATATCGGCCGCGCGATCTCGGCCGGGCAGGAGCTGCGGCCGTTCACCGCGAAACTCGGCTACGGCCCCGCATCGCTCTCGCTGGAGCAGTTGCGGTTCGGCCAGGCCAGTGGCGTGACCACGGAAGCAAGTGGCAGCTTCGACCGCGCCAAGGCCACGGGCAAGCTCGCGCTGAAATCCTCCGCCAATTCGCTGCGCGATCTCACTGCACTGCTCGAGCCGTTTGCGCCATCGGTGCGCGCGCGCTTCGACGCCATCCCGTCGCTGCCGGGTGCGACCCGCCTGAAGCTCGACCTCAGCCTCGACAAGAACGCCGAGCACGCCGATCGCAACGACGCGCGCGCTGTCCTCGAACTCGACGCGCCGCAGCTCAAGGCCACCGCGACGCTGGCTGCGCAGACGCCGGTGGCCGCCGTCAACGGCATCGACGTCGACCGCTTGCGCAACAGCGACTTCACGCTGGACTCGAAAGTCGCGACACCGCAAGCCAGTGCACTGCTGGCGTTGCTCGGGCTCGATCGCGTGGTGGCCGCAGGCGAGGGCGCTTCGCAGTTCGAAGGCCGCTTGAGCGGCGCGTGGCGCCATCAGCTGCAATTGAATGCCAAGCTTAGCGGCGGCGGGCTGGATGCGGACGCACAAGGCAACGTCGAATTGTCGGAGCCGAAAGGCAGCGTAAATTTGCGCGTGCGCAACGCCAATCTGGGGCCGCTGTTCGGGACCAGCCCGGCCGATAAATCGGTGCAGAGCGTCAATCTGTCCTCGCGCGTCGGCCTCTCCGGCAACCGTCTGACCTTCAACGATCTCGAGAGCACCCTGGCCGGCTCGCATTTGCGCGGTCATCTGGCGGTGACGCTCGATCAGGAGAAGACCGTCGACGGCGAAGTCGGCCTCGATACGCTCGACCTCGTGCCCGCGCTCGCGATGGCCATCGGCGCGGCCGGACACGATGCCAATGCGCCGCTGAGTGCCGGGCTTCTCGGCGGATGGCGCGGCCGCGTCGCCTTCCAGGCGTTGCACGGCACGTTGCCCGGCGGCATCGAGCTGCGCCCCTTCGGCGGTACGGTCCGGAGCGACGGTCAGTCGCTCGCGCTCGACGCAATGAAGGGCGGCGTCGGCGGCGGCGAGATCTCGGCGAGCCTCGATGCGCGCAATGTCGCCAATGGTCTGACGCTGAACGCGCGTATCGAGCTCGGCAATGTCGACGCGGCGACGCTGCGGTACCGCGACCTCGCGCTGCCGAAGGGACGCGCCTCGGCGCAGATGGCGCTGACCAGCCAGGGCCGCAGCGTTGCGGCGCTCACCGGTGCGCTCGCCGGCAACGGCACGGTGACGCTCGAATCCGCTGAAATCTCCGGCCTCAATCCGCGCGCCTTCGAAATCGCGATCCGCGCCAGCGACGGCGGCCAAATTGCCGACGACAATCGATTGCGGCAGCTGGTCGAGCCCGCACTGTCGGCGGGTCCGATTGCAGTGGCCTCGGCGCAGATCCCGTTCACGATCCGAGACGGGCGCCTGCGCGTCGGCGCAACGTCGCTAGAGGCGAAGAACGCGCGTGCCATCGTCTCCGGCGGCTACGACATCCCCGCCGACCAGGCCGACATCCGCGCCAACCTGACGCCGATCATGACCGGGCTCTCCGGCGCGCCGCCGGAAATCCAGCTGTTCGCGGCCGGTCCCCCCGACAGGCTCAATCGCACCGTCGATCTCGGGCCGCTGTCGTCGTGGCTCGCGGTACGCACGATCGATCGCGAGACGCGCCGGCTGGACGCCATCGAGCGCGGCGAACCGCCGCCGGCGACCGCCGCGTTGCCGACCCTGGTGTCCCCAGACCCGGTGCCGGAGCCGTCGCTCACGGATGTGCCGATGCCCGGCCGCGATCCGCGCCGTGCGCCGCCGCCGAAGCCCAAGTCCGATATCAGGGTTGCGCCGACGCCAAAGGCGCCGCAGGCCGCTCCCGCGGCACCAAGCCCGCCGCTTGCACGCACGCAGATCGCGCCGCTGCCTCCGCCGATCGACGTGAGGCCGGCCCCGGGCCCGCCGCCCGCAAAGCCCAAGCCAAAGCCGCCGCTGGTGCTGACGCCGTCAAATCCGTAGGCGATAGTCCGTCATGCCCGGGCTTGTCCCGGGCATCCACGTTCTCCGTCCCAGGCGGTGAGACGTGGATGGCCGGGACAAGCCCGGCCATGACGCCGGAGAGACACCCTCACCCAAACCCTCTCCCGCAAGCGGGAGAGGGGGCGCAGCTTCCTCGTGACGTACCGGTAAACTCATTCCCTCGCTTTTTATCGAATTTTCCCCGGCAAAACTGATCTGCCGACTTTACCGGATTCTCGCGTTTGTTCCCTAGCCTCTGTTCCCAGAGGAACTCGGCGTCCTGCCGGCACAAGCAGGATGGCCAGCCAAGAACTGGGGTCATAGGGATGAACGGCGCGACAACACTTCTGCAGGATCTGGACGACGCAATCGCACGCGGCACCGACGAAAGCCGGACCAAGGCGTTGTGGCACGCGACCGACATTCTGATCACCGGTCGCTACAGCGACGACGAGATCAGCACGTTCGGCGAAGTCATCGGCCGGCTCGCCGACGAGATCGAGGTCGCCGCACGGGTGCAGCTCTCCGAGGTGATGGCAGCCTGCGATCACGCTCCGCTCGATGTCGTTGCGCAACTCGCGATCGCCGACGAAATCGAGGTCGCCGGTCCCGTGCTGCGCGATTCCAATCGTATCGACGAGAAGCTGCTGGTCGAGAGCGCCATGACCAAGAGCCAGTCGCATCTGCTCGCGATCGCCCAGCGCAAGTCGATCGGCGAGGCCGTCACCGACGTTCTGGTCAAGCGCGGCGACCAGGAGGTCGTGGCGTCGGTTGCCCGGAACGAGGGCGCGCGCTTTTCAGGTTCGGGCCTGCTCCACATGGTCCGCCGCGCCGAGGGTGACTCGATTCTCGCCGAGCAGCTTGGCCTGCGCAAGGACGTGCCGCGTCACATCTTCCAGCAGCTGATCTCGAAGGCGTCGGAGGACGTCCGCCGCCGGCTCGAGCACGAGCGCCCGGAAATGATGGCGCAGATCCAGAGCTCGGTAAGCGACGTCACCGGCGACCTGCAGTCCAAGTTCGGCCCGTCCTCGCGCAGCTATTTCGTCGCCAAGCGCGTGGTGACGACGCAGTACCGGCAGGGCAACCTCAACCAGGACTCGATCTCGAACTATGCGCGCCAGCACCGCTTCGACGAGGTGCAGATCGGCCTGTCGCTGTTGTCGTCGCTGCCGGTCGACGTGATCGAGCGTGCGATGATGGACCGCAATCGCGAGATGATCCTGGTGCTGTGCAAGGCGCTCGACTTCTCCTGGGACACCACCATGTCGCTGCTGTTCCTCGGCGCCAAGGATCATCTGATCACGGCGCGCGAGCTCCACGACAACGAACGCGATTTCGGCAAGCTCAAGATCGAGACCTCGCGCAGCGTCTTGAAGTTCTACCAGTCGCGCAAGACCGGCGCCGATCCCGTCACGGGTCGTCAGCCCGAGCTGCAGGTGCACTGAGCGGTACACCGAACAGGTACACCGAGCATCATCCGGGAATTGGCAGGGGAGTATTTGCAATGTTGCCTCAATTCGGCACCGCCGTTCGCAAGAAGAACCTCAACAACGTCGCAGCCGGCGAGATCGGCGGCGGAGCAGCGGACCAGACCTCGGTCGATGCAGCATGGCTCGTGCTGGAAGCCGCCAACGACCTCGGCGACCATGCCGCGATCGAGGCTTGCCGCCGCGTCATCGACGCGGAGCTGAACGGCACGGCGGCCGGCAGCGCGGATGTCGATCTCGTGCTCGGGTATTTCAGGTAAGACTCCGCGGGCGTCCGCTCCATCCGCGCGATAGCGGCTGTTTCCACACCGTCATTGCGAGCGCAGGGCACCGCCGTCGCTCCTTCAATGGCACATTAACGCGCCGACAGCCCCAGACCGCGCGGCCATCCCGCGAACACGCGCATCGCACGCAGCTGTGATCTCCGGAACCGGCCGACGCGGGTAACGACCGAAGCTCCCCTTCGTACAGCCTTCAGCGAGCGTAGTCTCGCAGAGCTGATGGATGTGAAACCGGGGAGACATGGTCGGATGAAAGAGTTCAACGTCGCTGAGGTCGGGGGCGGTTCCTATCGTCCTCTTGCCATTCTGCGCTGGGTCATGGTGATCATCTTCGTATCGTTTGGCATGCAGAAATTCACGCCGCAATCTGCGCAGGGCATCGCGCAGTTCATCAGCAACAGCCCGTTCATCTCCTGGCTGTCGGTGTTCGGCCTGAGGGGAGAGGCCTATGTCCTCGGTGTCGCTGAATTCGTGATTGCGGCGCTGCTCGCGGCAGGCAGCTTCAGCCCGGTGTCGTCCGCCCTCGGTTCATTCATGGGCATGGTGACCTTTGCGATCACCTGGTCGTTCTTCTTCACGACGCCCGGCGTGGTCAAATGGAGCCTTTCATCCGATCCGATGGCGTGGAATCTGACCGGCGAATTTCTGTTCAAGGACATCGTCCTGCTGTGCGTTTGCGCGGTGTTGTTTCTGGCCTCCCTGCCGCAATCGGTTATCCGGCTGCGCACCGGGTGATCGTCAGGCCGTCTCTCACCGCCGGATCCGGTAGAGGACGCCGTTCTCGCCGTGACGGAACGTGGTTCGCTCGAGGAGATAGTTGGACTTCTCCAGAACGCGGCGCGATGCGCCATTGCCGACATAGACCAGGCCGATGAGGGACGGCAGCTCGTGGTGTAACAGTCCAATATCGGTGAGTGCGGTCGCGGTCTCGCTTGCAAGGCCACGGCCCCAGAATTCGCGCTTGAACGCGTAGGCAATCTCGATCTCGTCGACATCGTCCACGAGGATATGCCTGATGCCCGCTCGCCCGGCGAATGCCCCGTCTTTCGTTCGCAGCACCCACAGACCGAAGCCATGCTGATCCCAATGCGCCATATTGGCGTCGAGATAGGTCTTCGTCTTCTCCGCCGAACGGACGCCGCCGAGATAGCGCGAAACCTCGGCATCGAGATGCAACGCGACGAGGTCGGCGAGATGATTTTCGTTCAGCCTCTCGGCCGTCAGGTTCTCGGTGCTGAAATGATCCATGGATCCGGATAGCCGCTTTCGGAGCAGGGCAGGATGACGCGCCTTCGCCGCCCCCTCATGATTTCTAACACATCCTAACGGGCATTTCGGCGGCATCCGGTCAATGTCTCCATGGAAAAGCGGTGGAATTTCCCAACAAGCACGAAGGTCGACGGAGATTGCATGACGTCCAAAACGCAAATCGAATCACTGCAACGGCCCGCGAGCGTCTCGCGCCGCGGCTTCGTGGGAGGCCTGTCGGCGGGCGTTCTGGGGGCGGTTGCGACCGAAGCGGCGGCGGCGCAAACCCTGGCCGAAATTCCTGATCGCGGGCCCGGGGCCGATCTCGGTGCGCACAGCGAACGATCGCGCTTCGTCAAGATCGATCGCATTCCCGAGGCAACACCAGGCAAGCGCAACGTCGACCCCAGTGATGCCATCAACTCCAAGACGCCGCATCAGAAGCTGGTGGGCAACATCACACCAACCGATCTGCATTACGAGCGCAGCCATTCCGGGGTGCCGGACATCGATCCGGCGCAGCACCGTCTGCTCATCCATGGCCTGGTTCAGAAGCCGCTGGTGTTCAGCGTCGACGATCTTAAGCGGATGCCGTCCGTCACGCGCGTGGTCTTCATCGAATGTACCGGAAACGGCTGGGAAAACTGGAAGAAGGCAGACCCTGACCTGACGGTGCAGAACACGCACGGCCTCGTCAGCACCAATGAGTGGACTGGCGTTCCGCTGAAGTTCCTCATTGGTCTCGCGGGCAAGGAGAAGATCTCGAACTGGATGCTCGCGGAGGGAGGCGACGGTGCGGGCGTCGACCGCAGCATTCCGTTGACCGACGAAATCTTGAACGAGGCCTTTGTCGCCTACGGTCAGAACGGCGAACCACTGCGCCCCGCGCACGGGTTTCCAATGCGACTGGTGATGCCGGGTTTCGAGGGCAACCTCAACATCAAATGGCTGCGCCGTCTCAAGTTCGGCACTGAGCCCTGGATGACCCGCTGGGAGACGGCGCGCTACACGCAGCTGCTCGCCAACGGCAAGGCCCGCCAGTTCCAACTGAGGATGGAAACCAACTCCGTCATAACACAGCCCTCGGGCACGATGCAGATCCAGCCCGGCTACAACATTATCTCCGGTCTCGCCTGGAGCGGCCATGGCAAGATCGCCAGGGTCGAGATATCGACCGACGGCGCGAAAATCTGGAAACAGGCGCAGCTGAATCAGCCGGTGCTGTCGAAGGCCCAGGTTCGATTTCAGATGGACTGGGTGTGGGACGGTAAGCCGACAAGGATCGTGAGCCGCTCGACCGACGAGCAAGGCAACGTTCAGCCGGACCGGCAGTCCTTCATCGCCGCGATGGGGAGCAATGCGCTGTTCCACTACAACGCCCAGCAGACCTGGAGCATCGACGAGGCCGGGAGGGTCCGCAATGTCCTCGCATAATAATCGGCTTGTCGCAGCGGCTCTCGCGCTCGGCCTGCTCGCGGCGCCCGCATTTGCATTCGATTTCGGCCGTCCCGCGACTCCGGAGGAGATCAAGCTATGGGACATCGACGTCACACCCGATGGCAAGGGTCTGCCTGTCGGCGGCGGCACGGTTGCGCAGGGTAAGCAGGTCTTCGCCGACAATTGCGCGGCCTGTCATGGCGACAACGGCCAGGGCGGGATCAAGGATCGTCTGGCCGGTGGGCAGGGCACACTCGCCTCCAGCACGCCGGTCAAGACCGTCGGCAGCTTCTGGCCCTATGCGACGACCTTGTACGACTACATTCACCGCGCGATGCCATATCCCACACCGGGTTCGCTCAGCACCGACGACACCTATGCCGTCACCGCCTACATCCTGAGTCTGAATGGCATCGTTTCCGCCGACGGCAAGGTTGATAAGGACAGCTTGCCGAGGATCAAGATGCCCAACCGCGACGGCTTCATTCCGGACCCGGAATTCGATCCGGCAAAACTATTCCGCAAGAAATGAGCGTGTGATCATGAGGGTTTCGGCGCTGGTCAAGATCCTCGCTTTGGTTGCTGCGACATGTTTATGGGAGACCCATGCAATGGCCGTCGACGGACTGATCACGATCAGGAGCAGTTTCGGGCCTGAAGAGACGATGAAGCGGCTGGAAGAGGAAGTGATAGTCAAGGGCCTCACAATATTCGCCCATGTCGATCATGCCGCGGGCGCCGCCGCTGCCGGCCTGCCGTTGCGCCCGACCAATCTCATCATTTTCGGGAACGCCAGGGGTGGTACGCCATTGATGCAGCAGTCGCAGACCAGCGGCATCGATCTGCCGCTGAAGGCGCTGGTCTGGCAGGACGAACAAGGCGCGACCTGGTTGTCCTACAATGATCCGGCGTATATCGCCGGGCGTTACGACATCGGCGAGCCGGCCAAGGCTGCAATTGTCGCCATGACGGCGGCCCTGCACGCGATCGCGACCAAAGTCACCGCCCCCTAGCGCAATGGTACGACCGCGCGACGCGTGCGCCATGAGGAGAGATCCATGAACAGTACAGACGGGCAACCTGAATCACCCGTTCCCGGAGACGGCAAGATCGCCAGATGGCTGGTCATAGCGGTGCTATGCGCCTTCCTCGTCGGTGCCGGCGCGCTCGGCTATCTCGGCTGGTTCAGCACGACAACGGAGGTGCCAGCGTCGGGCTATGTCGCACTGGTGCTCGGTGTCGTGTTTTCGCTGGTGGTCGGCATCGGCTTGATGGCGCTGGTGTTCTACAGCAGCCGCAAGGGTTATGACGAACCGGCGGTGCTGATCCAGGAGCCCAAGAGCGATTCGAACGAAGAAGGCGTCTCAGGCTCCACCACACCGAGCGAGCGCACTGAGCGAGTACGCTGAGCCGGATGCTCGCTTCGAATTCCGAGGTGGGTCTTCGTCCTCTCCGCCGGACGCACGCCGCCGAGATATCGGGACACCCCGGCATGGAGATGCAATGCGACGAGGTCGGCCAGGTGATCCTCACGAAGCCTGTCGGCGGTTAGCCTAGCCGTGCTGAAATGTTCCATTGGGAACAGATAGCCCCTTCCAAGGCGGAGGGTCGAGTAACATTGACGCGGAATAACTTGGCTGGCAGTGCTTCTTACCATTGCAAGGACGCGCTTTGTTGGGGGGCACGGTCGTCCAGCGAAGTTCCGACGCGGAGTGGCAATGGATTTCGAGCGCGACATAGCCAAGATCAGCGGGATCGCTGCGGTCTCGACCATCCTCGACGTGGTCAGCCGGACCACCGGCATGGGGTTTACGGCCGTTGCCCGCGTCACCGAGGACAGGTGGATCACATGTGCCTCGCGTGACGAACTTGCGTTCGGGCTGAAACCCGCTGACGAGCTCAAGGTTGAGACCACGATCTGCCATGAGATCCGGCAGAGCCGCGAGGCGGTCGTCATCGAGAATGTCAGCAAAGACGCCGGCTACTGCAAGCATCACACGCCTGCACAATATGGCTTCCAAAGCTACATCTCCGTGCCGATCATTCTGCCCGACGGTTCATTCTTCGGAACTCTTTGTGCGATCGATCCGAAGCCGCGCAAGCTTCGGACTCCCGAAGTCATCGGCATGTTCAAGCTTTTTGCCGAGCTGATCGCGTCTCATCTCGACGCGGCCGAGCGCGTCGAACTGATCGAGAACAGGCTCGCGCTGGAACAACGCAATGCGGAACTGCGCGAGCAGTTCATCGCCGTGCTCGGTCACGACCTCCGAAACCCTCTTGCCTCGATCCAGGGCGGCCTGCGGCTTCTGAACAAGAAGGTCGATGACGAGGGGAAGAACTGGATCAACCTCCTGCAGGGAAGCGTGGGCCGGATGGCGGGCCTGATCGACAATGTCATGGACTTCGCCCGCGCGCGGCTCGGCGCCGGGATGCAGCTCAAGTTGAAAGAACAGCCACTCGAGCCTGTCATCAGGCAAATTGTCGCGGAGTTCGAGAACGTGCACCCGGATCGCGTCATCGAAACGGTCGTCAACGTTCCGGGACCTGTGAGAATCGACGCCGACCGCATAGGTCAGATGCTGTCCAATCTTCTCGGCAACGCGATTTCCTATGGCGCCGCCGACAAGCCGATCAGGGTGCTGGCGCAGACGACCGGCGCTGGCTTTGATCTCAGCGTTGCCAACAAAGGCGCGCCAATTCCGGCTGATGCGATCCCGCGCCTTTTCACTGCGTTCGATCGCGGCGACGTTCTGCCGAACCAGAAAGGGCTTGGGCTCGGACTGTACATTGCCCAAGAGATCGCGCGCGCCCATGGCGGGTTGATCGTCGCGTCGTCGATGCGGGATGAAACGGTGTTCACCGCGACGTTTCCGGCGAGCCCGGCCCGCGGCTGAGAAGGCGTGCTACGCCGGCCTAGCTTGCCGTCACGAAGCGTCGCGCCAATTCTCCGACAATACCATCATGCGCCTGTTTTGCGCGACGGTGCAACCGGCGAACAGCTGATAGCGCTGATTGTGCGAGGCTCTTTCCGGATGCGGTCCGGCGATTTTCTTGCGGGCAAGGCATTGTGCCTCTTCAGAGAGAGAGCTGCACGAAAACGTCCAGAGGATGTGAATTGGTTCACACACACGTGGTCGCTCCGGATTTACGGTACGCCTAATTCCGCGTAGAGCGGCCCGTTCGAACTATCTCGCTCAAGAGGGAGTTCAGGCTATGGCTAGCATCGTGTTGGGAATTGTCATTTCCATTTTACTATCGACACCAGCCTCCGCAGATCAGGTCGGTGACGCCGCGTCCGACCTGGTTCCTTCGCTGGTGCGCTGGTCCATCACGTTGTTGGGCCTGGTGGTGGCAGGCCGGTTGGCCTGGCAGGCTTTTGGCCGCGCGGTCAACATTGCCGAAGTCCCGACTTTCCCGCGATACATGACGACCCGGCAGCAGTATCGATTGGGCGGGTTCATCTTTGTCGTATTCTCATGCGGCTTCTTCCTTCTTCTCATCCATGAGAACCGCGACGTCATTGCCCTGGCGCCGCTGGTTCCTGCATTTCCGGTAGCCTTCATAGAGGCTGCGAAAATTCAGTCTGCTCCGTACCTGACCGTCGTCGCCGCAATGGGGATCGTGTATCTGTTCCTCCTGACGAAGGAGGCTCAATGGAACGTCCTGCTGATGGTGCGCGATGTGATCCAGAGCTGGATCAGCGTGCCTCAGCTCGCGAAGCAGATCATGGCGCAAATCCGCTTTTCGCTGCGTGTGCCGCAGGAGGTGCTCTCGAAAGTCATCGCGAATTCTCCGGATGTCGTCGATCAGGACTTCCGCAAGGATCCGAACACCCCGGATCGGATGTGGGCGGAAATCTGTTACATGAAATGGTGGCTGACGCAGGGACGCGACACCGGAGATGACGCCACCTTCTTCACCGAGGACAGCTTTGGTTTCGACAAGCTGATGGCAGACTTCCAGCAGGGGGCGCCGACGATGAGCCAGTGGAAGGCTGGGACGTTGACGGGCCTTGCTGCGCCCCAGGCCACGCAACTGATCAAGGACCTCTACAACCGATTTGCCCGGCTTGTCGCGTGTTACCTGATCTATCGCAACGGCTCCCGCATCGACCTGCGCAATGAGGCCAGCAAATTCGGCATCGAAATCGATGCGCCCATTCACGACAATCCGCTACGGTACTGGATCGTCTATATCATTGCCTTGATCTGCTCCGTTTATCTGGGCGTGACCATTTCGGCCGTGATTTATGACGTGCTGCAAGGCAGAGGCGTCGTCTGGGCGCAGGACCCCAATCGCTCGATTGCATGGGTCATGTATTCGCTTTGCAATTATGGATTGGCAATCGTCGTCGTTCTCTTGCTTCGATTTGCGATGTCATCTCTGGGAAGCGATTCAGATCAGTCCCACCTCACCACTTATTGCTGGAGCTTCCTGGTCGCGCTCGCCGTAGGGCCCGCTGGTCTGACGTTGGCCGTGCATAACTTTGGCGAGGGCAATTTGCGGGAAATGTCCCTTGCCAGCCTTTACTTTGCGATGTTGCGGTGGGGCCTCGGGCCGGCGCTCGTGACAGTCTATATTTCGTACTATCTCGACAGGCAGAGCTGCTCCGATCTGCCGGACATCGACAATTCGATGCGAACGGTCGCGTGGCGGCTGTTCAATTGCTTCGGCTTTGCGGCAACCAATGTGTTCTTGCTTCTGCCCCAACTGCTGTCGCTGATGGCACAGGAGGGGGCAATCTGGGAAACCAATAAGCTGCGCTTCATTGCGGCTGGGACGACGTTCTGCCTGGCATTCGGCCTCGCATTGGCCGCGCAGTTCGCGCTCAAGAAGGAGCGGATTGGAACGGTGCTGGCGCATAAACCGGCTTGACGCCAGATATGGTCGGTCGTGGCGATGATGGCATCATGCTCCTGTTTTGCCCGACGGAGCAACTGGCGCAGCCCTGCGGCCGGACGATTTTCGCACAAGTGTAAGTCATTGATTTCACAACACCCGTCTACTGTGCATGGGGTTGTTTTCGCAGTTTTTTGTTTGGGGCCTACCCCGCCCCGAACGCGACCGCGACATTGTAGGTCAGAAGGCTCGCGGCATAGGCCAGCACCAGCATGTAGAAGAAGGTGACGGCCATCCAGGTCCAGCTTCCGGTCTCGCGCCGGATCACGGCCAGCGTCGATGCGCATTGCGGGGCAAAGATGTACCAGGCAAGCATCGACAGCGCGGTCGCGAGCGACCATTTCGTCGCCAGCACCTGGCCGATCTGCTCGGCCGCTTCCTTGCCGCCTTCGATCGCATAGACGGTGCCGAGCGCCGCGACCGCGACCTCGCGCGCCGCCATGCCGGGGATCAGCGCGACCGCGATCTGCCAATTGAAGCCGACCGGCGCCAGCAGCGGCTCGAGTGCCTTGCCGATGATCGCAGCGAGGCTGAAATCGATCGCCGGTTCGGTTGCGCCTGCGGGCGGCTGCGGGAACGAGGCCAGGAACCAGATCAGCACCATCATCGAGAAGATCGTGGTGCCGGCGCGGTGCAGGAACATCTTGGCCCGCGTGTAGACGCCGATCGCGATCGATTTCAGCCGCGGCATCTTGTAGTCCGGCAGCTCCAGCATGAACGGCGCCGGCGCATAGTCGCGCAGCATGAAGAATTTGATGAGAAACGAGACCAGCAGCGCGCTGATGATGCCGGCAGCGTAGAGGCCGAACATCACGAGGCCCTGGAGGTTGATGAAGCCCCAGACGTCTTTGGCCGGAATGAAGGCGGAGATGATCAGCGTGTAGACGGGAATGCGCGCCGAGCAGGTCATCAGCGGCGCGATCAGGATCGTGGTCAGCCGGTCGCGCTTGTTGTCGATCACGCGCGTCGCCATGATGCCGGGGATGGCGCAGGCGAAGCTCGACAGCAGCGGAATGAAGGCGCGGCCGTGCAGGCCGGCGCCGCCCATGATGCGGTCCATCAGGAACGCGGCGCGCGCCATGTAGCCGAAATCTTCCAGCAGCAGGATAAACAGGAAGATGATGATGATCTGCGGCAGGAACACGATGACGCTGCCGACGCCTGAGATCACGCCGTTCTGAAGGAAGCTCTGCAGCAGGCCTGCGGGTAAGGTCGCGTGCACAAACTCGCCGAGGGAGTCGAAGCCGGAATTGAGCAACTCCATCAGCGGCTGCGCCCAGGCGAACACCGCCTGGAACATCACGAACAGGATCGCCGCGAGCACGATCAGCCCCCCGACGGGATGCAGCACGACCGCGTCGATCCGCGCCGTCCAGGTGTCGGGCCGGCTGGGCAGGCTGACGCAGTCGGCGATGATGCGGTCGGCTTCGCGCTGGGTGGCGCGCAAGTCGGCCACGCTGAGCGCCCGCCAATTGTTCTCTCCCGGCTCGGCGGCGAGCTTTGCCGAAATCTCGTCGGTCAGCGACAGCAGGTCGGCCGTGCCGCCCTTGCGCACCGCGATCGAGGTGACCACGGGCACGCCGAGCTCCTTGGCGAGCCGCTCGACGTCGACAGTGATGCCGCGGCGGGTCGCGATGTCGAACATGTTGAGCACGAGGATCATCGGCCGGCCGGTGCGCTTGAGCTCCAGCAGCAGGCGGATGGTCAGGCGCAGATTGGTCGAGTCCGCCACGCACAGCACGAGGTCGGGCACGATCTCGCCGGTGGCCTTGCCGAGCACGAAGTCCCGGGTGATCTCCTCGTCCGGGCTCCGTCCGCGCAGCGAATAGGTGCCCGGCAGGTCGACCACGGAGACCTGGCGTCCCAAGGGCGTGACGAAGAAGCCTTCCTTGCGCTCGACGGTGACGCCGGGATAGTTCGCGACCTTCTGCCGGCTGCCGGTCAGCGCATTGAACAGCGAGGTCTTGCCGCTGTTTGGCGTGCCGACCAGGGCGAGATGCAGCAGGGGTGCTTCCATGGAATTGGGGTCCGGTCGCTTCAGGCGACGATAATGGCCATGGCTTCGCGACGGCGGACCGCGATGGTGATGCTGTCGACCCGCACGGCGATCGGGTCGCGGCCGACCAACCCCTCGTGCAGGATCTCGACCCGCGCGCCCTCGACGAAGCCGAGCTCGATCAGCCGACTCTCGAGTTCGATGTCCGAGAGTGCCGAGCCTGCGTCCTTGGGGGAAAGGTGCTGGATGACGCCGGTATAGCCGCGCTGGGCCAGGCCCAGCGGCATCTGCGGACGCGTATCATGGATGTCGGTCATGCCCTGTATTTTCAACGCAGGGCATCGAGGTCAAGCGCGCTCGGTCGCTGAAACTGCACCTTAGAGTGATTTTAAAGTACCAGCTTCGTGACAGAAGCGATCGGCGCCAGGATCGGCATCAAGGATCGGCGCAAAGACGGCTACTGGGCCGGGACCTTTTCCGCCTGGATGGCGGCCATGGCGCGGCTCTTGAAGTAGTCGAGCACGAACAGGCGGATCGCCGAGGACAGATTGCCCTGCTGGCGGTTGCTGTCGATCTCGCCGACCAGCTCGGACAGCGTCATGTTGCGCAGGCCCGAGATCTCCTTCATGCCGTTCCAGAACGCCTCTTCCAGGCTGACACTGGTCTTGTGGCCGGCGACGACGATCGACCGTTTCACGACGGGCGACTTCATGGCTGCTCCTGGCAATCGATCCGGTGCTGGTCCAGGTGCGTCTTCGCCTGATCCGCGCGCGTCTCCTCCGCCGACCGCTCCGCCTTCGTGCGGCCGAACTTCGTTCGGTTGGCGTCCGCCTGCTTCGCCGTGGCTTCCCGCTCGGCGCGCTTCCGGAAACGATTCAGGTTGATGACGTTCGCCATGTCGCGTCTCCATCATCCGATCCTCCGTGGGCAGGATGAAACATTCAGAAACTGTGCGCCGAATTGCGCCCGATGAGACTTGATCGCCATTCGCTTGTCCTCGTCAATCGACCCTTGGGCCATCAAACGATGAATTCCGCCCCGTGGGGGCGGAGGGGCTACGTAACACGCAATCCCGCCGCGACATTGACGGTAATCAAATCCCGTCCTTTAAGCCCTACATTTAATGGAGCTAGGGGCTCCGTATCATTACGGATGGCTATCGGAATTCGGAATTTATCCCGGGCTGGTCATCTTCTCGGGGCGCACCAGGCGGTCGAATTCCTCGCTTGAGACGAAGCCAAGCCGCAGCGCCTCTTCCTTCAGGGTGGTGCCGTTGGCATGCGCCGTCTTGGCCACCTTGGCCGCGTTGTCGTAGCCGATCTTGGGGGCGAGCGCCGTCACCAGCATCAGCGAGCGCTGCATCAGTTCCTTGATGCGCTTCTCGTCGGCGCGGATGCCGCTGACGCAATGCTCGGTGAAGGAGCGCGCGGCGTCCGCCATCAGCCGGATCGAGTGCAGCATGTTGTAGGCCAGTACGGGCTTATAGACGTTGAGCTCGAAATGGCCCTGGCTGCCGGCGACCGTGATCGCGGTGTGATTGCCGAACACCTGGCAGCACACCATCGTCATCGCCTCGCACTGCGTCGGATTGACCTTGCCCGGCATGATCGAGGAGCCCGGCTCGTTCTCCGGCAGCATGAGTTCGCCGAGGCCCGAACGCGGACCCGATCCGAGCAGGCGGATGTCGTTGGCGATCTTGAACAGGCCTGTCGCGACCGAATTGATGGCGCCGTGCGCCGATACATAGGCGTCGTTCGAAGCCAGCGCCTCAAATTTGTTGGCCGCGCTGGTGAACGGCAGCTTGGTAATCCCGGCAACGTGCTTTGCGAACAGTTTTGCAAAGCGCGGCTTCGAATTGAGGCCGGTGCCGACGGCGGTGCCGCCCTGCGCCAGCGGATAGAGCTCCTTCACCGCGACCTTGAGCCGGGCGATGCCGCTTTCGACCTGTGCGGCATAGCCGGAAAATTCCTGGCCGAGCGTCAACGGCGTCGCGTCCTGGGTGTGGGTGCGGCCGATCTTGACGATCTTTGCGAACTCCTTCTCCTTCTTGCGCAGTGCACGCAGCAATTCGCCAAGGGCAGGGACCAGATCGGCGGTAATGCGGCTTGCCGCCGCGATATGCATCGCGGTCGGGAACGAGTCGTTCGACGACTGGCTCATGTTGACGTGATCGTTGGGATGCACCGGCTTCTTGGCGCCAAGCTCGCCGCCCAGGATCTCATTGGCGCGGTTGGCGATGACCTCGTTGAGATTCATGTTGCTCTGGGTGCCCGAGCCGGTCTGCCACACCACCAGCGGAAAATGATCGTCCAGCTTGCCCTCGATCACCTCGCGCGCAGCGCGGATGATGGCGTTGGCGCGGCGCTGGTCGAGCAAACCGAGCTCCTGGTTGGACTGCGCTGCGGCGAGCTTGACGATGCCGAGCGCATGCACGAGCGAGATCGGCATGCGATCGATGCCGATGCGAAAATTCTGGCGCGAGCGTTCGGTCTGCGCGCCCCAATAACGATCGGCGAGGACCTCGATCGGGCCGAAGCTGTCGGTCTCGGTGCGGGTCGCCGGGCGCGAGGAGCCGTCGGTCTTCGAGGGGGAAGTCTTCGAGAGGGAAGTTTTGGCCATGAGCACATCCATTCCGCCGCGCGAAATGCCGCGCGGCCTCATCATGTGCCTCTATATAGGGAGTTTGGCCGCCTGCGACGGGCGCCGACCCGATCTAGATCATTTCTTGCGGAAACGATCCAATCGCACGACTTCGGCGCCGCCCTGGTTCGGAGCCGCCGGCTCCTCAGTGCCTTCCGCAGGGTCAGTGGCAGGGGCCACCGCGACCGCGGACGGGGCGGGAGCGGCCGGCAAGGTCTCGGCCGAGACGTCGGCGACATCGGAGGTGTCGAACTGGAGGCCGAATTTCACGGACGGATCAAGGAAGCTCTTGATGGCGCTGAACGGCACGATCAGCCGCTCCGGAATGCCGCCGAAAGACAGGCCGACCTCGAAGCGGTCCTCGAGCACGGTCAAATCCCAGAACTGGTGCTGCAGGATGATCGTCATCTCTTCTGGATATTGGGCCAGCAGCCGCGACGACAGCTTCACGCCCTCCGCCTTCGACACGAAGGTGATGAAGAAATGATGCTCGCCGGGTAGTCCCTGGGACGCGGCGTCGGTCAGCACCTTGCGCAACACGCCGCGCAGCGCGTCGCGGGCCAGCACATCGTATCGGATATGATCGGTCGCCATGGTGGTCCTGTTGCATTCCAGGAGCTGGGCCCTGCCGGCCCGACTCGCCAAGTCGCAATAGTACCGCGCCTGACGGGTCAGCAGGAGTCCCCGCGGGGTAGGAAATAAGAGGTAAGTGGAGGCTTCTGTTGCCAGGTGCCTCCGAACCCCGCCTAACGGAGCTTAACCCGTTAGGACTTCAGAATGGTCTTTCAAACTGCGTTACGCAGCCTGAGCAACCGGAGCAAAGTTGTCGTTGGCAACTATTGCATAGCCCGATAACGGCGGAACAATACCGGGAAAAAGAACGCCCTTTACGCCCTCGTCGATCCTATTTCGCCCCCGCCAAAGCCCGCTTTCAGGGCCAGCCCGCTGGTGGGCTTTGGTGGAGGCGCCGGGTACCGCCCCCGGGTCCGAATGGTTTATTGCGACGACCGTTTATTTCCATAGCCGGCGAACCGGCACTCCCAATATAGGGGGCAAACGTTTCAAATAACAGGTGTTTCGAGCGATCATTCCGAGGTTCCCTCTGGATAGGTTCCCGGCAGGCTTGGCCGCCTGCCGGCCGGCGTTCTAAGCTCCTGACATGTCCGAGGATTCCGCACCGGTCGCGCAACAACCAGTTCAAGAGCCGGACGGTCCAGCCACCAGCGCCGTTCCGCCGGGCTTGCTCGCGCTGTTCCTCGCCTTCGCCAGGATGTCGCTGGCGGGCTTCGGAGGGGTTTTGGTATTCGCCCGGCAGGCCATCGTCGAGCAGCACCGCTGGATGACGGCGGACGAGTTCAACGAGACTTTTGCGCTCTGCCATTTCCTGCCCGGGCCCAACATCGTCAATCTCTCGATGGTGTTCGGCGCGCGGCTGCGCGGGATCGCCGGCGGCATTGCCGCCTTTGCAGGGCTGTTGCTGCCGCCCACGCTGATCATGACGGTGCTCGCGATCATCTACGCCCGGTTCGGCGATGTGGACGTGCTGCGCCGCATCCTCGCGGGCATTTCCTGTGCGGCCGTCGGCCTCTTGATCGCGGTGGTCTTCCGGATGATGACGCCGCTGCTCAAGCGGCTGGACGCCTTGGCGCTCATCCTGATGCTGGGCGTGTTCCTCGCCATCGGCGTCCTTCGCCTGCCGCTCCAGGCCGTGCTTTTGGTCGCGATCCCCGTCAGCGTCGGCGCCACTTTCCTGATGCGGCGGAAGGTAGCAGCATGAACGCGGAGAACCCGATCTGGGGGCTGATCTCGACCTTCGGTCTGATGTCGCTGTTCGCGGTCGGCGGTGCCGCGGCGGCGGTGCCCGAGATGCACCGCATCGCGGTCGATGTGCATCACTGGATGACCGACAAGCAGTTCGCCGATGCCTATGCGATCGCGCAGCTCTCACCAGGTCCGAATGTGCTTATCGTCACGTTGATCGGCTATGCTGTCGCCGGCATCCCCGGCGCCCTGGCGGCGACTTTGGCCATGTGCCCTGCCCACCGCGTTGCTTGCCTATTATGTCAGCCGGCTCCTCAACCGGCCGAACCAATCGCGCTGGCCCGGGCTGATCCAGGCTGCACTGGTTCCGCTCTCGATCGGCCTGATGGCGGCGAGCGCCCTGATCCTCGCCGAGTCGACCGATCGTACGCTTGCTGCGCTGCTTCTGACCGCGACGGTTGCAGTGGTCGCATCCGTCTCGCGCATCAATCCACTATGGATTTTGCTCGTCGGGGGCTTGTTGGGTTTTGCTGGCATTGTGTAATGAAAATGGCTAGGCAGGGATCCGGGCGGGGGCATCGATTTCCAGCCGATTAGAACAACAGTGCTCGTGGCTTACGGGTCGCGGAGGAGACATGCATGGCCGATACGATGGGCCACTCGGCGACAGCCAACCGAAACACCTCGGTGGTGATCAGCTTTTGTCTGCTGGCCATAGCGCCGCAGATTTTCGAATTCATCTGGTCGTTCGGGACGATCTTTGGCTGGGGCGCTGGACGCGGGCCGGCCGCCGTCGTCATCAGCCACGCGACTGCGCTGCTCGCGGGGGCGCCCGGCGCGTTGCTCGGGGCGGTCGGCGGTGACACCAAGAAGGCGTCATCCGATGTGCTGCTGGCGCTGATCTATTCCTATCCGATCTTTGCGGTGGCGATTCTCACGTTCTTCATGACGATCAGGTCCGCGCAGGACTATGTCGGCGGAATCGTGCTGATGGCGCTCGCCTTGTTCGCACTGTGGGCCTCTAGCGATTTGCAGGGGATGCGGGGCTTCTCCTTTGGCGCCGGCACGGCGCCGCGGATGTTTGGCGGGCTCCTCGTCGCACTTGGCGCCGGCATCGCGTTGACGGGGCTGCTGACCGACGGGCCCAGCATGGCGCACTATGCCTGGCGTGGGCCGCTCTTCGTGATGTTCTCGATCGTCTTCTTCGCGCTGGCGATTCGTCCGCTTGGGGTGGTGGTAACGGCGTTCGCAAGCTTCATGATCGCGGCGATGGGTACGCATGAGACACGCTGGGTCGAAGCGCTCATTGTCGGCGCCTGCCTGACGCTCGGCTGCGCGCTGCTCTTCCCCTACGTGCTAGGCCTGCCGATGCCGATGTTCCCGCGCTTCCTGGTTCAGTGAGGGTGTGATGTTCGATCTCTTCCACAATCTGGGCCTTGGTTTCGGTGTGGTGTTTCAGATCTCCTGGTGGTCACCCTGGTGGCTCTACGGTCTGTCGCTCCCGATCTCGATCAATATTCTCATGTGCCTGATTGGCGCATTGGTTGGCACACTGGTCGGCGTGCTGCCCGGTATCGGCACCGTCGCAACCGTGGCGATGCTCCTGCCGATCACGTTCGGATTGCCGCCGGTCGGCGCGCTGATCATGCTCGCCGGCATCTATTATGGTGCCCAGTACGGCGGCTCCACCACCTCGATCCTGGTCAATATTCCCGGTGAGGCGACGTCGGTCGTTACCGCCATCGACGGTCACCAGATGGCGAAGCAAGGCCGTGCCGGCCCGGCGCTGGCGATCGCGGCGATCGGCTCGTTCTTCGCCGGATGCGTTGCGACCGTGCTCATCGCCGTGCTCGGTGCGCCGCTGACCAAGCTCGCTCTGGCGTTCGGCCCGGCGGAATATTTCTCGCTGATGGTGCTCGGCCTGATCTTTGCGGTGGTGCTGGCCAAGGGCTCGGTCCTGAAAGCGATCGCGATGATCGTGTTCGGCCTGATGCTGTCGATGGTCGGCTCCGACATCGAGACCGGCGCCTCGCGCATGGCGTTCAACATTCCGGAGCTTGCCGACGGTCTCGGCTTTGCGACGGTGGCGATGGGCGTGTTCGGCTTCGCCGAGATCATCCGCAACCTCGACGCCGGCGCCGAGATGAACCGCGACCTCGTGCAGCAGAAGATCACCGGCCTGATGCCGACCAGGAAAGACCTGATCGACTCGGCGCCTGCGATCCTGCGCGGCACCGTGCTCGGATCGATCCTCGGTATCCTGCCGGGCGGCGGCGCGGTCATCGCGTCCTTTGCGTCCTACACGCTCGAGAAGAAGATCGCCAAGAACCCGTCGCGGTTCGGCCGCGGTGCGATCGAAGGCGTGGCGGCGCCGGAAAGCGCCAACAATGCCGCGGCGCAGACCTCCTTCATCCCGCTGCTGACACTCGGCATCCCGCCCAATGCCGTGATGGCGCTGATGGTGGGCGCGATGACCATCCACGGCATCGTGCCCGGTCCGCAGGTGATGCAGAAGCAGCCGGAGCTGGTTTGGGGCATGATCGCCTCGATGTGGATTGGCAATCTGATGCTGATCATCATCAACCTGCCGCTGGTCGGAATCTGGGTGCGGCTGTTGCGCGTCCCTTACCGGCTGATGTTCCCCTCGATCGTGATCTTCTGCGCGATCGGCATCTACTCGGTGAACAACGCGCCGGTCGACGTCATCCTGGCAGGCGTGTTCGGTCTGGTCGGCTACTGGCTGATCAAGCACGATTTCGAGCCGGCGCCGCTGCTGCTCGGCATGGTGCTCGGACCGCTGATGGAAGAGAACCTGCGCCGCGCGCTGCTGATCTCGCGCGGCGACTGGAGCGTGTTCCTGACGCGTCCGCTGTCGGCCGTGCTGCTCGGCATCGCCGCTTTCCTCCTGGTGCTCACGGTGCTGCCGGCGTTGCGTGCCAAGCGCGACGAGGTGTTCACCGAATCCGAAAACTAGGGGCGCCGCCAGCGTCGGCGCGCCGTGACCCGAACCCAAGCCGGCAAGTTGGCCAGCAGGATCAATCTGATAGACAAGGGGCGGGACGCTGAGTTCCGCCCCTTGTCGTTTGCACCGGGAGCGCTCACTTTTCCGGGTATAATGCGCATGGATGGCGAATCGCCGCTGTCGCAGCGCGGGGGCGGCCGCTAAGTTCGCCGCCTCCCCAAAGGCTCACGCACATGCACCAGTATCAGGACCTGCTCGAGCGGATTCTTTCAGACGGCGCCGAAAAGACCGACCGGACCGGCACCGGCACGCTGTCGGTGTTCGGCCATCAGATGCGCTTCAACCTGTCCGCCGGTTTTCCGATGCTGACGACAAAGCGCCTGCCGCTGAAGGCGATCGTGCACGAACTGTTGTGGTTCCTGAAAGGCGATACCAACATCAAATATCTGCGCGACAACGGCGTCACCATCTGGGACGAGTGGGCCGACGCCAACGGCGATCTTGGCCCCGTCTACGGCCACCAGTGGCGCTCCTGGCCCGCGCCGGACGGACGCAGCATCGATCAGATCGCGAATGTGATCGACATGATCAAGCGCAACCCGGACTCGCGCCGCCTGATCGTCTCGGCCTGGAATCCGGCCGAGGTCGACAAGATGGCGTTGCCGCCGTGCCACTGCCTGTTCCAGTTCTATGTCGCCAACGGCAAGCTGTCGTGCCAGCTCTATCAGCGTTCGGCCGACGTGTTCCTCGGCGTCCCCTTCAACATCGCCTCCTACGCACTGCTCACCATGATGGTGGCGCAGGTCACGGGCTTGAAGCCCGGCGACTTCGTGCATTCGTTCGGTGACACCCATCTCTATTCCAACCATCTGGAGCAGGCGAAGCTCCAGCTCACGCGCGCACCGCGCGCGCTGCCGGTGATGCGGATCAACCCCGACGTGAAGGACATCTTCTCCTTCCGTTACGAGGACTTCGAGCTCGTCGGCTACGATCCGCATCCGCACATCAAGGCCGCGGTCGCGGTCTGAAGTCGATGCAGCTCAACATCCGCCGTGTGCGTCCCGGTGAGGCCGGGCTGGTTCTCGCTTTCATCCGCGAGCTCGCCGAGTACGAAAAACTTTCGCACGAGGTCGAGGCGACCGAGGCTGACATCGCCGACGCACTGTTCGGCGAACGACCGCAACTCCATTGCGCTCTCGCCGAGTGGAACGGCGAGCCGGTCGGCTTCGCGGTGTGGTTTGCGAATTTTTCGACGTTCAGCGGCCGCCACGGCATCTATCTCGAAGATTTGTATGTGCGGCCATCGCATCGGGGCAGGGGCCTCGGCAAGGCTCTGCTCGTGCACCTCGCCAGGGAATGCGTCGAGAACGGCTGGTCGCGGCTGCAATGGGCGGTGCTTGACTGGAACGCGCCGTCGATCGCGTTCTACAAATCGCTCGGTGCCATCATGCTGGAGGACTGGACGCTGTGCCGCGTCACCGGTCCGGCGCTGACGCGGCTTGCCGGGAGCGCGACCTGATGGAGATCGTCTTCGTCGTCGCGATCGCGGAGAACGGCGTCATCGGGGCCGGCAACGCAATGCCGTGGCGAATGAAATCCGACATGGCGCGCTTCAAGGCGCTCACGATCGGCAAGCCCGTGATCATGGGCCGCAGGACCTTCGAATCCCTGCCCCGGCCGCTTCCCGGCCGCACCAACATCGTCGTCACGCGCGATGCGGATTATCGCGCCGCCGGCGCCATCGTGACGACATCGACTGCCGCCGCAGACGCCATCGCGCGCGGCGATGCCCTGCGGCGTTCGGTCGCCGAGATCGCCGTGATTGGCGGCGCCGAAATCTTTCGGCAATGGCTCGATCGCGCCGATCGCCTCGAGATCACCGAAGTGCATGCCCGGCCCGAAGGCGACACGCATTTCGACATCGACAGGGCAGAGTGGGATGAGGTTGAACGCATCCGTCATCCTGCCGGACCCCACGACAGCGCCGACTACTCCTATGTGACATATCGTCGGCGGGCAGGCCATTAACCGCATTTGCCAATGTTAACATTGACTTTTCTGCCCCCAAGCTTAGCTCGGAGGGCGGCGAGGGCTGCGTTGTAAGGGACCTGCCTGTCCCCTATAAAGCCGGACCGGACAAAGCGGGCGGGGGCAATTTCACCCTGCCGAGGAGAGCGTCGAATGCCGTGGAAGAATCAGGGCGGTGGCCCATGGGGCTCGGGTCCGAAGGGACCATGGGGCAACGGCCCGCAACCGGTCGGGCCAAGGCCGCCGGATCTGGAAGATCTTCTGCGGCGCGGCCAGGATCGCCTCCAGCAGATCATGCCGGGTGGCTATTTCTCCGGCATCGGCATCACGCTGATCGTGCTGCTCATCGTCGCGTTCTGGCTGCTGTCGGGCTTCTTCCGGGTGCAGTCCGAAGAGCTCGGCGTCGTGCTGCGCTTCGGCAAGCATGTCCGCACCGTGGAGCCCGGCCTGAACTACCATCTGCCCTATCCAATCGAGACCGTGCTGCTGCCAAAGGCCTTGCGCGTTTCCACCATCTCCATCGGCATGACGCTGATCGACGACCCGGCGCGGCGCGGCCGCTCCATTCGTGACGTGCCGGAAGAGAGCCTGATGCTGACCGGCGACGAGAACATCGTCGACGTCGACTTCACCGTGCTCTGGCGCATCAAGCCCAACGGCGTCGGCGATTTCCTCTTCAACATCCAGAATCCCGAAGGCACCGTGAAGGCAGTCGCCGAGAGCGCGATGCGCGAGGTGATCGGCCGCTCGCAGATCCAGCCGATCCTGACCGGCGCGCGCAACGTTACCGAACAAGGCGTGCAGGAACTAATCCAGAAGACCCTGGACAGCTACGGCGCCGGCATTCAGATCAGCCAGGTGCAGATGCAGAAGGTCGACCCGCCGGCGCAGGTGATCGACGCCTTCCGCGACGTCCAGGCGGCGCGCGCCAATCTCGAGCAGCTGCAGAACGAGGCGCAGACGTATGCCAACCAGGTCGTGCCGCAGGCACGCGGGCGTGCGGCGCAGATCATGCAGGCCGCCGAAGGCTACAGGGAGCAGACCGTCGCCGAGGCCAAGGGCCAGAGCTCGCGCTTCCTGAAGGTTTACGAGGAATACAAGAAGGCGCCCGACGTGACGCGTGAACGGATTTATCTGGAGACGATGGAGCGCGTGCTCGGCGGTTCGGAAAAGCTCATTTATGACGGCGGCCAGTCGGGCCAGGGCGTCGTGCCTTATCTGCCGCTCAGCGAGTTGACTGCCAAGCGGCCGCCTGCAACCGGCCAGCAGACGACCGGAGGCAACCGATGAGATCTCCGGTCACAGGTATCGTCACGCTGCTCGGCCTCCTGCTCGTCGTGATCGTGGGCTACATGTCCCTGTTCACGGTGGCGCAGACCGAGCAGACCATCGTGCTGCAGTTCGGCAAGCCCGTCGATGTCGTTACCGCTCCCGGCCTGCACTTCAAGGCGCCGTGGAATTCGGTGATCAACATCGACAAGCGCATCCTCGATCTGGAGAACCCGTCGCAGGAAGCGATCGCGTCCGACCAGAAGCGGCTCGTGGTCGACGCCTTCGCGCGTTACCGCATCAAGGACGCGCTCCGCTTCTATCAGAGCATCGGCTCGATCCAGGCCGCCAACATCCAGCTCACCACGCTCTTGAACGCTGCGCTGCGCCGCGTGCTCGGCGAGGTCACCTTCATCAACGTGGTCCGCGACGACCGCGAGAAGCTGATGCAGCGCATCCGCGATCAGCTCGACCACGAGGCCGACGGCTACGGCATCCAGGTCGTCGACGTCCGGATCCGCCGCGCCGATCTGCCGGAGCAGAACAGCCAGGCGGTCTATCAGCGCATGAAGACGGAACGCGAGCGCGAAGCCGCCGAGTTCCGCGCGCAGGGCGGCCAGAAGGCCCAGGAGATCCGCTCCAAGGCCGACCGCGAGGCGACCGTGATCGAGGCGGATGCAAGGTCGCTGGCCGAGCAGACGCGCGGCGTCGGCGATGCCGAGCGCAACCGTCTGTTCGCCGAAGCCTACGGCCAGGACGCGGATTTCTTCGCCTTCTACCGTTCGATGGCGGCCTATGAGACCGGGCTGCGCGCGAACGACACCCGCTTCCTGCTGCGCCCGGACTCGGATTTCTTCCGGTTCTTTGGTAACCCGTCCGGCAAGACGGCGACCACGACGCCAGCGAAGCCGTAAGTGAGACAAGGGCGGCAAGTCTGGCCGCCCTTCGTCCAGACAAGAACAGCACAACGGGAGGTTCCAATCCGATGAGGTCCATTGCGTTCGCCGACTTCCTCATCGGTTTGGGCATCCTGTTCGTGCTGGAAGGCTTGATGTTCGCGGCAAGTCCGGCCTGGATGCGCAAGGCCATGAAAAGCGCGATGGCCACGCCGGATAACGTCCTGCGGGCGGTCGGCATTGGTTCGGCCGTGGCCGGCCTGGTCCTGATCTGGGTTATGCGACGTCCAATTTAGCCGTCGCACCAACGCCAAAGTGAAGGCGAGGGACCGGTTTTCGCCTTATTATCCGGGTCTTGAGGCCCGTTAAGGTCCGCGCTTGCGCCGTCCCCCCGTTCGAGCGCAGTCTTGACGTCGAATCCTTGTTTCCTGGAGATCACAATGACCGCTGCCACCATTGCCCCGACCCGTTTGCGCTTAGGGCTGGCCGCGCTCGCCGTTGGCGCTTTCAGCGCACTCGGCACACCGGCCTATGCGCGCGGACCGGATGGCATCGCCGACGTCGCCGAGAAGGTGATTGACGCGGTCGTCAACATCTCGACCTCGCAGACCGTCGAAGCCAAGGGCGGGGGCGGCGGCAGCAATGCCATGCCGCAACTGCCGCCCGGTTCGCCCTTCGAGGAGTTCTTCGACGACTTCTTCAAGAACCGCAAGGGTCCCGGCGGCGGCAGCAAGGGCGGCGAGAACAGCCCGGCGCCGCGCAAGACCAACTCGCTCGGAAGTGGCTTCATCATCGACACGTCAGGCGTCGTCGTCACCAACAACCATGTCATCGCGGACGCCGATGAGATTAACGTCATTCTCAACGACGGGACCAAGATCAAGGCCGAACTGGTCGGAGTCGACAAGAAGACCGACCTTGCCGTGCTCAAGTTCAAGCCGTCGAAGCCGCTGGTGTCGGTGAAGTTCGGTGATTCCGACAAGCTGCGCCTCGGCGACTGGGTCGTCGCGATCGGCAATCCTTTCAGCCTCGGCGGCACCGTGACGGCCGGTATCGTTTCGGCGAAGAACCGTGACATCTCCTCAGGTCCCTACGACAGCTACATTCAGACCGACGCCTCCATCAACCGCGGAAATTCCGGCGGTCCGCTGTTCAACCTCGATGGCGACGTCATCGGCGTCAACACGCTGATCATCTCGCCGTCCGGCGGCTCGATCGGCATCGGCTTCGCCGTACCGTCGAAGACGGTGGCGGGTGTCGTCGACCAGCTCCGCCAGTTCGGCGAATTGCGCCGCGGCTGGCTTGGCGTGCGCATCCAGAGCGTCACCGACGAGATCGCCGAGAGCCTCAACATCAAGCCGCCGCGCGGCGCGCTGGTTGCCGGTGTCGACGACAAGGGCCCGGCCAAACCGGCCGGCATCGAGCCCGGCGACGTCGTCGTCAAGTTCGACGGCAAGGACGTCAAGGACCCGAAGGATCTGTCTCGCGTGGTCGCCGACACGGCGGTCGGCAAGGAGGTCGACGTCGTCATCATCCGCAAGAGCCAGGAGGAAACCAAGAAGGTCACGCTCGGCCGGTTGCAGGATGCCGACAAGGTGCAGGCCGCGGTGAAGACCGACGAGCCTCCGCCTGAAAAGACCGTGACACAGAAGGCGCTCGGCCTCGATCTCGCCGCGCTGAGCAAGGACCTGCGTGCGCGCTACAAGATCAAGGACAGCGTCAAGGGCGTGGTCGTCACCAATGTCGACGCCAATTCGGATGCCGCCGAGAAGCGCCTCTCGGCCGGCGACGTCATTGTCGAGGTGGCGCAGGAGGCCGTCTCCAGCGGCGCCGACATCCAGAAACGGGTCGACCAGCTCAAGAAAGACGGCAAGAAATCGGTGCTGCTGCTGGTGTCGAACGCCGACGGCGAGCTGCGTTTTGTCGCGCTGAGCGTGCAGTAAGAGCGCTCGCTTTCACCTCTCGTCATGGCCGGGCTTGACCCGGCCGTCCACGCCTTGCCATGCGGACGAGCGTAACGTGGATGCCCGGGACAAGCCCGGCCATGACGGCGGAGAGGAGGAGGCTACGCCTCCACGAACTCCTCGCGCCGATACCCCTGCGCATACAGCAGCGCGGTGAGATCGCCATGATCGATCCGCGCCGCGGCTGCGGCCGCGACCGCCGGCTTCGCATGATACGCCACGCCCAGCCCCGCCGCCTGGATCATCGCGAGATCATTGGCGCCGTCGCCGACCGCCAGCGAGTCGACGTCGTCGAGATCGAACGACTCCATCAGATCCACCAGCGTCGCGAGCTTTGCCGCGCGCCCCAAAATCGGCTCCCTCACCTCGCCGGTGAACTTGCCGTCGCGGACGACGAGCTCGTTGGCGCGGTTCTCCTGGAAACCGATCCTTGCGGCGACCGCACTGGTGAACAGCGTGAAGCCGCCGGAGACGAGACAGGCATAGGCGCCATGGGCGCGCATAGTCGCGACCAGTTCGCGGCCACCTGGGGTCAGCGTAATCCGCTTGGCCAGAACTTCATCGACGGCACTGGCGGGGAGGTCTTTGAGCAGCGCGACGCGCTCGCGCAGCGCCGGCTCGAACTCGACCTCACCGCGCATCGCGCGCTCGGTGATGGCGGCCACATGGGCCCTCACTCCGACGAAATCAGCGAGCTCGTCGATGCATTCCTGGCCGATCATGGTGGAATCCATGTCGGCGAGAAAAAGCTTCTTGCGCCGGAAGCCGACTGGTTGCACCACGATGTCGATGGGCAGGTCCCCGCGAAGCTCGCGGAGCCGCTGTTCGATGGCGTGACGGTCGCCTTCGAGGTTACTGTCGGCGCCGAACGGGATATCGACTGCAATCCCGTCGAACAGCCAGTGCGCGGGAGCTGCCTGAGGCAGCACGGCGCGGGCGCCATCGACGATGGTCGAGTCGAGCGCGGGATTATTCGGGTTGCAGATCAGCGTGGCGACGAGGGACATTTGAGGTTTTCGTGAGCGAGGGGCAAGTCGGCAGGAGGGATGTTGGCAAGGCGGTGCTTATCGCAGGCCCAACCGCCAGCGGCAAGTCGGCGCTGGCGCTCGAGCTTGCGCTCGCTGCGGGCGGGGTCGTGATCAATGCCGATTCCATGCAGGTCTACCGTGACCTCCGCATCATCACCGCGCGCCCCACCCTTGGCGACGAGGCGCAGGTGCCTCATCGCCTGTACGGCCATGTCGATGCGGCCGTGAATTTTTCGGCCGGTGCCTGGGTGGGCGACGCGGCCAAGGCGCTCGAAGCGGCGAAAGCCGAAGGGCGCCTGCCGATCTTCATCGGCGGCACCGGGCTCTATTTCAAGGCGCTCACGGCGGGCCTTTCCGTGGTGCCACCGATCCCTCTCGAGGTGCGCGAGGACGTCCGGGCGCGGCTGGAGCGGAACGGCGTCGAAGCGCTGCACGACGAACTCGCAGCCTCCGATCCGCGGGCGGCCGAGCGCTTGAACCGTCGCGATCGCACGCGCATTGCGCGCGCGCTCGAAGTGGCCGAAGCCACCGGCCGTTCACTGCTGGACTGGCATCATGAGGGCCAGCCGCCGTTGCTCCCCAAGGACAGCTTTCGCGCGGTGTTCCTCGCGCCCGAGCGCGACGAGCTCTATGCGCGCATCGACGCCCGCTTCGAGGCTATGTTGGGTGCCGGCGCGCTGGAGGAGGTCGAGCGTCTCGCTGCCCGAAACCTCGATCCGCTGCTGCCGGCGATGAAGGCTCATGGTGTGCCGGCCCTGATCCGGCATCTGCGCGGTGAGCTCAGCCTGGAGCAGGCGGCGACCATCGGCCGGGCCGACACCCGCCACTATGCGAAGCGGCAGTTCACCTGGTTCCGGCACCAATTGCCCCAATTCGAATGGGTGAAGCTAGAGGAGACGCGGGGCTGGCTGGCGGCGATCGTGAACGCGGCACGGGAACCCGGCTGACACGCTTTTGTGCCTCGGGCCCCGAATTTACCTCTCGCCCAACCCCGGGAACACCGCTACACTGCCAAAATCGCGCGAGAACGGCGGCATTGCCTTGACATCGGGGCGCTGGCCGCTATGTTTCGCGCAACCTTTGGGAAGCCGGGCACCTGCCATGCGTAACATTATTACCAACCTCCTTATCGCCGTCGTACCCAGGCACACCGCCGGGGGTGGCTAGCTGCCATCCACATGACAGGCGGTGTGCATGGGCCCTCTTCGGGGCCTTTTTTATTTCCCGAAACCGACACGAACGAAGCCGCTGCCAACAGCGCATCCGGAGCAAGCCAATGAGCGAGAAGAGCCACGATCCGAACCAGATGACCGGCGCCGCGATGATCGTCCGCGCGCTCATCGATCATGGCGTGACCGACATTTTCGGCTATCCCGGCGGCGCGGTGCTCCCGATCTACGACGAGATCTTCCAGCAAAGCGAGGTCCAGCACATCCTGGTCCGCCACGAGCAGGGCGCCGGCCACGCCGCCGAGGGCTATGCGCGTTCGACCGGCAGGCCGGGCGTTGCACTGGTGACCTCCGGCCCCGGCGCCACCAACATGGTGACGCCGCTCACCGACGCGCTGATGGACTCGATCCCGCTGGTCTGCATCTCCGGCCAGGTGCCGACGCATCTGATCGGCAACGACGCATTCCAGGAATGCGACACCGTCGGCATCACGCGCCCCTGCACCAAGCACAACTGGCTGGTGCGCGACGTCAACGATCTCGCAAAGGTGCTGCACGAGGCGTTTTACGTTGCGACCACGGGTCGGCCGGGCCCGGTGCTCGTCGACGTGCCCAAGGACGTGCAGTTCGCGACCGGCACCTATCATCCGCCGCGCAAATCCGACGTGCATCGCTCCTACGCGCCGCGCGTGAAGGGCGATGCGACGCAGATCCGCAAGGCCGTCGCGCTGCTCGCAGGCGCCAAGCGCCCCGTGATCTACAGCGGCGGCGGCGTGATCAATTCCGGTCCCGAGGCGACCAGGCTGCTGCGCGAGCTGGTCGAGGTCACCGGATTTCCGATCACCTCCACCCTGATGGGCCTCGGCGCATATCCCGCCTCGGGCAAGAGCTGGCTCGGCATGCTCGGCATGCACGGCACCTACGAAGCCAACATGACCATGCATGATTGCGACGTCATGCTGTGCGTCGGCGCGCGCTTCGACGACCGCATCACCGGCCGCGTCGATGCGTTCTCGCCGGGCTCGAAGAAGATCCACATCGACATCGACCCGTCTTCGATCAACAAGAACATCCGCGTCGACGTGCCGATCATCGGCGACTGCGGCAACATCCTCGGCGACATTCTCCAGGTGTTCAAGGCGGAGGCGAAGAAGCCCGACATCAAGGCCTGGTGGCAGCAGATCGCGCAGTGGCGCGCCCGCAACTCGCTCTATTACAGGAAGAGCAACGACGTCATCCTGCCGCAGCATGCGATCCAGAGCCTGTTCGAGGCGACGCGTGGCAAGGACACCTACATCACCACCGAGGTTGGCCAGCATCAGATGTGGGCCGCGCAGTTCTACGGCTTCGAGGAGCCGCATCGCTGGATGACCTCGGGCGGTCTCGGCACCATGGGCTACGGCCTGCCGGCCGCGGTTGGCGTGCAGGTTGCCCATCCCGACAGCCTCGTCATCGACATCGCGGGCGATGCCTCGGTGCAGATGACGATGCAGGAGATGTCGACGGCGGTGCAGTACGAGTTGCCGATCAAGATCTTCATCCTGAACAACCAGTACATGGGCATGGTGCGGCAGTGGCAGCAGCTGCTCCATGGCAACCGCCTGTCGCATTCCTACTCGGAGGCGATGCCGGACTTCGTCAAGCTAGCGGAAGCCTACGGCGGCGTCGGCATCCAGGTGCACAAGCCCGGCGATCTCGACGGCGCCATCCAGGAGATGATCTCGGTCAAGCGCCCGGTGCTGTTCGACTGCCGCGTCGCGTCGCTGGAAAACTGTTTCCCGATGATCCCCTCCGGCAAGGCGCACAACGAGATGCTGTTGCCGGAGCAGGCCAACGACGAAGCCACCGCGAAGGCGTTCGCCGGCGGTAAGGCGCTGGTGTGAGCGTGATGTTCGACCTGAACGAGCTCGAACGCGCACATGCGATCGTGGGGCAGGCGGTGCCGGCAACGCCGGCGCACGCCTGGCCGCTGCTCGCCGAGCGGCTCGGCACGCAGGTCGTGGTCAAGCACGAGAATCACACGCCGACGGGCGCCTTCAAGGTGCGCGGCGGGTTAGTCTATCTCGATCGGCTGAAGCGCGAACGGCCGAACATTCCGGGCATCATCTCGGCGACGCGCGGCAATCATGGCCAGAGCCTCGCCTTTGCGGCGAGCCGCCATGGCGTAACTGCCGTGATCTATGTGCCGCGCGGCAATTCGGTCGAGAAGAACCGCGCGATGAAGGCGTTCGGCGCCGAACTCGTTGAGCACGGCGAGGACTTTCAGGCCGCACGCGAGGAAGCCGGACGCCACGCGCAGTTCGCCGGGCTGCACATGGTGCCGTCGTTCCATACGGACCTGGTGCTGGGCGTGGCGACCTATGCGCTCGAATTGTTCCGGGCCGCGCCCGATCTCGACATCCTCTATGTGCCGATCGGGCAAGGCTCGGGGATCTGCGGCTGTATCATGGCGCGCGATCTGCTCGGCCTGAAGACCGAGATCGTGGGCGTGCAGTCGACCGAGGCGCCGTCCTACGCGCTGTCGTTCGCGGCGGGTCAGGTGGTGACCACCGAGACCAGCAACACGCTCGCGGACGGCATGGCGACGCGGATTCCCGATCCGGAAGCGCTCGCGGTCATCCTCAAGGGCGCCTCGCGTATCGTCCAGGTGACGGACGATGAAATCGCGCTCGCGATCCATGCGCTCTGGACCGACACGCACAATCTCGCCGAAGGCGCCGGCGCCGCCGCGCTCGCCGCGGCGCTTCAGGACAAGACAGGATTGTCGGGCAAGCGCGTCGGTCTCGTACTGTCCGGCGGCAATATCGATTTCGATCTGTTCCGCGGTTGGGTCGGGACGGATGCGCCGGTCGCTCATCAGGCGACGGCGTAACGACGAGAATGAAGGGGACGACAATGAACCAGCCCGCATCCGCCTATTTCATCGAGGAGCGCCACGACCCGAACGAGACGCATACGCTTTCGGTGCTCGTGCAGAACGAGCCCGGCGTGCTCGCGCGCGTCATCGGCCTGTTCTCGGGGCGCGGCTACAACATCGAGAGCCTCACGGTCTCGGAGACCGAGAGCCAGAAGCATCTCTCGCGCATCACTATCGTCACCACGGGTACGCCCATGGTGATCGAGCAGATCAAGCATCAGCTCGACCGCATGATCCCGGTCTATCGCGTCGTCGACATGACGCTGACCAAGCGCTCGATCGAGCGCGAGCTGGCGATGGTCAAGGTACGCGGGCAGGGCGAGCATCGCGTCGAGGCGCTGCGGCTGGCGGACGCGTTCCGTGCCCGCGTGATCGATGCCACCACCGAGAGCTTCGTGTTCGAGATCACAGGCAATACAGACAAGATCAATCAGTTTATCGACCTGATGCGTCCGCTTGGCCTTGTCGAAGTGTCGCGCACCGGTGTTGCCGCGATTGGTCGCGGGCCTGAGGGAATGTGAGCCATGCTGGCGCGCGACTGGTATTACAACGAGCGGAACCGGATGGGGATCGGGCCTGCAGTGGCCTCGATCTACGACAGTCATGACGATGCCGATCTACGGGCGCGCGCCGCGCTGAAAATGCTCGGCGTCCAGCGCGGCTGGCGCATTGCCGATATCGGTTGCGGCAACGGCGTGCTCGCGACCGAGGCGGCGCTGATGGGCGCCGAGGTCGATGCCATCGACATCTCGCCCGCGATGCTGGCGCTCGCCGAGATCTACGCGCGCGACCGCAAGGCGCCCGTGCGCACGCAGTCCGCCGGCCTGCTCAGCTTCGCCTACCGGCCGGAATCCTATGACCTGATCGTCAGCGAGTTCACGCTGCACCATCTGCCGGATTTCTGGAAGGCGGTAGCCATGTCGCGGATCTATCGCGCGCTCAAGCCCGGTGCCACTTTCTATTTGCGCGACATCGTCTACGCCTCGATGCCCGATGCCGTCGAGCGCGACGTTGACCAATGGGCCGACTTTGAGATCAAGAACCACGATGTCCCGCGTGAAAGCGTCGTCACCCACATGCGCGACGAGTATTCCACTTTCGGCTGGGTCATGGAGCGGATGCTGACCGACGTCGGCTTCACGCTGGTCTCGGCCGATTACCACGCCCCGATGCACGGCACCTATCTGCTGCGGAAACCCAATTCCTCCACGTAACGGCCGGCGAGCAAGGCTCGACCAGAACAACAAACAGGGCTGCACGACAGGGCAGAACCGGGAACGACAATGAAGCCGGCCGACATCCTCATCGCCATCCTGGTGGCGGTCATCTGGGGGCTTGCCTTCGTGGCGAGCCGGATCGCGCTCGACGAATTTTCGCCGGAGCTGATGACGGCGATGCGCTTCACCATTGCCGCGGTGCCGTGCCTATTCATCCGCAAGCCCAAAGTCGCCTGGTCGCTCCTGATCGCGATCAGCTTCACGCTCTTTCTCGGCCAATTTCTGAGCCAGGCCTATGGCATCGCCCATGGCGTGCCGGTGGGGCTGACCAGCGTCGTCGTGCAGAGCCAGGCGCTGTTCACGATCGGCTTTGCCGCGATCGCATTCGGTGAGCGGCCGACGCCGGTGCAGACGCTGGGCATCGTCATCGCAGCCATCGGCCTTTTGATGATCTGCGGCACGGTCGGCTATGATTTCAGCGTCGGTGCCTTCGCCGTGCTGATGATCGCGCCGGTCAGCTTTGCGGTCGGCAATGTCCTGCTGCGCGGCGCCCGCGGCGTGCCGATGTTCGATCTGTTCGCCTGGTTGTGCCTCGCCACCGCGGTGCCGCTGTTCGCGCTCACGCTGGTCGTCAACGGACCAACGCCGACCTGGCAGTCGCTGATCCACATGTCGCTCACCGGCCTCATTTGCCTGCTGTTGATCGGCGGCATCTCCACCAGCATCGCCTATTGGCTGTGGGGCCGGCTGCTACGTGACTATCCCCCTGCGCAAGTGGTGCCGTTCGCGCTGCTGGTGCCGTTCGTCGGCTCGGCTGCGTCCAGCATCGTGTTCGGCGAGCGGTTCGGCCCGCTGCGTCTCGCCGGCATGCTCACCGTGATCGGCGGTATCGCGGTGATGGTGCTCGCGAAGCGTCCGCAAGTCCTGCCGAAGACCGCGTGAGGTGACTATGGCCTATTCGCTCTTCTATGCCTTCCTCGCCTTTATGGTCGTGATGTATTTCACGCCCGGGCCGAACAACATCATGCTGCTGGCCTCGGGCCTGACCTACGGCTTTCGGCGCACCATCCCCCACATCGCCGGTATCGTCATCGGCTTTGCTTTCATGATCGCCGCCGTGGGTCTCGGGCTCGGCACAGTGTTTCTGGCCTATCCGATCCTTCAGACCATCCTGAAATACGCCGGCGCGGTCTATCTGATTTACCTTGCCGCCGTGATTGCTTTGTCCGGCCCGACCACGCCGGACGGCGAGACCGGCCGCGGCCCGATGACCTTCTGGGGCGCGGCGATGTTCCAGTGGATCAACGCCAAGGGCTGGGTGATCGTGATCGGCACAATCACCGCCTACGCGGCGATTGCCCGATTCCCCATCAATATCGCGATCCAGACCCTGGTCAGCCTACTCGTCGGCGCGGTCTCGACCGTGGTCTGGGTCCTGTTCGGCACTGCACTACGGCCGGTGCTGACCTCCGAGCGGCTGGTCCGCGCCTTCAACATCCTGATGGCGATCCTGCTGCTGGCGTCTCTCTACCCCGTCGTTATGGATGCATGATGCCTCAGCTTTCCATGCAGAAACGGGTTTCCCAGGGGGCCGAAAATGCTCTAGACAGCCCCCGAAATCCGCAAATTTCACCGTCCGAGACCTGACCGACAAGACCTGACCAACGGCCGATTCCGGCCCCTGAACGAGGAAACGACCATGCGTGTTTATTACGATCGCGACGCCGACCTGAACCTGATCAAGGGCAAGAAGGTCGTCATCGTCGGCTATGGCAGCCAGGGCCACGCCCATGCGCTGAACCTGAAGGATTCCGGCGTCAAGGACGTGGCGATTGCGCTCCGCAAGGGTTCGGCCTCGGCCAAGAAGGCGGAAGCTGCCGGCTTCAAGGTGATGGAAGTCGCCGAGGCCGCCAAATGGGCCGACCTGGTCATGATGCTGACCCCGGACGAGCTCCAGGGCGACATTTACCGCGAGCACCTGCACGACAACATGAAGAAGGGCGCCGCCCTCGTCTTCGCGCACGGTCTCAACGTCCACTTCAACCTGCTCGACCCGCGCGCCGATCTCGACGTTCTGATGATCGCGCCGAAGGGCCCCGGCCACACGGTGCGTTCGGAATACCAGCGTGGCGGCGGCGTGCCCTGCCTGATCGCGATCGCCAAGGACGTCTCGGGTAACGCCCACGACCTCGGCCTGTCCTACGCCTCCGCCGTCGGCGGCGGCCGTGCTGGCATCATCGAGACCACTTTCAAGGAAGAATGCGAGACCGACCTGTTCGGCGAGCAGGTCGTGCTCTGCGGCGGCCTGGTCGAGCTGATCAAGGGCGGCTACGAGACGCTGGTCGAAGCCGGCTACGCCCCGGAGATGGCCTATTTCGAGTGCCTGCACGAAGTGAAGCTGATCGTCGACCTGATCTATGAAGGCGGCATCGCCAACATGAACTACTCGATCTCCAACACCGCGGAGTACGGTGAGTACGTCACCGGCCCGCGCATCGTCACCGACGAGACCAAGACGGAGATGAAGCGGGTTCTGAACGACATCCAGTCCGGCAAGTTCGCCCGCGACTGGATGCTCGAGAACAAGGTCAACCAGACCTCGTTCAAGGCGACCCGCGCCAAGCTCGCCGAGCACCCGATCGAGGAAGTCGGCGCCAAGCTGCGCGACATGATGCCCTGGATCAAGAAGGGCGCGCTGGTCGACAAGTCGAAGAACTAAGCGGCCGTTCGGATGCGGCGTATCGGTTGCGCCGCATCCGGACACGCGAGCGAAAACACAAGCTTCGCTCGCCAAACCAATTCTTAAATCTTCGCGATTATATTCGAGCGAGATCGCAACCAGCGGTCTCGCTCTTTTCGTCTCGCGCGAAGCATTGCTGCTTCATTCAAATTCTTCGCGAGCTGAAGTGCTCCCTGAGCATGAAGAACTGACGCTTAAACCACATTCTTGGTCTCGCGTTGTTTTCGGAATTTCTCAGAAGCTCCCGATCCTCAAAAGCCCAGCGTCTTCAGGGTCAAGGATTCGGCTCTTCATCCATACCTTCAGGATGCAATCAATCGCACGTCGCGAGGTTCGCACCTCGCCTTCAACTTAAGAACTGACACCCGCGGCGTCTCCTTGAGCGGTGGACGGCATTGCGCCCCGGCACCTTTCGCCTGCATGATCGCGGGAGCTCTTGGGGAGGAAGATCATGCGATCCGTCGTCGTCACCGGCGCGTCCACCGGCATCGGCTGGGCCATTGCGAAGTTTCTGATCGGGCGCGGCTATCGTGTTTTCGGTAGTGTCCGCAAGCAGGCCGATGCGGATCGGCTCATGGGTGAATTCGGTACGAACTTCACGGCGCTGCTGTTCGACGTCACCGACGAGGCGGCGGTCCTCGCGGCTGCGCGAAAAGTCCGCGAGGCGCTGGGCGGCGAGACGCTGGCCGGTCTCGTCAACAACGCCGGCGTCGCGGTCGCCGGTCCCGTGCTCGAATTGTCGGTCGACGACTTTCGCCGGCAGATGGAGATCAACGTCATCGGCCCGGTCATCGCGACGCAGGCCTTTGGGCCGCTGCTGGGCGCCGACCCGTCGCTGGAGGGACCGAAGGGCCGGATCGTGATGATCAGCTCGGTCGCGGGCAAGAACGGCAATCCGTTGTCGGCGCCTTACTGCACCTCCAAGCATGCCATCGAAGGTCTGTCGGAGAGCTTGCGCCGCGAATTGATGCTGTTTGGCACCGACGTCATTATCGTCGCACCCGGCGCCGTCAAGACGCCGATCTGGAGCAAGGCCGAGCAGATCGATCTTTCGGTCTACCAGAACTCGCCTTATCTGCCGGCGCTGAACAAGGTCATGGCGTTCATGATGAAGCTCGGCGAGACCGGGCTGCCGGCCGAGCGGATTGCCGAGGTCGTTTTCGAGGCGCTCACCGCCGAGAGGCCCAAGGTTCGCTACCAGATCACGCCGGACCGGATGCGGCATTTGATGACGGCCACGCTGCCCAAGCGTGTGGTCGACCGCATCATCGCCAAGCGGCTCGGGCTGCTGCCGCAGGGCTGAGCCTCCGAGGTGAGACCATTGCCGGACAGGTGATCAATTTCCGATCGTGGGAGCGTCTTGAGATGCCGGCTTATGTGATTTTCGACGTCGAGATCAGGGATTTGCAGCAGTACCAAAGCTTCATGTTGGGCGTGAAGCCCGCCCTGGAGGCCGCTGGAGCTCGATATCTGGCGCGAGGGGGCGCCCACAAGGTCTACGAGGGAGACTGGCAGCCCCGCAGGATCGTTCTGCTGGAATTCCCATCCGTCGCAGCCTGGGAGGCATTTTACACAGGCGCGACCTACCAGGGTCTCAAAGCGGTCCGGGACGCTTGCAGTTCTGCCCGCCTGGTCAGCGTCGAAGGCCTCGACTAGACGGCAAGTCGGTTCTGCACTGCGGGATTTGCCCTAGGGACGAATTGGGCCCGGAGACCGATCGGCTTCCGCTAACATTAAGCGAAGGTCGGACCGCGACACGCGTTGCTTGTCCGTGACCGTTCAATTACAGTTTTATGACACGGTGCAGGCCTTCCGGCTGCGCCGAACGCCGCAGGCCCGGTCAGCCGGCTCGGCATCACCGTGCCGGACCAGCAGTTGCGTGTCGTCGATGGCGTCCGCGCCCAATCCAGGTCCTTCTGCCACGACCGCCGTGCTGGCAAGCGTCGCTGCGCTCGGCATCTGGCGGCTGCTCGCGGTTGCAGCGCCGCATCTCGCGGCGCTCGTCCTGATGTACGAGACCGAGACGGATTTCGGCGCACGGCTCTCCTTCGTGCTGGCCTGGGGCATCCTCAACTTCTTCTGGATCGCGCTGCTGCGGCGGCCGGCGCTCTCGGGTGCGCTGTCGCTGACTATGGTCGTGGTGCTGGTGCTGCTGTCACGGCTGAAGCACGACGTCGTGCAGATGACGGCCAACTTCATCGACCTGATGATGATCGACCGCGACACGGTGGCGTTCCTGTTCACGATCTTCCCGAATTTGCGCTGGTCGGTGATCGGGGCCGGCCTGGTCACGCTGCCGCTGATGTATGCGCTGTGGTGGCTCGACCCATTCCGCATCCGTAGGCTACCGGCGCTCGCCTCGATGCTCGCCTGCCTCGCCGCGCTGGTCGGCTATTCGCTCCACCATCCGGACGAGGCTTGGCGCGGCTATTACGACGACGGCTATCTCTCGAAGTTCTTCCGCTCCGGCGTCAGCGCGGTCTCCGACTTCGCGCAATACGGCTTCATGGAGTCGGCCGCTTCGACCAACGAACGGCTCAACATGCCGCTGGTCGATGCCTGCCATCCTGCCGGCCGGCGGCCGAACATCATCATGGTCCATGATGAATCGAGCTTCGACATCCGCGCCGCGCAGGGCATCAAGGTGCCGGCCGGCTACGGCAGCCATTTCAAATCCTGGGACGGCAAGGAGCGCGCGTTCCTGGCCGAGAGCAATGGCGGGCCGAGCTGGTTCACCGAATACAACGTGCTCGCGGGGTTGTCGTCGCGCTCGTTCGGCCGCTTCGCCTATTTCGTGACGCGCATTGCAACAGGCCGTGTCGAGCGCGGCCTGCCGCTGGCGCTGCGCCGCTGCGGCTACGACACGATGTCGCTGTACCCCGCCTATGGCGGCTTCATGGCCGCGCGCAGCTTTCAGGTGACGACCGGCATCGAACGCTTTCTCGACTCCAAGGATCTCGGCGCCAAGGATGTCGAGCCGGATAGCTTCTTCTACGACAAGGCGCTCCGGCTGATGGGCGAGCGGACGCCGAACAAGCCGCTGTTCACCTTCATCTATCTCGGCGCCAATCATTTCCCCTGGGAGACGCGCTTCCGCCCGGATCTGCTGCCGAACTGGCGCGCACCGGGCAATGTGCCGTCCATCGACGAGTACCTGCGGCGGCAGGCGATGAGCGCCGAGCAGTACAACGCTTTCCTCGCGGGCTTGAAGAAGAAATTTCCCGGCGAACCCTTCCTGATCGTGCGCTACGGCGATCATCAGCCGGAATTCGCGCCCGGTATCCTCGAGCCCGGGCTCGACGAAGGCGCTCTCGGCAAGAAGCTCGACGCCTACGACGCACGTCTCTACGCGACTTACTACGCGATCGACGCCGTCAATTTCGAGCCGGTGAAAAGCGAGGCCGTGATGGACACGGTCGACGGCCCGTATCTGCCGCTGGTTATCCAGGAAGCCGCCGGCATCCCGCTCGATCCGTCCTTCGCCGAGCAGAAGGAGATCATGCTCCGCTGCAAGGGCATATTCTACGGATGCAAGGACGGGGCCGAAGCGCGCCGGCTTAACCGGCTGCTGATCGATGCGGGGATGATCAGGGGGCTGTAGCGTCTCTCCAACGTCGTCCTGGCGAAGGCCAGGACGACATCGAACGAATGGCGCGGCTACCGCCCACCCACCTTCTCCCACAGCCATTTCGCCACTGCATCCGGCGACGAATTCGCGTCATTGCCGGCGGCGCGCAAATTAGCTTCGCGCATGGTCGCGATGTCGATCTTGCCGAGCAGCGGCTTCACCGCGGCCCGCAGCCGTTCGTCGCCGGCGCGCTTTGGGGCCAGCAGCAGGATCGCATCGTAGGGCGGGATCGCGTGCCTGGGATCGTCGAGCGCAACGAGATCGTATTTTGCGATCAACCCGTCGCTGGTGTAGCCGGCGATGACATCGACCTCGCCGCTGGCGACGGCCGCATACATGAAGTCCGGCTGCATCTGGCGCTGGGCGCGGAACGAGAGGCCATAGGCCTTTTGCAGCGCCGCCCATTCGGGTCGCGAGAAAAACTCATAGTCGCCGGCGATCGACAGGGTCGAAGCATGCGCGGCGAGATCGGCGATGGTGCGGATGCCAAGCGCCTCGGCGCGCTTCTTCGGGATCACCAGCGCATAGGCGTTCTCGAAACCGAGCTCGCCGAGCAGGGTGATGTTCTCCTTCGCAAGCGTTGTCTGCAGCTCCGCCAACAGCTCCGCGCGCGGCTTGATGTCCGTGCGGTGAAGCTGATTGGCCCAGAGCGTGCCGGAATAATCGACGTAGAGATCGATATCGCCGGCTTTCAACGCCTCGAAGATCACGCTTGAGCCGAGACCGGAGCGTGCGACGGCGGCGAGACCGGCGGCCTGAAGCCGGTCCCGCATCAGCGCCGACAGCACATACTGCTCGGCGAACGTCTTGGCGCCGACGATATAGTTCTGTGACGAGCGCCCCATCGTCGGCACCAATGTTGCGGCGACCAGTGCCGCGATCCCGGCCGCGCCAAGCGCCGCACGCACGCGGCTGCGCCAGCGCAGGCCGCTCTCGACCAGGCCGAGCAGTTGATCGACGGCGAGCGCCAGCAGGGCCGAGGCAAAGCAGCCGAACAGCACGAACACCCAGTTCTGGGTCTGGAGCCCGGCAAAGATGTAATTGCCGAGGCTGGTCTGCCCGATCGGGGTCGACAGCGTCGCGGTGCCGATCACCCACACCGCGGCGGTGCGGATCCCCGCCATCATGACCGGCAGCGCCAGCGGCAGTTCGACCATCACCAGCGACTGCCGCGCGGTCATTCCGACGCCTTTGGCAGCCTCTATCAGCGCGGGATCGATGCCGTTGAGGCCGGTGATGCCATTGCGCAGCACCGGCAGCATCGAATAGAGCGCCAGCGCCAGCATCGCCGGCAGGAAGCCGAAAGCGGAGAAGGAGACGCCGAACCAGGCCAGCGCCACGGAGGCCGCGAGCAGCAGGAGCGGATAGAACAGCGCGAGCAGCGCCAGCCCGGGCACCGTCTGCACGATGCTGGCGAGCGCGAGCAGCACAGCGCGCGGCGTGGGACGGTTGCGCGTCAGAATCGCCAGCGGCAGGCTGACGATCAGGCCGAGCGCAAGCGCGGCGAGACTCACCCGCACGTGGTTGCCGAGATAGTCGGGCAAATGCGCCAGCGCTTCGCCCCAACGCGGATCCGTGAAAAGGCTCATGCCGCCCCGCCCTTTAGCAGCAGCGCGTTCAATCGCTCGACCTGGCGTCGCGGCGTCCGCAGCAGCTCCAGCACGTAGGCGTCGCTGCTTTTCGAGAGCTCCACTGGCGTGCCCTGCGCCAGCAGCTTCCCGCTGCGCATCACCGCGATGCGGTCGGCGAGCAGGATCGCTTCCGTCATGTCGTGGGTGATCATCACGGTGGTCAGGCCGAGCTTGCGGTGCAGCTCGCGAAAATCGTCGCCGAGCGCATCGCGGGTAAGGGGATCGAGCGCGCCGAATGGCTCATCCATCAGCACGATGCGGGGCCTTGCCGCAAGCGCCCGCGCCACGCCGACACGCTGGCGCTGGCCGCCCGAGAGCGCATCCGGCAACCGCCCGCGATGGGCGGCCCGGTCGAGCTGCACGAGCTCGAGCAACTCATCGACCCGTGTTGCGATATCCGCTGCCGAGACGCCGAGCAGCTTCGGCGTGATCCCGATATTGTCGGCGACGCTCAGATGCGGGAACAGTCCGCCGCTCTGGAAAACGTAGCCGATGCGGCGCCGCAGCGCGACCGGATCGACGGATTGCACGTCGTCGCCCTCGACCGTGATCGTGCCCCCATCCGCCTCGATCAGGCGGTTGGCGAGCCGCAGCAGCGTCGTCTTGCCCGAACCCGAGCCGCCGACGACGGCTACAAATTCGCCTTCGGCGATGTCGAGTGACACATCGTCCACGGCCTTGAGCGCGCCGAAGCTCTTGGTGACGTGGGCATAGCCAATCATCGGCCTGGACGGCATCGGGCGGGGCTCACTGCGCTGACCCGCCCCAGGGAAGGGAGGGGGAAGGGAGGGGATGACAAGGCCCATGCGTAGCACGCTTGGCGGCTTGATTGAACTTGGTCGCGCGAGCGGCTAAGGCATCGGGCCAAGTTCGGAGGAAGCATATGATAACGCCTACGGCAGTGGCGCTGGAAGATGCCAAGGTCGCGTTCCAGTTGGGGGACGGGCGGGTCTATACGGCGGTGGAGAAGGCGCATCTGACGGTGGCGCAGGGCGAGTTCGTCGCCATCGTCGGCCCGACCGGCTGCGGGAAATCAACACTGCTCAACGTCGCGGCCGGGCTGCTGAAGCCGGCTGCGGGGAGCGTCAGGATATTCGACCAGCCACTTGCCGGGCTGAACCGGGACGCCGGCTACCTGTTCCAGGCCGATGCGCTGTTCCCCTGGAAGACCGCGCTCGACAACGTCGCGATCGGGCTCGAAGTCAGCGGCACGCCGCGCAGCGAGGCACTGCCGCGGGCGCAGAAATGGCTGACCTCGGTCGGCTTGGGTGCCTTCGCCAACCGCTATCCGCACATGCTCTCGGGCGGCCAGCGCAAGCGCGTGGCGCTGGCGCAGGTGCTGATCCGCGATCCAAAGATCCTGCTGATGGATGAGCCGTTCGGACCGCTGGATGCACAGACCCGGCAGGTGATGGGCAACCTGTTGCTCGACCTCTGGAACGCTGACCGCAAGGCCGTGCTGTTCGTCACCCATGATCTGGAAGAGGCGATCGCGCTCGCCGACCGCGTCGTGATCATGTCGGCGGGGCCGTCCTCCCGCATCATCGGCGACTGGCGCGTGAGCCTGCCGCGCCCGCGCGACATTTTCGAAGTGCGGCTGGACAAGGAATTCCATGCGCTTCATCGCGAGATCTGGAGCGTGCTCAAGGACGAGGTCATGAAGGGCTATGCGCAGTCCACGCAAGCGGCGGAGGCGGTCTGATGTCGCGCGTCACGCTGCTTACGCTGCAAGTGCTGGTCGCGGTGGTCTGCCTCGCGCTGTGGCAATTGCTGTCGACCGTGCCCGTGTTCGGCAAGATCCTGCTGCCGCCGTTCTTCTTCTCCAATCCGGTCGATGTCTTCGCCCAGATCGTCAAATGGTTCTCGTCCGGTGTGATCTGGAAGCATCTCGGCATCACGCTGACGGAATCGATCCTGGCCTTCGTGATCGGATCGGCCGGCGGTGTGCTGATCGGCTTCTGGTTCGCGCGCCAGCCGCTGGTCGCCGCGGTGTTCGATCCCTACGTCAAGATGGTCAACGCTCTGCCGCGTGTGGTGCTGGCGCCGATCTTCGCGCTGTGGCTTGGGCTGGGCATCTGGTCCAAGGTCGCGCTCGGCGTGACGCTGGTGTTCTTCATCGTGTTCTTCAACGTCTATCAGGGCGTCAAGGAGGTCAGCCGCACCGTGCTGGACAACGGCCGCATGCTCGGCATGAGCGAGCGGCAGCTGATGCAGCACGTCTATTGGCCTTCGGCGCTGTCGTGGATGTTCTCCTCGCTGCACACGTCGGTCGGTTTTGCCGTGGTCGGTGCCGTCGTCGGCGAGTATCTGGGATCGGCGGCGGGGCTCGGCTACCTCATTCAGCAGGCCGAGGGCATATTCGACGTCGCCGGCGTCTTCGCCGGCATGTTCGTGCTGTCGGCCTTCGTCATCCTGATCGATTTTGGCGTGACATTGGTGGAGCGGAGACTGCTGGTCTGGCGCCCGACCGTGGACGGGCGTGGCTAAGCCGCGAGGGGCCCGCGCACCGCGCGAGCCCCGGATCGCGAAAGCTCAATCCAGCAGCTTGGTGTCATCGGGGGCCTGCGGCGGCGTCTTGATCGCGATCGCCTTGACCTGTCCGCTGATCGGCTTGGTGCCGCCATGCGGCGTCCCCTTCGGGATGATGACGAGGTCGCCCGGCTTCACCGTGACCTCCTTGTCGCCGAACCAGATCGTGCCGGTGCCCTCTAAGATGTACTGGATCTCGTTGGTGTTGGGATGCATGTGCTTGGGCACATTGCCGACCTGGATCGAGATGGTGGCGCCATCGGCGCTTGCGAACGTCTTGGAGCGGTAGCCGACGGCGTTGGCATTCCCGAGCGCGTCGCCCTCCATCTCGCCGGTGTGGATGATCTGCGGAGGGATGTTCTCCGCGGCCAGCGCCGGCCGCAGCAGGTGGGTTGCGCCGCATCCGGCGGCAAAAGCGGTGGCGATCGACAGTCCGATTGCAAGGCGATTCATGGATGATCCTCCCCATCAAGAATTGTTCTTGTGGGCTTCATGCTATTGCGCCGAAAGGCCGATGGCCAGCGCCTTCGGTCCTGCTTCTCAAGCCAGCCCGGCTGCTTTATGGTGCCGCCAGCCGAACGGAGGAAACCAATGAAGAACACGATAGCCAGGCTCGCGGGCGCGCTGCTCGCGCTGACGCTCACCACCGGTCTTGCCGCGGCGCAAAGCAAGGTCACGATCGCGATCGGCGGCGGCTCCTGTTTGTGCTATTTGCCGACGGTGCTGGCAAAGCAGCTCGGCGAATACGACAAGGCGGGTCTCGACGTTGAGCTCGTGGACCTCAAGGGCGGCTCGGACGCGCTCAAGGCCGTGCTCGGCGGCAGCGCCGACGTGGTCTCCGGCTATTTCGACCATTGCGTCAACCTCGCGGCCAAGAAGCAGGAGCTTCAGGCCTTCGTGGTCTATGACCGTTATCCCGGCCTCGTGCTGGTGGTTTCGCCGTCGCACACCAACGAGATCAAGTCGATCAAGGACCTCGCCGGCAAGAAGGTCGGCGTCAGCGCGCCCGGCTCCTCCACTGACTTCTTCCTGAAGTATATGCTGAAGAAGAATGGCGTCGATCCCGCCAGCACCGCCGTGATCGGCGTTGGCCTCGGCGCCACTGCGGTCGCCGCCATGGAGCAGGGCCAGATCGATGCGGCCGTGATGCTCGATCCCTCCGTGACCGTGCTCCAGGGCAGCCACAAGGATCTGCGCATCCTCTCGGACACCCGCACGCAAAAGGATACACTTGAGACGTTCGGCGGCGAATATCCGGGCGGCGCGCTGTACTCGACCGCGGCCTGGGTCGCCGGCCACGAGAAGGAGACGCAGGCGCTGACCAACGCGATCCTGGGCACGCTCGCCTGGATCCACTCGCACTCGCCCGAGGAGATCATGGCGAAGATGCCGGAGGAGACGGTTGGCAAGAACAAGGACCTCTATCTCGCGGCACTGAAGAACACGATCCCAATGTTCTCCGAGACCGGCAAGATGGACCCGAAGGGCGCCGACGCCGTGCTCGCGGTGTTCAGCGTTGGATCGCCCGAGGTCGCCAACGCCAAGATCGACGTCAGCAAGACCTTCACCAACAAGTATGTCGAGCAGGCCAAGAAGACCACGGGAAGCGTCAAATAACTGACGCGAAGGTGTGGTCATCAGGCGTCATGACGTCACCAATCATTCATCGGGTCACGACGCTTGAACTTGCCGTGCGGCCGATCGTCTGGGCGTTCGCGGAGGAGCGGCGCGCCGAGATCGCCACGCATTTCGCCGAGAAGCAGCGCGAGCGGCCAAAGATCTGGAACGGTCGCGTCCTGCTCGGGCGTGATGCAACGTTCGCCGACGGGCATCTTTCTGCGACCTATTTCGAGACCGATTTCGCGAGCTTCCTCGCCTGGCGCGATTGGGGTTTTCCCGACAAGGCCGTGTTCAACGGTTTTGGCATGGGCGCGTTGCGCGCCTCCGACGGCGCCTTCGTCATGGGTGAGATGGCGCAGCACACCGCCAATGCGGGCCGGATTTATTTCCCGTCCGGTACGCCCGATCTCGAAGACGTCAGGGGCCACACGCTGGACATTCCCGGCAGCGTGATCCGCGAACTCGAGGAAGAGACCGGCCTGACCGCCGCCGACTATCGGGTCGAGCCGGACTGGCACTGCGTCGTCACCGGCCCGACGATTGCGATGTTGCAAATCGTCAACCTGGACATGCCGGGTGATGTGGCGCGTGCGCGGATCGAAGCCAATCTGGCGGACGAGGCCGAGCCAGAGCTCTCGGCCATTCATCTCGTGCGCGGGGTGAGCGATCTCACGCCGTCCATGCCGCGATTTGTCACGGCCTTCGTCGAGCAGCAGTTCGCGTTGCGCTGATGCGCGAGGCTTGACATCGCTGCGCTCAGCCCATGTGATGGGCGAAAATATAAAACCAAAAAGAATGCAATGCACAATCGTCCAGGGAGGTTTTGATGCGCGTGCGCATGGCTGCCCGTTTGGTACGTGGGCTGTTGGTCGCGGTATCGGCGACAGGCTTGGCGCTGTCCGCCCAGGCCCAGGATCAAGGCAAAGAGAAGAAGATCAAGATCGGCGTCGTTTTCGATCTGACCGGGCCTCTCGCCGGCGGTGGCTCTGAACTCGGCTATATCGGCGCAAAGATCATTCTCGACCATTTCGCCAAGACCGGCGTCGAGGGTTACAAGATCGAAGCGGTCTATGCCGATGCGCAAAGCAAGCCCGACATCGCGATCAACGAATCCGTCCGCCTGCTCGAGCAGGAAAAGGTCGACATGGTGCTCGGCTTCTTCTCCTCGGCGCAATGTGTGCCGGTCGCGGCCCGCGTCGAGCAGCTCAAGAAGTTCATGTGGATGACGACTTGCATCTCGTCGGCCGTGTTCAACGAGAAGGGTTACAAATACGTCTTCCGCCCGCAGGCGAGCGGCGACCAGTTCGGCATGATGACCATGGATTTCATCGCGCAGAATGCCAAGGCGAAGTTCGACAAGGAGCCGAAGGATCTGCGCGTCGCCATCATTCACGAAGACGGCGCCTATGGCGTCGACGTGTCCAGGGGCAACGAGGCCGGCGCGAAGAAGGCGGGATTCAACGTCGTGATGAAGGAGGGTTATTCAGCCACCGCGCCTGACCTCTCCGCGCTGGTGACCAAGCTGAAGCGCGCCAAGCCTGATGTCATTTTCCACACTGGCTACAACCCTGATATCACGCTGTTGCTGCGTCAGGCGCGCGAGCAGGGGCTGAAGTTCGGCGCGCTGATGGGGCACGGCGCGGGTTACGGCGTCTATGAAAAACTGAAGGAAGGCATGGGAGCCGATGCCACGTACATCTTCAACACAGACCCGATCTCGATCTGGCTTGCCAACCAGAAGACCATGGATCCCAAGCTCCCGCCGGTGATCAAGATGGTCGGCGAGGAGTTCGACAAAATCCGGCCCGGGGTCGCCATCCGCTCGGCGCATGTCGGCATCGGTGCGTCCAACACGTATGTGTTCATGAACGACGTGCTGCCGCGCGCGATCAAGAAGTATGGCGGGGTCGATCCGGATGCGCTGCGCAAGGCTGCGCTCGACACCGATATTCCCGAAGGAGGCACCATGCTCGGATTCGGCGTCAAGTTTTACGGCGAGGGCACGCCGATGGCCGGGCAGAACGAGCGCTCATTCCCGGTCGTGATCCAGTATATCGACGACAAATCCTCCGTGGTGTGGCCCAAGAGTCAGGCGCAGCGCGAGGCCGTGCTGCCGCTGCCGAAGGGCACCACCTACAGCAACCAGTAGCGCCAGGGCGCGCAGAGAGGAGAGCGGGACGGTGCTGGAAGTCAGCGGGCTGGTGAAGCGGTTTGGTGGCTTCACCGCCGTCAACAATGTGTCGTTCAAAGTCGACCAGGGCGAGATCCTCGGCCTGATCGGCCCCAACGGTTCGGGCAAGAGCACGATCTTCAATATGCTCTCGGGCACGCTGGCGCCGACGTCCGGTTCGATCCTGTTCGACGGCTCCGAGATCGCGGGCCTTCCGCCGCACCGGATCATCAACAGCGGCATCGGTCGCACCTTCCAGATCCCGCGGCCATTCCGCCGCCTGACGATCTTCGAGAACGTCGCGCTCGCCGGATTCTACGGCCAGGGCCGCCACAGCCGTGCCAGGGCCGAGGAGGCGGCCGAGCGCTCGCTGGCGATGGTCGGCTTGCCGACCGATCGCCATGCCAGCGTCGACGGCCTCGGCGCAGCCGGCCTGAAAAAGCTCGAACTGGCGAAAGCGCTCGCCACCGCGCCAAAACTTCTGCTGGCCGATGAGAGCCTCGGCGGCCTCGACGAGGCCGAGATGGGGCAGGCGGCTAACATGCTCCGCAACATCCGCGACGAGCTCGGCATTACCATCATCTGGGTCGAGCACATCATGGGCGTGCTGATGCGCGTCGTCGATCGCGTCATGGTGCTCGATCACGGCGAGAAGATCTCGGAAGGTTTGCCGAGTGCCGTTGCCGGCGATCCCCGTGTCATCGAGGTCTATCTCGGCACCGATGCCGAGACCACGCAGGCTGCGGCCGCCGCAGCGCGCCGCCGCGCGGGGGTGCAGTGATGTTGGAGCTCCGCGGCGTCAATGCCGGCTATGGTACCTTCCAGGCACTGTTCGACGTCAATCTCGACGTGAGGGCGGGTGAGGCCGTCGGCGTCATCGGGCCGAACGGCGCGGGCAAGACCACATTGATGCGCGTCATCTCCGGGCTGATCCGCCCCTCGCGCGGCTCGATCAGAATGGAAGCCGTCGACGTCGTGGCCACGCCGCCGCACAAGATCGTCAGCCTCGGGATCGCGCATGTGCCGGAGAACCGGCGGCTGTTTCCGCAGCTCTCGGTCGACGACAATCTCAAGATGGGTGCCTTCATGCAGGAGGCGCGCGGCCACTATGCCGAGCGGCTGGACGTGGTGTTCGAGCTGTTTCCGCGCCTGAAGGAGCGCCGCCACCAGATGGCGGGCACCATGTCCGGCGGCGAGCAGCAGATGTGCGCGATCGGCCGCGCGCTGATGTCGAATCCAAAGCTGCTGCTGCTCGACGAGCCGTCGGCGGGGCTCGCGCCGGTCGTGGTGCAGCAGGTGTTCGAGCTGGTGAAGCGGATCCGCGCCAGCGGGCTGACCGTGCTGATCGTCGAGCAGAATGTGCAGCAGGTGCTGAAAGTGGTCGATCGCGCCTATCTGATCGAGGCGGGTACGATCAGGTCCTCAGGCACCTCGGCCGAGATGCTGGCGAGCGACACGGTCAAGGAAGCGTATCTCGGGGTGTGAGGTTCATGCAGGCATGCAAGCATTTCTGGACATTTTCGACATCTACCTGCTGGAGGCCGTGATCAACGGCATCCTGCTCGGCGGCGTGCTGGCGTTGCTCGCGCTCGGGCTCAATTTGATCTTCGGCGTCATCGACGTGACCTGGATCTGCTACGCAGAGCTGGTGATGATCGGCATGTACGCCATGTACTTCCTGGTGCAGTATTACGGCATCAGCTATTTCGTCGCCGCGCCGCTCACCATCCTGCTGGTCGCGGTGCTCGGCGCGGCGCTACATTACCTCGTGATCGCGCCGCTCCTCACCGCGCCGCCGATCAACCAGTTGCTGGCGACCGGCGGGGTGCTGTTCGTGCTGCAGAGCTTTGCCACCGTCGCCTTCGGCATCGACTTCCGCAACCTCGGCATCCGCCTGCCGGTGCTCGCCTTCGGCGACATGAATTTCAGCTACGCACGACTTCTGTCCTTCCTGGCTGCGCTGGTCGGCATGGTCGCGGTCTATCTGTTCATGACACGGACCTTCACCGGCACCGCGATCCGCGCGATCTCGCAGGACCGACAGATCATGGCGCTGATGGGCGTCGACACGAAGCGGATCTATATCATCACCTCCGCGATCGGCGGGGGGCTGGCCGGGCTCGCCGCCTGCCTGTTGGTTCTGCAATATGACGTGCATCCCTTCGTCGGCCTGTCGTTCGGTCCGATCACCTTCCTGATCTGCGTGCTCGGGGGCCTCGGCAATTTCATCGGCGGCTTCATCGCCGCCTTCGTGTTCGCCGAGATCATCTCGCTCGGCGGCTTGTTCTCCGATCTCGAATGGGGCTATGTGCTCGCCTTCGCGTTCTTCATCGTCATGATGTTCATCCGGCCCGCGGGCCTGCTCGCGAGGCGCCGATGATGGGGCGTAGACGGCTTGCAGCTTGGGGGATCGGATTGGCGGCGCTGGTCGCGCTGCCTTTCGTCTATCGCGATCCCTATCATCTGCACATCCTGGTGCTGATCCTGATCTGGTCGTTCGCCTATACGTCCTGGTCGATGATGGGGCGGTTCGGCCTCGTCTCGCTCGGCCACGGCGGTTTCATGGGCATAGGCGCCTATGTCACCGCACTACTCTGGAATCATCTGGGCTGGTCGCCCTGGATCGGCATCCCCATCGGCATGGTCGCGGCCGGCGCGCTGGCGCTGATCGTCGGCTATCCCTGTTTTCGCTTCCGCATCACCGGGCACTATTTCGTGCTGGTGACGCTCGCGCTCTCAGGCATCGTGCTCCAGGTCATCACGGCGACGCGCGACTACACCGGCGGCTCGCTCGGCTACACGCCGAACCGGGCCGCGGGCAACAAGCTCTGGTCGCTCCAATTCGACGACAAGATCACCTGGTACCTGATCGCGCTCGGGGTCTGGCTTTTCGGCATCGTGGTCTGGCACTGGGTCGACCGCAGCATGGCCCGCTATGCGCTGGAGGCGATCTCGGAGGACGAGGACGCCGCGGCCGCCGCCGGCGTCGACGTCACCGCGGAGAAGCTGAAGATCACGCTGCTCAGCGCGCTGATGACGGCATTGGCCGGCGCGCTCTACTGCCAGTACCAGATGTTCATCACGCCCGATACCGTCAGCGGCATCGCGGTGTCGCTCCAGATGGTGTTCGCGGCCATCGTCGGCGGCCTGTTCGTCTCGCTCGGCCCGACCTTCGGCGCTATCATCACGATTATGCTGGCCGAGACCCTGCGCATCGGCTTCGGCACCAAGGCGGTCGGCTGGGACAATCTCGTCTACGGCGTGCTGCTGGTGCTTTTCATCATATTCCTTCCGAAGGGTATCCTTGGTAGCTTGCTCGACCGATTGAAGCCGCAACGCAAGGTGTCCCGCGCTCATGAGCAAGAAGTCGTCCAAATCGCTCGCCCAGGAGCTTGACCGCTACATTACGCCATTCCGCTACGATGGTTCGGGCAAGTTTCATCTCAAGGATCACAAGACCAACGAGAAGGGCGACCTCGATAAGGAGAAGGGCCAGGAGATTCTCGATGCCAACATGAAGCGGCTGATCGCGTTTCAGGAGAAGCTCTACGCCCAGGACCGCTGGTCGATACTGATCGTGTTCCAGGCGATGGACGCCGGCGGCAAGGATTCTGCGATCAAGGCGATCTTCGAGGGCATCAATCCGCAGGGCTGCGAAGTCAGTGCCTTCAAGGCGCCGAGCAGCAAGGAGCTCGATCACGATTTCCTCTGGCGCCACGTGGTCGCGCTGCCGGAGCGCGGGCATATCGGCATCTTCAACCGCTCCCATTACGAGGAATGCCTGGTGACGCGCGTGCATCCGGAGGTCCTCGCCAAGGAGAAGCTGCCGTCAATGCTCGTCACCAAGAACATCTGGAAGGAGCGGTTCGAGGACATCTGTGCGTGGGAGCGCTATCTCGCGCGCAACGGCACCGTGGTGCTGAAGTTCTTCCTCAACCTGTCCAAAGACGAGCAGCGCGAGCGCTTCCTCGACCGGCTGGAGGATCCGTCCAAGCAGTGGAAGTTCTCCATGGACGACATCAAGGAGCGCGCGCTGTGGCCGCGCTACCAGGCGGTCTATCAGGACATCGTCCGGCACACGGCAACGCCTCATGCGCCGTGGTATGTCGTGCCGGCCGACCACAAATGGTTCGCGCGCGTCGTGATCGGGTCGGCCATCGTCGCGGCGCTCGAAAAGCTCGATCTGCGCTTCCCTCGCGCCGACAAGGCCTCGGCGGGCGAATTCGACGAGGTGCGCAAGGCGCTGGAGAAGGAGGAGAAGGCGGGCAAGAAACAAAAAACGCGAAAACAACCCCATGCACAGTAGCCGGGGATAACGAAATCAATGACTTGAAGGTCAGCGCGAGCGCTTGCGGATTTAACGAAATCGTTTGACTCGTCGGGCAAAACAGGGGCATGATGTGATCATCCCCAAATTCCTCAGTACTCGCGTCCACCGGTAGCAGAAGCGTTCTACATTGGCGGGAAGGGCGGCCTCGCAATTCGCCCACTTCTCGCATTTCGCTGCAAGCGAATCCGTCGCAGTCAGATGGAACGCGCCCTCAAATGTGATTTGCGCGCCGTTGATCTTGCTTGACAGTTCTGCGTCACGGGAGGACCATCTCAATGGTCGCAAACAAGCGACGCGCAACGTCCACATCAAGAGCAAGGGGAGGTCTATGACACCACCTCCGCAGATCCAGCCGCGTTAAGTGCGATGGAGCTCGTTCGGACTATCGCATAGCGGCAGAAAACCGCGAACGGCACGCCGGGCCAAGGTTTAGAGGGCTGCATCAGTGTGGCATAGCCCCTACCTGCCCGGCGCTGTATTGTGCATCACATCGATTGCACACCGATCCACGTCGGAGGGCCGTGACGCGGCCGCCGTGCTTTTGACATCGTGCTTCTCTCTTCCTCCTCCTCACGGCCGTCATTCCGGGCCGACTCCCGGAATGACGGAGGGCTGTCGCATATCAGGGCTGTCGCATATGACGTCTCAGCGGCGCCTGAGCGAGCGCCTCGTCCTTCGAGACGCCGCGTTCTGCGGCTCCTCAGGATGAGGCTCAGCTGCATCCATCTGCGTTGAAATGTTGCCGCATATTCATCCCTCATCCTGAGGGCTCGCCGCAGGCGGGCGTCTCGAAGAATGGCCGCGGTTGAGCTTCCAGCCGCGTGCCCGCATTCCGATCGCTGCACGTCCTGCCTTGAGACCGCGGTTCCCGTTTCCTGCACCGCGGCAAATGCCAAGAGAATGTCGCCTCATTGGCCAACTTCCGACACAGCGCCCGGGCGAATAGCGTCGATCCGACATGATGCATGTGCTTCGGCGGTGACGGGCCCGACGTCGCCGTCGCATTCATTTTCCCAGGGATCCCTCGTGTCGCATAAGCTTGCCTTCGCGCTTCTCGCCGCGCTCTTGATCGCGATCTCATCTCTCTCCTGCGCCCGCGCCGCGCCGCCGACGAGTAGCGCTGCCGCGTTGTCGCCCGATGAGGCCAAGCGCGCGCTGGAAACGCTGCAGGACGACAAGAAGCGCGCGCAGATGATCGACACGCTGCGCGCGATCGCCAATGCGTCCGGTGCACAGCAGCCCGCGCCCGAGCCAAAATCGCCGATCCCGCTCGCGGCCGACGGCCTCGGTGCGCAGCTCATGCTCACCGTGTCCGAGGAAATCGGCGAGATTTCGCGAGACGTCGCCGATATGACCAGGACGCTCACGCACTTCCCGGCGTTCTATTACTGGATCGTGCGGACCGCGAACGATCCCGCGGCCTACAATCTCCTGATCGAGATCGCCTGGAAGCTTGCGCTGGTGTTCGGCTGCGCCTTCTGCGCCGAATGGGTGATCTTCCGTCTGATCCGCCGCCCCGTCGTGTTCCTGGAAGGGCGCATGCCGCAAACGGCGCGTCTGCCGGTGCAGGTGTTGCCCATTGCCGATCCGCCGTCATCCGTGGCCGATGTCACCCCGGCGCCCGAACTGCACATGCGCCGCCACAGCCTGGCGCGGGCCTGGCAAATCATGCTGCGGCTGCCGCTCGTGCTGGGACGCTTCCTGCTCGAGCTGCTACCCGTGTTGGTCTTTGTCGGCGTCGCCACGGCGCTGCTCGGCACCGAGATCGGCGGGCCCACCACCGTCCGTCTCGTGATCCTCGCCGTCGTCAACGCCTATGCGTTCTCGCGCGGGCTCATCTGTGTGGTCCGTGTGCTGGCGGGACCGTTCGGCTTGTTTCCGGTCAAGGCCGAAACCGCCGCCTATATCGAGATCTGGGCGCGCCGTATCGTCGGTGTCGGCGTCTCCGGCATCGCCTTTGCGAATGTGGCGCTGCTGCTCGGCCTGCATCGCGGCGGCTACGCCGCGCTCCTGCGCATGGTGATGCTGGTCGTGCATCTCTTCATCGTCGTCATCATCCTGCAATGCCGCCGCCAGGTCGCCGAAGCGATCCGCGCGCCGGCCGACCGGCAGGGGATCGCGGCGCGACTGCGCAACCGCATCGCGGGCGGCTGGCACTATCTCGCCATCGCGCTCGACCTTGCGCTGTGGGCCGTGTGGGCGCTGAACATTCGCAACGGCTATTCGTTGCTGCTGCAATATTTCGTCGGCACCATCGCGGTGGCGCTGATCACGCGTGTCGCCATCATGCTGACGCTGGGCCTGATCGACCGCGGCTTCCGCATCAAGCCCGAGATCCTCCAGCGCTTTCCGGGCCTCGAGATCCGCGCCAACCGCTACCTGCCGCTGCTGCGCAAGATCGTATCCGGCGTGATCGCCTTCATCGGCCTGGTGGCCGTGCTCGAAGTCTGGGGCGTCGACGCCATCGTATGGTTTTATGGGGGCCAGATCGGCAGCCGGCTGATCTCGGCGGTGGTGACGATCGGACTTGCCGTGTTCATCGCAGCTGCGATCTGGGAAGCCAGCAACGCGCTGCTGGACCGCCAGATCAATACGCTGTCGCGCGATGGGCACTATGCCCGGGCCGCGCGGCTGCGGACCTTTCAGCCGATGCTGCGCACGGCCTTGCTGTGCGTGATCGCCACTGTCGTCGGGCTCACGGCGCTCAGCGAGATCGGCGTCAACGTCGCGCCGCTGCTGGCGGGCGCCGGCATCGTCGGCATCGCCATCGGCTTCGGCTCGCAGAAGCTGGTGCAGGATCTCATCACCGGCCTGTTCCTGCTGCTGGAGAACACCGTCCAGGTCGGCGACAGCGTCAGCGTGTCCGGGCTATCGGGCGTGGTCGAGAACGTCTCGATCCGCACGATCAGGCTTCGTGCCGGCGACGGTGCCGTGCACATCGTGCCGTTCAGCGCGGTCACGACTATCACCAATGCCAGCCGCGGCGCCGGCAATGCGTCCGTCAGCGTCAACGTCGCCTACAAGGAGGATACCGACCGCGCCGGCCAGATCCTCAAGGACATCGTCGACGAGATGCGCCGCGAGGTGGAATTCCGCAGTCTGATCCGCGGCGATCTCGAGCTCTGGGGCATCGACAAGGTCGACGGCGCCATGGTGTCGATCGTCGGCCAGATCCGCTGCACCGAGGCCGGCCGCTGGCCGGTGCAGCGCGAATTCAACCGCCGCATGAAGCAGCGTTTCCAGCACAACGGCATCGAGGTCGCATCCGCCACCCAGACCATCCTGATGCACATCGCGCCGCCGGCTGATGGCGCCGCTCATCTGACGCCAAGGCGAGCGGTCGGCTAGAGAGTCTGTCCATAAACGTCGGCTTGCCAATCGAAAGCGGAAGTGTCCGACCTTGCGTGTGATCGGCGGCTCGTGATCCAAACCGGAAGTCGGCATGCCAACGATAACTCAGAACAGAGGAGGTGGCGCCTTTTGGCCCCGCCTTGCCCTTAAGTTCGTTTGTGTCCACGCCATGAACGTACTCGCGCGTGTCCTTCAAACGTTTTTCTTGGATGTACGCGCTCCTCAAGTCGATTGTGTCTACCCCAATCGCCGATGACACCCACGGCGCGCGCCATGGGGCAGTCGGGGGGTACCCATTTGCTTGCGTGCTTCCTGCCGTCTGAATGCTTTTTTAAGTCAAAGCAATTGCAGAGATATCGATACCGACGAGGACAGATTCGGTATTTATACTTCCGTCCGGGTTTCTCCTGAACGCGCGCCGTTTGGTTGGTATCATAATCCCTTGAATGTTCTTGTACTCGGACATGTAGTGCGCGGCTGGAGCGCCACCTGCCACGAGTGTGGTATAATCCAAACGAGCGATGAGCCCGTTTTCATCGACGTGGAATATCTGGTCCGGACAGTGAGTTCCAACCTTCTCGGGAAAAGTGATCTTGAGCCGCCGGCGTACCGTGCCTTGGTCGGTCGCCGGGTCTATCTCTTCCGCTTTGGCACTCTCAGTGACAAACATAAATGGAGTATTCAGATAATTCCAAAGTGCATACCCGGTAAAGTAAGCCAGATGCAGCCTATCCCACGTCGTCTGAAGAGTATGTCCTTCAAACGCATTTCTTGGATGTACGCGCTCCTCGATAAGCTTCCCGTCGATTGTCTCTAGCCGAACACGATCCGGTTCGTAGATGCTTTGCACGCCTTCTTCGGTAAAGTGCGTAAAGCAAGTTCGCTGTTCTTTCGTTTGCGCCTTCAATTGAACATTTTCGAAGACACCATCCCATCCCTTTCTAGTCCAGTGCGAACCATGCATCGAGAGGTTCACGTCGATCGCGTTGAATTTTCGCCATCGTTCAAGAGTTCCGTGAGACTCAAGCACCAGATCTAAAAGAGCAGTCATGTGTCCTCCGGTTCGCCCTATTGGAATTAGGGCCATCGCTTTCGATATCGCACTAGCTGCGGTTTCAGGCGCTTAGAATTCAGGGCGCCTGACCGTTGATCATCCATTAGTTGGGTTTCAGAAGGACTTTCCCGCCTTTTTGCGCATGCGCCATGGCCTGAGTTGCCTGCTCGAGCGAATAAACGCCGGCGACCGGAACGTGCAGTTTGCCTTCGGCGATCAGTCGCTCGGCTGTCCGCGTATGAGCCGCAAGCTTTTCGTGTGCATCTCGAAAGCGCGGAAATCCCAGCCAAAACCCTTCCAGGGTCATCTGCTTGAAAATGATGTTCAGAGGACTCATGGCCGCGGGCTTTCCGCTGACGCCGCCATAGACGACCATCTTGGTGTTCGACGCGAGGCAAGACGCTACCGAGTGCGAGGACTCGCCACCCACGCCGTCGATGCCCAGCTTGATTTTAGCCTTGCCGGTCGCCGCTGCGACCTGCTTCACAACGTCGGGTCCATCGACAAGGACGACGTCAGCTCCGGCTGACTTCAGCTCATCCACCAGCTCGGGTCTGCGCACGAGGCTTACCGAGCGCAGTCCGAACTCCTTTGCAAACGCAATGACGCTGCGTCCCACACCGGAATTGCCGGCGTTCTGGATGACCCAGTCGTCCTTGCCGAGTTCGACATACTCGGTTAGGAGCAATGCCGCTGTGAGCGGATTGATCCGAAGCATTGACATCTGTTGGGGATCGGCTTGCTCAGACAAGACGATGAGATCGGTGGCCGGCACCGTGATGGCCTGTCTCCACACGGGAAGCCCGATCGGAATGGCGACACGATCGCCAGTCCTTACATTTTTAACCGAGGCTCCTACGGCGACAACGCGGCCAATAGCTTCGTTCCCGAGCGGCGCGGGCGGCTGCGGCCTGATCGCATACATGCCACGGATCATCAGAAGTTCAGCAAGTCCGATCGCTGAGTATTCGACCGCGACCGTGGCTTCATTTGCTGCCGGCGGTGGGGGTGGATCGCTTTCGACAACTTCAACCACCTCGGTGGGTTTGCCAAACTTAGACATTTGCAGAAACTTCATTGTCCCCTCCGCGAGAGCTGTATGGCTCATTCCGCCAAGTAATCTTACGGTTCCCTGACCGCTCGACGCCAAACCATGCTAAGTTCATATAACGAACTGTCATTAACGTCAACCTGTGTATGAAAAATGAACTCAGAAAAAGCGCATTCGCCCGAGCTGGATCTTCGCTTGATGTTGGAGCTAAAAAACAACTGCTCCATCAAGCGAACGCTCGAGATTGTTGGTGAAACCTGGACCTTGTTGATCTTGCGCGAGGCCTCATGGGGGGTTCGCCGCTTCCAGGACTTTCAAACGTTTTTGGGCATACCAAGAGCGGTGCTGTCTGAGCGCCTGGAAAAACTTGTTGAGTACGGAATCTTTGAAAAAACTCCTTACAAGGAGCCGGGGGCGCGAAAGCGCTATCAATACGAACCCACCAAAGCCGGCATCAAGCTATTGCCTGTGCTGATGGCATTGAGCCAATGGGGAGATGAGCATCTCGGCAAAGGATCTGCCCGCATGATCGACAAAGCGACTCGGGAAGAAGTGTTTCTGAAGGTCGTCAGCAAAAACGGCGACCATGTCCCAGTGGAGCGGGTGCGACCAGTAGTGCGGAGGTAATCACACGTTTGTGGTCAATAATGTTGATCGGCTTGCTGAAAGTAAGAAAGAAGTTCTTGAGCGATTGAGCAGGCGGGGTCCCATCGTGCGATTTGCCGAGCCTGCGGGTCATCGGTCGGACACGCGCCAATGAAGCACTAACGCCAGCTGAGCGGGCCCCACGCGATTTCCACACATGGCCCAACTCGGACCTAGGGTGAGGTGCGCCAACGCGGCCGGTATCGGAGGCAGAGTGGACCTCAGACGAAGTGCAGCGCGAGTTTATGAGTACATGTCCTAAGCTGTCCGACATCATTTTCAGCTTGCCTCGGCCCGCGCCGCAGCGTTCACTCCGGCTCCAGCCTGCTGACAACATGCGGGCGATAAAAAGCGTGGGGGAGACTGATGCGGGGGCTGTGGGCCGGATTGCATAATCATGCGATCGTCATTGCTGGGCTGATCGCCTATGGGTTGATCGCGCCGCTAAGCGCCCAGCCGTTTCCGTCGCGGCCGATCACCCTCGTGGTGCCGTTCGCGGCGGGCGGCCCGACCGATACTTTGGCGCGCATCCTGTCCGAACGCATTGCCGCCGAACTGCGCACGACGATCGTGGTCGAAAATGTTGCGGGCGCCTCCGGCAGCATCGCCGGCGCCCGCGTCGCGCGCGCAACGCCTGACGGCACCACGATCACGATCGGCCATTGGGGCACGCATGTGCTCAACGGCGCGATCTTCAAGCTGCCCTATGACGTGATCGCCGATTTCGAGCCGGTCGCGACGATCGCGATGGGCACGCAGCTCATCGTCGGCCGGAAGTCGCTCGAGGCCAACACTCTGAAGGAGATGATCGCGTGGCTGAAGGCCAATCCCGGCAAGGTGACGGCCGGAACGGCCGGCGCCGGCACGGGGGCTCACGTCGCCGGTGTCTTCTTCAAGGAGAGAACCGGCACCGACTTCCAGTTCGTGCCCTATCGCGGCGCGGGGCCCGCCATGATCGATCTCGTGGCCGGGCAGATCGACATCATGTTCGATCAGGCCTCGAACTCGCTGCCGCACTACAAGAACGGCGCGATCAAGGCGTTCGCGGTGACGTCACCGACGCGGCTCGCCTCCGCGCCCGACATCCCGACCGTCGACGAGGCGGGGCTGCCCGGTCTCTACATCTCCTACTGGCACGGCATCTGGGCACCGAAGAACACGCCGAAGGAGATCGTCACGAAGCTCAACGCGGCGATCGTCACCGTGCTTGCCGATCCCACCGTCAAGCAGCGGTTTGGCGAATTGGGGCAGGAGATTCCTCCGCCCGATCAGCAGACGCCCGCAGCGCTCGGAGCCTTCCAGAAGGCCGAGACCGAGAAATGGTGGCCGATCGTGAAGGCCGCCGACATCAAGGCGGAATAATACCACTGCCTCATCCTGAGGAGCCCGCGGAGCGGGTGTCTCGAAGGATGCGCCGCAAGCGAGAGCAGGGCCTGCGTGGTTCGCCCGGCGATGCAAAGCATCGTCCGGAGACGCGCGTTCCGCGCTCCTCACCATGAGGAGAACGACAGCCTCGCGGCGTTAACCTTTTCGTGCGAACGACGACCGGTCTGTCACCAAAACCTCGCTGCGGTGCGGGATCACAATGCTTGCCGCAGTTTTCTGCGTCCTTGATCTCAGGTGAGTGCTGGCCGACAATGCTCGCCCTTCAATAAGAAACTCCCTGGGGGAATTCGTGAATAGACCTGCTCGGGTCAGCGCCCATTCGACATCGTCCGATTCCGTGCACGGCATGGCGCTGCTGCGCGATCCCCTGCTCAACAAGGGCACCGCCTTCTCCGCGCAGGAGCGCGACGATCTCGGCCTGCGCGGCCTGCTGCCGCCTTGCGTGCTGACGATGGAGACCCAGGTCGAGCGCGTGCTGGTCAATCTGCGCACGCTGCCGACCGATCTCGAGAAATATGTCGCGCTGAATGCCTTGCACGACCGCAACGAGGCGCTGTTCTTCCGCGTCGTCGTCGACAATATCGACGAGATTCAACCGATCATCTACACGCCGACGGTCGGGCTCGCCTGCCAGAAATACGGCCTGATTTTCCAGCGGCCACGCGGCATGTTCATCTCCTCGCGCGATCGCGGCCAGATCGCCGAGATCCTGAAGAACTGGCCCTATCCGGCCAAGCTGATCGTCGTCACCGATGGCGAGCGCATCCTCGGCCTCGGCGATCTCGGCGCCAACGGAATGGGCATTCCGGTCGGAAAGCTCTCGCTCTATTCCGCGTGCGCCGGCGTGCATCCCGAAACGTGCCTGCCGATCGTGCTCGACGTCGGCACCAACAACGAAGAGCTCCTGAAGGACCCGTATTATCTCGGCCTGCGCGAGCGGCGGCTCACGGGCGAGGCCTATGACAGCTTCGTCGACGAGTTCATGGTCGCCGCGCGAAAGACCTTTCCGGGTGTGCTGATCCAGTTCGAGGATTTCGCCAACCACTCGGCGTTCAAGCTGCTGCACAAATACCGCGATGAGGCCTGCGTCTTCAACGACGACATCCAGGGCACGGCTGCGGTGGCGCTCGCCGGCCTGTTTTCGGCGCTGCGCGTCAACGGCGGCAAGCTGAAGGACCAGCGCATCCTGTTCCTCGGCGCCGGCGAGGCCGCGACCGGCATCGCCGATCTCGTGACGTCCGCGATGATGGCGGAAGGTGCCTCTGAAGCCGAGGCGCTTCGGCGCAACTGGCTGGTGGATTCCCGCGGCCTCGTCGTTGGCGCCCGCCAAGGCCTGTCCGGTCACAAGCTCCGTTATGCCCATGCCGGTCAGGCGCCGATCGCCGATTTCCTCACCGCGATCAGGACGCTGAAGCCGACCGCCATCATCGGTGTTGCCGCGGTCGGCGGCGCCTTCACGCCCGACGTGCTCAAGGCGATGGCCGAGCTCAACGAGCAGCCGATCGTGTTCGCGCTCTCCAATCCGACTTCGAAGGCCGAATGTTCGGCGGAGGACGCCTACCGCTACACCGGAGGCCGCGCGCTGTTTGCCTGCGGCAGTCCGTATGACCCCGTCAAGCTCAACGGCCGAACCTTCGTGCCGCGCCAGGGCAACAACTCCTACATCTTCCCGGGCGTCGGCCTCGGCGTCATCGCCAGCCGCTCGCGGCTGGTCACGGACGAGATGTTCATGGCGGCCGCCCATACGCTCGCCGATTGCGTCGGCAAGGACGATCTCGCGCAAGGCAGCCTCTACCCGGCGCTGCCACGCATCCGCGAAGTCTCGGTGCGTATCGCCGCCGCCGTCGCCGATGTCGCCTTTCAGCGCGGGCTCGCGGACGGACCCGCGCCGAACGACGTGAAGGGACTGGTTCAGTCCCAGATGTACGAGCCGCAGTACTGAGGCCTCCGCCTCGTCATGGCCGGGCATAGCCGTCCGAAGGACGGCGTCGCTTCCGCTCGCCTATGTCCCGGCCATCCACGCCTCGCCGGATGGTACGAAGAACGTGGATGCCCGGGACAAGCCCGGGCCCGACGACCGCTTGAAGCAAGCCACGTTAGGTCAGCACAGCGATACCATTTCAGGTAGAAACCCGGTTGCGCGGCGCGGCCGTATATGCGACGCTCGGTAGCGTTACAAGAAATTCGAAATCAAGGTAAGCCGCCATGGACGATCGTTTGCCCGAACTGGGCGACCTCGAGCACGAGGTCATGCAACTGGTTTGGGCTCATGGTCCTGTGACGGCCGAAATTGTGCGCGAGAAGCTGTCGCGTCGGCTGAAGGAATCGACAGTCCGCACGGTGCTGCGCCGGCTGGAAGAAAAGGGCTATGCTCGGCACACGGTGGACGGACGCACCTATGTCTACCACGCAGCCGAAGAGCGCGCGCGGGTTGCGGCCAAGGCGGTGCAGCGCATCGTCGACTGGTTTTGCAACGGCTCGATGGAGGAGGTCCTCGTCGGCATGGTCGACAATGCGATGCTCGATCAGCAGCAGTTGCGCACACTGGCCGACCAGGTGGCCAAGGCGAAGAAGGCGAGGGGAGTGAAGAAAGAATGATCGCAACTCTGGCGGAGGCGGCGCTGCGCTCCCTTGTGCTGGGAGGCGTCGTCTGGTTCGGCCTCAACCTGTTTCGCGTGCGCAATCCGCACGTCCACATGACGGCGTGGGTCGTCGTGCTGCTGGCATCGCTGGCGATGCCGTTCGTGATGCATTGGCCGACGGTCACGATCACCCGGCTGCCATCGCCGGTATCGGTGCCGGCTGATGTCATGCCGGCTGATATCTCGACGTTCGAGATGCCGCAGCCCATGCAGCCGATGACGCCCGGCGCGGCGATTCCGCCGTCGAAGAACGGCGTCTCGATCAATTGGTGGCTGATCGCTACCGTCGTCCATGCCGGCGTCGCCAGCCTGTTGCTGCTGCGGCTGGCCATCGGCCTCTGTCTGACCTGGCGCCTCGCGCGCGCGGCAAGGCCGATCAACGGTCCGCGCATGGTCGACGCCGATGTGCGCGTCAGCCGCGACGTCGGCGGTCCCGTCACGTTTGGCTCGACCATTCTGGTGCCGCCGCAATTTTCCGGCTGGGACGCCAAGAAGCGCCTCGCGGTGCTCGCGCATGAGGGCGCGCATGTCGCCAACCGCGATTTCTATATACTCCTGCTCGCCTCCCTCAATCGCGCGGTGTTCTGGTTCAGCCCGTTCTCGTGGTGGCAGCTCGCGCGTCTGGCCGAACTTGCCGAGATCATCAGCGACGCCGAGGCCATCGAGGTGATCGACGACCGGCTGTCCTATGCGGAAATCCTGCTTGATTTTGCAAGCACGGTAAACCCGCGGCCGGTCGAGCTCGCGATGGCGCGGGCCTCGACCGTGCGCGCCCGCGTCGAGCGCATCATCGCGGCCGCCGCGATGCCCGTCGCGGTCGGCTGGCGCAAGCGGGCGTGGATCGCGGCTGCGATCGTCCCGGCCGTGATCGTGTCCGCCGGCATGATCGCCTATCGCACGCCGCAGCCTGCGCCGCTCGCCGCGGATAGTGGAGAGGTGCCGGCCCAGCATTACCGCCCCTTCGTCAATTTCTACGCCATGGGTCCGACCTCGGTGTTCGCGATCTTCCGCGACGGCGACGAGGTCTACGGCCAGCTCACCGGGCAGCGCAAATTGCGCCTGACGGTCGGCACTGACGGCATCGCATCCTACCCCGCCTCGTCCGGTGAGATCACGTTCCCGCTCGATGCGGAGCGCCGCTCCGCCGAGCTGATGCTGCGCATGAATGGACGCGACATCCGCGCACTTCGCGTTGCCGAGATGCCGACGGCGGCCACCGATTCCGGATCACTCGATCAATATGTGGGCTGGTACAGGATCGCACCGAACCGCGTGCTCACGGTGGACCGCGACGGGGATCGGCTCCAGGTGCAGGAAACCGTACAGGGCCGGGCTGCGCTCCTCGCTGAGGGGGCCGACGCCTTCTCGATCCGTGGCGACAATCTGCTGGTTTTCCTGCGCGACGAGCAGGCCAGGGTCTCGCGCGTGCTGGTCCAGAACGCGGTGTTCGGCGCCCGCCTCGCACCGCGGATCGATGCGGCCGCGGCGCAGGCGATCGAGGCCGACTTCGCGCGTCGCGTTGCGGAAGTCCCCGATCGTTTCCGCGAGCAGGTCCCGGTTTCCGGCGGCAAGGAGATGATCCTGCGCGGGATCGAGGATCTGCGCAGCGGCACGCCGAACTACGACCGGATGAGCGCACCGCTCGCCGCCAAGGTCCACCGCCAGGTCGACGAGTTGCACGCGACCTTCGTCGCCCTCGGTCCGGTGGAGTCGCTGTTCTTCCGCGGCGTCGGACCGGGCGGCTACGACATCTATGGTGCGAAATTCAAGAACGGCACGGCGGAATTCCGCCTGCTGCTCGAGCCAGACGGCAAGGCCGGCGACGTCATCTTCCGGGCCGACGGCAATGACGAGCTCGGCGGCATCGTCACGTGCGCCGAGGAGGCGAATGTGCGCGGCCGCGCCGGCACTTCGCCGATCCGGATCATGGTCTACAACGAGATGGGCGAGGACATCCGCGTCTTCAATCTCGATGCCGACGGCAATCGCAAGGCCCAGAGCGTGGTCAGGCCCAACATGAGCTGGGCGGCCACGACCACGGTGAACAATCCCTGGGTGATCGCCGACAAGTCCGGACGGTGCCTCGAGGTGCTGATGCCGGGCCGGCAGACGCGCTTCCACAATGTCGAGGCTTCCAACATGGGCGCGAAGCCGGGGCGCGCCGCCCGCCGCGCCGTTCCGATCGCCAATGGCGAGGATATGCTGCGCCGCTATATCGCTGATGTCGGCAAGGGCCAGCCGGACTACGAGCACATGACGTCGGAAGTCGCCGACATCACGCGGCAGCAGCTTCCGTTCGACCAGGCGATCCTGGCGAAGCTCGGCGCGCTGCGTGCGGTCTCGTTCCGCGGCGTCACCGCGCTCGACAGCGACATCTACATCGCCCAGTTCGCCAACGGCTCGGCGGAATGGCGGATCGGCGTCAGGAACGGCACGATCACCAAGATCGCGCTCGGGCCGAATTTCTAGGAGCGTTGCGGCCGTCCATCAGTCACGCCGGATGGGCGGCTCGCGATATCGGACGGGACCTCGCAATCTCTGCTTGCGGGCCAGCACCGCAAATGCTACGATCTGTAACATTACGGTTCGTAGCCTTTTGCGGCGTGCCGCTGGCAGGCTCGAGAAAATCAGGCGTTCGCGATGACCAATTCCGCAAAGGCCGAAGCTGTGCTGGCGCTTCATCGCTTCGGGATGGGGCCGCGACCGGGATCGATCGCCGCCGTCGGCACCGACCCGCGCGGCGCACTGATCGCCGATCTCGACCGGCCGCTCACGCTGACCGCCGCCGCCGTCCTTCCCACCAGCGCAAAGGCCTATCGCACCGTTGCCGACGCCAATGCGCGGCGCGCGGCTAGGGCCAAGCAGGCGCAGCAGCAGGCCAAGAGGCAGCAGACGGCGTCCGCGCCGACAATGTCGGAAGACCAGACGCAAGGGCAGGGTGCGGACAAGGACGCCGCCGAGATGGCGGCCAAGCAGGCGGCCGAGGCCGTGCCCGATCCCGGGCGTCCGATCTATTTGCAGGAAGCCAAGCTGCGCACGGAAGCCGCGCTTGCCGCCGAGATCGGCTTCGCCGAGCGGCTGGTGTGGTTCTGGTCCAACCATTTCTGCATCTCGGCCAACAAGATCCAGAGCATGTCCGGCGCCTATGAGCGCGAAGCCGTTCGCGCCAATATGCTCGGCCGCTTCGTCGATCTCCTGTTGGCCGTCGAGGGCCATCCGGCGATGCTGTTCTATCTCGACAACCTCGGCTCGATGGGTGCGAACTCGATCGCCGGCATCAACCGCAGCCGCGGCCTCAACGAGAACATCGCGCGCGAGATCATGGAGCTGCATACGCTCGGCGTGCGCGCCGGCTACACCCAGGACGACGTCATCAGCTTCGCCAATGTGTTGACGGGATGGACGCTGGTGCCGCCCGGCGACAATCCCGAGCACGGTGGCGAGTTCACCTTCAATCCGCGGCTGCACGAGCCCGGCGGGCAAACCGTGCTCGGCAAGCGCTACGAGCAGGAGGATGCCGAGCAGGGCCGCGCGGTGCTGCGCGATCTCGCCGCGCATCCGGCGACCGCAACCCATATCGCGACCAAGCTCGCGCGCCATTTCGTCGCCGACGAGCCGCCGCCTGTGCTGATCGAGCAGATGGCGAAGACTTTTCGCGACACCGAGGGCGATCTTAAGCAGGTCGCGATCGCGATGGTGTCCTCGGACGAGGCCTGGCGCCGGCCGCCGTCGAAGCTCAAGCGCCCCAGCGAGTGGGGCGTTGGCATGGTGCGCGCGACCGGCGCCACGACGGTCGATCCAGTCCGCTTCACCGGCGGGCTGGAGCTGCTCGGCGAGGCGCTGTGGCGTCCATCCGCGCCCAAGGGCTATCCGGACGACGAGGCGAGCTGGATCGACGGCGTCGGCCGGCGGCTCGACATCGCCAACAATTTTGCCGAGCGCCTCGCCGGTACGGCTGATCCGCAGGCGATCATCGAGGACGTCTTCGCATCGGAGATATCACCCGAGGTGAAGCAGGCCGTCGGCCGCGCCGAGAGCCGGCAGCAGGCGCTCGCGCTGTTGTTCATGTCGGCGGATTTCCAGAGGAGGTGACCATGGGCTTTGACCATCATCTGCCCACGCGGCGCGAGCTTCTGGTCGGCTCCGGCGCGCTGTTCGCGTGGAGCCAGATGCCGCGGATCGCGCGTGCCGAAGGGCGCGATCCGCGCCTGCTGGTCATTGTGCTGCGCGGCGCGCTCGACGGCCTTGGCGCGGTTGCGCCGGTCGGCGATCCCGACTGGATCTCCTTGCGCGGCGATCGTGCGCTGGTGCTGGACGGCAAGCCGCCCGCGCTGCCGCTCGATGCCTTCTTCGCGCTCAATCCGGCGATGCCGAATCTGCATCGGCTCTACAAGAGCGGCAAGGCTGCGATCGTCCATGCCGCCGCGACGCCCTATCGCGAGCGTTCGCATTTCGACGGCCAGGACGTGCTGGAAAGCGGGCTCGTCAAGCCGGGCATGACCAGCTCGGGATGGCTCAACCGCGCGCTGCTCGCGCTGGAATCCAGCGGGCGTGTCGACCCGCGCGGCAGCCGCGCGCTCGGCATCGGCTCCGTGACGCCGCTGGTGGTGCGCGGTTCGGCGCCCGTCATGACATGGGTGCCGCAGAGATTGTTGCCGGCGAGCGAGGACACGCAGAACCGCCTGCTCGATCTCTACCAGCACACCGATCCGAAGCTTGCGACCGTGCTCCAGGCCCGCATGAGGCTCGCTTCGCTCGGCGGCGCACCAGGCGCGGGCGATCCGATGTCCGACGATCCGACCTTGCCGCCGCCCGGCATCGCGCGCGTGCGCGCCTATTTCGCCGAAGCCGCCGGCACGGCCGCGCGCTATCTCGCCAAGCCTGACGGCCCGCGTGTCGGCGCCATGGGCTTCGTCGGCTGGGATACGCACATCGCCGAGGGCGTGGCCTCGGGCCAGCTCTACAATCTGCTCGGTGCTCTCGACGGCGCCTTTGCCGCGATCGAGAGCAATATGGGCGAAGCGTGGCGCGAAACAGTCGTGGCCGTCGTCACCGAGTTCGGGCGAACCGCGCGCATCAACGGTACGCAGGGTACCGACCACGGCACGGGCACGGTCGCTTTCCTGATCGGCGGCGGGCTCAACGGTGGTCGCGTGATCGCGGACTGGCCCGGTCTGAAGCCGGCGCAACTCTTCGAGGATCGCGATCTCAAGCCGACCACGGATTTGCGCGCGGTGCTGAAAGGCCTGCTGAGGGATCATCTGCGCGTCGAGGAGAAGGTGCTCGCAGAAGCCGTCTTCCCGGGCAGCGCCGACGTCAAACCGATGGGAGGCCTCGTCGGCTGACGACGCGGCTCTCGCAACCGGATCGGGTTCATGATGTGCACGCTGACACAACGGGAGCTCGACTTTCTCGCCAGCTTGAAGACCGGCTGGCAGCGGCTCTATCGGCGCGAGCTCGCGCGGCTCTCGAGGAGCGGCGCCGAACCTGACGAGGTTCCGCCGGAGACGCGCCCGATCTGGCGCGTCGTATCGGGCTTATCCCACGAGCCTGTCTCGATTCAGGACAAGCCAGTGTGGTGGAATCGCCACAGCTAACCCGAAACGGCTGCGGCCTCAGGCGCGCTTTCGTTCCGACAAGGTTCTGCCCTCATTGCCCACCGAAACTCGGGGCCATTCGGAGGGCGCATCATGTCTTGCTTTGCACGTGCCGAAAATGCCCGGATTTCGCCGGCAAGCCTGTGCCGGATCCTGCTCGCCACCATCGGCGCGGCGTCGCTTGCGGCGTGTGCGCAATCGCCGGTCGGCCACCAGAAGGCCGATCTCGGCACCCACCGCCAGGCCGCTGTCGAACGACCGCACAGGGTGGCGGCGCTGCATCCGCGTCCGATCAGCCGGGCGCGCATCCCCGACGGTGATGCAAAGCAGAGCGTCTCCCACGGCGTCGCCAGTTTCTATTCGGACACGGAGACGGCGAGCGGCGAGAGGTTCGACAAGAACGAATTGACCGCGGCCCATCCCAGCCTGCCGTTCGGCACCAAGCTGCGCGTCACCGATGTCTCATCCGGCCGCTTCGTCACCGTCAGGATCAACGATCGCGGGCCGTATGTTCGCGGACGCGTGGTCGACGTCTCTCCCTCCGCGGCGGAGGCGCTCGGCATGGTCGACAAGGGTGTCACCAATGTCCGGCTCGACGTGGTGCAATAATTTGCGGCTGCATCGATCCGAAGCGCTGTGCTTAACCGGCTGTTAGCCGCCTCAAGCCACCATGGATACCCAATCATTCGGGACTAGATCTAAGCTCTTGGGAGGCGGCGTTTGACCACGATCCAGTATCTCGAAGATCAGGCCGCACGCGCCGAGCGGCTGGCCAAACGGATCACGGATACATTGACGATCGAAAAGCTCCTGACCTTCGCGCACGAACGCCGCCGCGAGATCGAGGTCATCGCCGGCAAGTACCGGCGCGCCTGATTCTCATCCCCATGCGCGCTCAGCTGTGGCTTTCGACGAAGTCGCTGAGATAGTCCGGCAGCGTCATGCCATCAATGTCACAGCGCGCCCGGATCTCGCCGGCGACATCGGTCGAGATGTCCTTCATCCAGTGCTCCAGCGTGTTGAACGAGATGACCTTGATGGGGTCGTTGAAGCAGCCAGCGACGAGCTCGCCGATCGTGGCGTCGAGATCGCTTCGCTCGACGCGAATTTCGGTCGCCTTGTCGAGGCGGTCGATCACCACGAACAGGGTCTGGTCTGCGCCATAGGGCACGACAGGGGCTGGCACGCCGGCTTCAAGCATGTGAGGCACTCACGCCTTCGCTTCCGATCACCATCAACGGGAAAAACCGGCAGAAGGTTCCCGCGCTCAGCCGGTGCTTCTGCGAGGATCAGAGAAATTCGCGCAGCCGCGCCAGCTCCGTGATGTGCTCGGGCGAGAGAATGTCCGTGACCAGCGGCGGTTGCGCGATGGTGCGGATCTCATAGAGATGCCTGGTCGCCGCCGGCTTCGCCATGAACGCCGAGATGCATTCGTCGAGCGTACCCTCGATCACCTGGTAGGACGCTCGGTCCGACCGTCGCTGGTTCGCAAGCGACGGCCATTTATGCAGCACCGCAAGGACACCAAAGTCGACCTTTGAATCCCCGACCACGTCCCCCATCGTCCCGCCTCACGCAAAAAGACCCCGGGCACACAAGCCTGCGTGCCGGGGCCTACACCCATTACTGCATCTCAGTGCCTCACGCCCCTTAACGCGGCGGCCGGGAAATGGTTCCGCCAATTTTCGCTGTCAGCTCGCGGCGGCCGCGATTCTGTGCTCCGTACCAGTGCGGCCGAGGCTGGTCTCATCGCCGCGGCTGACCTCCGGCGGCAACCCGGCAAAGCGCCGCAAGGCCTCGGCCATCTGCACCCGGCCCGGCGCGCCGGTGATGATCACGTCCACCATCGTGAAGGATGAATGGAAATGGCCGCGCGCCTTGAGTTGCTCGACCGGGACGCCGGCGGCTGCCATCGCCTCGGCATAGGCGATGCCTTCGTCGCGCAGGGGATCGAATTCGCAGGTGACGACGAAGGCCGGCGGTAGCCTTTCGACCTTGCCGCGGAGTGGCGAGGCGCGTGGATCGGTGCGGTCGGTCGGCGAGCAGTAGAGGTCCCAGAACCAGTACATCAGCGAGCGCGTCAGGAAATAGCCGGTCGCATTGTCGTTGTAGGAGGGGCGGTCGAAGGTGCAGTCGGTGACCGGGCAGATCAGGAGTTGGCCCGCGATCTCAGGGCCGCCGCGATCGCGCGCAAGCTGGCAGGTGACGGCGGCGATGTTGCCGCCGGCGCTCCAGCCCGCGACCAGCACCGGGCCCGGCCTGCCGCCGAGCTCGGCGGCGTGCTCGGCGATCCAGCGCGTCGCCGCATAGCCGTCTTCGGCCGCGGCCGGGAAACGATGCTCGGGCGCATGACGATAGCCGACGCTGACCAGCATCATGCCGGTCCGCCGCACCATGTCGCGGCAGAACGGCTCGTCCGACTGCTCGTCGCCGAGCACCCAGCCGCCGCCGTGGAAATAGACCACCACCCGATGCGGCCCCGGCGTTGCCGGCCGGTATACCCGGTAAGGCAGCGGACCGTCGGCGCCTGTCAGGGTGCCGTCGACGATCTCGCCGATCGGCCGTCCCGCCGGGCGGCCCTTGTTGAACTCGTCGACGAAGGCGCGGGCGCCGAGGGCGCCCATCGACTCGATCGGCGGCAGGTTGAGTGACGCCAGCAGGTTCAGCACCAGCCGCACGTCCGGCTGCAGCCGCACCACCTCGCCGTCATTGCATTGCGCGGCGACGTCGGGGCCGGTCAGCTTGAAGCCGAGCATGCCGCGGCTGACCACCTCGTCGCAGATGCTGCGATAGGGACCGACGCCGCCGGTATAGGGCATCAGGCCCTGCACCTTGCCGGGCACGTTGGCGCCCGTGTACCAGGTGTTGGCGAGCCGGTGCAGCGTCACCATCGAGCAATCGGCCATGTGCCTGTTCCAGCCGGCCTGCGCCGTCTCGGTCGGCTCGATCGTGGTGAAGCCGCCGTCGCGCAATGCTTTGAGCCGGTCGACGACCCAGTCGACATGCTGCTCGATTGACACCGCCATGTTCGACAGCACCGACGGGCTGCCGGGACCGGTGATCATGAAGAAGTTCGGGAAGCCTGCGACGGTGAGGCCGAGATAGGTCTGCGGCCCCTGCGCCCAGACGTCGGTGAGCGACTTGCCGCCACGTCCGGTGATCGGATGCACGGCGCGGATCGCGCCGGTCATGGCGTCGAAGCCGGTCGCGAACACGATCACGTCCACGTCGACGCTGCGCTTGGCCGTCGTGATCCCACTTGCGGTGATCGCCTTGATCGGCTCCTGACGCAGATTGACCAGCGTGACGTTCGGCCGGTTGTAGGTCGCGTAATAGTTGGTATCGAGGCAGGGGCGTTTGGCGCCGAACGGATGATCGTCCGGCATCAGCGCCGCGGCGGTCTCGGGGTCTTTGACGGCGGCGCGGATCTTCTCGCGGATCAGGTCCTGGACGATCTTGTTGCCGTCGATGTCGACCGCCTGGTCGGCCCAGAGCTGGGTCAGGATGTGGACGAGGTCGCCGGCCGCCCAAGCGCGTTCGAACCGCTCACGACGCTCGGCATCGCTTAATTGCCAGCTCACGACCGTCTGCTGCGGATAGGGCACGCCGGCCATCGACTGGCGCGCCTGCTCGCGATAGGCCGCGCGATCGCCTTGCAGCAGGCTCATGCGATCGGACGGCGCGGGACCGTTGTGCGCCGGAAGCGCGAAATTCGGCGTGCGCTGGAACACGGTCAGGTGCGCAGCCTGCTCGGCGATCAGCGGGATCGACTGAATGGCCGACGATCCCGTGCCGATCACCGCGACGCGCTTGCCGGCGAGATTGACGCCGTCATGCGGCCAGCGTCCGGTGAAATAGACCTCGCCCTTGAAGTCCTTCACGCCGTCGATCTCCGGCGGCTTCGGCGCCGAGAGGCAGCCGGTGGCCATGATGTAATGGCGGCAGGAGACCGCTGCGCCATTGTCGGTGGTGAGCTGCCAGCGCTCGATCGCCTCGTCCCATTTCGCTTCCGTGACCTTGGTCTTGAAGCGGATGTCACGCCTGAGATCGTAGCGGTCGGCGACGAAGCCGAGATAGCGCAGGATCTCGGGCTGGGTCGCGTATTTCTCCGACCAGGTCCAGGCGGTCTCGAGGTCGGGATCGAAGGTGTAGCTGTAATCGATGGTCTGGATGTCGCAGCGCGCGCCGGGATATCGGTTCCAGTACCAGGTGCCGCCGACGTCGCCGGCTTCTTCGAGGCCGACCGCCGTCAGGCCGGCCTTGCGCAGCCGATGCAGAAGATAGAGGCCGGCAAATCCGGCACCGACCACGGCAACATCGACCTGCTGGCTGGTTCCGCGCCCCGTGTCCGAAGTACGTGCAGCAACCATTGCATCAGGCATGGCATTTCCTCCCGTGTGTTTTATTTTGCCCGCAGGCTATCGCTGCAGGTTCGGCTTGTCATCACGGCATGTGCAATCTTCGGTAGCCATTTGCGGCTTCATCATGGCCGCGTGAATGTTGCGGCGGCACACGCATCGCGATGCACAAGGGCCGTGATTTCCCGGGCTAATCAGGGTCGATCCACCTGTGTATGCTCTTGTTTTTGCCACGCGTGCAACGGGCGTCATGACAGAGTTGAGTGAGCGGACCAAAGCGAACATGGACGTCGTCCTGGAGGAGACGTGCCGCCAACTGCCTCACGGCGGCGATCACGACAGCCGCAGGTTCATCGCCGAGCGGCTGATCGAGGCGGCGCGGTCCGGTCACTCCACGCTCGGCGAGCTCGGCATCATCGCACGGCACGCACTGGCGGAGCTTGCCGCCAAGCGGAGCTAGGCGCAGCCGCGGCGCTTGCCTCGCGGCGGGCCACGGACATAACCTGCCCAAAATCCTTCCGCGCGTCGAGATGCTCCGAAGATGCGGTCTGTGTTCGCGCTTTTTGCGACGTCTCTCGTCCTCTGTTGCGCCGGCTCGGTCGTGGCCCAGCCGGTCGGCCAGTTTCCATTTGCGCTGACACGCGAAGGACAGATGCTTGGCGCCGTCGAAGGCGAGGTGGCCTCGTTCAAGGGGCTGGCCTATGCGGCCGCGCCGATCGGACCGCTGCGCTGGCGTCCGCCGCAGGCTGCACCCGAGAGCTCGGAGATGCGCACCGCCTATGCCTATGGCGCGCCGTGTCTTCAGCCCTCGCTGCCGGGATCGAGCGAGGATTGCCTCACGCTGAACGTGTTTCGTCCGTTCGGGGTCGACGGCCCGCTACCGGTGATGATGTTCATCCACGACGGCGCTTTCGTCAGCGGCACCGCGAATGATCCGCTGTTCGACGGTGCCAGGCTCGCGCAAGCCGGCCTCATCGTGGTGACCGTGAATTTTCGCCTCGGCGCGTTCGGCTGGCTCAGCGATCCCGCGCTGTCGGAAGGCGGCTCCGGCAATTTCGGCCTGATGGACCAGATCGCGGCGCTGCATTGGGTGCACGACAACATCGCGGCCTTCGGCGGTGATCCCACGAACGTCACCTTGTTCGGCAGTGGCGCAGGCGCAACGTCGATCGCGCTGCTGATGCTGTCGGAGCAATCGCGCGATCTCTTCCAGAAAGCCATTCTGCAATCGATCCCCGGCCGTGCGCGCCTGCGTTCGGCACAAGAGGCCGAAATTGTGGGGCGGCAATTCGTGGCGGTGCTGGGGCGACAGGCCGATTTACGTACAGCCGAACCGCAACGCCTGCTTGCCGTCGAAAAACATTTCCTGGAAAAATCGCCGCGCAGCTTCGCGCCGACGATCGATGGGAGTCTGGTGGGCGAGGAGGTCGCCGCGGGTTTCGCAGCTGGACATGAGAGCCGCATCCCCTTGATCATCGGCTCGAACGACGATGAGACCGGTTTCGACAGCGAGCTGGATATCCGGGAAGAGCTGGCATCGTCAGGCACCACCAGCGATGAGCTGCGCAGGCTCTATCCCGATCTCGCCAGACCTTCGGACCGCGCGGCAAGGTTCTACACCGACAAGGTCTTCTCCGAGCCAGTGAGACTGCTGGCGCGCCTGCATGCCGCCAGCGGTGCGCCGACCTTTCGCTATCGCTTCGCCTATGTGCCGGAGGCACGGCGCGCAAACCCCGAGGGCGGTCACGGGCGGGAATTGCAGTTCATCTTCGGCGTCGAAGGCATGCCCGGTGCAGGCATCTTGTCAGGAGCCGATCGCGAGGTCGCAAATCGCATGCGCGCCTACTGGATCAATTTCGCCAGGAGCGGCGATCCCAACGGTGCGGACCTGCCGCATTGGGATTCGGCCGCAGGCAGCGATCGCCTGCTGCTGATCGCGAACGATGGCATCGCGAGCGGAGACGACCCCTGGTCGGAGCGTCTGGACCGGTTCGCGCATTAGAGGGGATGAGTTGGACTTAAGCCGCGAGCTCGACGCGCGGCGCCGGGCTTAGCCGGTCTTCCTCCAGATAATCCATCGCGCCGTCTTTCTCGACGGCGTAGAACTGCTGGCCTTCCTTCGACTTGTAGGCGGCGCGAACGACGCCGCGGCGGCCCTTGTCACTGTTGACGACGTCCCCCAACGCAAACTTCTTCATTTCACGTCCCTGGCTGCTGGCCGACTCCTTCGGCTACGCCCGGGATTCTGGGCAGCAAATCGTTAACGTCTTGCTAACCATACGGGTTTGCCTATGCTCGCGGCCGATCGCGCGGGCAGCTCGCACGCGCATGTTGCCAACGAAACGAGCCTTCGCCCATGGTGCGATTTCCCACCTTCTTCCTGTCGCATGGCGGCGGTCCGTGGCCGTTCATGGAAGACAGGCGGGTGCAATACGCGAAAACCGCCGAGGCGTTCGGCCGGCTGCCACAGCTCTTGCCGGAGAGGCCCAAGGCCGTGCTCGTCATATCAGGACATTGGGAGGCTGACGCCTTCACCGTGTCGACTTCCGCGCATCCGCCGATGGTGTACGATTATCACGGTTTCCCCGAGCACACCTATCACCTCAAATATCCCGCGCCGGGGCGGCCCAAGCTCGCCGCGGAGGTAAAGGCGCTGCTCACGCGCGCGGGTATTGATTGCCGGGAGGATCCCAACCAGGGGTTCGATCACGGCACGTTCGTGCCGCTCGGGCTGATGTATCCGAACGCCGACATGCCGATCGTGCTGCTGTCGCTGAGATCGAATTACGATCCGGCCGAGCACATCAGGATGGGGCAGGCGATTGCCTCCCTACGCGACGAAGGCATTCTGATCGTCGGCAGCGGACTCACCTATCACAACATGCGCGGGTTCGGCCGTGCCGAGTCGAAGCCGGTCTCGTATGATTTCGAGGCTTACCTGAACGAGGCGATCAGCCACAAGGACGCGGCGCGGCGCAACGCGATGCTGGTTGACTGGGAGAACGCGCCGAGTGCGCGCCTGGCCCATCCGCGCGAAGATCATCTGCTGCCGCTGATGGTGGCCGCCGGCGCCGCCGTCAGCGACACGGGCAAGCGCGTCTTCGTCGACGAGGTCGCGAATGTCGCGATGGCGTCGTATGTGTTTGGCGGGTGATCTTCTCCTCTTCCCGCAAGCGAGGAGAGGTGAAGAAGAGTGGCTCACCCGTATTTCAGCTTCATGAACAGGATGCCGCCGGCGAGCACCATGGTGATGGCGTTCGCGGCGACGAGGGGCGCATCGCCCGACAGCAGGCCATAGACGAGCCAGAGCGCCAGCCCAAGCACCATGACTAGGAACATGCCGAGCGAAATATCGCCGGTGGAGCGGGTCTTCCACACTTTGATGGCTTGCGGCGCGTAGGCCACGGTGGTGCAGGTCGCGGCGGCAAAGCCGATCAGCTTGATCAAGAACGGGTCCATGGCGGCTCTATAGCATTGATTCGAGGATGGTCGCGCCTCAGGCGCGCGCGGTCATGAGGCCGCGATAGAGCGCGGCATAGTCACCGGCGCGGTTGCGCCAGGACACGTCGGTCGCAAGGCCGCTCAGTTGCAGCCGGCGCCAGGTCAGCTTGTCGTGAAAGGCGATGTTGGCCTTGCGCAGCGTGCCGGCGAGGGCATCCGCGGTGACGGGTGCGAACTTGAAGCCGGTGGCATCGCGGCCTGATTTATCGGCCTCGCCGATATCGACGATGGTATCCTCGAGGCCGCCGACCCGCGAAACGATGGGCACGGCGCCGTAGCGCAACGCGCAGAGCTGAGTCAGGCCGCATGGCTCGAACCGCGAGGGCACGATGAGCGCGTCCGAGCCGGCCTGGATCAGATGCGCCATGATCTCGTCGTAGCCGATCACGACCCCGATCCGGCCAGGGTTCGCGCGCGCTACGGCCTGATAGCGATCCTGGAGATCGCGATCGCCGCTGCCGAGCAAAGCGAGCTGCATGCCTTCGCGCAAAATGGTCGGAATGGCTTCGAGCAGGAGATCGAGCCCCTTCTGCCACGACAGGCGGCTGATGACGCCGAGCAATGGCGCTTCGTCCGAGGAATCCAGATTGAACTGTTGCTGAAGCACCGCCTTGTTCGCGGCCCGGAACGTGAGGTCCTCCGCGCCGAAGCGGTAGGCGATGTGCGGATCTTCTTGCGGATTCCAAACGGATACATCGATGCCGTTGAGGATTCCGCTCAGCACGTTCGCGCGGGCGCGAAGCAGGCCGCCGAACCCCATGCCGCCCTCGTCGGTCTGGATCTCCTGCGCATAGGTCGGCGAGACCGTGGTGATGCGATCGGCGAATTGCAGGCCGGCTTTCAAGAAACTGATGCCGCCGAAATATTCGAGGTCGTTGACGCCGTAGGCGCGCCAGGGCAGGCCAATCGAACCAATCAGCTCGGGCACGAACTTGCCCTGATAGGCCATGTTGTGGATGGTCATCACGGTGGCCGGCCGCGGCCGATTGTCATAGTGCAGATAGGCCGGCGCGAGCCCGGCCTGCCAGTCATGGGCATGCACCACGTCGGGCACGAAGGAGGGAACGAGGCCGTGGCCGATATCGGCCGCGATGCGCGAGAGCGCGGCGAACCGCACGCCATTGTCCGGCCAGTCGACGCCTTCGGGCGTCACGTAGGGGTTGCCAGGCCGTGCGTAGAGATGCGGCACGTCGAGCACGAACAGATCGAGGCCGTCATGCGAGCCGGCGAGCAGACGTCCGGGTCCGCCGAAATAATCCCGCCAGCGCCGGATTTCGTCGGCTCCCCCCAGCACCCGCATCACGTCGGGATAGCCTGGCATCAAGGTGCGCATCTCGACGCCATGCGCCTTGAGCGCAATCGGCAGCGCGCCCGCGACATCGGCGAGGCCGCCGGTCTTGACGATGGGATAGACTTCAGAGGCGACCGCGAGGACGCGAACAGGCGTCATGTATTGAGCCTGTCGAGCATCGGCTGGGTGATGAGCGAAATGCCCTGCTCGGTGGTGCGGAAGCGTCTTGCGTCCAGCTCGGGATCTTCGCCGACGACGAGCCCTTCCGGGATCTCGACGCCGCGATCGATCACGACGTTCTTCAGGCGCGCGCCGCGGCCGACATTGACATAGGGCATGATCACGGCGTTTTCGACATTGGCGTAGGAGTTGACGCGCACGCCGGTGAACAGCAGTGAGCGCCGCAGCGAGGCGCCGGAAATGATGCAGCCGCCCGAGACCAGCGAGCTCACGGCCTGGCCGCGCCGGCTCTCCTCGTCGTGGACGAATTTTGCCGGTGGTGTGATCTCCGAATAGGACCAGATCGGCCAGGCGCTGTCGAACAAGTCGAGCTCGGGCACCACGTCGGTGAGGTCGATATTGGCGGCCCAGTAGGCGTCGACCGTGCCGACATCGCGCCAATAGGCGCGGGGGTCGCTGCCGGAGCGAACGCAGGAGGTCGAATACTGGTGCGCCATGGCGCGGCCGTTCTTGACGAGGTAGGGGATGATGTCCTTGCCGAAATCGTGGTTGGAATTCGGATCCTCGGCGTCGCGCTTGAGCTCTTCGAACAGGAATTTCGCGTCGAACACGTAGATGCCCATGCTGGCGAGCGAGACGTCCGGCTTGCCCGGCATCGGCGGCGGATCTTTCGGCTTTTCCAGGAACTCTTTGATCCAGCCGTTCTCGTCGATATGCATGATGCCGAAGCCGGAAGATTCCTGGCGCGGCATCTCCAGGCAGCCGACGGTAACGTCGGCGCCGCTGTCGACGTGCTGGCGCAGCATCACCTCGTAATCCATTTTATAGATATGGTCGCCGGCGAGAACGACGATGAAGCGGCAGGCGTGGGATTCGATGATGTCGATGTTCTGGTAGACTGCATCGGCCGTGCCGACATACCACATGTTTTCGGAGACGCGCTGGCTCGCCGGGAGGATGTCGAAGCTCTCGTTGCGCTCGGGGCGGAAGAAGTTCCAACCCATCTGAAGGTGCCGGATCAGGCTGTGCGCCTTGTACTGGGTGGCGACGGCGATGCGGCGAATGCCCGAGTTCACCGCGTTCGACAGCGCGAAATCGATGATGCGAGATTTTCCGCCGAAATAGACCGCAGGCTTGGCGCGCCGGTCGGTCAGCTCCAGCAGCCGGCTGCCGCGTCCGCCGGCCAGGACAAACGCCAGCGCCTGACGGGCAAGCGGCTCGGGTCTCGCGGCACTCATGTCATTCTCCCACAACTCTTGCGCTCGCGAGAAGCCTCCCGGCCGCGCACATTGGAACCGATAGTAACGGCACGAATAGTAAATCGGGAAGGTGGTTGTTGGTTGCGAATGCGCCGGAAGCTTAATGCTTTGCCGCCGTGATCGGGCCCCAGGCACCGTCCTGCCGGTGTCACTCGCGGCGAGGTTGTCGAGCCCGTCAGGTACCGGTTGATCAGAATGGAGGCATGCGTCTTGTGCGGTGCACGCAAAACTCGAGGCTTTGACCTCGCGCCAGGATGCCCGATGATGGCGCTGCGATCCATGTCCAAGCCAAACGTCAGAAAGGAGTAAGACGATGAGGGTCTGGAAAACGGCAGTCGCCGGTTCGCTCGCCGCCGCGGTCATGGCGGGGGGGATTCAGCAGGCGGCGGCGGCTCCGCTGCCCACCAATGTCGCAACCATGAAGGCCGCCGTCGGCGACGATGTCACGCAGGTGCACTGGCGCGGCCGAGGTTTTGGATGGGGTCTCGGCGGCCTTGCCGCTGGCGCGATCATCGCAGGTGCCATCGCCAGCAGCGCGCCCTATGGCTATGGCTACTATGGCGGCGGGCCCTATTATGGCGGCTACGGATACCCGGGCTACGGCTATGGTTATGCGCCGGCCTATTACGGCTATGGTCCGGCCTATGCTTATCCGCGCTACTATCGGCCTTACCGCCCGTATTTCGGCCCTCGTTACGGCTACTACCGGCCGTATTACCGGCACTATCACCGCGCGTATTGGTGATCGATCAAACGGGCGGACCCGCTCGCCGCAGGGCGACGACGCTGAAGAGGTTTGAGGGCCGCTGAATGCAAGCGGCCCGATCGGCTTGCGCGCGCTGAACCCGGTGATGCGGCACGACGAGCCGGCCATGCCCGCCCACGACAATCCCGATGCAGATCGCGACGATGATCGCGATCTCGATGCACCATTCGAGCGGTCCCGAGCTCATGGCAGCGCGATGGCGTTGGCGAGATCGAACTCGGACAGGCCCGGGCCGCCGCACGCAAGGTAGATGGCGACGAGGAAGATGCGGCTGAGGACGGTGAGGCCCAATATGACCCTGATGTCGTAATGGCGAATGGCAAAAGCGAGAGGCGAGATCGCCAGATGTTTTAGAATGCTCATGGCCAACTCCTTGCCAAATTCAGGCATCGACTGCCTGCCGACTGAAATGACAGCGTGATGAAAAGGCCGTCCGACGCCTTGCCGGCGTCTCTGAAATGGACAGGCCAATGCTAGTGCCGGCGCATGGCGCAGGTCTTTATCGCGTCCTTACATTTGGCTGAGCTTTCCCTTAAGATGGGCGAGCATCCGGGGGTCTGAGCCGTGCGTAGAGACGCGCTTGCCTTTGGTGAATTCCGCCTCGACCGTGCCAACGCGCTGTTGTGGCGAGGCGGGGAGCGGATCGCGCTGGCGCCGAAGCCGTTCGAGGTTCTTTGCTATCTCGTCGGTCGGCCCGGTGAGCTCGTCACCAAGGAAGAGTTGCTCGACGCGGTCTGGTCCGATCTGCACGTCAGCGAGTCGAGCCTCGCCGTTGCCGTGAACGCGCTACGCTCGGTGCTCGGCGACGACAGGCAGTCCCCCAATTACATCGAGACGGTCACGCGGCGCGGCTATCGTTTCATTGCGCCGGTCGCGACCGCCGACCTGCCTGCGATCGAGCGGGCGCCCGAAGAGGAGGCCGCTTCCGTCACGGAGCAGGTCGTCGATCGACGCCGGCACTGGAGAGTCGGGCGCACCGGGGCACTCGACACGCTGGACAAGGCATTGCAACTCGCTCGCACCGGACAGCGTCAGGTCGTCTTCATCACCGGCGAGGCCGGGATCGGCAAGACCACACTCTTGCAAATGACGCTCGACAGGATGAACCAGCAGGGACTGGGCGTGCTGCACTGTAGCTGCAACGAGTTGTTCGGCACCCATGAGGCCTTTCTTCCGCTGATCGGAGCGCTGAACGAGTGCTGCCGTCGCACCGATGGAGCATCGCTGCTGACGTCCATCCGCGAGCACGCGCCGACCTGGCTCGCGCAGATGCCCGGTTTCCTCGGCGAAGCAGAGCGGGCCACATTCCAGCATGAGGTCTTTGGCGCAACGCGGGAGCGCATGCTGCGCGAATTTTCCGATCTCATGGAACATCTCGCTGTCACGCGACCATGGGTGATCATCCTGGAAGATCTGCATTGGAGCGACTTTGCCACCGTGGATGTGCTCTCCCGGCTGGCGCGGCGGGATCGGAGGGCTTCTATCCTCGTGCTCGCCACCTACCGGCCGATGGAAGTCGCCGTCGGCGGACATCCTATCCGTGCCGTTCACCAGGACTTGCGGATTCACGGACACGCCACCGAGCTCGCGCTCGATCGACTGACCGGCACCGACGTCGAACGCTATCTGTCCCTGCGCTTCAGCTCGGCCGATTTCGCCAGAGAGCTGGTCGAGCGCATCTTCGCGCGAACCGGCGGGCATCCTCTGTTCGTGTCGTCTCTGCTCGATCATCTCGTGGCGCAAGGCGCGCTCGTCGAGCACGAATTGGGCTGGCGGCTGGTCAGCGAAGACGCAGCCTCGCATGACAGCATGCCGCGCGATCTGGAAGGAATGATCAAGCAGCAGATCGATCACCTCACCGTGGACGAGCGCTGCCTGCTCGAGGTCGCCAGTGCGGCGGGAGCGGAGTTTTCCGCGCTCCATATCGCCGGTGCGCTGGACCGTCCCGTGCTGGATGTCGAGCAGATGTGCGAGGACCTGGCACGGACCGATCGCATCATCGTCGGGGCCGGCATGACCGAGTGGCCGAACGGAAGCGTCTCCGGTCGGTATGCGTTCCAGCACGCGCTTTACCAGGAGATCCTCTACCAGCGGCTCGCACCAGCGCGCTGCGCGAAAACCCATGCGCTGCTTGGGGCGGGGCTCGAGCAGGGCTATGGGCCGCAGGCTGCGGAGATCGCCGCCGTTATCGCGCGCCATTTCGAACTGGGCCGTGATTTCCCGAAAGCGATGCATTATCTGGGCGCGGCGGCCGAGGGCTCGGCGCGAAGGTTCAGCACGCGCGAGGCCGCCAATTACCTGTCCCGCGCCTTGGAGCTGGTGCCGCATCTGCCGCCGGAATTTCGGGTGACGACACGTCTGAAGTTGCTGCTTCAGCGCGCCTGGGCCTGGCGGGCCAGTGGAGATTTCCTGAATTCCCTGCAGGATCTCAGCGCTATCGTGGCGCACGCGGCGGAGAACGGGCACGTGCGCGAAGAGGTTAACGCGCTGGTCGATCTCAGCAGATTCTGTCTTTACGTCGATCGGCGCCAGAGCCTGCCTGTTGCGGAACAGGCCCTTATCAAGAGCAGGGCGATCGACGACGCCGCATTCAGCGCTCTGGTCCAGGGCAACGTTGCCAATTTGAAGCTGATGCTCCGCGGCTGGGATCGTGAGAATGCGGACCTTGCCGAGCGTGCGTCAGCACTGATCACCGGAGAGCAGGATCTGAGCATGCGGCTGCGACGCTGCTCGATGGAGATGGTGCTGGAGTTTCTGCGCGCGAACTATCCGGCCTGCTGCGATGCGACGACCAGGGGAAAGGAGCTCGCCCGCCTGGTCGGTGACGTCTATCTGTTCGTGCTTTATGAATCAGTCGAGGCGTTTGCCCAGATTTATCTCGGCGAATGGGGCCAGGCGCAACGAAACCTCGTCTCCGCGTTGGCTATCTCGGAACGGAATGCAAATCCGCAGGCCGTCGCGCTGTGTCATCTCGCGATCGGATGGCTGTACTCCGAGGCGGAGGAATATGGCAGCGCGTCACGGCGTGCGGAGGATGCGCTCGGCCCGATGATCGAGGCCAATCCGTTCACGTTCTTCGTTGGCAGAAACCTGCTGGCGCGAGCTTATGTCAGGATGGGCGACCTGGCTCGGGCGCGGCAGCATCTCGATGCGATGGAGCGGCGAATGGAGGTCGACCGGGTGCCGATGGAGTCGCTGGTCATCCCCCATTATCTGCTGACTTGCTGCGACTATTGGATCGCGATCGGCGATCTGGACCGTGCCCAGAGTTCGGCCAGCCAGTTTCATGAGGTGACCAGCGCGGCACCTGACCGGCCGTTTCTCGCGCTCTGCTACGAGGCCATGGCGAGAATTGCGATGCTGAAGCACGATGCGCAACTCGCCGGCGGGCATTTGTCGGCGGCCATGTCGATCCTCCGCCATGCCAGGTTGCCGCATGCCACCTGGCGGGTTTACCGCACGACCGCGGTGCTCTATGAGAGCCTCGGACAAGCGCAAAGGGCTGCCAAGTGGCGGGACCGCTCCTGCCAGGTGATCGCATCGCTGGCAGAGACGCTTGATCCCAATGATCCGCTGCGCTCGGCATCCTTTTTCGACGCAGGCCGGGACACCGGGCCCGATATTGCGGGACGCTGATCGGCTCAATCCGGCAGGTCCGCGATCTCTCGCGGTTCGCCGGGCCGTTGCTTGACCTTGAATTGATTTTGCTGCTGCCGCAGCGTGCGGGAGGCACGGTAGGCATCCCTGCGCAATCGCATGATCGAGCCGAGCGGCTGATGCGCGGCGAGACATCGCCATGGATCGAACGAAAGCACCTCGTCGGAATAGACGCGACGCGCGGGGCTGTCGGCGGTCTGGCGCGGAAGCGTGATCTTGCCGAGTGCTTGCGGCGGCGCGACGTCTTCAGGCCAGTCGATCGAGGCATCTTCGATCGGTGTTCGCTCCAGGTCGGTGCAGAGCTGGGCGAATAATTCGTACTCGGCCGCATTCTCCTTGAAGAAGGCAACGACGCTGTTCAGCACGGCATCATCGGCATCGTGGCAGGGTCGGCCGGTGAGTTGGCGAACCGACGCCGACATCGGCACCAGGCGAAGCCTTGCGATATAATCGCCAAACCGCAATGCTCCCTCCGTGTGAAAGGTTTCTCCGAGGATGTTGCTGCCGGCATCACCGAGCGCTTTCAAGACGATCGGGATCGGAATGCCTGTTCTGTCCGATGCGGCGACCAGGACGCGCGCCAAAAAGCCTATGGGTCCGTACGCCAGATCAGGCAGGAACAGGGTGTGCTCGACCTTGTGCTGTGCGCGCATATAGGCCATCGCATCCGCGAAATAGCTGGGGTGATTGACGAGCAGGAGATCCTGGTTCGTCGAATCGTCGTCGCCGAGGGCCTTAGCCCCCGTCACGCCCAAAACCTTGATGGCAAACCCTCGCGGCGAACGGACACGATCGCTCCTGTTGAATGCGGTGGAGAGGCGGACGATGATCGGGAAGTGGCCAGCCTGCTTGAACAGGCCTTGGCGCAGATGATCCGGCAAATTGTCGTAGACGATCAGTTCGCCCCGGAGATAGCCGGCGCCCTTGGCGTGCTGCTGCCGGGTCCCGTGCTTGTCTTTGCGAAAAGTGCGATCACTCGTTCGCGAAATCGAAGCAACGATCTCCTCGACCGCCGCCGCTTCCTCCGGCAGGATGTGTTCGACGAACGGATCGTAACGAAGATACTGATCGGCTGACATGGCGCTGATCTCCAGCCCGAAGGTCGCCTTCCCATTGCAGGCGTCGACGGCCGCAGGGCGGATCACTGTAAGCCCGTCCAGTCGGGATCGGCAACCCGAGAGCGAGTTGTGATTGCCTGGACAAGCCGCGGGATGAGGCATCCTGTTACCGACGCGATCACACGGTCGATGCTAGGCCAGCGGCGTCTCGTAAGTCCTTATGGGCTCCTTATGTTGTCCTGATTTTTTCCTTAAGGCCGGGCCGGCGAGCGGGGGTCCTGGCTGGCGTCTAAAGCGACAGCCACACGATCAGGCTCATGCAGGCCAAATGCGCGAGTAAGATCGCGGCGAGATGCAGCGGGCCAGCGTTGAGACGGAGCCCGCGCATCCCGCCGCCTCCGCCTAGTTCGATCCCGCGGCCGCAGCGGTGAAGCTGCGGTCGACGGCTTTGCTGACGTCGAGCTTCTTCGGCAGGATGCCGTAGCGCGTCGAGCGGTCGGAGGCTTCCTGCACCTCCTTCACGACGTTCTCATCGATCGGAATCGGGCTGGTGCGCTGCGCGGTATAGGCCGAGAGCAGCACGTCCTCCGGTAGCTTGGTCAACTCGGCCGTGCTCTTGGCATACTCGCCGAGATGATCCAGCGACCACAGCCGCGCCTTGTTCAGCCGCTGGACGAGGTCCTGCACCGCCGCACGCTTGCCAGCGATGGCGCTGTCCGAGGCGACGATAAAGGTGATGGTCGGCGTCAGGCCTTCGCCGTTGGCGATTACCCGGGCCTTGTCCTTGAGCGTCGCGAACGAGACGTAGGGCTCCCACACCGCCCAGGCATCGATCGAGCCCGCGACCAGCGCGATCTTGGCGTCGACCGGGCCGAGCGGCGCGAACGTCGCGTCCTCCAGCCTGATCTGCGCCTTCTCCAGCGTCGCGTCGATCAGGAACTGGCCCCAGCCGCCGCGCGTGCCGGCGAGGCGTTTTCCCTTGAGATCGGCCGCCGATTTGATCGGCGAATCCTGGCGCACGAGGATGGCTTGCGTCTTGGCATCCGACCTTGTGCCGCCGATCGCCTTGATCGGCGCGCCGGCCGCGTAGACGGAAAGGAATGAAAGGTCGCCGGTGCAGTCGACGTCGAGCGCGCCGGCGTTGAGCGCCTCCAGGATTGGAGCTGCCGCGGGGAATTCCGACCACTCGATCTTGTAAGGCAGATCCTTCGCGTAGCCCGAGATCTCGAGCAGCGAACGATTGCCGCCCTTCTGGTCGCCGACCCGCAGCACGACGGCATCGGCTGCGAACGACGCCGCGGCCGTCGACAGGGTGATGGCGGCGGCAAGCAGCGATGCAGCGAGCCGGCGCGCGATGGAATGATCGAGGGAGTTGATGCTCATGTGGCCTGTCTTGTTGCTTTGCCCACGACGCGTGAGCGAACGATGCAGCGAGACGATCAAGTCTATGGCCGCATGATGCGCGGTCAATGAAATGGCTGCGGTATGCGCCACTGATGCTGCGCAAAAATGAAGCAGGAGAGGGAGTAGCCCCGTGCTCCGTCAATCGATCCATCGGCGGAAATCCTTTCGTCGTCCTCGCACGCATCGGTGGAGAGAATGACTTCGCTTCGTGCCACATTCGAAATTCCATTTCATTGACGATACGGCGAACGCGCCGCATGATTTGCGCATCGCATCAAGGCACCGAGCAGGCGCCGGCGAAAAGATTTTCTCTCGACGAAGGTCCGCACGGAACAGGCGCAACGCAAGCTGTTGTGCCGATGGCGGAGCCGTGCCAGCGCAGGAGTGGAGACGGATGAACGACGACGACAAGCGCGACGGATCGAGGCTCGACCGGCGCCATTTGCTCCAGGCGGGATTAGCTGCGGCATTCGCTGCGCCGCTCGGTGCCTTCGGTGCGGCACAGGCCTTTGCGCCGCGGACAATCGCGCCCGGCGTCGATCTCTCGGAGTTTCCGCTGTGCCGGACTGCGTCGGATGTGCCCGCGCTCACCGGCGCGCCGCGCAAGCTCAAGCTATCCTGGAACGCGGGCGCGGTCTGTCTCGCCCCGGTGCCGGTCGCCATCGAGCACGGCTTCTTCCAGAAGCATAATCTCGATATCGAGCTCATCAATTATTCCGGTTCGACCGACCAGCTGCTCGAGGCCATCGCAACCGGCAAGAGCGATGCCGGTCTCGGCATGGCGCTGCGCTGGCTAAAGCCGCTGGAGCAGGGCTTTGACGTCAAGATTGCCGCCGGCACCCACGGTGGCTGCATGCGGGTCCTGACCCGCGCCGATTCCAGCGTGAGCAAGCTTGCCGATCTCAAGGGCAAGATCGTCGCGGTCGGTGATCTCGGCGGCCCAGACAAGAATTTCTTCTCCATTCAGCTCGCCAAGCTCGGTATCGATCCGAACAAGGATGTCGACTGGCGCGCCTATCCCGGCAACCTTCTCAACGTCGCCGTCGAGAAGGGCGAGGTGCAGGCATTCCTGTCGTCCGACCCGCTGGGTTATCTCTGGCTCAAGGACAGCCAGTACAAGGAGGTCGCCTCCAATCTCGATGGCGAGTATCGCGACAAGAGCTGCTGCATCCTCGGCCTGCGCGGCAGCCTGGTGCGCGAGGAGCCGCTGGTCGCGCGCGCCCTGACGCAGGCGCTGCTTGATGCCGCGATGTTCACCGCGCAAAATCCGTCTGTGACGGCGAAATCGTTCCAGCCTTACGCGCCGAAGACGGCGTCGCTCACGGATATCGAGGGCATGGTGCGCTACCACACTCATCACCATCACCCCGTCGGCGAAGTGCTAAAGCGCGAGCTCAAGGCCTATGCCGACGATCTCAAGAGCGTGCAGGTGTTCAAGCAGAGCACCGATACGGCCAGATTCGCGGAGCGCATCTATGTCGACGTATTCGCTGTCTGACGGCCTTGCCTCCGGCGCGCCGCGCCTCTCGCGCGCACCCTGGCTGACGAGCTGGGTCCGGGACTCCGGTGCCGGCATTCTCGCCAGCGTGGCGTGGATTGCCTTCGGCCTGTCCTGCCTGTGGTGGGAGGACGTCGGCGACTGGTCGCGGACCCATTCGCTCGGCATTGCCGCGTTTGTCATCGCAGCGATCGCGTTGTTCGGGACGGTCGGTGCCGATTACCTCGGTTCGACGGGCCGGGCCTTGCGCCAGCGCGCGCCGTGGCTCGTCGTGCTCGGCGTTGTCCTGACCCTGTGGGAAGTCGCGACGGCAAAATTCGCCTGGCTACCGTTGCCGTTCTTTCCGCCGCCGCAATCGATCATCGAGGTCTACACCGACGATCTGCCAAAACTGCTCGACAGCGTGTTCGCCTCGGTCAAGCTCCAGCTCGGCGGCTATCTGATCGGCGCGACGGTCGGCTTCCTGACCGGCGTCTCGATCGGCTGGTCGCGCGCGGTCGGCTATTGGGTGCATCCGGTGCTGCGCTTCATCGGCCCGTTGCCGGCGACCGCCTGGCTGCCGATCGCCTTCTTCACCTTTCCGTCGAGCTGGAGCGCATCGACCTTTCTGATCGCGCTGGCAACCGGCTTCCCGGTCACCGTGCTGACTTGGTCGGGTGTCGCGAGCGTGAGCAACGCATATTACGACGTCGCGCGGACGCTCGGGGCGAAGCCTTCCTTCCTGGTGCTGAAGGTCGCGATCCCCGCGGCCTTGCCGCACGTTTTCGTCGGCCTGTTCATGGGGCTCGGCTCGTCCTTTGCCGTGCTCGTCGTCGCCGAGATGATCGGCGTCAAGGCAGGGCTCGGCTGGTACCTGCAATGGGCGCAGGGCTGGGCCGCCTATGCCAACATGTATGCGGCGCTGATCGTGATGTCGTTGCTCTGCTCCGGCGCGATCACGCTGCTGTTTGCGATCCGCGATCGCCTGCTGGTTTGGCAAAAGGGGACCGTGAAATGGTAGCCGCAACCGCACTGGCTGACTTCGACGCTCACCCGGCGGCCGGTGCCGCGCTCGACATCGAGCAGGTCAGCCACGCCTTCGACATCGACGGCGCCGAGTTGCCGGTGCTCAGCGACGTCAGCATCTCCGTCGAGCCGGGCGAGTTCGTTGCGCTGCTCGGCCCCTCCGGCTGCGGCAAGTCCACGCTGCTGCGCCTCGTCGCAGGCCTCGACAAGCCCCGGTCCGGAACGCTGCGCGAGCACGAGGCGCGCATCACGCGACCGCACCCGTCGCGCGTCGTCGTGTTCCAGGATCCCACCTTGTTTCCTTGGCGCACGGTCTGGGACAACGTCGCGCTCGGGTTGGAGGCGCAGGGCATCTTGAAGAGCCAGCGTCACCGCGTCGATGCCGTGCTCGATCTCGTCGGGCTATCGTCCTTCCGCAATGCCTATCCGCACCAGCTCTCGGGCGGCATGGCGCAGCGCGTCGCGCTGGCCCGCGCACTGGTCAATGATCCCAAAATCCTCATCCTCGACGAACCGCTCGGTAAGCTCGACTCGCTGACCCGCATCACCATGCAGGCCGAGCTGGTCTCACTGTGGCAGCGCAAGGGTTTTACCACGCTGCTGGTGACGCATGACGCCGAGGAGGCGCTGGTGCTCGCCAACCGCGTCATCGTGTTCAGCGACCGCCCGGCGCGTGTGAAGGCAGACATCCGTGTCGACCGGTCCTATCCGCGCCATCGCGGCGATCCGTATCTGGTGGATTTGCGCCGCCAGATCCTTGGCCTGCTCGGGTTGGACGCCACATGGTGACTTCGATCGCCAAGGGCCGCGCGGCGCATCACGAGCCCGACTACATCGCACGTGCCGAGGCGCTGGCCGAGGCTTTCGCCGCCCGCGCGGCCGAGCACGATCGCACCGGCAGCTTCCCCTTCGAAAACTTTCGCGAGCTGTCCGAGGCGGGCCTGCTGTCTCTGACGGTGCCCGCCGTCCATGGCGGGAGCGGGGCGGGCGCACGCTACGCCGCACGCGTCCTCGGCATCATCGGCAAGGCCGATCCGTCGACCGCGCTGGTGCTGTCGATGCACTATATCAACCATCTGGTGATGGCACGGAGCCCGACCTGGCCGGCGCGGCTGTCGCGCAAGCTCGCGCGCGAGAGCGTCGAAGGCCTTGCGCTCGTCAATGCGCTCCGCGTCGAGCCCGAACTGGGCTCGCCTGCGCGCGGCGGCCTGCCCGCGACCATTGCACGTCGGACCGAGACCGGCTGGCGGCTCTCGGGGCACAAGATCTATTCGACGGGATCGCCGATCCTGAAATGGTATGTGGTCTGGGCGCGGACCGACGAAGCCGAGCCGCGCGTTGGACAGTTCCTGGTGCCGGCGGGCCTGCCAGGCACGCGCATCGTCGAGACATGGGATCATCACGGCCTGCGGGCCAGCGGCAGCCACGACGTCATCTTCGAGGACGTCGTGATACCCCTCGATGCCGAGATCGATGTGCGCGAGCCGGCGGACTGGCGCGCACCTGATGTGGCGCAGGCGACGGTCCACACGATCTTTGTCGCCGCGATCTATGACGGCGTTGCGCGGGCTGCACGCGACTGGCTGGTCGGGTTCCTGAAGCAGCGGGTCCCTGCCAGCTTGGGCGCGCCGCTTGCGACCTTGCCGCGGGCGCAGGAGATCCTTGGCGCGATCGAGGCGCGGCTCATCGTCAATGCACGGCTGATCGCATCCTTTGCCGGTGATTTCGATGACGGTGTCGCGCTTTCCGCGGCCGAGTCCAACGTCATCAAGCTGGCCGTCACCAATAACGCCGTCGCCGCGGTCGAGAATGCCTTGTCGCTGACCGGCAATCACGGCCTGTCCCGCGCCAATCCGCTGGAGCGGCACTATCGCGACGTCCTGTGCGGTCGCGTGCACACGCCGCAGGACGATTCCACGCGCACCGGCCTCGGCCGTGCCGCATTGGGCCTCTAGCCTGCCGCCAAACATTCAGGGAGAACATCATGTCGGTCGAGTTCATCGGCTTTATCGCCAACAGCAATGCTTCCGAGACCATCGTACGCCAGGGCCCGGTGCTCGATGCCGCCTATATCGAGACGGTCGCGAAGGCGCATGAGCTCGCGGGTTTCGATCGTGCGCTGCTGGCGTTCCATTCGACCACGCCCGATGCGCTCCAGGTCGCACAGCATGTGCTGACCATCACCAAATCGTTGAAAGTGATGATCGCGCAGCGACCGGGCTTTACCGCGCCGACGCTGCTCGCGCGGCAGCTTGCGACGCTTGACCAACTCTATGGAGGCCGCGTCTCGCTCCACGTCATCACCGGCGGCAATGCAGCCGAGCTCAGGCAGGACGGCAATACGCTCGACGACAAGGACGAGCGTTACGCCCGCACCAGCGAGTTTCTCGACGTGGTGAAGCTGGAATGGACCAGCGAGAAGCCGTTCAACTACAGCGGAAAGTACTACAACGTCGAGAACGGTTTTTCGCAGGTGAAGCCGCTGCAGAAGGCCGGCATCTACACCTTCGTCGGTGGTGGCTCTGACGCTGCGATCGACGTCGCGGGCAAGCATGCCGACACCTTTGCGCTGTGGGGTGAATCCTATGCGCAGGTGCGCGACGTCACCTCGCGGGTTCACAATGCGGCCGTCAGGCAGGGCCGTCGGACGCCGCGCTTCAGCCTCTCGGTGCGGCCGATCATCGCTCCGACCGAGAAGCAGGCCTGGGAAAAGGCGGACGAGATTCTTGCGCGCGCCACCGCGCTCCAGGACAAGACCGGCTATCGCAAGCCCGCCGACGGCCATGCCACCGCTGGCGCGCGGCGTCTGCTCTCGCTCGCCGACCAGGGCAGCCGCATCGACAAGCGGCTGTGGACCGAGATCGCAAAGCTCACCGGCGCCAACAGCAACACCACCGCGCTGGTCGGCACGCCCGAGCAGGTCGCCGAGGTCTTCGGCGACTATTACGACCTCGGCGTCAGCCATTTCCTGATCCGCGGCTTCGATCCGCTTCCCGATGCCATCGAGTATGGCCGTGAGCTGATCCCGCTGACGCGCGAGCTGATCGCCAAGCGCCAGGCTGTTCGCGGCGAGGCGGCGGAATGATCCGTCTCATGCTGGCCGACGCGATAATGTTCGGCTGGTCGCGGACGAGCAGAGCGAAATCGACCTCTACCTTCACTGGGGTCTGATCAAGCAGAAGCTCGAGGCGGCCGAGATCGCTACTGCGCAGAGCCGGGACCCATGCCGCACAGATGCTCCCGGTGAGATAGGCCCCGGCTCAGCAGCGTACCACTGCGTGATGCGCTGCGTCCGGGGCACGAGATCTCAAAAGGCTCTCAAGCATCCGTGAAGCGGGCAGAGCGCATTCCAACCCGGCCGGATTTCGCGATGCGTTTGTTCTGCGTTTCATGCCAGCGACAGCACTCGCATTGCTATTTGCACCAACTCCCTTGCAGCACGCCCGGTGTCCTCAAAAATCATCCAGACGACCACATCGGGAGACCGGCCATGGGCCTGCAAGAAACAAAAATCGAATCGCTTCCCTTCGTCACCGCTGAACTCAATTACCTCGCGCCGGTTTCGGGCAAGCCGCGCACTTACGCCTTCGATCCACCGCCTGGCGAGCCCAAAAGCACGTCATTGCCGGAGCCGCATCAGGTACCGATCTTCGATGCCCGGCTGATCGCACAAAACATCTCGCTCGACCGCGAAGGCTTTGCGCTGGTGCGGCATCCACATCAGGTGAAGGACTTCTCTAATGAGGAGGAAATCAAGGCGGTCTACTATCCCGCCGTCGAGGCCTTCCTGCGCGCAACGCTGAAAGCCGACCGCGTGGTCATCTTCGACCATACCGTGCGTAGGCGCGTCGAGGGTGCCCTCGATATTCGCGACGGTGGCCCGCGTCAGCCGGCAACGCGCGTCCACGTCGATCAGACCGTCGTCTCAGGCGCCAACCGCGTGCGCGAGCATCTGCCCGATGAGGCCGAAGAGCTGCTGAAGGGCCGCGTCCAAGTGATCAATCTGTGGCGGCCGATCCGCGGTCCGTTGCGAGATTCGCCGCTGGCGATGGCCGACGGCACGACGGTTGCGCCCGACGATCTCGTCGCCTCGGATCTGATCTATCCCAACCGTCGCGGCGAAATCTATTCGGTGAAATACAATCCGAACCATCGCTGGTTCTATTTCCCCGAGATGACGGCGGACGAAGCACTGCTGCTCAAGTGCTACGATTCCGCGACCGATGGCCGCACCCGCTTCGGGCCGCACGCCGCGTTCGCCGATCCGACGACGCCGGCCGATGCTGCGCCGCGCGAGAGCATCGAGGTTCGGACGCTCGTGTTCCACAAACAGTAACAAACTGTGATAGCACTGCCGGGCGCGGCCCGGCAGTGGCTCAGGAACCCACGGGAACCGACAAACGTTTGCGCCCGGGGCAGGCCAACCCGGAGGGGTGCCGTGCGAGCGCAGACCACGTTATTTTCTTGCCTTGCTACGTTTTCGCTTTCTGCAGTTTCCTTTGCCCACGCCGAAAGCGGGCTTGCCTCCTATTACGGATACGGAAAAGCCGGGAAAGGCGAGCTGACCTGCGCGCACCGGACGCGTCCGTTCGGAAGCGTGCTGAGGGTGTCCTACGGCAGCCGCTCGATTCAGTGCCGCGTCAACGATCGCGGCCCGTTCATCCGCGGCCGCATCGTCGATCTCTCGGTGCCAGCTGCCAAGGCGCTGGGCATGATGAGCGCCGGCGTGGTGCGGGTCTCGGTGGAATAGACCTGCCAGCGCGCTATAGTGCCGCCCAAAGCGGGGGGCGCTATGGCCAGGATCAGGGTGGGACTTGTCGGCTGCGGCTTCGTGTCGGAGCTGCATATGTATGCGTTCCGGCGCGTCTACGGCGTGGATGTCGAGGTCGCGGCGGTCGCTGCGCGCGGCGACCATGTCGTCGAATTCGCCGGCCGCCACCAGATCCAACGGGTCTATCGCAGCTTCGCCGAGCTGATCGCAGACCGCGAGCTCGATGTCATCGACATCTGCACGCCGCCCAATCTTCATGCGGGGATGATCGTCGCCGCCATGCAGGCCGGCAAGCATGTCATCTGCGAAAAGCCGTTCGCCGGCTATTTCGGCCGCGACGGCGACCGGCAGCCGATCGGCAAGCATGTGCCGAAGGCGCTGATGTATGAGCGCGTGCTGGAGGAGATGGACGCCACGCGTGCCGCGATCGAGCGCACCGGAAAGCTCTTCATGTATGCCGAGGACTGGATCTACGCGCCGGCCGTGACCAAGACCGCGGAGATTCTGAGAGCGACCAAGGACAAAATCCTGTTCATGAAGGGCGAGGAGAGCCATTCCGGCTCGCACGCGGCCCATGCCGCGCAATGGGCGATGACCGGGGGCGGCTCGCTGATCCGGATGGGCTGCCATCCGCTCTCGGCGGTGCTGTATCTCAAGCAGGTCGAGGCCAAGGCGCGCGGTGAAACCATCCGCGTCGCCAGCGTCAGCGGCGACGTCGGCAATGTCACGGCCGTCCTCAAGCCGGAGGAGCGCACCTACATCAAGGCCAATCCTGTCGACGTCGAGGATTGGGGCACGCTGACCGCGACGTTTTCGGACGGCACCAAGGCCACCGTGTTCTCCGGCGACATGATCATGGGCGGCGTGCGCAATCTGATCGAGACCTACACGTCAGGCGGCTCGCTGTTCGCCAACATCACGCCGAATAATCATCTGATGAGTTACCAGACCTCCGAGGAGAAACTCGCCTCCGTCTACATCACCGAGAAGGTCGACCGCAAAACCGGCTGGCAATATGTCTGCCTCGAAGAGGAATGGACGCGCGGCTATCTCCAGGAGATCCAGGACTTCATGGAATGCGCCGCGACGGGACGGCAGCCGCTGTCGGACCTCGCGCTGGCGTACGAGACGACCAAGGTGAACTACGCGGGATACTGGGCGGCGGAGGAGGGACGAAGGGTGGTGATGTAGGGGTCACTGAGCTAGCCGCAGGCACGGTGCCAATCCTTCTCCCCTTGCGGGAGAAGGTGGCATAGGCGGCCTTCGGCCGCCGTTCTCAAGAACGCCGAAGCGTAGCTTCGGCTATAGCGCCGGATGAGGGGTTCTCTCCGCGGTTTAAAATGAGAGAGGTTTGCTCGCGGAGGCAACCCTCACCCGTCTCGCCGTTTCGCGGCGAGCCACTCTCTCCCGCAAGCAAGGGGAAAGGGTGCACCGTCGGCGCGGCGCGTAGCCTCACGTCCCGTAGGTCGAGCCCTTCGGCAGCGGAAACACCGGGTCCCGCGTCCGGATGTTCGTCGGCCACACCACCGAGATGTGTTCGCCGGCATTCTGCATCACCACCGGGGTCGAGCGCTCGTTCTGGCCGGACATCGGCGTGCCCGGCGGGAAGAATTTCACGCCATAGCCCTGGATCGTGCCGCCGGCTGGAATGTCGACGTCGAGCGCGGCCTTGCGAATGGCCTCGGGCTCGAAGCTGCCGTACTTCTCCTTGGCGACCGGCAGCACGTTGTTGAGCAAGATCCAGGTCTGGTTGAAACCCATCGAGCAATGCGGCGGCACGTCGGTGGCGCTGGTCTTGGCCTGGTAGCGCGAGACCATGGTCTTGGTCAGGTCGCCGATTCCAGGCGCGAGCTTGGAGGCATCGAGCAGTTGCGCCGGCACCGGATCGATGTTGCAGAAATTGTCGATGTCGGGGCCGAAGGTCGCGCGCAGCTTGTCGAGCTGGCTGTAGCCGGCGCCCGCGCCGAACAGCATCTTGAAGCGCAATCCGCTCTCGCGGGCCTGGCGCAGGAACAGGGTGATGTCGGGGTTGTAGCCGGCGTGCGAGATCACATCGACCTTGGCGCGCTTGAGCTTGGTCACGAGCACCGAGAGATCGGGCGCGGAAGCCGAATAGCCTTCGCGCATCACCACCTGGATGCCCGCCTGCTTGGCATAGGCCTCGTCGGCCGCCGCGACGCCGACGCCGTAAGGGCCGTCCTCGTGGATCAGCGCGACCTTGACGTCCTTCGGGTCCATGCCGAGCTTGCCTTGCGCGTGCTCGGCGACGAAGCCCGCGAAGGCCTGGCCGTACTGATCGGAATGGATCTGCGCGCGAAACACATATTGCAGGTTCTTGTCCTTGAACACGGCGGTCGAGACCGCGGTGGTGATCCAGAGGATCTTCTTCTGCTGCTCGACCTTCGCCGCCATCGGCACCGCATGCGCGCTGGAATAGACGCCGTTGATGATGTCGATCTTTTCCTGGCTGATCAGCCGCTCGGCCTCGTTGATGGCGACGTCGGCCTTGCTCTGAGAGTCCGCCGCGACCGGCACGATCTTGGTCTTGCCGCCGATGCCGCCCTTTTCGTTGACGAGGTCGATGGCGATCTGCGCGCCGACCGACGAGGCGACCGAGCCGCCGGCGGCGAACGGACCGGTGAGGTCGTAGATCAAGCCGATGCGCAAATTCTCGGCTTGCGCCTGGGCCCGTGTCCAATCGAGGCTGAGTGCGGCGGCGGCAGCCGCCGAGCTCTTCAGCAGCTGCCTGCGTGAAGTGGGCATCCTATCCTCCCTCAAAGATCGTCTTATGATTTGGTCTTGTTAGTCTTTTTCGAAGTATGGGGAGCGGGGCGGCGGAAAGTCAACATGGCGAAAGTCGGGGTCCGGTCTCCGCGACGCAGAACGCAATTGCGAAATGGGTGATGAGCGCGCCCGTTACTGTTTCAAGCGACGGGCGAGATAGCCGGCGGTCTTCCCGCCGGCCTTGGCCACCTCGCGCGGTGTCCCTGACGCAACAATGCGGCCGCCTTCCTCGCCGGCGCCGGGACCGAGGTCGATGATCCAGTCGCTATGAGAGACGACATCCATGTCGTGCTCGACCACGACCACGCTGTTGCCGGCGTCCACGATGCGCTCGAGTTGGGCGATCAGCCGCTCGACGTCACTGGGATGAAGACCGGTGGTCGGCTCGTCCAGGACATAGAGCGTGTGACCGCGTTGCGGCCGCATGAGCTCGGTCGCAAGCTTGATGCGCTGGGCTTCCCCGCCCGACAATTCGGTGGCGGACTGACCGAGACGAATATAGCCGAGCCCGACCTCGCGGACGACCGATAGCGACCGGTTGAGGGTTGGATCTTCGTGGAAGAATTCGAAGGCTTCGTCGACGCGCATCGCCAGCACATCCGCGATGGATTTTCCACGGATCTTCACCTCCAGTGTCTTGTCATTGTAACGCGCGCCCTTGCAGGTCGGGCAGGGCGCATAGACGCTGGGAAGAAACAGAAGCTCGACGCAGACAAATCCTTCGCCTTCGCAGGTGCTGCATCGGCCCTTCGCGACATTGAAGGAAAAGCGCCCGGCATCGTAGCGGCGGGACTTTGCCTGCGGCGTCACGGCCAACAGCTTCCGGACGTGGTCGAACAGGCCGGTATAGGTTGCAAGGTTGGATCGCGGCGTGCGGCCGATCGGCCTCTGATCCACCACGACGAGACGATCGACCTGGTCGAGGCCGGCGACGATCTCGCCGCCCAATGTCTCGACCGTGGGTGCCAGGCTATCCTCGTCCGCGTCCGCAGCCCGTGCATGGCCGAGATGCTCCGCCATGGCATCGACGAGGAATTGGCTGATCAGGCTCGATTTGCCGGAGCCCGACACGCCGGTCACGCTGGCGAGAACGCCGAGCGGGATATCGACGTCGAGGCCGCGGAGATTATTCCGGGTCACACCCCGGACTTTCAGATGCGCCTTCGGCTGGCGGCGGACCATCGGCAGCGGCTTTCGTGGATGCGCGAGATAATGGGCGGTTCGCGATTGCGCGACCTGCCCGAGTCCTGAGGGCGGTCCGCTATAGAGGATGTTCCCGCCGCCTTCGCCGGCATCAGGCCCGACATCCACCAGCCAGTCGGCATGCTTGATCACCTCGATCTCGTGCTCGACCACGAAGATCGAATTGCCCGCGTGTTTCAGCCGGTCCAGCGCCCGCAGCAGCGCCTCGGTGTCGGCGGGATGCAGACCTGCCGACGGTTCGTCGAGCACATAGACGACGCCGAACAGGTTGGAGCGAACCTGGGTCGCAAGCCGCAGCCGCTGCAACTCGCCGGGCGACAGCGTTGGCGTGCTGCGCTCGCAAGCGAGATAGCCGAGGCCGAGGTCGAGCAGGACGGCCAGCCGCGCCGACAGATCCTCGCAGATGCGCCTGGCGACGATGGTTTTCTCCGATGCTCCGACGGTCGAAGTCTCCGCGAAAGGGTTCATCACCTCCTGCAGCTTCTCGAGCGGCAGATGAGACATCTCGGCGATATCAAGTCCGGCGAATTTGACCTTGAGTGCCTCGGGCTTCAATCGCGTGCCATGGCAGGTCGGGCAGTCCTGGGTGATCATGAATTGCGCGACGCGGCGCTTCATCATCGCACTCTCGGACTTGGCAAAGGTCTGCATCACGTAGCGCTTGGCGCCGGTGAACGTGCCCTGATAGCTCGGCTCCTCCTTGCGGCGCAGGGCCCGTTTGACCTCGGCCAAGTCGTAACCGGCATAGACCGGAACGGTCGGCTGCTCCTCCGTGAACAGGATCCAGTCGCGGTCCTTCCTGGGCAGCTCACGCCAGGGCTTGTCCACGTCGTAGCCCAGCGTGGTCAGGATGTCCCGGAGGTTCTGCCCCTGCCAGGCACTCGGCCACGCCGCGACGGCGCGCTCGCGAATGGTGAGGGTGTCGTCGGGCACCATGGACTTCTCGGTGACGTCGAGCATCCTGCCGATACCGTGACAGGTCGGGCAGGCTCCTTCCGGCGTGTTCGGCGAGAACGATTCCGCATAGAGCATCCTTTGTCCGCGCGGGTATTCGCCGGCACGGGAATAGAGCATCCTGAGCAGGTTCGAGATGGTCGTCACGCTGCCCACGGACGACCTCGTCGTCGGCGCGCCGCGCTGCTGCTGGAGCGCTACGGCGGGCGGCAGGCCTTCGATGTCGTCCACCTCAGGGATCTGCATCTGGTGGAAGAGGCGCCGCGCGTAAGGCGACACCGATTCCAGATATCGCCGTTGCGCCTCGGCGTAGACCGTTCCGAAGGCGAGCGAGGATTTTCCGGAGCCCGACACGCCGGTGAACACGACGAGGGCGTTGCGCGGAATACTGACGTCGACGTTCCTGAGATTGTGCTCACGCGCGCCCCGCACGCGAACGAAGCCGTCATCCTGCATCAGGTCATCGGGGTGTCTTGATCGGTCGTCCATCTCGCTGCTCCGGCCCACGCATGGGAGATAACGGCAGGATCGCAGGATGGGTCCACAGATGCCAGCGCATCGGTTGCGTTCTGCACAAAGCGAAGGCCCGCCGCGATTGAAGCGACGGGCCATGCAAGGGCGATGGGGCGCTCGGGACGGGCCCCTGGTGCCCAGCCCGGCGTGTTACTGCGACAGCTTCACGAAGCTCGGAAACTTCAGCTTGCCCTCCGCGATCTTCTCGGGCCAGACCACGACCTGCTTGGAGTCCTGCCACTGGAAGACCAGACCGGATACGGTCGTGGGACCCGACTTGATGCCGTGGGTGAACTCGTCGTCCTTGCCGTAGAACTGGATGCGGCCGATCGTACCCTCGTAGTCGGTCTTTTCAAGCTCAGCGACCATCTTGTCCGGATCGGTCGAGCCGGCGCGCTTGATCGCCTCCGTGATGAAGTAGACCTCGTCATAGGCGGTGTAGCCGGTGTAGGCCGGCGGCGAGCCGAACTTGGCCTTGAAGGCGGCCGCGAACGGTTTCGTCTTGGAGGTGACGGCGACGTCGGGCGTTGCGACCGCCAGCGACGGGACGCCGTCGGCGGCGCCATTGGTGTCCTTCCAGAAGGTCGGGCTCAGCGCCTGCGCGCTGATGCCGAACATCGGGACCGGCACCTGCTGGTTCTTCCACTGCACCGTCGGCTGCACGCCGACATGCGAGATGCCGGTGACGATCACGTCCGGCTTCTTGGCCTCGATATTGTTGAAGATCGGCGTGAAGTCGGTGGTATCGGGCGAGAACCGCACGTGCTCGACGACCTTGAGGCCTGCTTTCGGAAGACAGGCTTCGTAGCCGACGTCGAGCGGCTTGGTCCAGGCGGCGTCCTCGCTCATGATCGCGGCCGTCTTGAACTTGAGCTTGTCGACCAGCAGATCCTTGGCGGCGTCGCAGACGAGCTGCGCTTGTGCGGCCGAGGTCAGATAGCCGTGGAAGGTGTATTTGTTCTTTTCGTAGTCGTTATGGATCGCCTTGGTGATCTCGTTCGAGGCGGCGCCGGGGGTGATCAGCGGCATCTTCAGCCGCGCTGCCCAGGGCTCGAGCGCCAGCACGACCTCGCTGATATAGCTCGCGATCACGGCGGAGACCTTGTCCTCGCTCACCGCGCGCTGGAACGCGCGCACCGAGTCCGCCGAGGAGCTCTTGTTGTCGTAGGTCACGATCTCGATCTTGCGGCCGAGAATGCCACCCTTGGCGTTGATCTCGTCGGCGGCGATCTGCGCGCCGCCGGGCGTCGCGGCACCAGCGATCGACTGCACCTCGGCGATGACGCCGATCTTGATAGGATCGTTCGACTGCGCATAGGCGGGAGCAGCAAGGCACAGCGCCAGCGCGGAGGCGAGGAGGAAGCTGCCGCTCAAACTCTTCGATGGTCGCATGGTCGTTTCCTTTTGCTTGTTTTGTTGTTGGTATGGGCGAACTAGAGAAAATCGGCGCCAGCCTCCGCGGCGAAGCGGCCCGGATCGCCCTCCCAGACGATCCTTGCATGCTCGAGCACATAGACGCGGTCGGCATGCGGAAGCGCGAAGGTCACGTTCTGCTCGCCGAGCAACACCGTGATCGATGTCGTCTGCCGCAGCCTGGTTAGGGCCTTGGACAGGAGTTCGAGGATGACGGGGGCGAGGCCCAGCGTCGGCTCGTCCAGGATCAGGATCTGCGGCTGCATCATCAGCGCGCGGCCGATCGCAAGCATCTGCTGCTCGCCGCCGGAGAGCGTTTGCGCCATCTGGCCCTGACGCTCTTTCAGGATCGGGAATAGCTCGAACAGCCAGGCGAGCTGTGCCGCGCGCTTGTCGTCGGCCAGATGTTGCCCGCCAAGGTCGAGATTTTCGCGTACCGACATCTCGCCGAACAGCTCGCGCGATTCCGGGCACTGCACGAGGCCGCTGCGGGCGATCTTCGCCGGTGTCGTGCCGCGCAGCTTCTCGCCGTTGCGCACGATCTCGCCGCTGTAGGGCAGGAAGCCCGAGATGGTGTTGAACAATGTGGTCTTGCCGGCGCCGTTGAGACCGACGATCGAGACGAACTCGCCCTCATGGACGTGGATCGAGACGTTCTCCAGCGCCTGCGCCTTGCCGTAGAACACGCTGACATTCTCGACCTGGAGCAGCGGCACCTTGTCCTTGAAGCTGGTCTCGGGCCGCGCATGGGTCTCGATGGCGCCGCCGAGATAGACCCGCCGCACCGTCTCGTTCTTCATGACGTCCTCGGCCTTGCCGGTGACGATCTCCTCGCCGAGATACATCGCGAGCACGCGGTCGACCAGCGCCGCGACGCTCTTGACGTTGTGGTCGACCAGCATCACCGCGCGGCCCTCGTCGCGGAAACTGCGAATCAGGTCGGAAAACATTTCGACCTCGGCCCGCGTCAGCCCGGCAAAGGGCTCGTCCACCAGCACGACCTTGGGATCGCGCGCGATAGCCTTTGCCAGCTCGAGCCGGCGCAGGTCGGCGAAGGGCAGCGTCGGCGGGCGGCGGTTCATCACGTTGCCGAGCCCGACGCGATCGGCGATCCATTTGGCGCGCTCGAGCAGCGCCTTGTCCGGAAACAGCATGAACAGGCTGTCCGGCAGCAGCGCGACCATGATGTTCTCCAGCACAGTCTGCCGGTTCAGCGGTCGCGAATGCTGGAACACCATGCCAAAGCCCTTGCGCGCGATCTTGTGCGCCGGCAAGCCCGCGACGTTCTCGCCCTCGAATACGACTTCGCCTGATGTCGGGCGTTCGATGCCCATGACGCTCTTCATCGCGGTCGATTTGCCCGAGCCGTTCGGGCCGATCAGGCCAAAGATCTCGCCGCTATTGACCTCGAAGCCCAGGTTCTTCACCGCCGTCAATCCGCCGAAGCGCTTGGTCAGGCCGCGGACTTCGAGCACGGCCCGGTTTGAAGATCGCATATCCATCACGAGCGCGCCTCACGCGAGAGGGCCGCTCCGAGGAAGCCGCCGGGGAAGAACAGCACGACGAGCAGCGCGACGGCCGAGACGATGAAGGTCGCAAGCTCGCCGGTGGGCCTGAGGAACTCGCCGGCGACGATCAGGAAGATCGCGCCCAGCGCCGCGCCAAGCACGGTACGCCGGCCGCCGAGCACGGCCGAGACGATCACGTTGACGCCGACCGCGACGTCGACGACGGTGCCGACCGAGGCGGTGCCGAAATAGAACACCAGCAGCGCGCCTGATAACCCTGAGAAGAACGCGCTGACGATGAAGGCGGCGAGCTTGTGCTTGACGATGTTGAAGCCGAGCGCGCCGGCCTGCACCGGATCCTGACCGCTGGCTTGCAGCACCAAGCCAACAGGTGATTGCGACAGGCCATAAAGAATGGCCGCCGAGATCGTCATAAAGCCAAGCGCGATCCAGTAATTGACGCCGGCGTTGATCGAGATGACGTCGGGAATGGTCAGCCCGATCTCGCCACCGGTGAGGTCGGCAAACACCACGATGAAATTCTGCAGCATCAGCACCGCGACCAGCGTGGTCAGGCCGAAATACGGTCCGCGCACCCGAAGCGCCGGCAGCGCCAGCACGAGGCCGGCGATGACGGAGGCGAGCGCGCCGAGCACGATGCAAGCGTAAACTGACCAGCCGAACTGGGCATTCAGGATGCCGGCGGTGTAGGCGCCGACGCCGATCAGGAAGGTCGGCCCGAAATTGACCTCGCCGGCGAAGCCGAACAGCAGGTCCCACGCCATTGCGAACACGCCGAAATAGAAGGCGACGGTGAGAAGCCCGAGCACGTAGCCGGAGACGTAGAGCGGCAGCGTCGCCGCGATGACGACGAGCGCGAATGAGATGAAGAACAGGCGTGTCGTAAAGAAGCTGGCCATCTCAGCGCCTCCCCAGAAGGCCCTGGGGCCGGATGTACATCACGAACACGAGCAGCAGCAGCGCCGGAATGGTGCGGTAGGCCGGCGAGACCAGATAGGCCGTGAGCGTTTCGAGGTAGCCGACCACGAAGGCTGCGATCAGCGAGCCGGAGACGCTGCCGAGGCCGCCGAGCACGACGATCGAGAACGCGCTCGCGGTCAGCGGTCCGACGCTGTAGGAGCTGACGCCGAGAAACATTCCGAGCAGCACGCCGGCGATACCGGCGAGGATGCCGTAGATCGCCCACACCACGACGTAGATGTTGGTGAGCTCGAGGCCGAGCAGGGTGACGCCGCGTGGGTTCATCGAGGCCGCCAGCACCGCCTTGCCGGTGCGGGTGCGGTTCACCAGGAGCCACAACAGAGCGATGACGAAGCAGCACACGATCGCGGTAAAGATCTCGTTCCTGGGCGTGCGGACGCCGAGAATCTCGACCACGCCCTCGACGATCGGCAGTACGGTCTTGGCGTTGTTGGTGAACAAATAAGCGATCACCTCCTGGATCATGATCCCCCATAGCAGCGTGCCGGTGAGGACGAAGATCTCCTTCTCTTCATTCGGGATGCGCCGGGAATCCTGGATCGGCTTCACCACCGCGAAATAGGTCGCAAAGGATGTAAGGAGGGCGACACCGACGCCGATCAGTGCGCCGGCATAGGTGCCGACATTCAGGATGCTGGCGGCGGCCCAGGCCGCTACCGCTGCAGCCACCATGATGGCCCCGTGGGAGAGGTTGAGGACACCGGAGACGCCGAAGATCAGCGTGAAGCCGGTGGCACCGAGAGCATAGAGAGCGCTGATGGCAAAGCCATCGATCAGAATCTGGAAAGCACGCATCTAGGGTTGGCAATCCGATTTATGAGAGACGATGTTGCTGGAGCAACGTGCTGCGGGGGCCGCATGTGGAAGCTCCCGGGAGCTGGTCCCGGGAGCGTGTCCTGCTAGTTCGAGAGCTTGATGAAGCTCGGGAACTTGACGTCGACCTTGGCGACTTCCTTGGGCCAGACCGCGCTCTGCTTGCCGTCCTGCCATTGCAGCATCAGCCCGGTGATCAGGCCCTTGCCGTATTTGATCGAGTGCGTGAACGGATCGTCCTTGCCGTAGAACTGGACACGGCCGATCGTGCCTTCCCAGTCGGTCGTCTCCAGAGCGGCGACCAGCTTGTCGGCGTCGGTCGAGCCCGCGCGCTTCACCGCATCGGCGATGTAGTAGACCTCGTCATAGGCGGTGTAGCCGGCATAGGAGGGATAGTTGCCGAACTTCTTCTTGAAGGCTTCGGCGAACGGCACTGATTTCGGCGTCACCGCGACGCCTGGGCCGGAGACGCCCTGGTAGAGTACGCCCTCGGCCGCCTGATTGGTGTCCTTGCCGAAGGTCTCGTTGGTGGCCTGCGAGGAGATGCCGAACATCGGGATCGGCACCTGCTGGTTCTTCCACTGCACCGTCGGCTGCACGCCGACATGGGAGATCCCGGTGATGATCACGTCGGGCTTGGAGCCTTCGATCTTGTTGAAGATCGGCGTGAAGTCGGTGGTATCGGGCGAGAAGCGGATGTGGTCGAGCACCTTCAGCCCGATCTTGGGCAGGCATTCCTCGTAGCCGATGTCGAGCGGCTTGGTCCAGGCGGCGTCCTCGCTCATGATGACCGCGGTCTTCATGTGCATCTTGTCGACCAGCAGGTCCTTGGCGCCGTCGCAGACGGAAAGCGCCAGCGCGGCGGAGGTCAGATAGCCGTGGAAGGTGTACTTGTTCTTCTCGTAGTCGGCATGGACGCTCTTGCTGATCTCGTTGGAGGCGGCACCGGGCGTGACGAACGGCGTCTTCAGCCGCGAGGCCCAGGGCTCCAGTGCCAGCACGACTTCGCTGATGTAGCTGGCGATGACCGCATTGACCTTGTCCTCGTTCACCGCGCGCTGGAAGGCGCGCACTGAATCTGCCGAGGAGGAATGATTGTCGTAAGAGACGATCTCGATCTTGCGGCCGTCGACGCCGCCATTGGCGTTGATCTCGTCGGCGGCGAGCTGTGCCGCCTGGGGGATGGAGGCGCCGGCAATCGCCTGCGCTTCCGCGATCACGCCGATCCTGATCGGGTCGGCCGCAAGCGCCGCGCCTGAGCTCATCAACACAGCGGCCGCGGCGGTACCGAGTGCTATTCGCAACGCAACAGAGAGCGGTTTCTTCATCTTGTTCTCTCCCTTAACAGGCCTCTTATGAGCCATTATGCCGCGACTATACCGGCGGAGACATTCTCGGCAAGTGAAACCGCGTTCAGGATTGTGAGGCACGAACTAAAGTCTAGCGCTGGGCAATAGCGGGCAGGAAAGCTGTCGGACCCGTTTCACGCGCAGGCATGCAGATTTCGTCGGTAGGCATGCGCAGCTATCGCGGGCGCACAGCAACCGGAACGCTGAATTGCGATGCCGTCGCGTCGGCTCAGCGCGCTTGCAGCAGCGATGGATCGAGCGGCGCGAGCCGGGCCGGATCGAATGGCGAGATGTCGACGTTGCGCGTCGCACCTTCCGCGATCAATTGCGCCATGGCCTCGCCCGTGGCGGGCGCATTCAGGATGCCCCATACATTGTGCCCGGTCGCAACATACAGACCTTCACTTTGCGGCACCTTGCCGATCAGCGGCAGGCCGTCCTGTGTCACCGGCCGGAAGCAGGCTTGCCGCGCAATGATCCTCTCGGAGCGGAACAGGGGCGACAGCCGCTCGGACATGGTTTGCAGGCGCGCGATCGCGTCGTGGTCCGGCGTCACGGCAGCCGGATCCAGCGGAAGCGGCGCGATGTCGGAGAGAGCGGTGATATGCGTGCTGCCGTCGGCGCGAGGGAAGACCTCGATCGACACGGCACTGCCATTCTCTTCATATTCCAGGAACAGCGCATCGGCCGGCACATCCGTGTCGGTGTCGTACACGATGCTCGGGCTGCGCTGGCCGTAGACGGCGGGCAGACTCATCCATTGCGCGGCGAGCAGCGACCATGGTCCCATCGCGATCACGACGGCGTCCGCCTCGACGATGCGGCCGTCGACCTCGACGCCTGTCGCGGTCGTGCCGCCCGCATCGCGCATGATGCCGGTCACCTGGCCGGTGCGAAGCTCGGCGCCTAGCGCGATCGCCGCGTTCATCACGGCTACGGTGAATTTTTTGGGGTGAACGATCGCGGTGGTCTCCATCGTGCCGATGCGCTGGGCGATGATGACGCCGTTGCCCAGCCAGCCGAGCGCGGACGGTGCATGCCGGCGCGGATGGCCGTCGGCGGCAACGGAGCCGCTATAGGCGGTCATCGGGCGATAGCCCCAATCGCCGGCGATCTGTTCCGGCAGTTGCGCATGGATCGCGAAGCTCCGTCGCGCCAGCGCATCGAGCGGCGAGCCCTCGCACCAGTCGCGCGCGAGGAAGCCGCCCGCCTTGCCTGACGCCGCGGCCGCGACGCCCGCCCGCTCCACGACGACGATTTCGATGCCACGGCGGCGGAGAAACCAGGCGATGCAGGCGCCGATCACGCCGCCGCCGCAGATCACAACGCGCATGAATGCTCCCTTACACAATGAAATCCTTCGCATGGAGATCCGCGGTATGGATTCCCGCCAGCGTAATCGTATCGGTCGCCGTCAGGTGGATCACCGCGTTTCCTGTGCTGTCATCGCTGATCAGGCTTTTCAGCGCCGCCCAGTCTGCGAAGCCGTAATCGTGCAAATTGATCAAATCATGCTCTCGCGCCGTGCTGCCGACAGCCTTGTTGCCCTGGTCGAAATCGTTGATCACGTCTAGGCCCGAATTTTTGTCGAAGACGAATCTGTCGTCGTTCGGTCCGCCCCAGAGCTGGTCATTTCCGCCACCGCCATTCAACATGTCCTTGCCGCCGGTGATCGAGCCGGCTGTGAACGGAGCGTAGGTCTGTGCGTCGCCATACAGGAAATCGTCGCGGCTGCTGCCGAGGAGGATATCATCTCCGCCATGCGCATTGCCTGACATGTTCGAGGCGTCTCCGACGAGCACGATGGACGTGGAGTCCGGGTTGCCGTCGACGGTCGCGATCAGGATATCGTTGCCGCCACGGGTATCGTCGCTCATGTAGCCGGCGTCTCCGACCAGAGACGCGCCGCCGGATCGGGCTGGGGCACCGACGGTGTAGATGAGCATGTCGTTGCCGCCGTGCGCATCGCCGCTCATGGAGACGAGAGCATCGCCGGAGATTGAAGCGCCGCCGTAACTGCCGACCTGGGTCACGCTGAGGATATCATTGCCGCCACGCGCGTGATCGCTCATGGAACTGCCGGAATCTCCGCCGAACGTGCCGGACGATCTGTTTCCCATCGATGCAATGACGACGTCATTGCCGCCCCCCGTGTCGGCTGACATGGCGGTTTCGGCATCGCCAAAAATGCCGAGAGTCGCGTAGATCGATGTCGATGCATCGACGTGAAGCACATCGTTGCCGCCATGGGCGTCGCCGGACATCGCCTGCGCATCGCCGTCCAGGAACACGTAGTCCCCGAAGCCTGTGACGGTCGCGGCGAGATGGTCGCCTCCTCCGTGAGAATGTCCTTGGAGGGTCTGGTCGTCGCCAACGAATATCAGGACCGCGTTGCCACCGTCGACGGTCGCGATCATCCTGTCGCTGCCGCCGCGGCCTCCGTTCGGAAGGCCCGGGTCTCCGAACTCCGTCACGAATTGCTGGTTCCCCACGCTGACGATGATGGTGTCGTTCGGCATACGGCGCATCGCGCAACTCCCGGTTCAAGTCGGGCGCGAGAACGAAGAGCATCATGCCTTTGCACCGCGCTGCGGCCTTGCCGCGCGATTCAATCTTCGTTGGATTAATGGCGGAGATTTGCCCGCGGCGTAATTTGATTGCGATCAGGGAACCGCGGGCGCCGGCGATCCACGCCGACGCCCGTGCTTGCGATCTTGCGCGCGGGCTCAGCCCGGTCCGGCGCCTTGCGTGGCCGTGTACACCGCATAGAGCGATTGGCTCGCCGCCATGAACAGGCGATTGCGCTTGGGGCCGCCGAAGCAGACGTTGCCGCACACTTCGGGCAACCGGATGCGGCCGAGCAGCTTGCCCTCCGGCGACCACGTCGTCACGCCGCTGTAGCCGACGGCGCGGCCGGCATTGCTGGAGGCCCAGACATTGCCGTTGACGTCGCAGCGCACGCCGTCCGGTCCGCACTTCACACCGTCAATCACGCACTCGCTGAACCGCTTGTGGTTGGTGAGCTTGTTGTCGGCGCCGACGTCGAACACGAATATTTCGCCCTTGCCGCCGGGGCCGGTGTCGCCGGGTCCCTTGCCAGTCGAGACGACGTAGAGCTTCTTGAAGTCCGGCGAGAAGCACAGCCCGTTGGGATCGGGCACCTGCTCCTCGGTGACGACGAGATCGACACGGCCGCTAGGGTCGATGCGATAGCAATTGGTCGGAAGCTCGCGCTTGCCCGGTGCGAAGCCGGCCGGCTGTCCAATCCGAGGATTGAGCTTGCCGCCGGAATTGCTCGGACCGCCCGCGGCATCGGGCTCACCTTCGTAGAGCTGGCCGCCATAGGGCGGATCGGTGAACCAGTAGCTGCCGTCAGGATGCGCGACGACGTCGTTCGGCGAGTTCAGCTTCTTGCCGTTGTAATTGTCGCAAAGCACGGTCGCGGTGCCGTCATGTTCATAACGCGTCACCCGCCGGGTCAAATGTTCGCAGGAAAGTTGACGGCCCTGGAAATCGAACGAGTTGCCGTTGGAATTGTTGGACGGCGAGCGGAACACGCTGACGCGACCGTCGTCTTCGCTCCAGCGCATCTGCCTGTTGTTGGGAATGTCGCTCCAGAGCAGATAGCGGCCCTGTGCACTCCACGCCGGGCCTTCAGCCCACAGCAAACCCGTATAGAGACGCTTGATCGCAGTGTTGGGCTGCGCGAGATCGTTGAAGGACGGATCGACTGTGACGACATCGGGGTCCCAGAAATAGGTGGTCGGCGCGCCGTTGGGACCGAAATCGCGTGGCGGGGTGGTAATCGTCGTCGGCGGCGCGGCTGGTCCGGTCTGGGCCAGCGCGGAGCCGGCGCCGGCAAAAGTGGCGGCGCCGAGCGCAAACCCCTGAACGAGCGTTCGTCGTGAAAGCGCAGCATCCTGGTCACGCTGCTTTTGGCGTGTCATCGCGTCCTCCCGGTCATGTTCGGCTAGCCGGTTGATCCGGCCGAGCAGGGCAAGGTTAGTCCGGTCCGATGACGGTTGCGAGGGGGAGGTACGCATCCTCAGCGAGATCGGGGCGGCAAAGCGCTGCAACGTCGAACATGGAAACGACAAATTCATCAGGCGTGACGGGGTTTACCGGAGCTGTCTTCGGGACATTGCCAAGCAGGGGAATGTCAAGCCTTGACCTCCTGCGCGATGCTGGCAGAACGTCATTCGGGGCGTAAGTCGGAGTTTACTGTGGTCGCTGTCGTCGTACTGGTTTTGCTGCTCGGGATTGCATTTGCGGCCGGCTATTTCACCCGCGACTACGTCTCCCGAAAAAGACGAGCCGAGGCGCGCCGCTGGCGTGAGTACAGCGAGCCGGATTGGCTCAGTGCCAACGCACCAGCCAACACCAACGATATCGCGATCGCTGGCACGGCTACGCCGGTTGCCACCAGCGAGCTCGGTCAGATGCTGAACCGCTGGGAGAGCAGGGCTCGCGCTCGCCGCTCGGCATAGCTTGACCGCCTTGCCGGCGTTCGGTCGGCCAAACAATTGGCACCGGTCACGCATCCGGCGCTGCGATCATGTCAGCCCTTCTGTCCATCTTTTGGCGTTGCGGTTGCTGCCATTTCTCGTCTAGAAACGACGCATCGAGCCTCCCGGCAACCAACCGTCAACGGTTTTGACCGAGGATTTGAGGGCTCAAAGGGTCCGGTAATGCTGATTCGCGGCCAAATCGATGGGATTTCGGGGGAGGTGGCTCTTGCCGCCGCCGCGATCCCGGCCGCGCTGCTGCCCACCCTCCTGATTGGCGGGCTTCTTCTTACTTGCCCCTGAGGGCCGGCTGGGCGCCATGCGCCTGGGCGCTCAGGGGTTGGTCGAGATCACCGGACACCTCAAGCGCCCAGAAGACTGACGGCGCAAAAAGCTCAAAAGGAAATTCAAATGGCCCCCGTGAACAAGTCCGATAAGGACCGCGTCATCATTTTCGACACCACCCTGCGCGACGGCGAGCAGTGCCCCGGCGCCACCATGACCTTCGAGGAGAAGCTCGAGGTCGCCGAGATGCTGGACGATATGGGCGTCGACGTCATCGAGGCCGGCTTCCCCATCACCTCCGAAGGCGACTTCCAGGCGGTCAGCGAGATCGCCCGCCGCTCCAAGAACGCCGTCATCGCCGGTCTGTCGCGTGCCCATCCGGCCGACATCGACCGCTGCGCAGAAGCGGTGAAATTCGCCAAGCGTGGCCGCGTCCACACCGTGATCGCGACGTCGCCGCTGCATATGCGGGTGAAGCTGAACAAGACCCCGGAGCAGGTGCTCGAGACCTCGGTGGCCATGGTCGCGCGTGCCCGCAACCAGATCGACGACGTCGAATGGTCGGCCGAAGACGGCACTCGCAGCGAGATGGACTATCTGTGCCGCATCGTCGAAGCCGTCATCAAGGCCGGCGCCACCACGGTGAACATTCCTGATACCGTCGGTTACACCACGCCCGACGAATACACCCACTTCATGAAGACGCTGATCGAGCGCGTGCCGAACTCGGACAAGGCGGTGTTCTCCGTGCACTGCCATAACGACCTCGGCATGGCGGTGGCGAACTCGCTGGCAGGCGTCATTGGCGGCGCGCGCCAGGTCGAGTGCACCATCAACGGCATCGGCGAGCGTGCCGGCAACGCCGCGCTGGAAGAGATCGTGATGGCGATCAACGTGCGCAACGACAAATTCCCTTTCTGGAATAAGATCGACACGACGCAGCTGACCCGCGCCTCGAAGGTGGTGTCGGCGGCGACCTCGTTCCCGGTGCAGTACAACAAGGCCATCGTCGGCCGCAACGCGTTCGCGCATGAGAGCGGCATCCATCAGGATGGCGTGCTGAAGGACGCTTCCACTTACGAGATCATGCGGCCCGAGATGGTCGGCCTCAAGCAGTCCTCGCTGGTGCTGGGCAAGCATTCCGGCCGCCACGCCTTCGTGCACAAGCTGGAGGAGATGGGCTACAAGCTCGGTCCGAACCAGCTGGAAGATGCGTTCACGCGGATGAAGGCGCTGGCCGACCGCAAGAAGGACATCTACGACGAGGACATCGAGGCGCTGGTCGACGAGGAGATGGCGGCTTCGCACGACCGCATCAAGCTGACCTCGCTGACCGTGATCGCCGGTACCCATGGCCCGCAGCGCGCGACGATGAAGCTCGATGTCGACGGCCAGATCAAGATCGAGGAGGCCGAAGGCAACGGGCCGGTCGATGCCGTGTTCAACTGCATCAAGCGCCTGGTGCCGCACGAAGCCAAGCTCGAGCTGTACCAGGTCCACGCCGTGACCCAAGGCACCGACGCGCAGGCCGAAGTCTCGGTGCGGCTGTCGCACGAGGGACGCGCGATGACCGCGCGCGCGGCGGATCCGGATACGCTGGTGGCCTCAGCAAAGGCCTATCTCGGCGCGCTCAACAAGATCGTCATGAAACGCCAGCGCGACACCGTAACGACCGCGGCGGCGAGCTGAGGTTGCTACTACCGCCTCTTCCGGAAGCGGGAGAGGCGGTGCTTGCGGCGTTCACCATGAATGGCTGCCCTGCTAACGACCAATAGCAGCTGGTGATGTCGACCTGTATTGATGCTGACGGCATAGGCCACCCGCGCGCCCGGTGGCCCAAATAACAACAGGGAGAGATTATGCGCACCTTCGCGATCGCTGCGTCCATCGCGGTCCTGGCACTTGGCTTGACCGGGCCGGCATCGGCCCAGTCGCCCATCATCATCAAGTTCAGCCACGTGGTGGCCACCGACACGCCGAAGGGCAAGGCGTCGGAGAAATTCAAGGAGCTCGCCGAGAAGTACACCGGCGGCAAGGTCAAGGTCGAGATCTACCCGAACTCGACGCTTTACAAGGACAAGGAAGAACTCGAGGCGCTCCAGCTCGGCAGCGTGCAGATGCTGGCGCCGTCCAATTCCAAGTTCGGCCCGCTCGGCATCCGCGAGTTCGAGGTATTCGATCTCCCCTACATCCTGCCTGATCTGAAGACGCTGCGGAAGGTGACGGAAGGTCCGCTCGGTGCCAGGCTGCTCAAGCTGCTCGAACCGAAGGGCATCACCGGCCTCGCCTATTGGGACAACGGCTTCAAGCAGATGAGCGCCAACAAGAAGCTGGTGACGCCGGCCGACTATCAGGGCGTCAAGTTCCGCATCCAGTCCTCGCGCGTGCTCCAGGCCCAGTTCAAGGCGCTCGGCTCGCTGCCGCAGGTGATGGCGTTCGGCGAAGTCTACCAGGCGCTGCAGACCGGCGTCGTCGACGGGCAGGAGAACACCTGGTCGAACATCTATACCCAGAAGATGCACGAGGTGCAGAAGTACATCACCGAGAGCAACCACGGCTACATCGGCTACGTCGTGATCGTGAACAAGAAGTTCTGGGACGATTTGCCGGCCGACATCCGCGACCAGCTGACGAAGGCGATGAAGGAAGCGACCGACTTCAACAATACGCAGTCGCAGAAGGAGAACGAGGACGCGCTCGCCGAGATCAGGAAGAGCGGCAAGAGCGAGATCATCAAGCTCACGCCGGAGCAGGACGAGGCGATGCGCAAGGCCATGGAGCCGGTCTACAAGGACGCCGCAGGCCGCGTCGGCCAGCCGCTGATCGACGAATTCCAGAAGGAAGCGAAGAGCACGACGAACTGATTTGAACGGATGATGAATGGGGGCTTCCGTGCCGGGCGCGGAAGCCCCTTTTTGTTGCGAATGATTTCCGATTGCGACTGAACTAAAATTCAGGAGCGTTACATCTTGGAAAGGACGCGCTCCCTGTCCAAGTTGTAAGTTGCGCGCAAGCCGCGCTGCGCTCATCCTCACGACATCCTTCCAGAGGAGAGTTCGCATGAGGAAATTCACCATCGCCGCCATCGCCGTGCTCAGCATCGCCGGCTCGGGCGCGGTCTATGCCCAGTATCATCGCCCGTGGATGCACGAGCACATGCGCCACATCCGCATGAACCCGGAAGACCGCGCCGCCATGGCCGACGCGCGGATCGCTGCCGTCCATGCCGGGCTGAAGCTCAACGCCGACCAGGAAAAGCTGTGGCCGCCGGTCGAGGCCGCCGTGCGCGACTTCGCCAAGCTGCGCATCGACCGCGCCAATGCGCGGATGAATGCCGGCGCCGGCGATGCCGGCAAGGACGCTAACAAGGACGCCGTCAGGCCGGAGGATCCGGTCGCCCGCCTGCGTCAGCGCGCCGAGGACATGGGGGCAACGTCGGCGGCCCTGAAGAAGATCGCCGATGCCGCCGATCCGCTCTACAAGACCCTCGACGAGGGCCAGAAGCGGCGCCTCGCCGTGCTGACCCGCCACCGCGGCCCGTTCGGTGGCGGCGAAGACGGCCCGCGCCGCCACTTCATGGAACGTGGCATGGACCGCATGATGGAGCGCGGCATGGACCACTTCCACCGTGACCGTTTCGACCGCGACGATGGCCCGGACCGGGACCGCGAGGGCCGGCTCTGAGCCTGCAAGCGTTGCCCCGATCAACCCTGGCGAAGCCGCTGGAATCCAGCGGCTTTTCGCTTTTTTGGGGGATGTGGGCAAACCCTTGGCAAAGCCTTGGCATACCCTTGGAAAACTTACGAGCCATCGCTTGCCAGACCCGGATCGCTTTGCTAAACGACCGGCCTCGCAAGGCTTTAACCGCCTTTCGGGCGCATAGCTCAGTTGGTAGAGCAGCTGACTCTTAATCAGCGGGTCCCAGGTTCGAGCCCTGGTGCGCCCACCATATAATTCAAACACTTAGCGGGCTGAGCAAACGGCAAAACCAGCGCCGTTTACACCACCGTTTACAGTTTTGTTCTCGCTTCGAGCTTCACCACCGCAGCTTCAGCGAGCTGAATGTCGCGACCGAGGTAGTGCGCATCGAGAATGGCCTCGACGTCTTTCAACGAATGACCTGTGACGGCTGCGATCTGTGGCACGCTGGCGCCTGCGATTGCGAGGCGCACCACTGCCGTGCCGCGCAGGTCGTGAAAGGTCAGTTCACCGATACCGGCGCGCTCACATGCCCTTCCCCAGGACGTGCGAAAGCCGTCCGACGTCCATGGCCGACCGAGCGTGTTGGTCAGGATCAGGGGGCCTCGGCGCTCGGTGATATCGAGAAGGGTTCGCAAAGGCGCGCCGGCTGGCATCGCGACGCGCCGCCCGCCTTTAGACTGGCGCAGGCGAATGTAGGGGTTCTCGTAGGCGGACCAGGGCAGTCGCAGCAAGTCGCCTTGGCGCTGGCCACTCCACAACGCCAGGACTAAGGCGGGCTCGATCCCGCTAGAGGCGATCGCAAGAACCGCTGCGATGTCCTGCTCGGTCCAAATCTTGTCTCTGCGGTCTGCTACGTAGAGGCGGCCCCCGCGCTCGCATGGGTTGGTCGCGATGATGCCGCGGTCTTTTGCGAACGACATGATCCGCGCCAACGTGGTCCAGGCGTAGTCCGCCTTACGTGGTGTCTCGGCGAACAGGTCGCGCCAGGCCTTGAACTCACCACGCACTCGACGATCGGCCAGAGCTGCCACCGGCAGGTCGCCGAATTCATCTTCGATCAGCTTAATGTAGGCGAGGTACGCACGACGGGTCGATGCCGCTAGTCCGGTGAACTCTGGTGCGGCCTTGTACTGCGCAACGATCGTCATGAAGGTGCCGGCGCGGGGCTGCCGAAGGCTCGCATGCGCATCGTGATACTCTCGAACGAAGTCTGGCGCACCGGGCTGCGCATGGATGGCGGGGCCCCCACGCCATGCGTAGCAATGTACTTTCGTCTCGCCATTTGCGAGCCGTCTCTTGACCTTATGAATTCCTTTCAGAACGACGCGCACGGTTCATCCTCCATTCGTCCAAGGCCGCACCCTCTGTCTCGCAGTTTTTGGCGTCGCCTACGCCGCTCAGGGTCTGTCGCTCGGCACGGATATGCTGGGCCCATTTCCTCTGCGAGGAACTGGAGCCTTACTTTGGCTACGACAACACCACTAGGGCGACCGATAGGAAGGTTTTCTTCTTCACCCTAGTCGACATCAACTGTGCGAGGTCGCTGAACGAACGCAAGGTCGATCTGAAGCCGATAGCGTGCAAGCTGCAGCGGGGGCTAGCCGACTGCATCGGCCGCCAGGATCGTCGTCAGCCGTCGATTTGGCCGCTCTATCGCCAAATCTCCCTCCTGGCTCGGTCGGACCCAGTCTACGCATTTAGCTCCAGGTGCCAAGGGATTCGGTGATGAGGGGGAGCTGTTCGGTATGTGGGCTTCTGGTCCCTTAACGAGGCATGCATTGATTGCCCGCTTATGGCCCGTTAGCGAAGTACCGGCACATCTCGACTAGGTCCGCTTAATGAGGCATGGCGGACCAGATTTGCTTAGGTTGAGTTCTTCGCACTTTGACCCCTAACAGACATCGCGCCCAGCGGCGTTCACTTTTCGCCTGGGCCACTGTGTTACATTGGGCAAGACGTCCGGCGCTTCGGTCGACAGATGTGCCTTCGCAAGCCTCTCCAATGTGCTATTCTCATCGTATAAGCCATAGGTATACCATGGCAGGTATTGCAGAGTGGCTAGCATCGATCGGTTTGGGCGAGTACGCCGAGCGATTCCGCGAAAACGCCATCGACCTCTCGGTCGTTCGCGATCTCACGGAGCAGGATTTAAAGGATTTGGGCGTCCTGCTTGGGCATCGCCGCAAGATGCTGCGCGCGATCGTAGAACTTCAGAGAGAGGTCCTGCGAACGCCTCAAGCGGGCGCTAAGCCGGCCTCGACGGATCACGCCGGCCGGCGTCAGCTTACAATCATGTTTTGCGATTTGGTCGGCTCGTCGGCACTTTCGGCCCGCCTTGATCTGGAGGACCTGCGGGCCGTAATGGGCACCTATCACCGCTGCATCGCAGAGGTTGTTGCCAGGAATGAAGGGGTTATCGCGCGGTACATGGGAGATGGCGTGCTCGCCTATTTCGGTTATCCCCAGGCCCACGAGGATGATGCCGAACAAGCGACACGCGCCGGGCTGGCGCTGGTCGATGCCGTAGCTAGCCTCCGGACAGAACCCGCCACCGAGCTGCAGGTTCGCGTTGGCATCGCTACCGGTATGGTGGTCGTGGGCGATTTGACCGGCGAAGGTTCAGCTCAAGAGCAGACGGTCATTGGCGAGACGCCAAACTTGGCTGCGCGCCTGCAGACCTTCGCCAATCCCGGTACCGTGCTGATTTCCGAAAGTACGCACCGCCTCACTGATGGGCACTTCGAGTTCCGCAATCTCGGCCCTGTCGCGCTTAAAGGATGGGCCGAGCCAATGCCAGCCTGGCAGGTACTGGGAACAACCGAAGTGGAAAGCCGCTTCGAGGCACAGCACAAATCTCGATTGGCGCCGCCAATCGGGCGTGACGAGGAAATCGAGATGCTCTTGCGTCGCTGGCAGCACGCCAGGCGTAGCGAAGGTTGCGCGGTGATGCTCACCGGAGAGCCCGGTATCGGCAAGTCGCACATTGCGCTGGCGCTTGAGGAGCGGCTCCAAGGCGAACCGCATATAACGGTGCGCCAGTTCTGCTCGGCGCACCACACCAACAGTGCGCTGTATCCTTTCACCCGCCAGCTCGAACGCGCTGCCCGGTTCGAGCGGGGCGACCCGCCCGCAGAGAAGTTCGCTAAGCTCGAGGCTCTGCTCGTGCGGGCTGATGCCGACCGCGTGTTGCTACCTCTGGCCAACCTTCTGTCCCTTCCACCGAGTAACCGCTACCGTATGCCAGAGCTGAGCCCGCAGAAGCGCAAGGAGCTAACGTTAGCGGCGTTTTTGTCCCAGCTAACTGGCTTGGCCGCAAGACAGCCGGTGTTCGTCATTGTAGAGGATGTCCATTGGGCAGATCCGACGTCGCTGGAGCTGCTCACGATGACCTTGGAACACCTACCCCGGCTTCGGGGGCTGCTGCTCATCACGGCGAGGCCAGAGTTCACTCCGCCGTGGCCAGGTCATGCGCATGTGACGACGATCTCGCTCACGCGGCTGAACCGACGCAACGGGGCGGCGTTAATCGAGCGCGTCACCGCTGGCAAGACGCTCCCGGAAGAGGTAATGGACCAGATCCTCGCCCGCACCGATGGCGTGCCCCTATTCGTGGAGGAACTGACCAAGACGGTGCTCGAAACCGGGCTATTAAATGAACAGGACGATCACTACGTCCTCAACCGTCCTCTCCCCCCGATGGCGATTCCAACGAGTTTGCACGCATCGCTGATGGCAAGGCTCGATCGATTGGCTCCAGTGAGGGAGGTGGCTCAGATCGGCGCTGTGGTGGGTCGCGAGTTCTCCTACGAACTGCTGAGCACCGTAGCCGGGTTGTCAAAAGAGAGACTTGAGGAGGCGCTTGCTCAGTTGGTTCGCTCGGAGTTGATATTCTGCCGGGGCGAGATACCGCAGGCAATCTATACCTTCAAGCACGCGCTTGTGCGGGACGCTGCCTACTCGGGACTCCTGAAGAGCCGACGCGCAGCGCTGCATGCTGCGATCGCGGGTGCCTTCGAGCAACGGTTCCCGGACCTTGTGGAGACTCAACCCGAAACTCTTGCGCATCATCTGACAGAGGCCGGCCTGTTTCAAAAGGCGGAGGCATATTGGCTGCAGGCAGGCAAGAAGGCCGCCATGCGCTCGGCCAACCTTGAAGCCATCGCACACTTGCAGCGGGGTATCGAGGCCTCGGGCCATCTGCCAGAAGGCGCCGGAAAGGATAAGCTGGAACTTGCCTTCCACTTCGCCCTTGGGCCCTGCCTGATCGCTACGCAAGGGCCAGCCTCGAACAAGGCGATGGCAACCTTTGCCCGCGCGCGCGAGCTGTGCGAGCGCCTGGGAGACCCTCCCGAGCAACTCCAGGTGATGTTCTGGTTGACCACTGCGAGCGTAATGCGCGGTGAGTTGCCGGTCGCCGAGGAAACGATCGCGGCCCTGCTCCAGCTCGCCGAAGCGCGCGACGATCTACCGGCGTTGCTCAACGCGATGCGCGGGCAGGCAATGATCCGCCTCTTCATGGGACAGCTTACCGGTGCCCATGAAGCGATTGGACGCGCCTATGAAGCGTTCGAGGCGAGCAGCGAGGACGACAGGCTGGCGGCGCGTTCGGCCGGCCAGGATGCCGGCGTGGCGGACCTGGCGCTGATGTCGTGGGCGCTCTGGCTGCTCGGCCAGCCCGATACGGCAATTGTGCGAATGGACGCTGCCATTCGGCGCGCAGACGCTATAAGTCATCCGCATTCCCAGGCGTATGCCTGTTACTACGCATGCATTCTTCACGCGCTTCGCGGCGAGTTCCTGGTCGCGCAAGGTCATGCCGAACGTTGCATCGCCCTTTCCGAGGAACATGGATTCCGGCAATGGCGCCTGGCGCGCGCCCTTCGGGGCATATGCGTGGCTTCGCTCGATCCTTCACCCAGCGCACTGGGGGAGATCGGTGCCGTCTTGGACGGATATCGCAGCGCCGGTTATCAGCTGGCCATCACCGCGCTCGACGTGTTGTTGTGTCCGCCATTGTTAAATAGTCACGACTACGAGGCCGCGCTGGAGTTGATCGAGCACGGCCTAGCTACAGCTAACCGTAACAGCGAACGAATCCTAGAAGCCGAACTGTATCGTCTAAAGGCACGGGTGCTGGTCGCCCGCGGTGGACCGGCCGTGGAAGCCGAGGCGCAGGCGCTGCTCGACCGGGCATTGAGCACGGGAAGAAGTCAACACGCCAGGACGCTTGAGCTCCGCGCCGCAACGGACCAAGCTGCTCTGTGGATCCATCAGGGCAGACGCGAGGAAGCGCTCAATTTTCTCGCGCCGATTTATGCCAGCTTCACCGAAGGGTTCGAGACGCATGATCTAAAGGTGGCAAAGGTGCTTCTCGATGGGCTACGGTGATCAAGCCGGGACAACGCTTGCGCAGATTTAAATCGCAACGCGATCTGCTTACTTGGGCTTGGCACCACTAGCCGCCCTCTTTAGAGCCGCATAAGTACGATCTCGCAGCTCTAACCAATTCGGGTCGTCCTGTGGATTCTCGTTTATGAAAATGGGCTTGAGCAGCTTGTCGTCTTTACTATTCGCCTTAATCTCGTTTTCCGCTTTGTTAAATGCATCGATTGCTTGTTTAGCGGCGGCGTATCCTAGCGTTATCGAATTTTCGAGATTGCTGTGGTTCCACTTGAAATTGATGTGCCCCGGCACGTGAATCTCGACGACTACGCCTCTCCAAGGCGTTTTCCCGTTCCTCCTGTCCACGGCTGGTTTGTCGAGCATCCCGCACTCGACCGCTTTCTCAAGTATTCCGGCTTCGGCTGCTCTGTCGAGTGTGTGCGCCTCTTTGACGTGATATTTGAAAAGCTTGACGTCATCCTCACCGACCGTTGCCGCAAACAGTTGGCAGAGATTTGCTAGTGCATCGTGAAGATTTTCCGGAACGCGGATTTGCTTCGCATCGACGATCCGGCTCACCCAGATTTCATCCAAATCAGGGTGCTCCTCGAGCAAGCTATCGAAGTTCACAGTATCGACTAACGCCCCTTCGCAATATGTAACTTGGTCGATCTCAACCGTCCCTTCGACGAAGGGAAGAGACGAACACGCACACAGGCTGCGTGAGTCGATAGCTCCCCTGTACTGCTTTTTCTCGTCCTCCTTCATCCGACGATTGGAAAACAACGCCAGCTTCTGTTCGTCGAGATTCCAGGCGTTGTGATAGATGTGTGGCATACCGTCCTTTTTCAGCTCGTCGAAGTTTATGCTCTTCATAAACTCGCTATCCGGATAGTTGATCCTGGATAGGCCGTTGACCTTGGACAAGTACATCAGGGAGGTGAGGTATCGGACAAGTGGATTAGGTGCGAGCACCTTATTGAGTATCCAGTTGTTGATGTCTCCTTCGCGCCATTCCTTGAAGGGTTGTTCACCACGAGGCAGACGATTGAACCAAGCGGACATGTTGCCCTGGATCTGTTCCATCGTTTTGTACGGTTGCCATCGGAAATCACTGTAACTTTTGGGATCGGTGACGAAGTCCTGGAAGGCCTTGATGTTGGCGTTCCAATCCGTCCCGAATACGGTGTTTATGGGGAAACGCTCATAGCCTTCATCGTCCCGAAACACGCCGTCCCTGAAGAATTCATAGGTCAGCTCGGCTCTGCTTTTGTTTTCTTTTTTGATTTTTTCTTCATCGAATTGATTGTAGACGATGCCAACCCAGGCGCCGATGCAGGACAACGCCCACACATCAGACTTATCGTCGAACGTCTTGCCGTCCTCAGCAAGTGCTTTCAGAACCCCGATGTGTAGCCCTGCTGCCGGTCCGCCGCCGCCGAGCGTAATCGCTCTCTTCACCATTGGTTCCTCCCATCTATTTTATCGTGTGGCTTATTCTCCGATCGAGTTTCCGAATTGCGTGAGGAGGAAGAGATTAATCGTTTTTGGGATCATTGGAAAGCGCGGTTGAGGTGGATATTCGACGCTTTCTTGGACCTTCGCATCGAACTAGCGCACATACGCTAGGAGCGCGAGGACTTGGGTATCGTGCGATTACGTTTGACCCTCTCGTACAGGTGTGAACCAGTTCGCGTTAGATATTAATCGCTGACGGTAGTAGGAGTAGCTGTAGTCCATTTCGTGACTTCCGGTAATGGCGCGTCAGCGAACTCGCTGAGCGCTTCGTTGAGGTCCGCTCTGTACGGCAAGGCGGACCAGATTTGCTCCGGTTGAGTTCTTCGCATTTTGACCCGAAGTCGTCCTTGGACGGAGCATGCGCTGACCTCCATGGAGAGCGCACCTACGATCGATAAAATCCACTCTCTAAGAGAGACGTGCCTTTGCGACCAAAAAACAATCCTACACATCGTCGCGGGCGTTTTGATGGCCCGGCAAATGACGCCCGAGTACCGAACGAACGTAGGTTACAGTCGCCGCGCAGTGAGATCGCCCGCGGCTATGTCGAAGATGTTGGCAAACTGTGAGGTAGTTTATATCCCTGCATTCTTGGCCCACCCTAATGTGGCAGAGGCTTCTTACTTTAAAGGAGGCATCCAATGCTCGCCGCAATCAAATGGAACTCCCGATATAGCGCTCGCGAATGGGTGATGATGGCTGGGGTGCTCGTCGTCCAACTCCGCACACTGAATGCAAACCGACAGAAGGGTGAAAGCAAGCCAAAGCGGCCACTCTGGAAACATTTCGACGATACTCATCATTGGGACTCAACCGCGGAGGAATGGGTCCCCGACAAGATCAGTGATAGTGCAACGCATTATGCGTCCCGCAGGCCGAGTTCCGAGACTCCCTCTCACTAGTGGGCCTATCGAGCGGTGCGGTCGCGCACAAGTAGCTGGATCGGGATGTGCGTGCCTCTGGCCGCTTGATAGCGATCCAGCAATTGCTTGGGCCGTTTGCCGGCCGCTTTGGTAAACAATCTGGATAACAAGGCCATCGCGCGCGTCGAGCAAGACACTTTCATCTGTCACATGCGTCAACTTGCCTGTCTTTCCCGACCGCATTCGCCGCATTATCGAGGAATGCCCGCCCCCCGTCGTAGATGATCAAGGTAGGCGCGCGCCAAGCCGTGCAAAATGGCATATACTCACAAGCCAGTAGTATTAAAGCCTAACGAAAGAATGCCCTTCGGAACAAATGCAACGCGACGTCCTACGTCAGGAGGACGTCGCGATGCAATTGTGCATCACAACCAGAGGGGAAGTTGCTATGAAGCGACGTTCATTGCTCTTGGCATTGTGTTCTTCCGCCTTCATCTCTGCACCGGCACTGGCCGATGAGGTCAAGCAGGAGGCCGAAAAATTAGCCGTCGCCTACACCGACTGCGTCGCCAAGAAAGACGCGGCCTGTGTCGCTGCGCTCTATACAAAGGACGGGGTCCAGATCAACCCGGGCGGTGTGTTTTCCGATCTCAAGACCGTATACGAAAACAACTTCAAGAACGGCACCGATCATATAGAGATCAGAGTCGGCAACATGTCGGTCATCAACAACGATCTGGTCGTTGCCAACGGCGAGACCGACATCTTCGGTAAGGACCCTAAGAGCGGCGACGCCACCAAGGTCACAGTGTTCTGGGGCGGCATCGACATACGTGAAGGCGGCGCTTTAAAAATCCGCCAGTTGACCGTCGGCATGAAGCCGCCTCCAGCTAAGGAAGCCAGCGCCGAGAAGAAGTAGGACGTCATCATGTCGTAAGTCACCACGCGCCCATCCTCTTTGAGGGTGGGCGTTTGATCTTGCTGCACGCGTCCGAAAGCGAAATACGGTTGCCTCGAAATGCACACCGCTCGCGCGATGTCTGCAAGTGGCCCATCCACGTCTCATTGAGGTCCGTTCCATGGGGCTTAGCGGACTGAATATGCTCGCGTTGAGGTTTTCGCTTTTGAACCCGCACCGCACATCGCGCGGCTGGCAGGCGTACTCGAGAGTCTGTGGCAGAGGTCATGGCCGGCCAGCCCCAATGTGTTAGTTTGGGGCGAGTGATAGGTTGTCTCTAGGCTTTGCCGAGGCATCAGACATGAAGCGGCGCGAGTTCATAACGGCACTCGGCGGCGCTGCGGTGTGGCCGCTGGCGGCTCAAGCGCAGCAATCTAAAAAGATTTACCGCATTGGATATCTGACGGCTAATTTGAGCAGCTATCCTTGGGTAAACGGCTTCGTTCGCGAATTAAGTGATCGCGGCTATTCGGAGGGCAACAATCTCACCATTGAATGGCGGGAGCCAAAGGACATTCGGAACTTCTGCCCGGGATGGCTGCCGATCTCGTCCGGCAGAATGTCGACGTGATCGTGGAACGTTTGAAGTTCGTTCACCGCCGGAATTTGAGGTCGCGTTTGCTTCAATCCTGCGCAAAAGGCAGGATACGATGATTGATGCGATGACTACCGTCACCGATCCGATGTTCGTCTTTGATCGGAAAAGGATTGTCGACGTCGGAATAGAAAACAAAATTCCGAACGCCCATGAATATCGAGCATGGGTGCAGAGCGGCGGACTGCTTGCCTTTGGTCCTACAATTGATGGAATATGGCGTCGGGGCGCATATTTCATCGAGAAGATCCTCAACGGGGCAAAGCCAAGTGATTTGCCCGTCGAAGGGCCGAGCGAATTCCATCTTGCGATCAACCTCAAAGCTGCCAAAGATATGGGCCTATCTGTTCCTCAGCATTTGGTCGCGAGGGCTGACGAGTTGATTGTCCGCTAATGACCACCGATTGCAGACCTCCGGGTTGAGGACCGGGAGCATTCCGATGTTCTCGAAGGTCAAGGCGCTCGGCATCGATCTCCCTGCGACGCTGCTCGGCCGAGGTGATTGAATAACGATCTTCTGCGCTGCACGAGTCTGCTGTTGGGCCCATCTCGGACATTCTGACCGGCGCTGATGATGTCCGTCCCCGGAGCTCAAGCGGAAGTAAGCAGCCTGGGACACCAAAGGCCGCTCGTGACCCACTCTAGACGTCATATGCTTCAGGACCGCCTTGCCGTTGAGAGCGTAGCAGCGTCGCGGCGCATAGCGGGGCAGGTGGTCGCCTGCGCTCAGCAGCCCGCGAGATCAAAATGCGAGGGGTACGCGGATATGTCAGTTGGCCGAGGTTTGCATCCAGCCTAGGCCAATGCTACGGGTTTACCAGCGTCCCCTCGTCGGAAACGCGCCACGCTGCCAAGCCGAAACATAGCGTTAGCATCAAGTTGGCCAGCAAGAGCAGGACGGAGGCAAAGTGGCTCACACGCGCCTCGGGAACAGAACGTCCCTCCAGTCCGGAGACAGGTGGACGATTCGAAAAATGCAGCTGTGCTGACCTGGTTGTAGTTTGTAAAGATGCTGGATCAACAGCTTCGAACGGGGAGCGCAGCCATCGAGCGGTTCGTGTGGAGCCGCGGACTTCGCGCCGCGCTGATCGTAGCTAAGAGGCACGGCAGGAGTTATGATCTGTTCCTTCTCGCTCGGGTCATTCGCTTCGAAGGAGTCTGGCGTGATAAAAATCTTACAAGGAATGCTCCTCGCGACCACGGTTCTGGCTGCTGCTAGTGGGGCGCACGCAGCGGGTGGCTGTGGCGAGGGCTGTCATAGGACAACCGGTGGCGCATGTGTCGTCGACGGCTGGGGCACGGGAGCCAAGGTTCGGAACGAATGCCCGGCGACCGCTCGCCCCCGTCCACCCTGCGGCGGCGGGGATTTCATCTGGGACCGCACCAAACAGGCATGCTTCCAAAATAACCGCACTTGGTTCTGATCTCGCGCCCCATTCAGGCGCGCTCTACACAGCGCAATCTGATCTCAGTGCGATGGCCTCAGAGCGGGTGACAACGAGTTCAGACGGGAACAGCTTGGCCCTTATCTCGGTCAGTGCGTTGCTTCATGGCCCGCTGTCGGCGCCGGCGCTGACACGGGCTCGGTTCACGTGCTTCGGATCAGGTGCGGACCTCCAGGCACGGGAGCCGGATAGGGCTGGACTGCTATGATGGTTGTGCGGCCCTGCCGCTGGCTTACAGCTCAACTGCGGACTAGCCGTCTTGGCAGGGAATACCGAAGTTGTCACAAGCGAGAGCGAATGACTCTTTTGCTTTTGTATCCTCGAAGCAAAAGCGAGTGCCGACCTCTGCCTGATCGATCCACCAATCGACGTTACTGCCTTTTGCGATGCGGGAGGCTTCGCCGCGTAACAGGTCCAGTTGTCTTCCCGCAGCACGAACAATCAGGCAATTTTTCTCTTTGGGCATAATACCTTCTCCAATGGCACAGGACGCGAAGTCATTGGTACTAAGAGCCGTGATCACGAAGGCCGCAGCAGGGGGACTGCTGCTGCGGCCCGCGCGGTCAAAAATTCCGGGTCAAAAACGACTAGGTGAAATATGCAGCCAACCCCGGTGCGATGATCGTACCGCAGCATCTCTGGCTCGCAATATGATCAGTTTCACAATCGGCAGAAGGCTTAACGTGCATCAGTGCCCCGGCTCTCAGGTCCATGGGGATCGGGAACATTCGGCAATCTGGGTGCGTTCGCCTCCAGCTCCGGGCGATGTCTCGGAGCGGACGCGTAGAACTTCCGGCCTCAGGAATCATCTGCCTGGGGCCGGCTTTTTCCAGGACCGTCTTGGCGCCCAGTTTGATTTAGCGGTCGCCTATGTCAATTTGGCAGATGAAAGGGTGGCGGTCGGAAGCTATCCGGGATATGTTGGCAATTCAGCGGAAGCTGGCGCACTGAGAGACGACCCCGGCTTGGGGGCTTGAGGGTTGATGCCGGGGCCGCTCCGCCAGCTCGAAGAAGAGAGCTAACAAAACCTGCAATTTTTCCTCTGCGCGTTCGTTCCTCCAACGAGCGCTCGATCTCGCAAACTGCGGCGGCTTGCCGGTGCTAAAATCCGGTCTGACCTGAGCCCCTCGGTTGCCGCATCCGGCGCATACACAACGCGCCTCGATATCAGACAGGCGAACATCGTCCGACCAGCGAGCGGCGCTGAGTGCAACGTTGTGGCCGGAGTGGCAGCAGACCAGGACACCGCGTAGGCCCATCTCGCGCATCTCGCCGAAGGTGATCTTGAGCGCTCGGCCGTCGGCGTGCGTTGGCGTGTGGCGTCTAGCAGGAGGGGACATGCCACCATCAAAGCGGAAGTACCTCGCAACCTATTGAATGCTCCGACGTAGCCGCCCTAACCGGGCCGCTTTTTCGTTGTGTCGGCTCGGTTTGACCCGACGGGGGGCACTTCCCCATCTAGCCATTCCTGCTCCTCGGCTAAAGCTCGCCACGCCTCTTCCATGCGCCGGTACCGCTTGTAAGCCGGACTATTCTTAGATGGTTCCCCTTCAGCGAGCGTTGCGCAGTTGTCTGCGTTCTCTTTGTAAATCTCTGATGGCTTCATCATCGGCCTCCTGCGTAATGCTTAGGAGAGGAGTCTGAAAGAAATGTGGTTTCGCCCGTCCCAGTTCGAGACGTGAAAGTAACCGGCTAGAAAGCTTCAGCCGTTGTGAAGGCATCGCATTGGGGGATCACAAGGTTCTACCCCGACTGTCAGGACGGCCGGGCTGTGAAGGACGAACACGGGGAGGAAGACCCGAGCGCCGCAGAAGTAAAGCATGAGTCGTTTCTGGTGGTCGCAACGAACTGCTCCGCGAAGGAGCGCTAGCGCTTCGATTTACTCTTGCTCTTCTTCGCGGTCTTCTTAGACGCAGAATTCTTGGTCGCCTTCTGTGGTGCGGCTTTCTTTGCAGCCTCCTTGGGTGGCGTTTTAGCCGGCTTCTTGGCAGACTTCTTCGCCGCGGATACTGTCTTCTTTGTACGAGCAGCTGCGACCCGTCTGTTAGCTCTCATAGGGGCAGGAACGCGCTTCTTCTTCCGAGTGATGATCGGCGGCGGAACAGCGGCAGCATCGGTCGCTTCAGGAATGTAGACTTGCTCGTTGGTCACTCCGGCAACCGCTTCTGGATCGGGCTTCATAGCATCCGCGGCTGCAGTCGAGGCGGTGTCCACGATCTCTTTTACAGTGTCTGAAATTCGTTCGACTATTGATTTTTTAGCCATGGGAGGCTCCCTGAGTCGGGGCAGGATATCTCATTTTTGCGTCGGGAGGGATTGGTGCCGTTCTGGCATCTCCGAGGATTCATTCGAAAGAGGGAAGCGGGATTTAGCGCCCGTTCTATCAAATGATACACCAGCTAGTTATTGCCGGAAGCAAGATGGCAACGGCGCGCTGCTTCGGTGGCACGTCGGGCGGCCCCGGCGCGTCCGGCGCCAGCCCCGGGACGACCGGGTCGTTCCCCGTGCGCAGCGCGGACCAAAAATTGTGGCTGGTCGACGATCGAATGCCGGATGCGCGGCAAATTCGTACGGCCATCACCTCAGCGGCATCTCCGCTTCGCACGGCCGAAACTAGGCTCAAGGCCGCAACGAAGACGGACCCGGCATAGATAAAGAGGCAGATCAAGAACGCCGCCACAATGCTCACGAGCCATCTTATGGACCGGCAAATCAGGGTGGAAAGGGCATTGTTCCAAGATGCGATCGGCAAGGACCTTTGACGCCTCTTGCGCGGCTGTCACCATGGATCGATCTGTTCGTCAAGGTCGCGCTTGGAGCGGCTCAGGGGGAAGCCCATCATCCATCGGGGAATGGCTCAAGCAAGGTCCGATCGATTTGGTTGTCGTTGTCAGGAGGGCTGAGAGCTCCTGCGTTCCAGCTTGGTGGCGTGAGGCGGCGGAATGGGACAGAGAGGGCGCTCGGTTTGCGACTTCGAAGGCGGCGCGAAGTAGGGCGTGTGAAGCGAAATGGGGGCACACCGCGGGCGTGACGCTCTGCTTCTTCGACCAGACCTCGAAGATCTTCCAATTCTGAGAGCTGAGAAGTGAGTTCGCTAAGTTGTTCGACGTAAAGGATTGCGCGAGAGCCTCGCATAAATGTCCTCCCCAGCACAAAAAAGGCACTATCAGGACGGCGTCAGAGCAAAAGATCGCGAGTAGTAAAAGTAAAAGACTACCACAGATAAAATAGCCGACTGATACGTCAGGCTCACTGCGTCAGGGTGTCGCTGCTTGAGCCGCGGTCCGGTCGTTGGGCCGTCCGCCGGCTGGCACGAGCTGCTCGGTCCGAACGACCGGGATTTCGTTGCCCGTCGTCGTACTGATCGCTTGCGATCTGCTCGATGGTCGACCGATGCCTTTTGACCGTGCCGGCAATATCATTCGGATCGGCGCGGTCGGCGGCGGCACGTTCGCGCAAGGCTGTCCATTCGACCCTGCAACCAATACGGTCCTCGGCGCCGAACATCGTGAATAGAGCTTCAGGCGCCCCTCAGCGAAATCGCCGGATGGGTCAGGGGTAGGGGTATTTCGAACTCCGGACTCGGGGCCGCGAGATGCCAAGTATCGACTCCGCCCGTCGATCCTATTTTGCTCTTTCAGGGGATAGCCGGCCAAGGTTGTGGCGCCATCTCTCAGGAGAATGCGATACAACCGAAGCGGGAATCAGCTCAACCAGGTCCGACGGAATATTGCGATGACCAGAACTTTTCCTGCCGTCGGCCTATCTGCCGGACCGACGTTGGCGCAGGAAGGCGACTGCCTTTCTGTGCCGAGCAACAGTCGTAGAAGCTCCTGCAGCTCCACTGATTGCTGCACGAGGCATCGGTGAGCGGCGAAGATCCGCTCACCGTGCTTCCGGGGTGCTTCCGGCGCGAATTTTGCGGAGAGCACGATGGAGGTAAGTGTTTGAATTAGCTGGTGCTGCCAGACAGGATTGAACTATGATTACAATCCTGCTTTTCATTGATTTTATTGATGTTTTCGGTCCGGCGATCTGTTTTTGTGTGGCACTCTTGCGTGGCGCCGTAGCACTGAAATTAGCTTAGAGCAGCCGCGATTGCATCACCTTTATTCACGTCGAATGTGACATGAGCAGTCTCGGCGCGAAGGTCGATCTCAGGACACCTGATGGCCCTCCCGCTGCATCGAACCCGCGCGGCTGCCTAGGGAAGTTAGTGGCTTCCATCATCAGATCGGCAGGCCAAACTGCGGCTCTGCCAAGCCCTCCCCTTGCAGCGAGGAGAGTGAGACGTCCAACAGCCGGACCAGCCTGGGAAGCGGCCTCGCGTTTTGATGCAGTGCGATGGACAGCGCTCGAGGTCGTCTCTGCTCGAGACCACCACGGAGACAGACCGCTGGGGGTGATGATCCCGAAGTCCTTGAACTTTATCTTCAGCGTGTCCGTCCGGCCCGGTGCGCCCTTGTCCTCGCAGTGGGGCTTAGACTGATCCCGGATACGCAATCAGCGGGCCCGTACTCGCCGAACAGGCCGAAAGGCTTGCCACGGAAGCCTCCGCAGGATCATATTCGAAGTTCTCCTGAGTTAGCCAGCGCGTCGAATCCCTTCAGCTAAATTCTCTGCACGGCTCCTGCGTCTCGAACCCGATGCCGCGCTCCACTCCCGCCTGTCCGGGTTGCAAGAAGCCGAAAGTTGCAATTGCAACGCGCCCTCGACGCGGCGCTGCTTCAAATGCGAATCCGCCGGCTGATTCCGCTCTGTGCCTCCGGCATCGCACCCTCTCCCCCGGCGTTCCTGGAGAGTGCTGCTTTCAGCATATTCTCAATTCTCATTTTCGATTTCTTCGAGGGGCACTGCTGGCACTCTTGATTCCCGGCCGAGTTCGTGGAGCGGGTGAGAGTGATCTCATCACAAACGGCCTTTGAGGTGGCTGCTGGCGCCGGTGCCTCAGGCCTCGCCCGGTCCGGAGAAGATCGATGGCGGTGGCGTTGTGCGCGGCCCCGGGAGCGGCCGCTCGCTTGCTCTGGACCGGGACGCCGGGTTGCCCTTCGCATCGTATCGCTTGGCGAGATCCAGCCACCGACGGCGGGTGAACGGATCGGCCTTCGGGGCGATGGCGCGGACCCGCTGCGCGAGACCCTGGTAGAATTCCTGCTCCATGACGCACCTCGCAACATCACTGCTCTCAGTTGAGTAGGCTACGGTTGCGTAGTCAAGAAGAGCCGACGCACCCGCGCAACTTTCTGCGACCGACTTGAGATCGCAGTGGCGAAGGACGTTGATGGGCAGCGCGGGGAATCAGATGGCAGTGTCCTATCCATTCCGGAAGGCTTGCCCGGCCGGCCGATAACGGCTGCTTCCGATGAAACCGTGAAGGGGAGGCTGCGGTTCAGCGGATTAGACTCGCACTGAAAATGCAAGCGCCATTTCAGAACTGGCCTGGCTTCAAACAGATACGTCTCGCGTAAGTCGTTGCGCATGCAACCCCGAAATTATTGGACGAATGATGGCGAATATTTTGTCTCGCGATTCCGCAGAGGATTTGCGCATTCCGGCATCTGGAAAACGATCAACTTCGGGAGGAGAAGGACGGCACCCATCCGAAGGCGGGCAAATGAATAGCCTCGATCCGATTTCAGTCATGTTTGTTCGTCAAGAATTCTTCGTACTTTCTCCGCCAGACCGCGAAAGGTAAATGGCTTGCTCAACAAGTTGACCCCCGCATCAAGTCGACCGTTGTGGACTATCGCATTCCGTGTGTAGCCCGTCGTGAACAGCACCTTGATCATTGGATGCAACCTTCTAGCCCGATCTGCGATCTTACGTCCGTGAAGGCCATCCGGGAGCACGACGTCGGTGAAGAGAAGATCGATGGTGCGAGATGATTCAAGGAAAGCAATCGCTGATGCCGCGTCGGCTGCTTCGAAAACTTGATATCCGAGATCGCGGAGCACACCGGATGAATACGCGCGCAAATCGTCATGATCTTCCACAACGAGGATGGCCTCATTCCCCCGTAACATTGTTGCTGTCGGAATACTGCGATCTTCCTGCTTGTCGGGTTCAGTCTTGGACCGAGGAAGATAGAGTTTGACCGTCGTGCCATGCCCCGGTTCGCTATAAATCCTAATGTGGCCACCCGTCTGTCGCACGAACCCGTAAACTTGACTTAGCCCCAGCCCAGTTCCTTTGCCGACCTCCTTAGTCGTGAAGAACGGCTCGAACACGCGATCCAGGGTTGCCTTATCCATTCCGGTTCCAGTGTCGGTGACAGCAACCAAAACGTATTGGCCGGGAGGCACGGGTTCTGGGAGTGCGGCAACATACTCATCATCCAGCCAGGTGTTGCCGGTCTCGATTGTAAGTCGTCCGCCGCCGGGCATTGCATCCCGCGCGTTAACCGCCAGATTGAGGATGCCATGTTCTAGTTCCGATGCGTCAGCAAAGGCGCTCCACAAACCGGCATTGCCAACTATCTCGATCCTGATTTGCTCTCCTAAAGTGCTCTTGAGCAGTTCGCTCATTCCCCCGAGCAAGCGATCTACATCAATGGACTTTGGATCCAGCGGTTGGCGACGTGAAAAAGCTAGCAAGCGGGCGGTGAGTGTGGCCGCGCGCTGGGATGCATGATGCGCCATCGCCTGCGCTCGCATGATGCGCCCAAACTGTGGCGCATCGGACATGCTTGCGATCTGCCGTCCGATCGTATCAAGACCACCCATGATCACCGTAAGCAGGTTGTTAAAGTCGTGTGCAACACCGCCGGTAAGCTGACCGATGGCCTCAAGCTTTTGAGCTTGGCGCAGCGCTGCTTCGGCCTCCGTTCGACGCGCGATTTCTTCCGCTACACGCTGTTCCAGCGTCGCATTGAGTTGCTGTAGCTTTAAGGACGTAGCGGACACATCTTTACGCGCACCATCGAGTGCTCTCGCAAGATGCGTTGCGTGAGTAGCCGCCTCCGTGGCAGAACTTGCGCGCGCTAGGGCCATATGAACCCGCGCTTCAGTCTTTAGTAGTTCAATTAAAAGCGGAAGGCTCGATTCGATATCATTCCAAGGGATAGACAAGTTCCTGCCGACAAATACCAGGATTGCCGCAGGGGTCGAACGCGCGACCGCGGGAACGAGCGTGTTAGCGTCGGGAAATGCTACCTCTCCGAAGAACTCACAGCAGCTTGATGCTTGCTTCAAAAACGCTCGCCAAGACGGGCCGCCAGGCAGGCGCTGGTCAAATCCCTGAGCTGGCGTAAAACTCCCCGTTTCTTCATCCTTCAAGAAAATGAGGAAAGCATCGCCTCCCATAAACTTGGCTAATCGCGCGGCAGCTTCTCGCCTCCCGTTGGCGTTGGCAAAACCACTTAAAAGATGAGCCCCGTCATCCTTCAAGTGACCTACTCGGGAAATACGCAAACGACTGCAGTGCAGTTGTGAAAGCCACTGAACTGCCCCTCCGCTCGGGCGATTTGACCGTGGGTGTTACACCCCGTCAACGGCACTTCCGAAAATCGTTCTTGCAGGCTTGAGAGTTCCAACCCGAACTCGTCTCCCATACGGAGGCGAGTAGCGACGCAATCAAAGAAAAGGGCCGCCGCTGGGGGGCCGCCTAATGCATCCAAAGCAGCATTTGCAGCCTGCTTCGCGGCAGAAACTGCGGATGCCGTGCTAGTCTTCATAATTCTTACAACTGAACCAACGGGGACCTCAGCGGCGCACACAACTGCGCCTTCCTCATCCACAGCCAGAGGAACACGCAAGCGATGTTCAGCTCCGCTATCAACCCCAATAATATTGTGCAGGAAGAATGGTAACGGTTCTTTCCGATCCAAGTTCTGATGAGTCTCTTCCGCGTGTTCTACGAATGCTTCGATCGCTGGAAACCCATCAAGGCTTATCACTTTCATGCCGTCGCTCGCCGTGACGCGATAGGCTCGGGACGCAGGTTTCCAGCCGTGACTAACACCCACGCCGATCGGCTTCGAGGAGAGAATCTCCAATGCCACCGCGGCGTCGGACAAAACTTCTTCTCCACAAAATACAGTGGTCTTTTGAAATTGAGCGTTGTCCCCCGCTCCTCCACCAAAAAACTGATACTGACCGGCTGTAGCTAACGTCAACTGATCTACTAAAATATCAGCATGCCCAGCTAGAGCATCAGCTAGAACGAGAGCAGCCCGAAACGGAAATCGTCCGGGCGGTGTTGGTGTAAACCTCGAAACTATCTCCTGGGCTGCCGCAGTGGCATCCATCGCGAGGTTACGTCCAACACTATATGAGAAGACCACATCGTCGCCCACCAACCCCAGTGCACACGCCAAGCCTTGACCACTGCTCACATTCGTAAACTCGCCGGCAGATGAAGCTCCAACAACGATGGTATCGGGCAGCTCCTTTTTTATGGCAGAAAGTATCGCTCCGTGGTCATGCTGAGGAGCTGCAAATAACACCAAGGCAGCAGGCGGTGTGCTTAGGGATCTTCGTATTTCGGTGGCCAGAAATTCGCCTGCAGTCGAGCTATCGCTCGAATCCGTCGAGACTACCGACGCTTTCATTGTTTCCCCCACTTAGACAACAGCAGTAAACAACCTCCGAAAGGATAAGTTCCAAGTAGCTCGAAAATATCAAGGGGCCTCGAGGAGGCAAAGTGACGTAAACCTTTTGCGGCTTTTACTCTGCAATCTGCCAATTCTCACCGTCGGTAATCAAAGGTTTAAAGCCGAAGTTGGTTCGGGGTGTCGTAACGCTTTAGTCGGGACGCTTTCCTTCTGGCGACCCAAAGCGGACAGCTATCCGCGATCGAGCCGTGGTCGGCTGGACCTTTTTTCGGAGCGGCGGCCTGATGCGAATGTCTGCTGTCGGGCCGACGAGAAGTGGTCAACCGAACGGCCGACCGACGCGATTGACCCGAAGCGGACATCGCGAATCCTGCAAGTGCTGCTCCTGTCGCCTTTCCGAGTATGATCTTGGAGGTTACAATGACTCATTATTATCGTGCCTCGGAGCGGAAATGAAGTAGCGCCCCTTCATGGCTCTTGATGGCCGTGCAGCTTCTTGATGGCCGTGCAGCTGATGGCGGTGCGGGTCCATGAATGTGATCGGCGCAGCCATGGGAGCGCCCCGGAAAACGCCAATCCGCCCGGACGCGCGAAGGCGTCGGCGGCTCTCAGAGGATCAGATCGTGTTGGAAGGGTAGCTGTCCGCCCTTGCCAGCAGCCTCCCCGTCGAAACGCCAACCCTCCGGCGCCTCATCGGCCGGATGGGGCCATGCGGCCGCGGCGGAATCGTACTCCGGATTGAGCGCGGCGACGGGTACCGAGGAAGTGACCGCCGGGGGCGTCGAGCTGGCATGCTGCTGTTCCGCACCCGCCTCGAAATGGAACGCGGGCTCGGCCCGGTTGTCAAAGCCTTGGTCGTCGGCGCCCTGAATGACCACGGTCACGATCTGCGGCGTGCCGTCGATCGTGGTCACGGTGAAGGTGTCGGTCAGCGCGTCACAAGACCTCAAGGCCTGGACCGCGGGATTGTCGGGGTTGAGGACATATGTCCACGTGCCGCAGGTCGTCATCGTGAAACTGCCGTAGCCGTGGTCGCTCGCCTGCGGACATGTCGTGGCCGTAAAGGTGTCGTCGGGATTGTCGACGTCCCGCTCGGACAAGGTGCCGCTGGCGCTTGGCGGGGGTTCGCAGGAATTGCTTGGCTCGGTCACGCGTCCGCAAATATCGCCGCAGACGACCGCGGCGTCGTTGGCGCCCTCGATGGTGACCGTCACCGTCTGTGCCGTACCGTCCGCGGCCCTCACGGTGAAATCGTCAGTCAGCGATTGACCTGCGTTCAGCGCCTGCACCGCGCAGTTGCCGTTGTCGAGCGCGAAGGTCCAGTGCCCATCCGCGGCCATGGTGAAGCTGCCGTAACCGTGGTCGCTCGGCTCCGGACATTTGACGGGATCGAACGCGTTCGACGGGCCGTCGACGTCGGTGGCGGTCAAAAGGCCGCACGCGGTTGGGACGCCCTGCGCGGAATTGTCGGCTCCGCCTGCTTCGACCACGCGACCATGCGTGTCCCCGGAGATGACGGCCGGATCGTCGGCGCCTTGGATGGTCATCGTGACGACCTGCGGCGTGCCGCCGATGGTGGTCACGGTGAAGATGTCTGTCAGGGTCTGGCCCGCCGTTAGCGCCAGCACCGCGGCGCTGGCGGAATCCAGCGCATAGGTCCAGTGCCCGTCGGACGTCATCGTAAAGCTGCCATAGCCTTTGTCGCTGGCATGCGGAGAACTCACCGCCGTAAACGTGTTGGCCGGATCGTCGACATCGGTGTCGGCGAGTTTGCCGGTCGCGGTTGGGACGTGGTGCGCCATGGCCGCCGCCGCGATTGCGGCGGCAGTCATGGCGATCGTGGCGACGGATCCGCCGGTCTCGCCGCTTATCGCTGCCGCGTCGTCGGTGCCGGCGATGTCGATCGTGAAGGTTTGGCTTGCCGAGGCAAAGTCGTCGGACGCCGTGATCGTGAAGCTGTCGGCGTTCGGCGCCTTCAACGCGTTGATAGCGTCGTTGTTCGGTACGTAGGCGTAGGCGCCGGTCCCGCTGTTCAAGTACAGGATTCCGAAGGAGCCGGCCTTCTCGACGTCGTAGCTTGCGCCCGCGACGGTGAAAGCGCCGATCGCGCCGCCCGCGATGCCGAAGGTCGGGGTCGTGCCGGAGCCGAAGCTCGTGGCCGAGAAGCTGCCGCTGCTCGCCGAGAACTCATCGAACGCGACTGTGTCGATCTCGACGGGGCCCGACCCGAGCGTCAGTGTCGGTGGCGAATGGATCAACGGCCCATCCGGCACGAAGCTGGCCGGCACCACCAGCCCGGGAAGGGCATGTTGTGGATTGGGCCCGTCCGGCGCGTGGAAATCGATCGGCTGCAGCGTCTGATCGACCGCTTCGCCCGGAGGCGTGCCGGATCCGGACGGCCCATGGTCCTTCGAGTAGTTGTCGAGCACGTCCTGCTGCCGGCTCTGCAGGTCCTCCATCCGCGAAGCGTTGTTGGCGACCTGCGCGAAGCTGACGGACGATCCGGTCTTGCTGAGGATGACCGTCTGCCCGGGATCGTCCACGATGATGTGGCGCGGCACCGCCTCCTTCGTGATGAGTTCGAAGGTGCCATGCTCGAAGCCCTTGTAGGTGATGGAGGCATCGTCGAACAACGCGAGATCGGGATCGGCGGCCCACGCTTCTTTCAGCGCCGTCAGGATCAACGGGACGAAAGACAGCGCTCCGGCCCATCCGAGTCTCGCGACAACCGCCGACTCTACAGCGCGCCCGCCGCGGACGGACGACGGACTGCGTTGGTTCTGCGCCGGCCAAAGACCGGTGAAGACACGTGCGAGCGACATCTTGAACGCCTCGCATGCTGCCCGCTTCCGCCGAAGCGGCCGGACCCATGGATCGCGTGTGAGTCCACCCGCCGAGGTGTCCGGTTTTGCGCATCAGACTACGCTTTGTCATCCCGAGACCCCTTCACGAAATGTTGACTGAGTGCGCGCAAATGCGCTCTTTTGTTGGCGCTGAGCGGTCGGGACCATCGTCCGTTGCGACTAAAGAGTGGCGGTCGCAACATGCGGTATGGTGCGCCGGGCGCGCTCTGGCATCATTCCGCCGAAGCGGGCTCTTCACGGACGGGAGCGACGCATGCACGGACTAAGGACGGTCGCAGGACTTCTCTGCCTTTTGCTCGTTGCAGTGGCGTATCCGCCTGCGCCGCTTCGGGCGCAGGACGTCAAGCCAATCGGCAAGGTCGTGACCGTCGCTGGCAAGGCAGTGATCGAGCATATCGATGCCGCGGTTGTGCAGGCGAGACTGTCCGAGAACGGGGCCAGCGCGAAGGTCGGCGATCCAGTCTATCGGGGCGACGTCGTCAGGACGGGCGCCGACGGGCGCCTCGGTATCAATTTCGCCGACGGCAGCTCCTTCGGCCTGTCGAGTAACGCCAGCATGGAAATGAGCGAGTTCGTCTACGATCCGGACGGCAAGGACAATTCAACCCTGATCAGCCTGACCAGAGGCACCTTCACCTTCGTCGCCGGCAGCGTCGCCAAGACCGGGAGCATGAAGGTGGACACGCCGGTGGCGACGTTGGGGATCCGGGGCACCACGCCCCACATCGAGATTTCGGACGACGGCACGGTCAAGTTCGCCACCCTGATCGAGGAGGGCAAGGATGCGGTCATGAAGCGGAAGGCCGGTCCGACCGTTGCGCCTCCCCGGCAGCGGAGGGCCGACCGCGCTCTCGGCATCTGCCGGGGATGCTGAAGGTCTTCGGGACGGCGCCAGTTATGATCCTGCTGCTGGCCGCCCCCGCGTCGGCGCAGAAGCCGGAAGGTCAATTCCGAAACGTCGAGCTCTGCAACGCCGCTTCGTCCCCCGACCGGAGGATCGAGGCCTGCTCTGCCTTCATCGCAGCCGGCCGTGGCGGGCCACAGGCCTTGGCCATCGCCCACAACAACCGCGGCATCGCCTACGCAGCGAAGGTCGACTACGACCGCGCTGTCGCCGACTTCGAGGCGGCCATAGGCATCGATCCGACCTTCGCCAAGCCCGTCAACAACCGCGGCGCGGCGAGACTGAGGACGGGCGACTACGACGCCGCGATGGAGGATTTCGACCGAGCCATCGCCCTCCAGCCGGCATACCCCGCCGCCTTCGTCAACCGCGCCCAGGCCTGGCTGAAGAAGGGCGATCTCGTACGCGCCGAAAGCGACTACACCGCCGCGACTCGTCTGAACGCCGACATGGAAGTGGCTTGGAGCGGCCTTTGCTGGATCCGGGCGAGCACGGGCGACCCGCAAGGCGCGGTGGAAGCCTGCGACAAGGCGATCGGGTCGGGCGCGCATACGGCTGCGACCTACGATTCCCGCGCGCTCGCCCACCTCAAGGCTGGACGGACCGATGCGGCCATCGCCGACTACGACGCCGCGCTACGCATCGACCCCACGCTCGCCGCCGCGCTGTACGGTCGCGGCCGGGCAAAGATCCGCCGCGGCGAGACGGCTTCGGGAGAAGCCGATGTCGCGGCCGCGAAAGCTGTCCGGGGCGACATCGCCGAGGAATTCGCGCGCTACGGCGTACCGTAGTCCGTCCTCAACGCGTGCCCGTCGGAGAATGCCATCTCTCCCCTACCGAGAGAACCTGAGCTGCAGCAGTCGAGCAGTTTTTTTATTGATTTTTCCCTCCAGCGAGCGATACCCGAAAAATGCTAAACGGTTCTGCTTCCTACAAAACCGATAAGCAGACGTACGAAGGAGCCAGATGGCGAACTCATCAGCTTTCGAGTCAAAACGGGGTCAGTTGATCGACTGATAAGCTTTCATACGAAGCGGAGTCAGTTGGCCAACTGATAAGGTAGTACGCAAAACCTTATCAGTGCTCCGCTGGTCCTGAATGTGGACGAGTACGTATCCCGCCTACCCGAGGATCACCGCTCCTCCAAACGGGAATGACCAAGGCGTTGAGGATTCTAAAATTTTCGGTGGGGTGAGGCGCGGTTGACGTGACTAACTACGGTTACAAGCTACAGGATTTGCTCGCCGCTGCGAGACCACCGCGGCACGTCCGGCCGACGAGCGTGCAGGTCGGCGGAAGGCCGGGATGTGAATCGGCATCGAAGCATGCCCCCTCCAATGTGATGTGAATCAGAGACTTATCGTGCCGATCAGCCTCGGGCCACGCCGATTCACACCACGGCTCAAGGCTCAATTCGCGCTTCAATAGTCTTCGCGCGCGAATTCGGAGGTCCCGCGCCGAAGCTCGCCGGCGCAGAACATATCGGCCAGTGACACCGCCAGGGTAACGTAGCCGATCCGGCCACGCCGCGATATCCGCTCAGGCGAATTGAGAATATCGGGAAAGCTGAAAGAAGGACTCCGCTTCGTAGGACGGATCGGTGGCCAGTCGGGCAAGCCTTTGCCCGATGGCAGGCGCGAACTTCGCACCGTGGCCTGAACACGCGGAGCAGACGATTAGGCGGGAATCCGGCCAGCGATCGATGATGAATTCCTCGCCCGCATCGGGCAGGCGGTCGGCGGGCACGGTGTTGGTGTAGAGGCAGACGTCTCGATCGATGATTGGCCCGGCCGCGCCCGGGACAAGGGCCGCCAACGCATCGCCGACCGGGCGGAGTTCGGCCTCGGTGGCCTGCGGACCCCAGTCGTCGGGGCCGACGACGGGCCCGTGGTTGTGAGGCGCCGCTTTGACGCCGCGCTGTTCGAAGTCCGGAAAGCCGTAGACCACGTCGTTCGGACCTCGGTCCAGAATGAAGATCGGGAAACGACCGAGCGCCACAGTGTCAGGGCGGGTCGGCTTGAACCAGCCGACCGCCTGTCGGGTCACGTTGAGCAGCGCGCCCAGTGTCGGGAGTGCGCGACCGAGCCATGGACCCAGCGCCAGAATCGCGCGCTCGGCGAAGAACTCTTCGGTCACCGTGCGGATCGATACGCCGTCGTGGTGCGGCGTGAAGCTCGCGCGTTCCGGAATCACACGGTTGCCGGCGCGTGAGCGCATCAGTCTCATGACGACACCGGTCCGCAGTATCGCGCCACCGTCTTGTACTACGACGTCCCAGTCGTCGGGCAGGGCGAAAGCCGGAAATTCCTTGTTCGCTACGGTCGCGGTCAACATCGGATCAGGGCGCCCTTTCGCGATCGCGGCCGCGCGTGACGACGCCACCATCGCAGAGCCGGGGAGGCCTGCCTCCAAAACAGGGGTTTCCGTCAGAACCGTTTGACGGCTTTCGGCCTGCAGCCGGATCCAACCGGCATGAGCCTCGTCGCTCAGGCTGGTGTAGTTGGGGTTTTCGAAATTGAAGCGACGGAAAATTCGACATGAACCATGTGACGAGCCTCGATCCGAACCGGGTCCGACAGGGTCGAAGCCGAGCGCATCGACGCCGGCATCCAACAATGAGTTGAGCGCTGCTCCGCCCATGAGTCCTAGACCCAGCACGGCGACTTCGCATTTTCGCATGAAGGCCTCGCGAGCGATGCTACGACTCGCTGATCATCCTGATGATTTCGCGGGTTTACAAGGTCTACGGGAGGGCGATTACGTAGCGAAAGGGACCGCGGGGCGACAGCGGGCCAGATCCGAAAGTCTGAATAGGAGCCGCAGTCAACGGCGCCCGTCTCCATAGCTTTAGTTTCGGCCGCAGGAGCAGGTCGGTCGCGGCTTAGCGCGACCATGGCCACGATAACGACGGTTGCGGTTTTATAGTTTGCGGTCTGGCAATTGGCGCCGGCTTTGGCGCCTGGGCAACATTGGCCGACTGCCGTGGACGCGGCAATGGTACTTCCTGCATGACCTGTGGCTTTTCTGGGATTGCGTTCGTACCTTCAGGCATCATCTCCTTTGGTGCTGAGGCGTTCGCCGTGGCGCGGGCGAGTTGCTCCTGGTTTGCGTTGAGGCGATCGGTGAGCGTTTGACTTTCGCGGGCCATCTGGATCTGGATCCCTTTGACATCGTCGATGACACGGCTGTTACGTGCGAGTTCTTCCTGGCCTGTCTTGAGTTGGCGCGCCACATTTTCATTGTCGTGGACCAATTTCTCTTGCGTCACGTTAAGCTGTTCGACTGCTTGCCTCAAGGCAGCGAGATCGCGCGTCATCGACTGCAGCTGCTGCGTCAAGTCGGAAACCAGGGCGATTGAAGACGGCGCCGCGTCTTTCGGCGCCGCAGCATCTCGGGGGCCCCGCGTCAGGGGTGCAGGGTCCGAAGGGGCCCTCATCGCCGGTTGTGCGGAGGACGACCACCACCACCAAGCAGCAAAGGACACAGCCAACAGAGAGCAGACGAAGGCCACGTGGGGCTGTTTCGTCGGTTGATGGTTCGTTGCCGGTGCGCGAGACGTCTCCATGGTCGGCTGGACCGAGGCACCGTCTTCCGCCTTGCGCGTCAGGTGCGAAAGCTCCTCCGCGATCTGCCGTTCCGCGACGCTGTCGTCCCGCGTGGAAGCCATTTGGTGCTCCATGTGAACCCTTGACGATGGTGCTGACTTTCGTTGTTTAGCACAGTTTTAGCCTGTGCGCTCGGGCCCAGCGCTGCGCGCGAAGGCGCCGTCGGCAAATGAGTCCGATCGCCGAAAGTTCGAGGCTGATCGAGGCAGGAAAAAGCGCCTAAACTCCAGAGCGGCGTGTGCTTATGCCGATGTATGACGTCGAATGGCAGGCTCGCGTGTCTTGCAGCGGGCGCACTCAACCTCCAGCCAGGCGAGTCCGCCACTAAGCATTGATCGATCGTCGGGCAGGGCTGCGCAGGGCCACCGTAGCATTCCATGCGGACGGACCAGGCTTCCGCCTCCGCCCGTCGGCTTCTCGAACGGCCTCCTGGGCGCGCTCGCGGGCTCCTTGCGCATCATCATCGCGCCCATAATCCGGCCGCTCCAGACTACCTCTCCACACTTTTCGCGGAGGATTCCGCAGGTGGCTTGTGATGCTAACCGTCAGCCGGGAGCCCCACACCTCACTTCGGGTCAAGCGCGACTGAGCCTAGCGGCTCCCGCGATCTAATGTGTCAACGTGGCTCGAACCGTAGAAGTGGCAAGCTCCGCGCGGAAAAAACGCAGAGCGCTTTCGCGGAAGGGGGCGAGCTACTGGTCCCTGGTTCTCGCCGCGCCGAGGATATCCACTCCTCCAAACTCTGGGCGCTAAGCTTTCGCGAAGACGTTCATTTTTCGCAAACCGTGGACGGCTCTAGAAATAAGCTACAGTAAGGAACTACGGTAACTCGGCTAAATGGCGATACGTGATGCCACTGTGGACATCCGCCTGCAAGGATTTGAACTTCTTTGTCCTGCTGGGCTCTTCCGACTTCGACGGGCATAGTGTCCTTTGGCACGCCTCGTGCCGCTCAACTGCGAATACTTTCTGCACACGCCGGTTTCGATTGTAGCTTCTAAAATCTTCCTTGCAGTCGCTCTTCGTCGCGTTCGTGCTCGGAAGGTCGATCCGCCGCGGATTTAAGAGAGCTGCCAGCCTGCACGCAGGATGCAAGTTAGATCAAGATTTCAGAGCTCGCTGGGCGTCACCGATCTCGCAATTTCGCCTACGTGAACGGGCGCGGGAGCAGTTGGATCATCGCGGCCAACCGGGCTCAGGCCATGGCATGTAAAGACGCAGCCCTGCCGGGAAAGGCATCGATGAGCTGCAGCCGCGCCCTCTCATGCTGTGAGATAACGGCCGGCACGATCCAGACCTACAAGGCCGGCACGTAGGGCAGGGGGCTCCGGCTAATCGTCGAAGCACGGTCCGCATTGCAAGTTAGACGGGCAGCCGAAGCCAAAGGTCGTTGCTGGACAGCGTACCGGCCGGCGTGGCTATCTCCATATCGACGACGCGAAATGAGCCGGGTTGATCATCATACAGGTAACGAAGATGCCAGACGGAGCCAAGTTCTGGTGTAATGGCGAAGTCATCTAAGGCACTCGCGACGTATCGAACGGCATCGCGATGTGCTATCGGCGCGGAGAACATCGTGTCCGTCAGCGTGGCGAGGCTCATACCCTCCAGGAGCATGGTTCGCGCGACTTCGTCTCCGTGGACGAGCCTGAGGACGGATACGAGGGCCGCGATAGCGTCAGGGTTCTTTAGAGACACGGCAGATTCGTTTCAGGCCAAAAGGCGGACTATTGACGTAAGGGCGCGTGGGCGGCGGTCGCGTGTTTTCGCAGGGCATGGTCGTCCGCTACAACACCTCAGCACGAACCTGAGCCACGCCACGATTCGTAATCCCCAAGCTGCGCGCAGCCGCCAGCGAGAGGTCGAGGACGCGGCCACGGACCCATGGTCCGCGGTCGGTGATACGAACCACCACCGACTTGTTCGTCTCGAGATCAATGACGCGGACTCTCGTGCCGAACGGCAGACGGCGATGCGCCGCGGTTAGTAGATTCCGATCAAACGATGAACCGCTCGCTGTCTTGCCTTTGGAATACGAATAGTAGGAGGCTTTTCCGGAAATAACTCGATTGAAAAATTGAGCGCCTGAACGATCTTTCAGGGGCTCTTGTCCGCTCGGGCGTTGCGCTTGCGGCTCCTCCTTCTTTGTCTTATCGAGTCCTTCAGGAGCGGGCTCGGCGTGAGCGTCTGGCACGATGGACCATCTATCATTGAATGTTTGCCCAACGGCTGGGGCGGCGTGAAGCCCCGTCCAGATTGAGACCGCTGCAATCACGATCATTCCAGAAAGCGGACGCATGATCGACCTCACTACAAATCACCAAACTGAGAAACAATGCAAACTCATAAGGCGCGTTCCGGCACATCGGGATTCATGTGTAGAGAGGTGATTTGATACCGATTTGAATGTGTTGCATGGCGAAGAGTGGAAGCAGTGCAACAAGCAGATAGTCCGCTGCAGCGCATTCACGAGAACCGGCGAGCCGTTCTAGAGCTCCACGCTTTGCGAAGCAGCGTCAACCTGGCGGTTCAGTGGCGAAATCAGTTCGCCTGATTATAGAGACGAGCAGGACATTGAACAGGCCACGGGCAGCTCGTGGGGCGAGATGCCGCGAGCCGCGTAAGAAGCTCCGCGCGTTATCCAGCCTCGCTCGCAGTGGATCGCAACCGTACACGGCTCTTCTGTGTTATTCTAATCGCCGGCAGTTTGCGTCTTTCGTGCTTCTTCAGCGAAACTGCCTCGGAGCAATTGTTATGAACATAAATCTCCGAAACGAACTCGCGAAGTTGTTGGATGACATCCAAATAACGCCAGAAAATGTCGGACCTCAGCAGTTGGCTACCACTTCTCCCACAGGAATGCATGCGCGAAGGAGGCCGGTGACATAGGGACTGCTGTCAGCTGGCGCATGCGCTCTGGTTCTACTGGCGTTTAACGTGGCCGCTGTCCTCTCTCTTCACTAAAACCGTTGAGCAAAGAACCAAAGGCCGCCTCAGTTGGCGGCCTTTTTACAAGTAGGATACGCCAGTTTACGTGAACGAAACCTCTGATCAGTACCGCCGATAGTACCGATGGGCATAAGGCCGACGAACAACGACTACGCCGCGGCGATAGGCAGGACGATAGACCGGGCGAGTTCGGACGCATCCGTGCCGGCCGCAAACCAGAGCTACCGTCTCAACGTTCGCGATGTTTGATTGTCCCAACGGAGCAACGGGCATTGCCGATGCCGTTGCAATTGAGAATGCCGCCCCACCGAGAACGGTTATTGCGGCAAGTGTAAGTTTGTATTTCATCCATGCTACTCCGGCGGAACTCATCCCCGCTGACCAACCTTAGACGTTCCTTCCTGAACCTCGGATGACCACGCCGCAGCTTTCGCGCGCGCCCTGGCTGGCTGTATGTTTCGGCACAATTGGGCCACGCGCGAGGGGTTGTTCTCTCGATCCTATCCGCCGGGCGGCCGCGCGCTGGCTCTGCGACATGGCTTGCCAATGAAGGTCACGCTGGCGCGCCGATCACCTCGTACTCGAAGCCGACGCCCTCCCGATCGTTCTCATCAATTCAAGCCTGCGCCACCTCCTCTGTAGCGAACCACTTTCGGCGGGGGTGAGGCGCGCCATTACAGATCCTCGCGCAAGCTCATGAAGAACGGATGCCGGAGGATCTTGTGAATGCAGCGCGCGTCGCGCGGAACGGCCTCGACCCCTGCGCAAGCATGGCTCTCTGCAACCGGGGAAGGGGCGCCCCGGTCCCCATTGCGGAACGAACTCCAACCGAAACGGATATTCGGGTATTCGGGTCCGTAGGCGCCGGTTGGTTCCTAAGCCATAGGTCGATCTTGGGAGCCTCGTAAATTGTTCTAGAATACTGCGATGGCTGGCAAGAGAACCTCCGAAAGAGAGTTCCTGCCCTCCTAAACCAACAGGCGAGGTGGAGGCGCGGCAGGTTGTCCAAGAGCAAGTCTCGATCACCAGCCGGCGCTCGTCAAAGGTTCGAAAGTAAGATGAAACGAAGGCCGTCACAGTTGGCGGAGTCGTATTGTAGCTTCCGGCACTTGGGAACTGCCATGCGGTACGTTGCGTATGTGGTCGATTTATCCGGCGTTGCTCGGGCGGTTTATCAAATTGACAGTCCGACGGATGAAGACGCCAGAACGCGAGCAGAGAAATTTCTCGATACGTACCCCGCCGTAGAGGTGTGGGATGGTCCTCGCAGAATTGCCCGGCTGGTGCGTGAGAGCTCGGGCTGACCGGTCGAGAAAAAGCGAGAGCTACGCCGGGTTGGTTCGGATCTGCTTACGATCATGAATTGACATTTCGCCGCGGCTCGTGGCTTCCAAAATCTTCATGGCGCGCAGGAACGAGCGGTTCGACTTTTAATTGTTGCCCAAGCAACCGTCCAGGTGCGGGAACCTCGTGGCATTAACATCGACGCGCGTGTTATGACGACTGTTCAAACGGCCTTGCTATTGCGGCCGCAGTGCACGCTCTGCACTAGATCGTGGGCGGTAATCGACACATCAAGCATCAGAGGGCACGGCGGATGTAACCGGCTCGACGATCTTAAGGGCCCGACGTGGAATGCGTCGGGGCCTTTTGTTAGGGCTCCATCTACACCGGCAGCCGCTCAGGGGCGCGAAGCGGAAATTATATCGCTCGATCCGAGCGTTGCCGGTGGTCACCCCGGAGCAGACTTGACAAGTCGGACGAGTGCAAGGCTCTCTCTCTCTCTCTCTCTCTCTCTCTCTCTCTCTCTCTCTCTCTCTCTCTCTCTGCGAGTTAATCAGATAGCGTCGCAACGTCTGGCCGTGAGGGTTGACGATATTGGACCGCGATCGCTGTTAACCTTGGCCGCTTTTCGGCCAAATTGTTGTTTGTTGCTTGGTACTCCGGGCAGGACCTCATTTTGGAGCCCTGCAATGTTCAAGCAAGTATTTTCTGCGTGTCTCTTCGTTGTCCTCAGCTCGATCTGTTCGGAAGCAAGACCCTACCGCATCGGCCACGCGCCCGAATGCAACGTGATCATGCCATGTGACTTCTCGTCCGCGCAGACGCGCGGCGAACGAATTTCGCAATATTCTCTGCAGGCGTATCGTCCCAAAAAACTCGTAGTAACCGCAGCCAACAGCTTGGCGATGAGGGTCCCTGCTGAGAGCCGGATCGCCGGGGGTCGGCCGCCCGGCTGCCCGGCGGCATTCTGTGGTTGTGGCGCAGCGCTGCGCGTGTTTGGTCGTGTGGTGCCTGAACTAAACCTCGCAGCCAACTGGCTACGCTTTCCGCGTACGTCGCCGTCGCCCGGAATGGTCGCGGCACGCCGTGGGCACGTCTTCGTACTAGAACAGCATCTCAGAGGCGACATTTGGATGGCGTATGACGCCAACTCAGGCGGACACGCGACAAGGATGCACGCGCGATCGTTGCGCGGCTATACAGTTGTCAATCCACACGTTGCGGCCTGAAAGAGCGCGCGCCAGCTGGTGTACCGGTTTGTCGCTACCCGAACGTCAGCGCGTGTGCCCACGACCGCCGCCTGTGGCGCACTGGAAGGGACGGCCCCCGACCGCCAGCCCCCCGTGTTGGTCGGGGCCGATTTTCGTCTGGTGCCCAACGCTCTGACACCATCTGACGAGAACCAGCCGGTTGGTTTTCCGGTTTTTTACAGAGTGGCGTTATGTCGCGTGCGATTGCCGCCGTTCAAATTCGACTGGGGCGCCGCTACGCGCTTCCAAGTGGTTCGCAGCGTCATACCGTTTGGAGTTCAGGGATTGTCGAATTTTAGTTCGTCTGAGTTTAGCAAAGTAATCGTTCTTTTCTGATTGGGAATGGCGGCGACGTTCGCGGAGGTGCTGGCTGCAAGGTTGACCATCATACCTTTTGTATTTTCGTCAACCGAGTATGTGCCGTAATAGGCAAATGCTTGACGCCACGATACTTTGCGCCTCCTCGGGCGTCGCCTTGGCTCGGTCATTAGCCGCAATCTTTGGAATTTCCGCGCGCGATTGGAAAAGCGAGAAATGGCCATCATCTGAGAAAATCATCACACCCTTTGGGGAAGGACCGAAGGGTTCGCCTATTTGGCCGTCGTCCATTTCACTGGTAACAGCGACTAGCGTCCACGCACCAACAAGCTGTTCCTTAGCCGACTTCTCTTGCGCGAATGCTGCGCCCGACAGGGCAAGCCCAAGCCCGATAGCAACAATGGCTTTGTTCATTATGTCCTCCACCACAAAATTTAATTGTTCAACTACGGTCACGTGAGATCAAGGTCGGCGTGAGCTTCGGGGTCAAAATCGGCGATGAAAACCCACACGATGCCATTCCGATCTAACCTGGACAGCGGGCCCACCCACAGACACAGACTAGCCGCAGTACCCACGTGCCAACCGCCAACCCAGCAGGAATGCCGGCTGATCTCCTACCCAGATGTGTGTCTCGGGATCATCGACCTGCGGCGGAGAGCGGGTCGGCCCACCCGTAAATTTCCCAAGTGCCGCGCCTGCCCCTGATCTGGTACGACGGCCCCAGCTCACCGGAATGAGGCGCATTCGGCCAAATGGATGATCTCGCAATGCTTCTCGCCGAGCTGGAGCGGTGCAAGGCAGAGTTCGAGCACCTGCAAACGGAGCTGAATTCCCCAAGGGGCGCCGGCCCAGTACAGCCAACAACGCTCCAAGATCTGGCGCGCCGGATGAGCGAGATCGCGGCCCGTCTTGAAGCTGCAACGCGCGCGATCTCAAAGGGACCTGCCAGCGGAATACATTGAGCAGTTCCGTAGCGCCCTAGCGAGCCGGCCATCTCCGGTTTGAAGCCAGAACGGACTTGTCCACTTCGCGGAGTACATGGTCTAGTTCGCCATTGGCCGTTGCTCAAGCAGCGCAACTCTCCGGCTTGCGCAGGATCAAAACGGACAGCCCCGTTCTCACTAGCCTCACACCTAGCCGAACAACCTGCGGTTCAGTCTGCTGAGGTTATGGGCGCCCAATTGACCTACCCCGATGGAGCGCCGCGCCTGTTACGCCAGTACTCTCGCAATGGCATCCCGCAAGGTTTGCCGTGCGAACGGCTTGCGCAAATAGGCGACGCACCCGGCGTCCACCGCCTCAGGGTCTCGGTCAGATGCAGCTGGAACGCGCGCAGCTCTTCCGCCGTCGCACTGTCGGGGGAAGGGCTGAGGAAAGCCTCTTGACGGCGCGGATATACTCGCGTTGCGTATCGGGTACGAACCTGCGCATGTTCATGTCGTCGAGCCTGCGTTGGCGCAGCGGGCTGATGGGCTTCTCGCTCATTGGGGGCTCCTGTCTTGAGGTTGGAGTGCTTGACCCCTCGATCCTGCAGACGGAGCGCCCGCCCGTCACCTGTGCTCGTTCAAACGGTTACAGCGGTAGACGTGATCGGCGGACCGCGCCGCCAGCCCTCCCGCGAGAGCGGGTTCGTTCTTTGACCCGAAGCCGAAGTTATCAGTCAGCCTTTCATGCCATCCAGACCGGGATAATCTTTGTAAATGTTTTCCTGAAGCACGGAGTCTATTCCGAGAGATGATATCGCCGACCGATGTCCTCAATCTCAGAAACTCAGCTACTGGAGATTCTTGGGCGAGCGTGAGCGCCAGGGATAACTCTCCATGATCCGATCTACGTGCTGTTTAAATCGTGTGGCTGATTTCGCGTCCATAGACCATCTCGCGGCAACAGGGCCTGCCTGGTAAGAGGCCCCTCCAAATATCTAGAGCGCTACTCTACCGCTTGGCCCAAATGCGAAGTGCACGACGTCCGCTATTTGAGTCGCTATCGGGGGAAAAGAGGACGTCGCACACAATCCGCGGGTCTTACTGTGCTAGAAATCCGAATGCGACAACCAGTGCCACCATGCTCGAGAAAATCAGCAGTGCCGGAAGGGATTTTCGGGTCATTGGCCTCGTCGAATGGCGCGCAGCCGATTGGCCGGGTTGAGGTGTAGGCGGTCTCTAGGACCGCACGACGTTGCCCTCTCTCGTTGGCGTTGCCCGTGGAGAGACGTTCCACCGGCCTGCGACCGTATGGCCGGGTTCACTCAAACATCAGTGTTGAATTGTTCTGCAATTGAGAGTTGAATGTTTGTATTTGAGAACGGGGGTTAATTTGCTGCAGTTGGAGGCACATCTCGGTATATCCGATGTGCTTCGTTTGATTGAAGAAAAGCTGGGAGCAGGTGTCTGGCGCTGTGATGCAGCCGGCCAGATGCAATGGTCGCGTGGCTTTTTTAGGCTGCTCGGATTGGATCCGCATGCGGTGTCGCCGTCATACACCGAAATCCAACGAAGGATTCATCCGGACGATCGCGGTCCGACTCGCGGTCCCAGCGAGTTGATGATAGATCGGACGTTGCTCGACGGTGAATTTCGCATCATTCGGCCCAATGGCGCTTTGCGCTGGATTAACTGCCATACCGAAGTGCTACTGAATAGCGCAGGTGAGCCGGAATGTATTTTGGGGATCGCTCTCGACATTACAGCGCAACGTCGGTTGGTCCAGACGCTGCGAAGTGACGCCGAGCGCTACAGCGCTTTGACCCAGGTGGTAGGCGGTCTGCTGTGGATCGGTAGTTCCGACGGTCGAATCACGGCACTGCCGAATGGCGAGAAGACACCAGAGGCGCATCGGTTGCTTGGCAAAGGCTGGGCTGATCTTCTTCACGAAGACGAGCGTGAGGCGGCCTTGAGAAGCTGGACGGCCTCGGTCGAGACCGGACGGCGGTACAGCGTCGAGCATCGCCTGCGAGAGCCCGACAATACATATCGGTGGTATCATTGTACGGCCGTGCCTGTCACCAATGCGGACGGCAGCATCCAGGAATGGATGGGTCTCTCCATTGACGTGCATCAGGAAAAGCTCTCCGTTCAACACGCGGCAACATCGCAGCTTACGGGCGCGCAACTGCGCGCAGCCCGCGGCATCCTAAATTGGTCTGTGAAACAATTGGCCGCGCGAACGGGGATTTCGTCCGCCATCATTCGTCGGCTTGAAGAGTACGATGATGCTCCCCCAATGTCGGACGAGACGACGGAGATTCTTCGTCGCGTCTTTTCGGATGCGGGAATCGAGTTCTTGTTCCCGTCTGTCGGCGAGCCTGCAGTTCGGCCGCGACGATGATTTGAGACAAGTTGTCGCAAGCTGGCTATCTCACTTTCCATAGGTAGCTTTGGAAGGACCGTCTTGGGGCTCAGTTTTTGGGTTGCTCGCGCATTTCGCGGCCGGGCGAACCAAAAATTTGCGAAATGCGCCGAGCTAATTTCGTCATACGCGCTGAAGCAGCAATTTTTGCGCGCGTGAGGAAAATCAGGGTCGATTTCTTCTTAACCAACTCGCAGCCAATTGTCTTCACCATGGTCTGCACGCTCAAGTAGGGACGGGAAACCTGAGCTACTGTTTTATTATCGAGTGACCCCACGAGGGATCTTTTTGCCATCTGACCTAAAAGCCGCCGTCGGTTGCGGCGACTAAGCGCGTCACATCCAAATCCATTCTTGCCAATCTTTTTAAGGGTCCAATGACCCGCGGAGTGTTGCCATGCCCTTCAAACTCAAACTTCGGATTCGTGGCCGGCTGATTTCGGGATTTCTTTCCGTATGCGCGATCATCGCGCTTTCAGTCGGATACACCGTGTTTGCGGTCGGCGGGATTTCCACGACCGTCGATCGCATGGTGAACCTGCGGACACCCGTCGCGCTCGCGAGCACAGAGCTGGTCGGCAATCTCTATTCCACACTGGCGACATTGCGTGGCTATCTCTTGACCGGAAATCCGCAAGGCAAGCTAGATCGGGCCGCGATGTGGAAGGAAATGGATGCCACAGTTGCCGGCTTCGATGAGAAGGCGGTACATTTTACCAACCCGGAGAACAGCCGAAAATGGGCCGAGGCCAAGGCGCTGCTCGCAGAGTTCCGAGCTGCCCAAGACAAAGCCGAAGCCGTCGCGTTCACTTCCGATGCATATCCAGCGACAAAGCTACTTGTGACCGAAGCCGGTCCGCGCACCGAAACAATGTTTTCCGAGATCACCAAGATGATCAACGAGGAGGAGGGCCAGGAGGCGACGGCGGAGCGTAAGAGATTGCTGAAAGCAATGGCGGACACGCGCGGCAATTTTGCCGCTGCCACCGCTCAACTTCGCATGTACCTCCTGTCGGGCGAAAAGAACGACAAGGAGAAATTCTTCAAGCCGTGGGAGCTCTTTGAAAAAGGCTATACCGCCGTGAGTGCGAAGAAGGACCTGCTTACGCCGTCTCAGCTGCTCTCTTTCGAGAAGATCACGAAGGCGCGGGGCGAATTTGTTCTCCTTTACGAGAAGATGTTCGCGTTCCGGGAGTCAGCGGACTGGAATGCACCCGTGCATATTCTCATAACGGAAGCGGCGCCGCGCGCGGTGAAGATTCTCGATCTGCTCGACGGGCCGAAGGGCGCCGACGGCACCCGCTCTGGAGGCATCAAGACGAACCAGAACAGCATGCTTGCCGAGGAAAGCCATCAGGTGCAGACGAGCATATCCTTCCTGAGGCTGGTCCTGTGGGGCTTGCTTGCGGCAGGACTGGGCCTCGGGGCCGCCATTGCGCTGCTGACCGCTCGCGCGATCGCCCTCCCGATCCAGGGGATGACCGCCGCCATGGGCAGGCTCGCGAGCGGCGATACGTCGACCTCGATCCCAGGTGTCGGCCGCGCTGACGAGGTCGGCGAGATGGCCGAGGCGGTTCAGGTCTTCAAAGACAATATGTTCGAAACCGACCGGCTGCGGGCCGAACAGGCGCAATCAGAGGCCCGTGCGGCCGCCCAGCGCAAGACGGACATGCACCAGCTCGCTGGACGCTTTGAGGATGCGGTCGGAGAAATCATCCAGACGCTCTCATCATCCTCGACCGAGCTCGAAGCGGCGGCCAAGACCCTGAGCAGGACAGCCGAGAGCACCCAGCAGCGCTCTAGCATGGTCGTTGCGGCTTCCGAGGAAGCCTCGAGCAACGTTCAATCGGTTGCCTGCGCCACCGAAGAGATGAGCTCATCAGTCATCGAAATCAGCCGCCAAGTGCAGGACGCAGCCAGGATTGCCGGCGCAGCGGTGGATCAGGCACAGAAAACCAACGATCGCGTCAACAAGCTGTCACAGGCGGCAACTCGTATCGGCGACGTGGTCGAACTGATCAATACGATCGCGGGGCAGACCAACCTTTTGGCGCTGAACGCAACGATCGAAGCGGCGCGGGCCGGCGAGGCCGGACGCGGCTTCGCTGTCGTTGCCTCCGAAGTCAAGGCGCTCGCCGAACAGACTGCCAAGGCGACTGGGGAGATCAGCCACCAGATCGCCGATATACAGGCCGCCACCCAGGATTCCGTCGTCGCGATCAAGGAAATCAGCGGCACGATCGGTCGGATCTCAGAAATCTCTTCCGCCATTGCAGCCGCGGTGGAAGAACAGGGAATGGCTACGCAGGAGATATCGCGCAACGTCCAACAGGCCGCGCAAGGTACCCACGAGGTCGCCTCCAACATCACGGAGGTGCAGCAAGGGGCCACGGAAACCGGCTCTGCCTCTAGTCAGGTGCTTGCCTCGGCGCAAACGCTGTCGAACGACAGCGCGCGGCTAAAGACAGAGGTCGAGAAGTTCCTGATCACTGTGCGCGCAGCTTGAGGTGCTTCCATGACAAGTACCTCAACAGCAGCGAGTCACGCTGGAAGTGTCCCAGCGAGGATCCGTGATGGAGCGTCCGAGCCGGTGGCTGCCAACATCATCCCGCTGCCATTTAGTCGAGAGCGATACCTGATCGTCCAGACCAGAACGGACTAAGTTGCTGCGACGGAAGGTCAATGTCGTTATCGAATGTCTTAGAGTTCTCAATGGCCTGCTTGAAGATGTGGATAACGGATCGATACGTGAGGAATTTCAGTCTCGGGTAGCGCGGCTGAACGAGCTGCTCGTGCTTCGGCTTGATCAGCTATCCGCCGCGGATCGCTTGCTGCAGGAGATGCTCCCTTATGCCTGACACGGGACGGATTGTACTGCAGCGCGTACGTTCGTCCTTCAATACTTCGAAGCAGGTGTCGGTGACCACGCAGCCACATCTTGTCCCGTCGCGCGGAATCGGCCGCACGACCGCTCTGACCCGTTACAGCAATAGCGGCGACGCGAGCGATCGATTAGCTAATGCGACGGTAGATCCCGCGGTCGCGATATCTCCCTTCACCAATGCAAGCGGTGTGACCGATGTGCAACGAGCGCGTAGCTTCACCACAGCTATGTCGGCAACCGAACAATCCGGCTCACGAGTACGCGGTAGCATCCGCGCGACCAATTACTGAGGGCCTGCGGATGAACTTTTCAAGCTTGGAAGATCAGACGTTATTGTCTCTTTGGGAAAGTGTGCGGCGGCAAGTGTTGGCTGATCGCGCGAATGGCGGCCGCTCCCGCATTGTTGGTGACAATCTTCGCAACTATGCTGAGTTGCTCCGTTCGGAAATAGATCGGCGTGAGCTCAAGTACACCTCGATCAATTCAACTGAATGAAGAGGATGCTGCCGGGGGCACTCTAAAATGAGAGACATCCGTGAGCAGTTGGACAGACTCCGCAACGATGCCGCCGACTGCAAATCGATCAGCGATCTAGCCACTGATCTGCGAAAACGAGAATTGTTCGCGAGGCTTGCCGATCATCTGAGCGCGTTGGCTTCAGAGGTCGAACGCGCTACGGCTGTGACAGTCTCTGGCACCCCACCAGAGCTATCACCGCAACATCGGCAATGTTGGGATGCTGCAGCAGGCAGGTTTCGACCTCGGCCGGGTAAATATTCTCTCCGCCGCGGGATGTCCTCGAGGCGGCCCGTGACACGCAAGTAGCCGCGCTTATCCAGCGTCCCGAGGTCGCCCGTGCGCAGCCATCCGTCAGCCGTGATGGCCGGACGCGCATTCTCCGGCGCGTCGAGATAGCCGATTGTGGGTCTGATATCCACGGACTTGAATTACGCCCTAAGTGCCGGTCGGCAAAATACGAAGATCCATCGGATCCGCAACGCGCACTTCCGACGTTCCAGAGCGCTTTCCCGCGGTCCGGACGAACTCAGTCTCCGGATGTCGACGCTCGTCTGCGCGACAATCGGGCTGAGCTCGGTCTGACCGAAGACAGTAAGGACCGGAAGGTCGAGCGCTACCCTCACGCGGCGATGGATCTCGGGAGAGACCAGTGCACCTCAGACAACGCGACGTGCAGCGACGATCCCGACCGTCTCAGGCGTGCCCGCCGGACTTACCGCGCTGTGCCTCGGTGCCGCGATGGCATTCTGATAATTTCGTTAAGCCAACGCTCGGAGCCGCGGCCCTTCCAGCATCAGTGCCACGTCACAGGCAGGCCGCGGCTTGCTGAACAGATAGCCCTGTGCCTGGGTGCAGCCCTCGCGCCGGAGCAACTCGAGCTGCGCGTCGTTCTCGACCCCTTCAGCGGTCGTGACGATGCCGAGGCTGCGGCCGAGGCCGGTCACGGCGCGGATGATCGCCATGGAATCGGCGCGGGTTGCCAGCTCGGAGACGAAAGAGCGGTCGATCTTGATCTTGTCGAAGGGGAAGCTGCGCAAATAGCTTAGCGACGAATAGCCGGTGCCGAAATCGTCGAGCGAGATACCCACGCCCATGGCGCGCAGCTCATGCAACGTGGTCAGCGTCGCCTCACCGTTTTGCAGCAGCACGGATTCAGTGATCTCCAGCTCGAGACGACGGGCTTCCAGTCCCGCCTCCTCCAGCGCCGCGGTCACGGATGCGATTAGGTTCGGACTCTTGAACTGCACCGGCGACAAATTGACGGCGACGTCAATATCGTCGGGCCAGGTCGCCGCGTCGGCGCAGGCGCTGCGCAGCACGAACTCGCCGAGCTGGATGATGAGACCTGTCTCCTCCGCCAATGGAATGAAGTTGATCGGCGCGATCAGGCCACGCTGCGGATGTGACCAGCGCAGCAACGCCTCGAAGGCGACGACGCGGTTGGTGGCGACGTCGCGGATCGGCTGGTAGTGCACCTCGAATTCGTTCCGTTGCAGCGCCGCGCGCAGATCCATTTCCAGCAGCCGCCGCGCCTGCGCGCGCGCATCCATGCCGGTCTCGAAGAAGCGATAGGTGCCGCGACCGTCCGCCTTGGCGCGGTATAGCGCAAGGTCTGCATTCTTCAACAGCTCGTCCGGATGGCTGCCGTCCTGCGGCGACAGCGAGATGCCGATCGAGACGCCGATCACGATCTGATGGTGGTCGATCTCGTAAGGCGCCGAGATCGCCTCGACGAGACGGCCGGCCAGGAACCTTGCAGCGGTTTCCTCGGAGCGCCCGATCAGGACCACGGCGAACTCGTCGCCGCCAAGCCGGGCCACGGTGTCGCTCTCGCCGACGGTCGCCTCCAATCTGCGCCCGACCTCCTTCAGCAAGGCATCACCGATGGGATGGCCAAGCGAGTCATTGATGTCCTTGAAGTGGTCAAGATCGAGGCAGAGAACGGCGAGTTGGTCGCCTGAATTGGTCCGGCGCAGCCCATGCTCGAGCTGCTCGTGGAATAGGATGCGGTTGGGCAGGCCGGTCAGCGCGTCGTGGCGGGCCATATGGGAGATCCTCGCCTGCGCCTCCAGCCACTCGGTGATGTCCTCGAAGGTCGCGACCCAGCCGCCACCCTGCATCGGCTGGTTGACGACCCGGATGGAGCGGCCGAACCTGGTCACGATGTCGGTCGTGGTGCGGCTCTCGCGCGCGTCGGCGACGAGGCGGGCGAAGAATTCGCCGGCATCGCCCTGCCACTGACCCTTCGCCTGCTCCTCCCGCAGCACGTCGACCAGCAGCCGGCCGGTGAGCAGGATGTCGGTGCGGCCGAGCATCGCGGCATAACGCTCGTTGAACAGGATGATCTTGCCGTCCGCGTCGAACATGCAGAGCCCCTGCGACATGTTCTCGAGCGCCGTGTCCAGCACCCTCTGCTGGCGGCCCAATTCCCCCTTGGCCCGCCGATCGAGCAGCGCGGCGACCAATGCGATCACGATGATCGCAGCCGCAGCACTCGCGGTCAGAACCGACAGCGACGTCGGCGGGATCGACAGGCCGCTGATCGGCAGCGTCGGATCCGGCGTCAGCTGCACCGCGCCCATCGCCGTAAAATGATGCGAGACGATGGCGACCGTCAGCAGCACCGCAGCACCGAGCGTGCCGGACAAGTTGTCTCGCCGTTCAGCGACATGGAGCGCGAATGCGCCGAAAACCACCCCGAGCAGGATCGAAGCGGCCACCGTGCCCGTCGCCCAGCTGACGCGCGCAGGGATCTCGAGCGCCATCATGCCGGTATAGTGCATCGCCGCCACACCGCCGCCGACGATCGCCCCGCCAAGAGCGACGAGGCCCGGTCGCATGGTCGAGACCGCAACGCTCAAGCCAACAAAGGTGATGGCGATGGCGAAGATTAGCGACAACAGCGTCACCGGAACATTATAGGCGCCGCTGGCGCCCGGTCCGTAGGCCAGCATCGCGATGAAATGCGTCGCCCAGATGCCGCAGCCGGCAACGACTGCATCGAGCGCCAGCCACACCAGGCGGCCCGATCCTTGCGTCGCGCGCGCCCGGTGAAACAGGCTGATCGCAGCCGTACTTGCGAGCAGGCAGAGCGCGCCCCCAAGCGCGACCAGTCGCCAATCGTGTTCATCGGTCAGACAGTAGAGCACTTGATACATCAGCATCCCCCAAGGCCTGCGATCACCAGAGCGGGGAAGTGGTGGATTTTAGGTAACGAAGGAGGACCGGCTTGCCGGATGGTGAACAGAGGCTTCCAGAATCAACCATTCGTTGTCAGTCGAACGACATTCGTCAAACTTCTTTCAACGGGCGATGGGCTTTGCCTGGACAATCAATCTTGACGCGCAAGCAGCAGCGCCGGTTTGCAGAGGGGACGGCGCATCATTGTTACGAGCAGGCTCTCGTCCATGGTGCCTCGCAAATAGAACGGCCTCCGCGGAGCAACGCGACGACCGCTGCTGGGTTGCCTAGAGCTGACAAGGGCGTTTCCAACCTCCACCCGAGGGGTGAAACGAACTGGATATTTCGGGTTATATTCGTCGCGCTCCGCCGAAGGGCGACAACATTTGGGATGTTGCCGAGAGGGCGCGGACGAATGGCAGAGTGCCGAAGGTACGCCGCAGAGAGTAACGCCACCTCAGTTGCCGGGCTCCTGCGCGATGGCGGAGAGTGCCCCGGCTTCAGCTTGGCTCTGAGGCGGATGGCCGGAGCCGCCTCCGCCGGCTCGGCGGTGGGCCGGCACGGATTAGCTTTCTGCTGATTTTCCATGTTCCCGTAGTACGTGAGATATTGCATACTTTTCCCGATTTGAGACTGCTGCTTTTCCCTTGAGGCTTTTGCAATGTCGAACAGAATAATCGAAGATGATCTGGAGATGCTGCGCCTGATCAAGGCATTCCAGAAAATAACTGACCAGGACACCCGGCGAATGATCTTTCTCTACGTCGAGGAGCAGCTCGAAAAGCGCCAAGCGAAGGTACCGGAAAGCCCTTCGCGCTAACGCGCCAGGCGCCGAAGTCGCGGCCTTTCGAGAACACGTCTCCAGTGCCGATGGCAGCCACCATCGCGCTCGAGATGATCGGGCCAATGCCGGGCACCGTCATCAGTCGCTCGCAGCTTTTGTCTTGACGGGGCAATGCTTCGATCTCGCTGGAGAGGTCCTCGATACGCTCATCCAGCCGGCGCCAGTCGCCCGCCAGATCCTCAATGATGCGCAACATGCGAGGCGAGAGCACATCGGTGCGCGTCGCGAGGATACTCGGCAACTCGGACCGCAGGGAGCGCAGGCCTTGCCGCACGGCGATGCCCCGCTCCAGCAGGAACGCACGGATCTGATTGATGACGCCGGTGCGCTGACCGACTAATCGCTCGCGCACGCGGTGCAGCGCATGCAGGTCGAGCTGGTCGGCGGTCTTGGTTGCGGCGAACTTCATGGTCGGGCGTTGGACCGCTTCGGCGATGGCTTCCGCATCTCGGAAGTCGTTCTTCTGTCCCTTCGAATAGGGGCGCACGTATTTCGCCGGCATCAAGCGGGCGTCGTGGCCAAGCGTTTGCAGCTTGCGACTGAGGTGATGCGCGCCGACGCAGGCCTCCATGCCGATCAAGCACGGCGGCAGGTTGGCGAGCCGGGTTTCCACCTGGCCGCGCGACCACTTCTGCCGCAGCACGATGCCGCCGCGCTGATTCTGGCCAATGATGTGGAACGAGTTCTTGCCGATATCGATGCCGATGACGGCGGGCGAAGCGTCGAGTTTCTGAGACATGGCGTGCTCCTTGTCTTGGGCGCCCTTGCCAGCTTCTCGTACCGCCAGGGCCGCAGCACGGCCGGACCATTCCATTAGCGGAAGTTCGAGCCGAGGCACGCGGAAAACAAATGGTCAGTAAATTGGAACTGCCTCCTGGGCGAGGGTTTGAGCCGCGTTGTTTCTGCGTGCTTGAGAGGAATACCGGCGATTTCGCTCCAGAATGGCCTTGGGAATAGGCTGCTGGCGGCAACGCCGCCAGCGGACCTTAACTTGCTCGCGCCCTACACCCAGAAAACGTCGTTCGACCTTGATACTGTACTGGTGCGAACGGGAGATGAGTTCAAGCTGGTCTATTTCCCCCTCAGCGGGGCCATAGCGTTCCTAGTTGAAATGTCGGACGGACGCATTGTCGCGTCAACTCTCATGGGCTCGGAAGGGGCGGTCGGCGCTCTCTCCGTCCTAAGTCCTTCACGCTCCCCAGTCACAGCAACTGCCTACGTCCTTGGAGCCGCGCTCCAGGTCCCTGTTTCGCAATTGCAGCTTGCTTATGAGCAAAGCGACACGATCAGGCGTGTTCTACGGCTCCATCTCCGCACACAATTGTTGCAGCTTAACAACGCGGCAGCTTGCAACGCGGTGTATCCGGTGGAGTGCCGCATGGCTCGATGGTTGCTTGAGATTCACGACCACACCGCAGAGAGCGGAATCCAGCTAACGCATGAGGCGCTCGCACAACTTCTCGGGGTCCGCCGAACGACCGTGACGCTAACGATGGGCAGACTTCAGGCCGCGGGCGGCGTCTTATCGGACCGACGCGGAATGCTAGACATCGACCGAAGGCGGCTCGAGAAGATCGCTTGCGAGTGCTACGCCGTGATGCGACACAGAATCAAGCGCATGTATGACAAGGAGCTGGTGGCCGCCTGATCCGCGAAAGTGAGCCGCCGCTCTTTGTTTGACTGGACCTTCGTGCTTGCCTGCGGCTCAGTAACGGCCGACGGTCGCGGTCTAGCGGTAAGTAGCTCACGTTCACCACGCCCCGACAAGCATTAGACCGATAATGGTCAAACACGAGACGCAAGCCACCGTTACAGTGTAGCATTCTGGGGTGTTCATAGTTGCCTCCCGAGCTGTTGCCTGTCACTGCTGCGCCGGGAGAGGCCGCCTGTCTCGGGGCCGCTGTTCGGCACGCCTGTGACCGGTTCGGTGCGGTGTGTTGGTCCTGTCGTCGCTGCTGTGATCCGCAGGATTGTAATCCCACATGTCTGGAGCTTCAGGGCGTTCAGCTGGGATCAGAAGCTGCTTTCGCATTTCAGCGAGGCAGGCGCGGCAATATTCACGATAGAGCAGGTCGAATATGGCGGGCATCGTCACCCCCACCGTTTGAGTGTCAGTGTCAGATCTTTCCACCGCGATCTTCGCGTGATTGTAGCCACTTCAGACGGCTCTTCGATGTGAGCCCGTTCGCAGACTGCACCAGTTCCAAGCTCAACAGCCGATTGGTTGACCTGATTGTCTGCCCGAAAAAACAAAGTCACGCTAACACAGACTATAGCAGCTCATTGTTTCAGGAAAACTTCGTCAAACAACTCCAGGGCGCCGAACGCCAACGAAAATCCAACCACAGCGCGAATAACTTTACCACTGAGTGAGAGCAACATTCGTTGCAAGCCGACCGAGTATGAGGACAGCATTCTTCCACGCGTTGGCCGACGGCGGCTTCGTAGCCAGCGGCACGCGTGACGCCGCGCTCACCACCGCCTCGGCAGAAGTGAAGTGTATCAGCGGCTGGTCCGGCGTGGCGACGTCGTTTTCCGACGTGAGCCGGTGCTATGCCGGGCAGGGCGTCGTTCCTCGACTTCCGGTGTTGGCCCATCTCCGACCTCGGAGCCCACCCGCTCTTTGGCCGATGTTGGCGGCAAACCGGACATCAGGCGGCCGCCGCTTCATGAGTACGTGCCCTAGTACGGCGCCGGCGAAATAGTTTGAGCTTGTGCATGTGAAACTTGGGGCGTGTCGATTACGGCCGATTGCGGCACGTGCAATGGGACACCGGCCCCGGCTGTTTCTCCCAACCTGGCTGGGGTCTACTGCAGAAAACTGTCAGCACTGTTGGCTGTTTATTTCGAGCGACGCCGTAACGCAGTTCGCTATATGGTTTCGTTCCCGGTTTTTACATCACCGACTGCCGGGCGATCATAAGAAAGCTGCTCCGCAAGTTTATGCTTTGGACTTTGCCGTCGTCGCCGGGTGTTCCGGGATTTTTGTATGAAATACATATTCATCGCGGTCGGCTGCTGGCTGCTGCTGAACCTGCTCTACATTCTCATAGTCACTCCGCCACGTAGGTCGCTCTGGCCTAGACAGCTCGTTCGCACCATTGCTGCGGTCAAGCGACTCATGCAACGCGGACGGCAGCCACCTACCTGAAGGGAGTGAACTTGGGAGTTTTGTGGCGCCATTCCACCCATAGATCGAATGCATCCGACATACGGCTCACCTCCTTGGCTTGACGCGAAATGGACTGTCGATGGAGAAGGCGTCCGGCGCGATCCCGCTCTCGATGCGCTTCCAGGTCACGGGCGCTGCGATCGGAAATCCCTCGCGCGCTCGCGGGGAATAGGTGCCGATCGCCGTCGTCCCGCGGCCATTGCGCAGATAATCGAGGAAGATGCGGCCGCGACGTTTTGATTGCGCAGACAGAAGGTAGCGGTCTGGATGACGCGCTGCGAGCGCGGAGACGAGCTGATGCGCGATCCGATGCGCCTTGTCGTGCAGCATCGGCTGAGCCAGTGGCGCCATCAGATGAATTCCTTTGCCGCCCGTGAGCTTGGGCCAGGTCTCGAAACCCTCGCACTTCATCAGCGTGCGCAGATCGAGCGCGGTCTCCACGACGGCCTCCCAGCCGACGCCCTCGCCGGGATCGAGATCGATCACGATACGGTCGGCATGTTCGAAGTCCTCGACGGTCGCATTCCACGGGTGCAGCTCGACAGCGCCGATCTCGACGAGACCAAAGAGGCCATCGAGGCTGTCGACCCACAGGCGCGTTCCCTGGCCGCCCTCCCGCTTCTGAATACGAAGCTGGTGCACGGCCGCCGGAATGTCCTTCGGCAGCGGCCCCTTGTGGTAGAAGGTGGTGCCTTGCACGTGGCGCACCAGCTTGAGCGGGCGATGGCCGAGGTGCGGGAGGGCCTTCTTCCACACCCTGCGCCAGTAGTCGGCGAGTTCTTCTTTGGACGGTGCAACGGCTTCGGGCAGAAGCTGCAGGATGTTCTCTCTGGGGACGCCGAGCTTCGGGCGGCCGGCCGCGCAGGGCACGAGGCGCGGCGCCTTGACCTTGCGCACCGCAAGATCATCGCGAAAGCCTTTGAACACGGCCTCGCGAAGCAGGCCATCATCGGTCAGCGCGCCATACCGGACCTCGATTTCGAGGATCGGATCGACCCACGTCGCCTTCGGCTTTTTGACTGGCACGTCCAGGGGAGACGTCTTGCGGATCAACGGATCGAGCCGCTCGCGCAATTCGCGCGCGGTCGTCTCGGTGTAGCCGGTCCGCACCTTGCCGGCATAGAGCAGCTTGCCGTTCTCGCGCCGGCCGACGTAAAGCGAGGCCACTTTCCGGGGGCGCGCCCCTAACTTCTCCACGAACGCGACGATCGGAAAGGCGTCGCTCTTCTTGCACTTGAGCTTGATCCAGCTCTCCTGTCGGCCCGAGCGATAGGGCTCGCCGAGCCGCTTGCCGATCAGGCCTTCCAGCCCCAGCTGGCACCCTTTTTCGAAGATTACGTTGCCGTCGCCCGCAAGCGCCTCGACGTACATGAACGTCTCGGGCGCGTCCTTCAGAAGCCGCTGCAGCAACCGCTTGCGCTCTTCGTACACGACGCCACGCAGGTCATAGCCGTCGAGGTACAAGAGATCGAAGGCGTGATAGCGCACGCGCTCGCTTTGCTTCGGGCCGAGCTCTCGCCTGAGCTGCTGGAAATCCGGCAGGCCGCCACTGCCGTACACCACGGCCTCGCCGTCGATGACCAAGCTGTTTGCTTTGAGTTTGGCCGCGCCCACCGCGATCGAGGAGAACTGTTCCGTCCAGTCCAGGCCGGTCTTCGAATAGACCTTGGCGTCCTCATCTCCCCGGTGCAGTTGAGCGCGGTAGCCGTCGGCCTTGATCTCGTAGACCCAGTCCTTGCCGCGCGGCGGATTCTCGCGCAGCGTGGGATCACACGGCTCGATGTAACCAGGAATCGCAACTTTGGTGGCGCCATGGACACGCGATACTCCCCAACGAGACTGACGCAACGCCACGGCACACATGGCGATTCAACGCCGTCGCGCTGATTCGTTCCGTTCCGCGGAGGCCGCTTGACGGCCTCGCCAGCGCGGCAGGTCGAGGAGGCCAAATCCGACGAAACCGGGTGGTCGCGCTACGTCTGCACCAGGATATTCCACTTGCGCGTCGGTCTCCCGACAGGAGCACCGGGCCTTCGGCGGAGCTCATGATCGTACCGGCGGCCGAACCCGCGCCCCGAGCAGGTGCGCTCGATGTTACGGGATGAGTTCGTCGGGCTCTGGACGCGGCGCCGCCGTGTCGGCGCGGCGCAGCGGCGGGCCACGAACATCGCCGCGCTCGCGGGGTGGTGGGCGCGTGGACAGGTCCCGGCCGATCGCGGCTCGCAGCTCCATCAGGTCGGTGAACACGTCCGCCTGCCGCCGGAGTTCGTCCGCGATCATCGGCGGCTGGGTCGCCATGGTCGACACCACGCTCACCCGTACGCCTCGGCGCTGCACCGCCTCCACCAGCGAACGGAAAGTGCCGTCGCCCGAAAACAGAACCATTTCGTCGACGTCGCCGGTGATCTCCATGGCATGCACCGCGAGTTCGACGTCCATATTGCCTTTGACCTTGCGCCGTCCGAACGAGTCGACGAACTCCTTTGTCGGTTTGGTCACGACGGTGTAGCCGTTGTAGTCAAGCCAATCGAGCAACGGCCGGATCGAGGAGAATTCCTGATCCTCGATGACAGCCGAGTAGTAGAAGGCGCGGAGCAGGATACCTCGGCTCTGGAATTCCTGCAGAAGGCGCTTGTAGTCGATGTCGAAGCCAAGGCTTCGGGAGGTGGCATGAAGATTGGCGCCATCGATGAACAGGGCAATCTTGCTGGGCGAGGACGACATGTTGGCAGGCCCGAATGATCCCGGCGGAAGCACCGCTCCCGCTTGGCGGATGGTTTGCTCAAAGATGGAGTTTGGGCACGGGGCGGCCTTGGCCCGCCGCTCACTCGCATTCTGCGTTGCGGCAAGAACGTGAGCTCCGACGGAGCAAGGCTATATCCAAGAATTCGAGCTTTCAAATCCTTTTTCATGAACAGTTGAACCAGGAGCCTGCTGCAAAGACAATGCAGTAGGGGACGCCGTGAATGCCGCACGAATTGCCGCTCTTCGAAATCCACCTCAGGCGGCGCCGCCGGGCATGCAGATGGTGTCTCTGCACGACTGATGGGCAAACCATCATGCAAGGCTCGGAAGCCAACCGGCCGGCTGCCCGGTACCAGGCCAATCGGGCGCTCTTTCTGATGCTGCTCGCTTCCGGGAGTCGCTCGGCAGGCCGCGAAGACCCGTCGCGGAGTCGCTCGCGCCGAAGCGCCTGATCACCCGGGAAATTGCCCGCAAGCGGGCCGACAGCTCGTTATCACGCAATCGCCCGTCGAGCGACGTTCATCGTCACTTGAACGCCCTTGTTCGGCGCGGACTCGACCTTGAAGTCCGGTTTCGCGTTTTCCCTCAAGGTCTGCACGATCAGCGCGCCGATCTTTCCCGGGATCGGCCATGTAATGCCCTCAGGCAACCCGACTCCGTCGTCCGCGATGACCACGCGATACCGGTCTTCGCTCTGGCGCAGACATTCGATCGTGATCACGCCGTGGCCGCGGCCTTCGAAGGCATATTTGAAGGAGTTGGTCAGCACCTCGTTCAGAACGAGCCCCACCGACCGCGCGGTGTTGACCGACACCGGGGCATACTCCGTCTTCTGCTCGAGCCGAATTCCCTGGACGGCGCAGGTGTTCATGACCGCGGCGGCGATCTGGCTGAGGTAATGGCCCAGATCGACCTCGTCGCCGGCGGCCTCGTTCGACAGGCCTGATAGGGCAGATGCAGGGATTCGATGCGGCCGGCCAGCGTGTGCAAGTCGACCCTCTCGCCCCGTCTTTCGTTGCGTGCTTCGAGCCGTATGAGGGCGACGATCAACTGAAGATTGTTCTTCACGCGGTGCTGCAGCTCGCGCAGCAGGATGTCCTTGTCGCGGATCCGGCGCGCATACTCCTCACGCTCGGCACGCGCCCTGTCGGTGATGTCGATCAGCGCCGCGATGCGATAGTTCTCGGTCCCGTCCTCGTTTTGAATGAGACCGGAGAAGGCCTCGACCAGGAGCGGTCTAGGCCGCTCCGCCCGGAAGGTGCCGAGAAACTCTCCTCCGTCCTTCAGCACGGCCAGATCCAGCGAGACGTTCGGATCGCTTTCGTCCGTGAACCCGGCCAGGATCGACCAGCCCTTGTCGGCGCAGTCTTTCGCGTCCTGGCCGAAGAGCGTTTCGAATTCCTTGTTCGCGTAGCAGATGCGCTGGTCGCCGCGGAAGAATTTCGAAACTGGCATCCTGCTCGATGGACGGCGCATTGGTATGATGCGCTCATCGTCAACATGGCCCTACCACCCTGCTGGACGTCTTCGAGGGCCACAGCATCTCGGGTGGAATTCCTACGAGGTCGAATTGCCCCAACAGCTTGTTGTCGGCCGCCAGCTCGCGTTCGCCCTGGAACACACGTACCGTGACGGCATTCTGATTGTCCTCTGCCGTCGAGAACACCTGGCTGCGTTTTGCGGGAATTGTGGTGTTGCGGTCGATCAGCTTCGTCATCACGCCGCCGAGCGTCTCTACCCAGGGACAGGGGAGTGACGTCGAGCAGCAGCACGTCCTTCACGTCACCCTGCAGCACGCCGGCTTGAATGGCGGCCCCGATGGCCACGACCTCGTCGGGGTTGACGCCCTTATGCGGCTCGCGCCCGAACAAGGCCTGGACGGTCTCCTGCACCTTGGGCATGCGGGTCTGGCCGCCAACCAGCACGACTTCATCGATCTGACCAGGCTCCAGACCGGCGTCCTTCAGGGCAGCCCGGCATGGTGGAATGGTTTTCTGGATGAGGTCGTCGACGATCGCCTCCAGCTTGGCTCGCGTCAGCCTGATGTTGAGGTGCTTGGGTCCGTGCTGGTCCGCGGTGATGAACGGGAGATTTGACATCTGTCTCTGTGCTACTCGACAGCTCGATTTTGGCCTTCTCCGCAGCGTCCTTGAGACGCTGTAACGCCAGGCGGTCGTTCCGCAGCTCGATGCCACTTTCTTTCCTGAATTCATCTGCGAGGTAATCGATAATGCGCTTGACGCCCCTGTGCTGGAACTCCTCGATCTCTTGCTCGCGGCACGAGCGGCATCGGCCTCGCCGGCGCGATGAGGACGGCGCGCCGCCGATCGCGCACGCCCAGACTGTCTCCCAGCCCTACATTGTCGCGCTGATGACCGAAGCGGCCGCACTGAAGTCCACGGACAAGGTGCTCGAAATTGGAACCGGTTCAGGCGCGCGGAGCTCAGTGAACTGCGCGGATCGGACGGCGGACGGGCTTCCGCATCACGCAGCCCGTGCACTTTCTCCGGGTCTTGCAGAGCATACGGTCGGAAGCTTGGACAAGGGAGCCGTGCCGCCGTCGAGATCGATCAGCGCATCAATGGCCTCATTGAGCTCCGAGGCCGCATCCGACTGCATGCCTTGCTTCGCGGACGCTACGAGGCGGTATGCGTCTAACGCCCACCGGCGGAGCAGATCTCGCTTCTGCTCCTCGCATAATGTCGGGTCGCGCAGAACCTCGCTCGGTCGCGTATAGCGATCGCAAGTTCGACCTGCACGCTCTCCTCGGCCGCTAGGCCTTTTGCGGCCGCAGGTTGAGGTGGCTTTCTGGCGACGGCACTCGCCGAAGCGCGTAGCGCGTCTTGCCGGTCGCCACACCCACTGCCGGATTGTCTGACATTTGGGATCTTGTTCGGCATAGAATCCTCCCGATACAGCGGGAGCAGGGGTCAAATGGTATCAGTCCCAATACACCTCCAATGGCGTTGCGCCGCTGGGTGTCTGAGCCAAACGCCGGCGAAGGGCGACAAGCAACTAGTGAGCAGCCAAGGAATTTCAAGAAGGACACCAAGCCTCATTACTCCACAAGATTTCCGAAGCCTGAGGAGTTTGCCTGCAGAAACTTCTCGGGAGCGGGTTGGCTATGCCGTCAGCCGCCGTGCCTTTTGGATGAGCAACTGCCGCAGGCGTTGAGGGTCAGGCATCCCCACAGGTCCGTCGTCCCCAACATGATTGGGCTGCCATCCAGGACCTCTGAGGGCGCGTCCGCAGCGAGCGGCCCCTTCAGCCGCCGTGCGGCGGAGCCGTCTGCGAGTTGGCCCCGAATCCACCTAGGATCACGCGGGGGCGGGCGCCCCTGCGCACCGGCAAATGATGGGTCCGCGATCCAGCCAAAGGTCACTCCTCATACTCTTGAATCGGTGTCGCCGTAGGCGGGTGCTCGCCGACGCCCCCCGTTACTACCCCCAACTTGTATCGTTGTGTTGGGCAAGAGCGAAACGCCCGGGCGGCCGGCAGGCACGGCGAGGATCGCAGGATACGTGAGGTGTAACTTAGCGTGCGATAAATTCGCATCTAGAATTTGCGCGGGTTGTCGTTCTAGGTCCTCGTTTGTCTCAGCCACAACACACAGTTCGTACGCGCGGTGCCGATTACTGTTCTCGGCCACGAATTCGGATCGGAGTTCGAGTCCCTCCCGCCATGCCAGATTGAACAGCCGACGGCATTAGGGACGACAAGGTGGGTGCAACGGACCAAGACAATCGATTGGCGGCGCGTCTTGCGCATTGTCTCACGGACGTGTATTACAGCCTCAGCAAGGCAGCGTGAAAAGCACGATTTTTCATAGGCTTACGTAGGAGTCTTCGGAGGTTCGATCCCTCCCGCCCCAGCCAGATGTCAAGCTGTTGAGTTCATTCGGTAAGCAGTTTCACTTTGGGCGCGTTTGGAAACACAGATTTTAAGGCTCGGTCCAGAATCGAACTAAACGGCGTGGCCATGCTGGCTTATCTCCGAGGCTTCCATCCGAACATATACCGTGGAAGCTGGGCGGGCAGGTGTTTTGCCCTCATCGTAGAATAGGGTGCTACGGCGAACGAAGCGGACAACCGGTCCAGATGCGCATGTGCGGAATTGCAGCCGTGCCGCAGTCGGCCCGGCCGGTGGCCTCGGGCGCGGTCGTTGCCCCGCTACCGGGGACCATTACGACTGCAAATCGCGTGGCCTTCGTTTCCTTGGCCGACCGGAACGATATAGACCCCGCACTTCCTGCTGTTGAAAGAGCTCCGCGCAGACGCCACGCAGCCATTGGCTTGCCGGGTCATGATGGAAGCGGGCGTGCCAGTATTGCTTCACCGTAAATCCGGCGATTGCCAGCGGGCAGTCGAGCACGCGCAGTCCGTAATAGTGAGCCAGCGTTTCACCAATGTGCCTTGGAAGGGTGGCGATCAGGTCAGTCGTCCCGACGATTGCAGGCAACCCCAAAAAGCCGGGTAGCTCCAGCCCAACGTCTAGGACTAATTTCTGCTCCTGCAGCGCAGCGGCGAGCAACTGATGCCCGGTGCCGGAGCGAATGAGGACGTGTGCCTCACGCCTGAAATCCTTTGCCGTGATGCGGTCGCGGATCCGGGCATGTTTCGCGCTCGCCAGGCAGACCCAATCCTGCGGAAACAGTGCCTGTTGGAAGTGTCCCGCGTCGAGATCCGAGATGTAGCCGAGCGCCAGATCGGCCTTTCCGGACTGCAGCATTCTTGGGGTGTCGGGGCCGATCTGTGTCGCCTCGATACGAACGCCAGGCGCAACGCGACGGACCTGAGCGAGAATGGAGGGAAGCAGCGTGACGTGACTTCCATCCGTCATGCAAATGGCGAAACGGCGTTTCGCGGTTGTCGGATCGAAGTCGCTGCGAAGCTCGGCCAGGCGACGCAGCATCTCCAGCGCCTGCCTCGCCGTGCCGATCAGAGCCTCCGCGCGCGGCGTCGGCAGCATGCCGTCTGCTGACCGGACGAAGAGCGGATCGTCTAATTCCTTTCGCAGACGGGCCAGCCAGATCGAAATGGTCGGCTGACTTTGACCGAGCTTCTCGGCTGCCTTGGTGACGCTACCCGTTGCGAACAATGCGTCGAACAGCCTGAGCAGGCGCGGGTCCAGCAGGTTGGTCTCGATGGGATCCTGGTGCTTCATTGCGATTCACAATAATTGCTATAAAGATCATAATATATCTAAATATCGAGCGGCCGGCTACCGTGCTTCCAACGCCGAGAATGGCGCGGGAGAAGCGTTCGGATGAGGATCTGCTTTATCGGAGCGGGAGCCTTGGGCTCGACCATCGGCGGTACGCTGGCGTGCGGCGGGGCCGAGGTCTGGCTGATCGATCCGTTCCAGGCCCATGTCGGCGCAATCAATGCAGGTGGCCTGCGGATACTCGAAGATGGCGCCGAGACCGTCGTGAAGGTCACTGCTTGCACCTCCGCGGCTCAGGTCGGCGTAGAAGCGGACCTCGTCATTATCCTCGTCAAATCCTACCACACGCGGGATGCCATCCGTGCCGCGGCGCCGATCATCGGGCCCCGGACGGTCGTGATGTCGCTTCAGAACGGTCTTGGTCACGAGGACATCCTGTCGGAGGAGGTTGGTCGTGACCGGGTCATGGCGGGCAAGACCTACATCGGCGGTGTGCTGCTCGGCCCTGGGCATGTTCGTTCCGGGGTCGTCGGCAAGGAGACCATCATCGGCGAGCTTGATGGGCGCTTGACAGAACGTGCGCAGCGAATCTCCGAGACCTTTAATCGTGCCGGCATTCTCACGCTGCTCAGCGACAATATCTTGGGCACGATGTGGGACAAGTTGTTCATCAACGTCGCCGGAGGAGGAATTACCGCAGTTACCGGGCTGACTTATGGCGGCCTGTATTCGCTGCCAGTTCTGGAAGATTGCGCGCTGGCCGCAATCTCGGAGGGCATCGCGGTTGCGCAAGCTGCTGGCGTGAAGATCTCGATTACCGACCCGCGACGCGCCTGGACGATGGCATCCGCTGGCCTGCCGCCCGAATTCAAGACGTCGATGCTGCAGAGCTTGCAGTCCGGCAATCTGACCGAGGTTGACTACATCCACGGCTCCGTCGTGCGTTGGGGCGCCAGGCTCAACGTGCCGACCCCCGTCAATTCCACCCTCGTCGCGCTGGTCAAGGGCATCGAATACGCCCGCAGCGACTATCCTGGAAAGGCCTGAGACGATGTCGCTGCCGCGCGCCTATGTCGAACACGTCGCGATCCGCGTGCCGGACGTTGATTGTCACATCGCCTTCTTTCGTGATGTGCTTGGCCTCGCCATCCGCGACGAGCAACCCGCCGACGGTGCACGCCCGCGCCAGGTTTGGGTGGTCGGAAGCGTGCAACTCATCGAGGATCCAAATTTCGTCGGACCTGAGGGGCGTCTCGCCCATCTCGGCATCATGGTCGACGATTACGAAGGTGTGCTCACCCGTGCCGCTGCCTGGGGCGCCAAGGCGTTGCCCGCTGGGGCGAACTGGCTCGAACTGCCGGGCGGGCTCAACGTCGAGATCTTGCAAGCCAGCGCCGGCGCTGTGGAAGGCGCCTTGGCAATCAATCCACGGGCCTAAGGAAAACGCGACATGACTGATGAGCGCTACTGGGACGATGCCAAGGTCGGCGATGAATGCGTCACGCCCTCGGCGACGGTCACCGAAGCAATGGTGAATGCCTACGCCGAACTGACGGGCGATTTCACGCCGGTCCATGTCGACGAGGAGTACGCGAAGACAACGCCGTTCGGCACGCGCGTCGCGCACGGGCTGTTTGGTCTGTCGCTGGCCGACGGTTTGAAGACCCGTGCCTACTACCGCTTCCTCCCGGGAATGTCGCTGGGCTGGACGTGGGATTTCAAGCTGCCGATCAAGCTCGGGGACACCGTGCACGTGAAGTTCCGCGTGGGTTCAATGCGCGAGACAAAGCGGGACGGGTGGGGCATCGTGGTGCTGCCCTCGGAGCTGATTAATCAGCGCGGCGAAGTGGTGCAGCTCGGTGAGCATCGGCTGATGATTCCGATGCGCCCGAAGACCAGCGTCGCGGGAGAGCGCGCATGACCGCGCAAGATCTGCCGCTCAAAGGCGTCCGCGTCATCGACTACAGCCATTTCCTGGCTGGCCCGTTCATGGGCCGTTGCCTCGCCGCGATGGGCGCGGAGGTCATCAAGGTGGAGCGTCCAAAGGGCGGCGACGCAGGCCGGGCCCATGGATATTTCAAGGACGAACAATCCGGCTACTTCCTACAGCAGAATATGGGGAAGCAGGGACTTTGCATCGACCTGCGCGACGAGCGTGGTCTCGACATGATGATGAAGCTGGTCGACACAGCCGATGTCTTCATCGAGAATTACCGACCCGGCGCACTCGAACGTCTCGGGCTTGGTTACAAAGCGCTATCGGGGCGGAATCCGAAGCTGATCTATTGCTCGGTCTCCGCCTATGGTCACACCGGTCCCTATGCCGATCGTCCGGGCTTCGGCCTGATCGCAGAGGCGATGTCGGGGGCCCTGGCGCAATTGGGCAATCCCGGCGAAGCGCCGCCACTGCTGCGGATGCCGCTGGCCGATATGTACACTGGCATTCATGGCGTCGCTGCTATCAATGCGGCGCTGGTTGGCCGTGCGTCGTCCGGGCGCGGCCAACATATCGATCTGGCGCTGTACGATTGCATGGTCTCGATGCACGACTATGCGGTTCAGCGTTACTTCCTCTCGGGCGGCGCTGACCTGCCGAAGCAAACCGGCAGCGGACAGCCGGACTCGACCGTTTACGGGGTCTTTCCGGCCAAGGACGGCAATCTTGTCATCGCTGCGCAAGTCGATGATGCGTGGCGACGATTGGCGAGCCTGATTGGAGGAGACACGCTGGCATTGGACGAGCGTTTCGCCAAGCCCGCCGCGCGGAACGCCCATTATGCTGAAGCCATGGAGATTGTGCGCAACTGGACGCTATCACAGCCGTCTCGGGATGCGTGTCTTGCGGCACTCGAGGAAGCAGGTGTGCCGTCCGCTCCCGTGCAGACCATCGAAGAGGTCGCGAGGGATCCGCAGATCCATGCGCGCGGCATGCTGGTCGAGCAGGAGCATCCGGTGCTCGGCAAAGTAACGCTGCCGAACCTGCCGTTCCGGTTCTCCGATTGCGACACCACGGTGCGTACTCCGGCGCCACTGCTTGGGCAGGACAATCGCCGCATTGCCGCATCGCTGGGACTGTCGGCCGAAGCCGTCGACGCGATGGTGCGCGACGGCGTGCTTTACAACGAAGCTGCAGTGCGGGAGTGAGCGATGAGCGATCGTTATGCGGTGATTGGCAATCCGATCGGCTTCAGCAAATCACCCTTGATCCATGGCACTTTCGCCAGAATGACGGGACAGGATCTCGTCTATGAGGCGATCGAGGGACCTATCGATGGCTTCAGCCGACGGGTCGACCAATTCCGGACAGAGGGTGCCAAGGGGCTGAACATCACCGCCCCTTTCAAGCTCGATGCCTTCGCTTATGCAAATGAGCTTTCAGAGAGCGCCAGACGGGCAGGTGCCGCAAACTGCCTGAAATTCGAGGGCGACCGGATCATCGCCGAAAATTTCGACGGGGTAGGGCTGGTGCAGGACATCACTGCCAATCTCGGCGTCAAAATGGCCGGTCGGCGCGTCCTGATGCTCGGCGCCGGGGGAGCGGCGCGTGGCGCGTTGCTGCCTTTCCTGCGCCAGCAACCGTCCGAGTTGGTTCTCGTCAATCGAACGCTGTCCAAAGCCGTGGCATTGGCCGAAGAGTTTGCCGGCTGTGGTCCCCTGATGGTGAGCGGCTACGCTGAACTGGCGGACCTTGCCGAGGGCTATGACGTCGTGGTCAACGCGACCTCTGCCAGCCTGCGAGGTGAAATGCCGCCGCTTCCGGGGAATGTCTTCCAGGGCGCGGAGCTGGCGTACGAACTTGCCTATGGCAAAGGATTGACTCGCTTTCTGCAAGCGGCCCGCGCCGAAGGCGTGGCCAAACTGGCTGACGGCGTCGGCATGCTGGTCGAGCAGGCGGCGGAAGCCTTCGTCTGGTGGCGCGGCGTGCGACCGAGCACGGCCCAGGTCATCGCCGAATTGACTGTTCCATTGAGCTGACGGACGACGCCGACAATGCATCGCAAACCCGGCTTTCTCGTCGGCCTGATCGGCAGCGGCATCTCGGCGTCTCGCACGCCGCCCATGCACGAAGCGGCCGCCGACGCCGCTGGCATCCGCTATCTCTACAAGAAGATCGATCTGACCGAGTTGAACCTCGGCGTCGAAGCATTGCCGGAATTGCTCACGGCCGCAAGGCGGATGGGCTTTGACGGTTTGAACGTAACCCATCCCTGCAAGCAGGCGATCCTTCCACTGCTGGACGAGCTTTCGCCCGACGCCGAGGCGCTTGGTGCGGTGAACACCGTGGTCGTCAGGAACGGCCGAATGACCGGCCACAACACCGACTGGTTCGGCTTCGCGGAGAATTTCCGCCGCAACATGCAAGGTGCACCACTTGGTCGCGTCGTGCAATTCGGCGCAGGCGGCGCCGGTGCGGCGGTTGCTTTCGCGCTGATGAAGCTTGGCGTGCAGGAACTGACCATCATAGACGTCGACCTGGCCAAGGCGCAGAGCGTGGTCGACGGCTTGTCCTCTCGATTTGTAGAAGGGCGCTTGAGGGTCGGCCAGGATGTTGCCGCCGCCGTGGCGGCCGCAGACGGAATTGTCAACGCGACGCCGATCGGCATGGACAAATATCCGGGAACGCCGCTGCCGCTGGCGATGCTGTGTTCCGGTCTCTGGGTTGCCGAGATCATCTACTTCCCGCTGGAGACCGCGCTGCTGCGCGCGGCGCGGGCCCTCGGCTGCCGCACGGTCGATGGTGGCGGAATGGCTATCTTCCAGGGCACCGAAGCGTTCCGCCTGTTCACGGGCGTCTCGCCTGATCCAGACGTCTTCTTCGCAACTTTCGCATCCCTGGGAGGGTGACACCCGGCCGATGGGCGAGCGGCACGCACAACGCCCGAGAGGAAACGCAAGATGGGCTACACGCTCGATTTCTCGGTGGTTTGGCACGCAATGCCCGCGTTGCTGTGGGGTTGCGTGGGGACGTTGGGTTTGGCGCTTGCTGGCATGACGCTCGCAATGATCATCGGCGTCGCGGGCGTCGCGGCCCGCGATGCGAAGGCGGCCTGGTTGCGCGCCATCGTGATCGGCTTCGTCGAAATCGTGCGCAACACGCCGTTCCTGGTGCAGATCTTCTTTCTGTTCTTTGCACTGCCGCTCGTCGGGGTAAAGCTCAATCCGACCGCCACGGCCATTATCGCACTCGGCGTCAACGGAGGCGCGTACGCCATCGAGATCATCCGCGGCGGCGTGCAATCGATTCACAAAGGGCAAATCGAGGCTGGCTACGCGCTCGGACTGCACAAAGGGCAGGTATTCCGTTCCATCGTACTCAAGCCCGCGCTTCGCGCGATCTATCCCTCGCTCACGGGACAGTTCATCATGCTGACGCTGACCTCGTCGATCTGTTCGGCTGTGTCGGCTTACGAATTGACGTCGGTCGCGCAGCGAATCGAAAGCGACACATTCCGCAGCTTCGAGGTCTATTTTTTCGTCACTTTCCTCTACCTCGCGATCTCCTGGCTGCTGATGGCGGGCTTCGCAATCATCTCTCACCGCTTCTTCTCATATCCGACGCGCTGAGGAGCACAGATCATGACACCGCATTTCGGCGTTCCCGAGTTCGGCTTCCTCCTGCGTGGTCTGCAATGGACGGTACTCCTGACGCTGGTTGCATTCGTCGGTGGCTGTACCGCCGGCCTGGTCGTCGCATTGTTGCGCACCTGCGGTCGCACGACCGTGGAATGGATAGTTCGGATCTATATCGGAATCTTCCAGGGGACACCGCTGCTGCTGCAACTGTTCGTGGTGTATTACGGCTTGGCGCTCCTCGGATTGAAGCTGTCAGCATTCGTTGCGGTCGCGATTGGGTTCACCGTCAACGCCTCGGCTTTTCTGGGCGAGATCTGGCGCGGCGCAATCCAGGCCGTGCCTCGCGGTCAGACCGAGGCCGCGATGGCGCTCGGTCTACACTATTCCGCGCGCATGCGCGACATCGTGCTGCCGCAAGCCATTCGCATCGCGCTGCCGGCGACCATTGGCTATCTCGTGCAGCTCATCAAGGGTACCTCGCTCGCTGCCATCGTCGGCTTCATCGAACTCGCCCGCGCCGGTCAAATCGTGTCGAACCAGACCTACCAGCCGTTGCTCGTCTTCGGTGTGGTCGGCGCGATGTATTTCATCCTCTGCTGGCCACTCTCGTGGTGGGGCAGTCGGATGGAGGCCAGGCTCGCCCTGGCCGGTCAAAGGTAGGTTCGGCGCACCTACTCAATCAAACACAGCCATCACCAGGAGGAGATACTCATGTTGTTTTCGCTCAATCGGCGCCAACTCGGCGTTACGCTGCTGACGCTGTCGGCCATCGTTGTCGCAGGCGGCTCGCAGGCGGGCACTCTGGAGGACGTGAAGAAGAAGGGCGTCGTCGTCATCGGCATTCAGGGCGATAATCCGCCCTGGGGCTATGTCGATAGCTCAGGAAAGCAGGATGGGATCGATGCCGACATGGGGCGTGCCTTCGCTGAATATCTCGGCGTGAAGGCCGAGTTCGTCCCGCTGGCGGTGGCCAATCGTATTCCGGCGCTGACCACAGGCCGCGTAGACATTCTGTTCGCGACCATGGCCATGCTGCCCGAGCGTGCGAAGGTGGTACAATATTCCAAACCCTATGTTGCCAATGAGATTACACTTGTCGCTGCCCAGGCAACGCCGATCAACAGTAACGCCGATATGGGGAAGTACGTTATCGGCGTCCCACGCTCCTCCACGCAGGACACCCAGGTAACCAATAATGCTCCTGCGGGCGCCGAAATCCGCAGGTTTGATGATGACGCGGCCACGATCCAGGCACTGCTCTCGGGTCAGGTGCAGGCGGTCGGGGCAAACAGCTTCTACCCGCAGCGTCTGAACGCTGCAAAGCCGGAACTTGGGTTCGAGCCCAAGCTTCACTTCACCGCCTTGTACAACGGGGCCTGCACGCGCCTCGGAGAGAAGGAGTGGAACGAGACGGCGAACAAATTCGTCGACCAGATCAAGTCCAATGGCAAATTGGCCGCTTTCTACGCCAAGTGGATGAAGGCGCCCGTGCCGGTCTTCCCCGACTCGGTCCCCGGCGTTCCGTTCACAGTTCAATAGTCACTGCAAGCGGCCGACGCGCTGGGCGCGTTGGCCGCCGTCCGATAACGGAGGCCGAATCCATGCAGGACCAGATCCTGATCGAAATGAAGGGCGTGCAGAAATGGTACGGCGGGTATCAGGCTCTCCGCAACGTTGACCTCACTGTGCGCAGAGGGGAAAAGATCGTGCTTTGCGGTCCGTCCGGTTCGGGCAAGTCGACGCTGATACGCTGTATCAACCGCCTGGAGGCAATCCAGCAGGGCAGTATCGTGGTGAACGGTCATCGGTTTGACGACAGCATCAAAGCCATCGATGTCGTACGCCAGGACGTCGGCATGGTCTTTCAGAGCTTCAACCTTTTTCCGCATATGACGGTCTTGCAGAACTGCATGCTCGCGCCCATTCGCGCGCGCCGCATCAGCAAGACCGAAGCGGAGGCGAGCGCGCGAAAATATCTCGAGCGGGTGCGCATTGGCGAGCAGGCCGAGAAGTATCCGGCGCAACTCTCGGGCGGTCAGCAGCAACGTGTCGCGATCGCGCGTGCTCTCTGCATGCAGCCCAAGGTCATGTTGTTTGATGAACCGACTTCGGCTCTCGATCCGGAAATGGTCAAGGAAGTGCTCGACACGATGATTGGCCTCGCCAACGACGGCATGACCATGATTTGCGTCACCCATGAAATGGGTTTTGCCCGCCAGGTTGCCGACCGTGTCATCTTCATGGCTGAAGGGCAGATCATCGAAGAAGGTGTGCCCGACGCTTTCTTCCGCAATCCGCAGCACGCTCGCACCAAGCAGTTCCTTGGCGAGATCCTCGCCCATCACTGAACGGAGTTATTCCATGAGCCGTCTTGTCTACGTCCTCAACGGGCCAAATCTCAATTTGCTTGGCAAGCGTCAGCCCCACATCTATGGCCACGAGACGCTTGCGGATGTGGAGCGAGATTGTCGGGGGCTAGCCACGGAGCTGGCTCTGGAGATGCGCTTTCACCAGTCGAACAGGGAATACGAGCTGATCGACTGGATCCACGAGGCGCGCGAGACGGCTGTCGGCATCGTCATGAATCCCGCGGCTTTCACCCATACCTCGGTCGCCATCCTAGACGCTTTGAACACGTTCGAGGGGACAGTAATCGAGGTGCACATTTCCAATGTGCACAAGCGCGAGGAATTCCGCCACCGCTCGTTCGTTTCCAAACGAGCTGATGGCGTTATTGCAGGCTTCGGCACTCAGGGTTATCTGCTCGGTTTGCGTCGGTTGGCCAAGCTGCTCGATGAGAAGGGATAGAATCGTATGAGTGCACCCGTCCGCCTGACGGTCATGGGAGCGGGTCTCATCGGCAAGCGACACATTGAACATATTCTCGCGCGGCCGGAGGCGGTCTTATCGTCAATCGTCGATCCGATGCCGGTTGCACGGGAGTTGGCGGTATCGCTCAAGGTGGACTGGTTTTCGTCCGTTCAGGACATGATCTCTGAAAACCGGCCGGAGGGGGTGGTTGTCGCCACCCCCAACCAGATGCACGTGGCCAACGGCATGGATTGTATCGCTGCGGGCATCCCGGCGCTGATCGAGAAGCCGTTAGCGGATGATATCGTGGCGGCACAGACGTTGGTCGAAGCCTCCGAGCGGGCGGGCGTGCCGCTGCTAACCGGCCACCACCGTCGCCACAACCCGATGATCCAGCGCGCCAAGGCGGAGATCGACAGCGGCCGGCTCGGTCAGATCGTGTCAGTGCATGGCATGTTCTGGCTGATCAAGCCGGACGATTATTTTGAAGTGCCCTGGCGCCGCGAGAAAGGAGCGGGTCCCGCTTTCGTGAATCTCATCCACGATGTCGACCTGCTGCGGTACCTGTGCGGGGATATCGTGGCGGTACAGGCTGCCCAATCCAATCGGCTGCGTGGAAATGCGGTCGAAGAGACCGCGGTGATCATCCTGCACTTCGCGTCCGGCGCGCTGGGAACGGTCAATGTCTCCGATACCATCCAGTCGCCTTGGAGCTGGGAATTCACCACCGGAGAGGATCCGGCCTACAGCCATACGCTGGAGACCTGCTACCAGATCGGCGGCACGAGGGCATCGCTGGCCATTCCGCAACTCGATCTGTGGCATCACCCGAGCAAGGCCAGCTGGTGGGCGCCGATCGAGCGCGAGCGGCTGAGGTTCGAGAAAGAAGACCCGCTTGGCCTGCAGATCGCAAATTTCTGTGGCGTTATCCGCGGCACGGCCACGCCTGTGGTGAGCGGGCGCGAAGGGCTAAAAACGCTCAGGGTGATCGACGCGGTCAAGCGCGCAGCGGAAACCGGAGATCTCGTGTCGTTTTGACTCTGGTAAGCACAGGTGTCTACGCTGAAGTATCGATATTTTATTTGGCGAACCATCAAGGTGCCGCTGATAGACAATGCTGGGAGCACTATGATCCTGCGACGAAGGCCCGTTTTCGGCCGGATAAACCCAGTGGTGCGATCGGTAAGTCATTGATTGTTCTCTACCCGTCGCTATCTCTTAATCAGCGGGTCCCAGGTTCGAGCCCTGGTGCGCCCACCAAATAAATCAAGACCTTAGCAAGAGAAACCGTTTGAGACCGACGGACTAAAACGGTTTTTCAAACGGTGATCTTGACGGCCAGCCGGCGAGTCCACTCTCGGCATTGTGATCTACTCTGTCCGTCTCGACGGAGGCCAAGGCGACTCGAAGGCCGTCCGGCAGAACCACTTCCTTGATGTTGTATGTAGATCAGAGCCGCCCGACATAGCCCGCATTTTTCCACTTCTGTTCAATTTCATCAGCGACGCATTGGGCAGCTGCGCAGCGCCTCCACCGAAATAGTGCTTGAAGTCGATGTGAACTCTTATGTTGTCTGGCCAATAAGCCGCCATGCGGTCATAGAGGAGAACCGATCCGGTCTCGAAGCGCCGATAGACCGATTTGTGCATCGGCGATTTTGATTCCGCCATTCGGAGGTTCGATCTCTCCCGCCGCAGCCAAGCAGTCACTCAATTATAGAGAGTGGGACCGTATTGGCTGAAAGTGCCGCATTTTACGGGATTTTTGTGCGGCTCTCTAAAGTCTCTGCTCCTCTGAAACCGGCAACCTTGGCGAGAAGTCGTCGAAAGTCTCCAGCCCAAACCGCAGAAATTACCTTTTTCCGTGGAGACGATTGGCAGAGACCGGTTCGATCACCACTGGACAGTGGGGGTGGCAGTGAATTTTGACGGTTTCAAACCGCTCGACGACTATTGGCTCTGCGATGGCGATAGCTATTCTGCAGAAGCGGAAAACGGAACTCGAAATTGCTAAACGGCTCTGTCGAACGATTGCTATCGCATGCGCGGCAGGGCTCACAGGGGACAGTGGTGATGCGACAGCGCGTTCGCTTTGAAAGCGAGTGCAATCACACCCTTTAAATTGATCACTTCTCTCTCCAGAGGCATACGTAGCCAAGCGCGCATTCACGCTTCGCAGTCGATAACCGCTCCGAGTGGGGGCAAGTGGGACGGTCGGTAAGGTTCATGAGCATACTGAACCAATCTCATTATATACTGTCGAGCCGCGGAAGCCCTTCCCACCAGCACCGATCGTGTCCCGTGGCGTGGTGTAGCTGGCGGCGGGTCACCGCGTTCGCCGGCTGGAGAGCCGGGCTGGTCAGCTGGCGATAGCCGTGATGCTGACGCTCGGATCATCGCTCAACGGCGCGATGGTTTCCAGTGCCATGTAGCGGGCACGCTGGACGGCCCATTCATCATTCTGTTCGAGCAGGATCGCGCCGATGAGGCGAGTGATGGCGTCATCGTTGGGGAAGATGCCGACCACCTCGGTCCGCCGTTTGATCTCGCCGTTGAGACGCTCGATCGGGTTGGTCGAGTGCAGCTTGGTCCGATGCTGTGCGGAAAGGTCATGTAGGCGAGCACATCGGTCTCGGCCTCGTCGAGGAAGCCGGCAAGTTTGGGCAGCTTGGGGCGGAGCTGGTCGGCGACCTTGCGCCACTGGGTTCGCGCGGCCTCGGCGTCGTCCTGGGCAAACGCTGTGGCGATGAAGGCGGAGACGACGCGCCGCCCGCTCTTGCCGGCATGCGCCAGCGCGTTGCGCATGAAGTGGACGCGGCAACGCTGCCAGCTGGCATCGAGCACCTTGGCCACGGTGGGCTTGATGCCTTCGTGGGCGTCGGACACGACCAGCTTGACGCCGCGCAGGCCGCGGCGGGCGAGCTGGCGCAGGAACGCCGTCCAGAACGTCTCGGCCTCGGAAGGGCCGATGCCAATGCGGAGGACCTCGCGTCGGCCGTCGCTATTGACGCCAACCGCGACAATCACCGCGACTGAGACGATGCGGCCATTCTGGCGCACCTTCACGTAGGTGGCGTCGATCCACAGATACGGCCAGTCGCCCTCGATCGGACGGGCGAGGAAGGCCTTCACCTTGTCATCGATCTCGCCGCACAGCCGGCTGACCTCGCTCTTGGAGATGCCGGTCATGCCCATGGCCTGGACGAGGTCGTCCACCGAGCGGGTCGAGACGCCCTGCACATAGGCTTCCTGCACCACGGCGGTGAGCGCCTTCTCGGCCATGCGTCGCGGCTCCAGGAAGCCCGGGAAGTAGGAGCCTCGCGCAGCTTGGGAATGTGCAGCTCAACCGCGCCGGCGCGGGTCTCCCAGATCCGGTCGCGGTAGCCGTTGCGCTGGGCCAGGCGTTCGGGGCTCTTCTCTTCGTAGGCCGCCCCGGTCTGGCCTTCCACAGCTCCATCAGGCGCTGGGCGGCAAAGCCGATCATCTCGCGCAGCAGATCGGCGTCGGGGGTCTTCTCTACGAGCGTGCGCAGGTTCATCATGTCTTCGGTCATCGGTGGTTCCTCGGTTGCGTTGGCGTGTCGCAACCCGATCCTACCGGAGAACTGCCGGTGACCACCGCAAAGCTGCCCGCCCGCGACGGCGCTATTTGAAGGCGCGCATCCGGGCGGCTTTGCTCTACCGAGCTACACCACCACCGGGGACACGACCCCAGCAACTAGTAAGTGCTGGCAATATTTCAGAATTATAAGTAGCGTCGCGGCAAGAAAAATCGCGATGGCCGCCCGGGCAACGCAAGTTAAAAATGGGGAGATTCAAATGCTTTTGCTGAAAGCCGCAGTTGCAGCCGGTCTAGTCATCACAGCTTTTACGGGCGCTGCGCTTGCGCAGAGCAAGCCGCCGGAAATCAAGATCGGTATCACCACTTTCCTGTCGGGACCGGCTTCCGTATTCGGCGTACCGGCAAAGGCCGCGGCCGAGATGATTGCAGAAGACCTCAACAAGAAGGGCGGAATCGGCGGTGTACCGGTAAAACTGTCTTTCATCGATGAAGGCGCCGGCGGCGAGGCATTGGTCTCGAACTACCGGCGCATGGTGCAAGACGAAAAGGTCGACGTGACTTTCGCCTCCATCTCCTCGGGCAGCTGCAATCAGCTTGTCCCGGTCGCCGAAGACCTCAAAGTCATGAACTTTATGTGGGATTGCGGTGCGGCTTCTATTCTGGAGACGAAGAAATATCGCTACAATTTCCGCACGCAGGCTAACGGCACGCCGGAGATGCTGGCGGTGCTCGTCTATCTCCTTAAGACAAAGCCCGACTTCAAGACCATCGCGGTCGTCAATCAGGACTACGCGTGGGGCCGCGAAAGCTGGGAGATCTTCTCCACCGCATTGAAGGCGCTGAAGCCCGACGTTCAGGTGTTGGCGGAGCTTTTTCCGAAGTTCGGTGCGCCGGACTATTCCACCGAAGTTTCGCGCTTACTGGCATTGCGGCCGGATGTCGTTCTAACCACCTCCTGGGGCGGCGATCTCGACACGCTGGTCCGTCAGGCCGGTCAACGCGGCCTGCTGCAACAGTCGACCTTCGTGTTGGGCATCGGCGAATCCTCCATCCAGCGACTGGGCAAGGATCTGCCGGAAGGCCTGATCGTCGGCGCGCGTGGCGATCATTGGTTCCTGCATCCTGAAAAGAAGAACGATCCGGCCTTCAAGGCGTTTGCCGAGGCATTCAAGGCAAAGACCGGCGCCTGGCCGATTTACCCCGTCTACCACATGGCGCAGGCTTTCACGGCGCTGCAAGCTGCCTATGACAAGGCGATCAAGGCCAATGGCGGCAACTGGCCGACACGGGAGCAGGTCGTAGACGCAACCTCCGGCACCGAGTTCGCGACCGGTTTCGGCCGGCCGATCACGCTGAGGCCCGAGGACAACCAAGGTCTGGAAGCGCAGCTCGTCGGCGTCACCAAGTCTTTCCCGGGCTATGACTTCAAACTGCTCGACAACATGATGATCTTTGATCCGAAGGTGATCACCAATCCGGCGGGCGTGCGCTCGGTCGAGTGGCTGAAGACGCTCAAGCCGGAATTCGTTAAAATGGACGTTCCGACCTTCAAGCAGTAGGCCAGATCATCGTCCTCCGGGCAAAAACCGCAGGACGGCTTTCCTGAAGGTCTCCATGAATTCGACTCTCGCCATATTGGCCGTCCTTGACGGGATCAGTTACGCCGCCTTGGTGTTCCTGGTTTCCGTCGGGCTGAGCCTGATTTTCGGTGTGCTTCGCGTGGTGAATGTCGCGCACGGGTCGCTTTATGCCTTTGGCGCCTATCTCGCCGCGACGTTGAGCCTCGTGATTGCGCAGGTGTCGCCGTGGCTTACCTATCCCGCATTGCTGGTTGCCTCCATCGTCATAGGGTTTGTGTGCGGCGGTTTCATCGAGCGCTTCCTGTTGCGGCCGCTTTACGGACGAGACGACGTGTTGCAGCTCCTGATCACCTTCGCGGCCTTCATGATCATGGACAATCTGCAGCGTCTGATCTGGGGCGTGCAGCCCATCTTCGCTGCTGAGCCCTTGAAGCTGTTGCCGAACATCAGCGTATTCGGCGTGAACTATACGTCCTACCAGGTCGTCCTGCTTCCAGGCGTGGCAGTCGCGACGCTGTTCGGACTGCGTTACTTCTTGCGGAAAACTCTTGCGGGAGCCGTGATTCTAGCAGTAACCGAGGATCGGGAGGCGTCAACCGCCATCGGCATCGACGCCCAACGCGTCTACTCTATTACGTTCATCATCGGGGCGAGCCTGGCGGCGCTCGGCGGCGCGCTTGCTTCGCCGACCACGTCGCTGGTGCCCGGCATGGGCGCGGACATGATCGTGCTCTCGTTCGCGGTGGCAGCCACTGCGGGTCTGGGGCAGATCGAGGGCACCGCCCTTACGGCCCTTATGATCGGTTTGACGCGCGCCTTCGTCATCTATCTGCAGCCGGAGTTCGAAGTTCTCGTACCCTATCTGCTGATGGTACTGGTGCTTCTGGTGCGTCCGTTCGGACTGTTCGGTACGGTGCAGATGAGAAAAATCTGATGGCGGGCCGTATCAAGCCGATCACGGCAGTCGCAATCATCTTGTTTCTGGCCAGCGCGGTACTGCCGCTCTTCGTCGCGAGCTGGGCGACGTTATTCGCGCTCATCCTCGCCAAGGGCATCGTGGTGCTCGGCATCGTCCTGTTGCTGCAGGCGGGACAAGTATCGTTCGGACACGCGATGTTCTTCGCCACCGGCGCCTATACCGCGGCGTTCTGGGGCAAGTACATCGGCGGCGGCGATATCCTGATCTTTCTCGCGCTGGGAGGCATAACCTCTACCGTTTTTGGCCTGATCGTCGGCCTGTTCGTGGTTCGCTACAGGGAAATTTTCTTTGGAATGCTGAACCTGGCATTCTCCATGGTCTTGTGGTCGCTGCTCGAGAAAATGTTCCACTACACTAACGGCGCGGACGGCATCCGGGTCGCCCGTCCTGGCTTGTTTGGATTTTCGTTCACGCCGGAGACGTTCCAATACGTTATTCTCTACGTGAGCCTTTTGGTCGCGATTGCTGCCTTCTACGGCGTGCAACGCTATCTCGACAGCCCGCTCGGTCACATGTTGCGGGCAATGAAATCTAACGAAACCAGGCTCGAATATCTTGGCATGTCGGCGCGGCGCGTGCTGCTCATCGGCTACGTGTTCTCCGCATTTCTCGGCGGCATAGGCGGCACTCTGGTATCGATCATTCAGCAGATCGCGACCCCCGAATTCGGCTTCTGGACCAAGTCCGGCGAGTTCGTGTTCATCGCGATCCTCGGTGGCAGCGCCCATGCTTTCGGTGCGTTTGCAGGCGCGGCGATGTTCGAATGCGTACGGTTCTATGCCGCGGCGCATCTGGCGGATTCTTGGCAGCTCATTCTCGGCGTCGTGCTGGTCGTCATCATTCTTTACGCGCCGAACGGCCTTATCGGCCTCCGCCAGCGCTACGGTCAATCCGGGCGGGGAGGGCATTAATGGCCAACGTCCTGCTTTCTGCCAAGAACATCAAGATCCGGTTCGGCGGCGTCATCGCCGCCGATGGCATCGACCTCGACGTCCTGGAAGGCGAAAACCTTGCCATCATCGGGCCGAACGGGGCCGGCAAGACGACGTTCCTCAACATCTCGACCGGTTATCTTCGGCCGCAAGCCGGCACCGTTACCTTTCTCGGCCACGACATCACCGCGCAGCTGCCACGTACGATCACCAGGCTCGGCATTGCCCGCGCCTTCCAGATACCACAGCTGTTCCTCGACCAGACCGTGATGGAGAACATGTTGATCGCGGCCGCCTCCCTGCGAGGCCGTCCGTCTGGTTTCCAGGCTCTTTCTCTCATGCCGGAAGTGCCGGAAATGAAGCGGCTGCTGGATCTCGTCGGTGTCAAATCGTATGCGGAACGAACGGCGCGCGAACTGCCCGAAGGGCAACGCAAGCTGGTCGATATTGCACTCGCGCTCGCGCTGAAGCCAAAGCTCCTCCTGATGGATGAGCCGACTTCGGGCGTCGCGTCATCAGAGAAACTCACCATCATGGACATTCTAACCACGGCGCTGGCAAAGGAGAAAGTCACCTCGGTCTTCGTCGAGCACGACATGGATATGGTGGAGCGCTATGCCAACCGCGTCGCCGTGTGGAATGTCGGCAAGATCCAGATGGTTGGGACGCCGGCTGAGGTTCTGGCGGACCCGAAGGTCCGGGAACAGGTGATCGGGATATGACACCGATGCTGAGTTTCGAGAATGTCAACGTCGCGATTGCTGACGCGCCTGTGTTGCGAAATGTGAGTTTCTCGCTGCTGCCGGGTGTGAGCGCAGCGCTTATCGGGCGAAACGGCGCCGGCAAGACCACGACCGTGCGCACTATCATGGGCTTCACAAAAGCGAGCGGCACCGTTCGTCTGGGCGGCGAAGATCTTGGAGCGATCGCGCCGCATCGCCGGCCGTCGCTGGGTCTTGGCTACGCGCCTGAGGACCGGCGTCTGTTTTCCGCCTTCACCGTCGAAGAAAATATTTTGCTTCCCGGTCGTGTCGCCAAGCTGAATCCGGACGAGACGCGGCGGCGGCTAGAGCGAGCGTATTCGGTGCTGCCGGAACTCAAAGAGCTTGCCAAACGTCCGGCGGGATCGGTCTCGGGCGGCCAAGGCAAGATGGTGGCGCTTGGGAGGGCGCTTATGCTTGGTACCCGGCTGCTTATCCTGGATGAGCCATTTCAGGGTCTCGCGCCTGTGTTAGCGCAGCGATATGCGGAAGCACTCCGGCGGCTTCGTTTGCAGGATAAGGACATTACGCTGCTGATCACCGAGTCGAATCCAAAGCTGCTCGAAACCTTTGCCGACGTGACGCTCACCATTGAAAGAGGTGAGATCGAGGCCCGCCAAGCTAATTGAAGACGCGGTGGAGGAGCCGCCGGCCTAAGCAGACCTCGGCGGTTTACCGATTCAGCGTCCGCTCTGCCACGTGATCGTGGCACTCTGTTTCGACCGTTCCTCGTAATCGTCGCGATTCAGATCGTCCGTCGTTGGATTTCGGGCACGTCGGCTTAGTGCAGGTGTTTTAGTTTGTCCGCAGGGGCTGGCCGTCACATAGTCGCGGCCCGCTTCAGCCGCCCAGTTGAACAACCCCGAGGCGGCCTTGCGCATATGACGTGCGTTGCTGACGGAGGGCTTGCCGAACTTGCCCGCGACGATGTCATTCGAGAGTGTCGCGATGTCATGCTTCGTCACCCGGCGCTGACGCACCATGAATTCATGGAAATGGTCGAGATTATCCGCGCTCTCGGCAATTCGTATCGCCTGGCTGCACTGGAGCCAGGAAGCGGCTTTCTCTACGGACGCTTCACCTTCAATTTCTGCCGGGTCGTTGTGTCGTGTGTCGCGCGGTAGGCGGCACTTCGGTGGCGCCCGGGTGTCGAGCATCTACGGCAGCGACCGTTTGCTGTGCGTGCCCATTATGGTTCAACCCGTGCAGACCATCGTGCGAGGCCCATGAACTGCCTCACGCGAAGGATCGGATCAGATATCGCAGGTCTGGTTGGTGTGGGGAAAGACGGTAGCACCTTAGTGACTCGAACCCCCGACAGATCACCGCATAATCTAATACGCTTACCCTCGCAGGCCTCGGCTGCTCCGCCGCAAGTCCAAGATCCCACTGACGCGCCGAGCGCCGTTATCCCTCGCCGCCGCCGCAACGAAACGCAACGAATTGGGTGAAACTAGCGTGAACAAAACGGGACGGAAGCACCTGCCGATGAGAGAAAGATCAACAACTTAGAAGATGTTCACTGCGTTCGGGACGCAGGGGTCGCAGGTACAGAAGGCGCCGCCGAGCAATTTACATTTCGTCTGTAACCTGTTGATTTCGATAGTGCTGTTGTGACGGCGTTTTATAGCTAAGTAGCTGAAAGTTCTTGTGAAAGATGAGACTCTTAATCTGCGGGTCCCAGGTTCGAGCCCTGGTGCGCCCACCAAGCATAAGCCCTCTTCTTCAAGAACTGACGAGAAGGGTCGCTGAGAACAAAACGGGTCTCGCGCGACGTTTTGTTGTCGGAGGTTTTGCGGTCGGATTGCTGCGCGACTTTCCTTTATTTCTGCCCCGTCGCCGCAGGGGACCGTTGCTGCAAAATCGGTTGGTATCGTCACAGGATGCTGCCCAACGGGCTAGATGACCCCGTCTTTGCGCATTCGTTCCAGCTCGGGCTCCTAGAGCCCGAGAAGATCACCGAGTATCTCTCGGTTTCGTGCCTCGATAGCTTCGCCAACCAGAGAATTTCTCCAAGGCGTCGCGGCCCCGTGCGCATTCGCTTGTTCGCCGGGGCAGGTGATCGGGGAGCGACGTCAAGGCGCTGCCGGGGGGCGTCGCCGCGGTCGATGTCGACGCGGCCACAGGGCCAACCGGGATCGTTACCCGCGAAGAGCTCCAGTGCGAGTCCGATCGCGCAGCCGGCATCGTCCGCAAGGCCGGGCCGCGCCCTGACAGTGCCTTGGGCGCGGCGGCGGACGTGGTCGAAACTGCAACCGGTATTCTGCCGGCTAGCCGATCATTGAAGGCCAGCACTTGGTCGCGAAGCGATCATCTCGCCTCCGGCTTTGATGACGGCTGTCAGTGTCACGCATCCTGCGGCGCGGCTGCTCCAGCGGTCCGCCGCCGTGCCGGCAGGAAACACCCGGCAATCGCGCCGCCCAGCGACAGCGTTGCGGCAAGGCTCATCGCCGCGGCGAATCCGCTCTCGAAATGAGCGGCCGAATCGACCCCGCCATGCGCCGAGAAGTTCGCCACCAGCGCGGCGACGCCGAACATGCCGCCGAGGAAGCGTCCCATGTTGAAGATGCCGGACGCCTTGCCCATTTCGGCCACCGCGACCGAGCTCAGGATGGCGTTCTGTGCTGCCGGCATCGCCATCGAGACGCCGACGCCGGCCAGCACCAGCGGCGCGACCAGGGCGGAGTAGGTAACCGCAGAGCTCACGAGCTCCGCGATCCACCCAAGTCCGATCGCCTGCATCAGCAATCCCGTCACCACTAGCGGCCGCTCGCCGAACCTGTTGACGACCGCGCCGGCGATCGGGGCGGTGACGAACAGCGTCGCGGTCCAGGGCAGCAGGCGAAGTCCGGCGCCGAAGGCGTCGAAGCCCAGCGCGGTCTGGAGGAACTGCGGCAGCAGGAACAAGACGCCGTACATCGCGGCGTAGAACAGCACGCTGGCGGACATGCCGGAGGCAAGCGCCCGCGATGCAAACAGCCGCATCGGCACCATTGGCGCGGTCGCGCGCAATTCCCAGAGAACGAAGCCGGCTGTGAACACCAGGCCTGCCATCAGCGCGGCCATGATTTCGGCGCTCGCCCAACCCACGGCGTTGCCGCGCAACAGACTCCACACCCACGCCAGCGCCGCAAGCGCGACAAGCGCCAGTCCGGGGATGTCCAATGCGGCGGCCGGGCCGAAGCTTTCGCGCAAGCGTGCCAGTACCAGGGCGATCGCGATCAGGCCGATCGGCAGGTTGATCCAGAACACCCAGCGCCAGCCGAAATGTTCGGTAATGAAGCCGCCGATGGCGGGGCCGATGATCAGCGCGCAGCCGGTGATGCTGGCGAAAATGCCGAGCGCGCGGGCGCGCTCCTCGCGGCCGAACGTGCCGCTCAGGATCGCCATTGCCAGCGGCATCACCAGCGCGGCGCCGGCGCCCTGCAGCGCGCGGGCGGCGATCAGAGCGGTGGCATTGCCTGCGAGCGCACAGGCCGCCGATGCAACGACGAACATGGCGAGCCCGGCCGCGAACATCCGGCGGCGACCGAAGCGGTCGCCGAGTGCGGCGCCGGTCAGGAGCAGCACGGCAAAGGTCAGATTGAAGGCGTTGACGGTCCATTGCAGCGTCTCGACCGGGCTGCCGAATTCGGCGCGGATGGTCGCGAATGCTGTCGTGATGATCATGGCATCGAGCGCCATCATGAAGGATGCCAGCGCGGTGACGCCGAGCACCCAGTTCTGCGCGGCGCGATTGATCGGGGTCTGCATCGCCCTGTCTCCGTGTGTCGCGCCAGCCTGTCGCGGCGCGTTCTGCGGGCTAGACGAGGGCTGAGCGGCAAAGGATGCGCCCAATAATAATTTGTTCCGGGCCGCATCCATCGCCTGCCGGCAAACGTCCTAGGGGTGATGCGGCCATTTGCCCGATTTTGAGCGAACCAGGTCGCGACATCAGCAAGGAGCGCGCGATGAGAAGGACGTTGATCAGGTACAAGGCCAGGCCGGAGCTGGCCGATCGGAATGCCGAGCTGGTTTCGGCCGTATTTGCCGAATTGAAGGCGGCCGGCCCGGACGGCGTGCGCTACCTGACGCTACGGCTGGAGGACGACACCTTCATCCATCTTGTCGAGGCCGCGGCCGAAAACGGCTCGAGCCCGATTCCGAAACTCAAGGCATTTCAGACGTTCCAGGACGGCATCCGCGACCGCTGCACGGAGCCGCCGCTGGTTCGTGATGTGAGGATCGTCGGCAACTATCGTATGCTGGACGAGTCCTGAACAAGCGAAGCGGAGGAGCAATGGCGCCAGACCCGCTGGCCACCATCGATACCGAGGCCCTGCTGGCGCGGATGCGGCCGAAACTGCATCGCTACTGCGCCCGCATGGTCGGCTCGGTCATCGACGGTGAGGATGTGTTGCAGGATGCGCTGATCAAGGCGATGGAAGCGCTGCAATCGGTCACGCCCGTCAATACGGAGGGCTGGCTGTTTCGCATCGCGCATAACACCGCGCTGGATTTCCTGCGTCGCCGCAACCGGCAGGAGGCGCTGCACTCGGCTGAGGAGGTGGAGATGATTGCCGACCAGCTCGATGATGTGGAAAGCCGCCAGATCGCCGCGACCAGCCTTCGCACCTTCATGCGGCTGCCGGTGGCGCAGCGCTCCAGCGTGATCCTGATGGACGTGCTCGGCTGCTCGCTTGCCGAGGTCTGCGACATCATGGATTTCAGCCTGCCGGCGGTGAAGGCCGCGCTGCATCGCGGACGCACGCAGCTGCGGGAGTTCGCCGGAGAGCCCGACGATGTGCCGCAGCCGGGCCTGTCGGAAGCAGATCGCACGCGACTCAACGCCTATGTCGGCCATTTCAATGCCCGCGACTTCGACGCGATCCGCGCCATGATCGCCGACGACGTCAGGCTCGAGCTCGTCAACCGTACCAGGCTGAAAGGCAAGGCCGAGGTGTCGAACTATTTCGGCAATTATTCGAAGAACAGCGACTGGCACCTGGTGACGGGGCAGGTCGAGGGACGTCCCGCGATCCTCGTGTTCGATCCGAATAAGCCGGCCGGGCGGGCGAAATATTTCATGCTTCTCGACTGGTCCGCCGGCAAGCTCGCCACCATCAGGGATTTTCGTCACGCAGCCTATGTTATTGATGGTGCGGAGTGCGTGGTGGATAGAGGGTGAACTCGCCTTCTCCATCGGAGCAGGCGCGTCGCTTGACTAGAGGGCCGTGGCAGGTTGAATGGGAGGACTGCCCGTCGGGCAAAACACCCGCCATCCCGTCAACCCCTCTCCACAAATATATCCCGCTTTACCGAAATTCGGAAACGGCGTATATGTTGGCCATCCCGGCTCATCCTTGAGGGGCGATCTTGTGGTCGTCATGTTCGCGAGCCGGGCTTGCGGTGGACGCGGTAGCGTTCGGGTGCGAGAGGCCAAGGGCAGGGCGGATTGCTCTCCGTGAGCCCAAGGCTGCGTTCCGACGAGCGGCGCTGCTAGGCTTCGTCTCGTCTGTAAGTTTCCGGCTCGGTCGACAGGGCTGGGAAAACTGCGGCGAAATGGCGGGCCGTGCGTACGGCAAAACCGTGTGGTCCTGGCCGTCGTTGCTACGGTCAAGCTCTTGCGGATGCGGCATCTGCGTCAACCGGCGCGGTGCCGGTGACTTTCGCAGGGGTGAGGGAGGCCAGCAGGAACTCGGCTCCCGGGAGAGCACGGCATAAGCCGTCCAACCATCGCGCAGGGAAGGCCGAGTGATTGGCTACACCTGTATGCTGCTGTGCGGTTTTCCTGCGTGTGCTTTTCGCGCAGCGGACCGCGGGTGCCAGCCGGCACCCGGCCTTCCCTGCGCCCTCTTGGACAAGAGGGTGAAGCGACGAAGCAAAGCTCGGGCGGAATCAGCCGCGAGAATGCGAAGCTGCGCGGTTCGCCATCACGCATGCCGAACTACAGTCGCAACCAGGAGGACGAGGACCGCGAAAACGACAATCTCCATGGCATGCGAACGATTGGCCGACGACGGAGGTTCCCCGATTTCACGAGCAATGCCGAGCAGGAGTCCGCAAGGTCGCGCACAGCAGGCCCAAGACATCGCCAAGCTGGCAGTGGCCAGGCAGCGAAATTTTAAGATCATTAACAATGTTGAATCCCTGGCCGGAGCGATTGCCCTACCGTGAACCTTTCCGCCGGGGCTTTCCATGATCGATACCGCGACCAAGGCGTTGTTGCGCACCGTTCTGGACGAGGTGTGTGAAGCTGTTCCACGCTGTGAGATCGGCGCCAGGACTCGCGTAGCCTCGAAGCTTCTGGAGACTGCAAGCAGGGGCGACATCTCTGCGGATCGTCTCAAACTAGCGGCCCGCAATGCCCTTTCAGAAGTCCCGACGATGTGATGATGGTCATGTGGGGGCAGGGGTGAATTTCCACGTGACGGTCCTCAAGATCCTGGTGAGCTACCCGGATGGGTTCGCCGCCATGGAGGATCTCAAGCGGGATATGGCCATTCTGGCGACCAGCGGTCGCGACTGGACCGAGCGCACCCGGCGGCTCGCCGGGCGGGTGCCGGGGCTGGACATCTTTTCGCAAGGGCTGATCGACCGGACAAATGGCGGGTGGCGCATCACGGCCAAGGGCCGCGCCGTGCTCGGTCTGATGGAAGCTCGTCCGGACCAAGCGCCGATTGCCACCCAACAACCTCCCTCAGAACCAGAGCTTGGCCCGGCGGTCTCGCGGCACATTCCGGCGGAGAGGATCCGAGGACGACTCGCCGCGCGCCGTCGCCGACGCAATGCCCGCATGCAGGCTCGGGCGTCCTAGCGAGGAACGAGCGTCGCTCCCGAAGCTTGAGCAAACGCCTTGTGATGGAAGACGCTCATGCAAAGTTCCGACGCCACCTTGTCGACGGCCCGTTTGTCGCGAGCGACGGACGATATCTGGGTCGTGGACGATGCCCCGATCAGCGCTGCCGGTCTGAAACTTCCGGTGCGCATGACCGTCATTCGGCTCTCGAACGGCGATCTCGTGCTGCATTCGCCGGTGAGATATTCGCCGGCTCTCCGTGGTGAGCTGGAGCGGCTAGGGCCGATAAGGTACTTGCTCGCGCCGAATATCGCGCACTGGATGTTCCTGTCCGACTGGCAGAGAGAGCTGCCACAGGTGACGACTTTCGCGGCGCGCGGCCTTTCGGCGCGTCGGCAAGTTCGAGCAGCACGGATCCACATCGACCGCGAGCTTGGAGAGGCGACGCCTGAGGAATGGAGGGCCGACCTCGAAGCCGTCTCGGTGAACGCTCCGATGTTCTCCGAGATCGAGCTGTTCGACAAGCGCAGCCGGACACTGATCCTGACGGATCTGGTGCAAAATCTCGATCCCGATGATCTCAGCGCGTCAAACGAGGCCGCGGCAAACCTCCTCGGCATTTCCAAGCCAAACGGAACGGCGCCGGTCTATCTCCGACTGCTGCTGCGCCTCGGCGGCCGTTCCGTGCGGTCGGCAGCCGAGCGGCTCATACGGCTGTCGCCGGAGCGGGTGATCTTCGCGCATGGCGACTGGTTCGAAGCGGACGGAACCGAGCGTCTCCGGCGATCCCTGCACTGGCTGCTTCCGGCGGGCGGCTCCGGATCCGAGCCGCGGCAAATGACTGGCACGCGCGTCGTCATAACCGGTGCCTCGAGCGGAATCGGGCGTGCTGCGGCGCTGGCCTTCGCCGGAAAGGGCGCAAGCGTGGTCCTGGCGGCACGCCGTGCCGAAGTCCTGACGAGCCTCGCTGCAGAATGCGAGGCGCTCGGAGGCCGCGCATTGGCAATCCCGACCGATGTCACCGATGCCGAGGCGGTGCAGCGGCTGGCCCGAGAGGCGGAAGACGCGCTCGGTGGCATCGACGTCTGGATCAACAACGCCGGCACCGGCGTTTTCGGGGCCTATCAGGACGCGGATATCGCACTTCATCGCCGAACGATCGAGGTCAATCTCCTCGGCACGATGCATGGCGCTTTGGCGGTGCTTCCGATCTTCCTGCGCCAGAACCGCGGTATCTTGATCAACAACATCTCGCTCGGCGGCTGGGCTCCGACGCCTTTTGCTGCGGCCTACACAGCGAGCAAATTCGGCCTTCGGGGCTTCACCGCGAGCCTGCGTCAGGAGCTCAGGGCTCATCGCAACATCCATGTCTGCGGCGTCTTCCCGGCCATGGTCGACACGCCGGGCTTCGTCCACGGCGCCAACATGTCCGGCCGAACGCTCGATCCCGGTCCGCTGCTGTATCAGGCGGAGGACGTTGCCGAGACGTTCGTGAGCCTCGTTCGCGCACCCCAAGACGAGGTCGCCGTGGGCTGGCCGGCGCGTGCCGGCCAAATTGCCTACGCGATGGCTCCGCAGATTACCGAGAACATCCTGGGGGTAGCCTTCCGCTACCTGCTGTCGCGCGCGCGCCCGGCGAAGAGCAGCGAGGGCACCATGATCGAAGCTGGTCCGCAGGGCACGTCAATCGATGGCGGTTGGCTGTCACGCAAGCAGCTCCCACCTGCCGGGGTCATCAGTCAGGGGCTCGCGGCGCTGGGACTAGCTGCGGGCGTGGCTCTCCTGGCTTCAGCAGTTGCGCGTCGCGCTGGCAGATCGGGACAAGCCGTCGCCAAGCACAAGCATGTCCTGCCGAGGCAGATCACGGCAGCGCGTAGGCCCGCACGTAATCGCCGAGTTTAGTTCCGAACGAGCCGTGGCCGCCATCGACCGTGACGACATATTGCTTGCCGTTGGCCTCATAGGTCATCGGCGTCGACTGGCCGCCGGCAGGAAGGCGGTCCTGCCAAAGCCGTCTGCCATCGCGAACGTCGAACGCGCGGATGTAGTCATCCATCGTTCCCGTGATGAAGACGACGCCGCCCGCGGTGACGATCGGAGCGCCCAGCATGGGAACGCCGAGCTTGAATGGCAGCGGCAGCGGGGCCTGATCGCGGATCGTGCCGATGCGATGCTGCCAGACCACCTTGTGCGACTTGAGATCGATCGCGGCGATGTTGCCCCATGGCGGGGCAAGGCAGGGGATGCCGAGCGGTGAGAGGAAAATGCCGAGGTCGACGCCATAGGGGGCGCCGTACATCGGCTGCACGCCGAGCTCGGTTCCCGGCGGATGCGCCGCGTTCGGCGCTGCCGGATTGTCTTTCCCGCGCGGCACGAGACGCGAGACGAAGGGAATCGATTGAGGGTTCGCGATCGCGATCTGGCGTTGCGGATCGACGGCAATGCCGCCCCATTCGAACATGCCGAAGTCTCCTGGAAACACCAGCGTGCCTTGTTCAGACGGCGGCGTGAACGGCCCCTCATAGCGCAGGCGCTTGAACTTGATCCGGCAGGCGAGTTGGTCGAACATCGTGCTGCCCCACATCTGCGCGTCGGTCAGCATGCCGGGCGGGCGAAAGCTCAACTCCGAGAAGGGCTGGGTCGGCGACAGCCGGTCTCCCTTCGCGGCGCCCTGCGGCACCGGCTTCTCCGGTGCGGGCACCAGCTGACGCCCGTCGCGGCGGTCGAGCACGAAGATGTCGCCGGTCTTTGCCGGGATGTAGATCGCAGGCGTCACGCCGCCGTTAAGGCGCAAATCGACCAGACTGGGCTGCGACGGCATATCCATGTCCCAGAGATCGTGGTGCACGTTCTGGAACGACCAACGCAGTTTCCCGGTCATGAGATCGAGGGCAATCAATGCCGAATCGTAGCGCTCGTTCTCGGGCGAACGGCCGCCGCCCCAAATATCCGGAGAACTCGAGCCGAGCGGCACATAGACCAGTCCGAGCTTCTCGTCGACCGCGGAAATGCTCCACGAATTGGGTGAGCCGGCCGTGAAATGATGCGAGGCCGAGGGCATCTCGTTCGGATCGGAATTGCCGGCATCGAATGCCCAGATCAGCCGTCCTGAATAGATGTCGAAGCCGCGGATCACGCCCGACGGCACGCGATCGGAATAGTTGTCGATCACCGCTCCGCCGACGATCAGCAACTTGTCCGTGACGACGGGCGGCGAGGTGCCCTCGTAGAAGCCGAGTGTCTGGATCTCGCTGCCCTGCTTGAGATCGATCTGTCCCTGATTGCCAAAATCCTGGCAAGGCACGCCGCTCTGCGCATCGAGCGCGAACATCCGTCCGTCGTTGGTCGGTATGAAAATGCGCCCCGCACAATCGTTCGGGGCCGGCGTGCCGTCGGCAGTTATCGCGCCGGGTTTGGTCGCGTGATAGGACACGCCGCGGCAGGTCATGTGCTGGAAGGCCTTGTTGTGCTGCACCTGCGGATCGAACTTCCAGCGCAGTTTTCCGGTCGCGGCTTCGAGCGCGAACACGATCTGGTGCGGCGAGCAGGTGTAGAGCAGATCGCCCACCTTGAGCGGCGTCGCCTGGTTGGTGATCTCGTCGGGATCGTCCGGGCCCTTGTGATCGCCGGTGCGGAATTCCCAGGCGAGCTTGAGGTCCTTGACGTTGTCCTTGGTGATCTGGCTCAGCGACGAGAAGCGCGTACCGAAGCCGCTGCCGCCGTAGGCCGTCCAGTTCTGGCCGGCAGCGGGCTGCTCCGGTTCGGGAGACGCAATGGCCCCCGTTGTTTCGCCCTCAGGTATCGTGCCGGCAAGATCGCGGCGATCGCTCGTCAGGGACATGCCGACGACGATGGCTGCGGCGACCAACACAAGGCCAAGCGCCCATCGCGCCGCGCGCAAGCGAGGCCCCAGGCGGGAGGCAATGAAGGGCAGTATCAGCCACAGGCCAAGCGGCACGAGCACGTCGCCGCGCGGCGCCAGAGACCAGAAATCGAAGCCCGTTTCCCAGATCGCCCAGGCCATCGTTCCCGCCAGCAGCGCGGCATAGATCCAGAGCGCCTCGGCACGACGGCGCGCGAGCAGCCAACTCGTGAGCAGAAGCATGACGCCCGCGATCAGATAGTAGACGGAGCCACCGAGGGCCGCGAGCCAGGCACCGCCCGCGAGGAGGCCCAGTCCCATGATGGCGACGAGCACAATGGTGATGGCCAGCAATGGCGCGTCACGGAGCCAATTCATTGAACGATGCATGGGAGGCATGATGGTCACTTCAGCGTATAGAGAAACGCCGCGATGTCCCGCGCGTCCTTCTGCGGGATGCCCATTCTCGGCATGGCATTGCCCGGCAACGCCCGCTGTGGATCCTCGATCCAATCAGCCATGTTGTCCGGCGAGTTCTGGATGTAGCCGGCGATGTAGGTCCGCGTGCCGATCCGATGCAAGGGTGGGCCGACATTGCCTTCGGCGCCGGCAATGCCGGGAATATCGTGACAGCCGCCGCAGTGATACTGCTTGACGAGGTCGGCGCCACGACGCGCGTCGCCGGTGAAGTTGTCCGGGCCCGCAGCCTTGCAGGCGGCGCCTGTGGTAGCCAGCAGCGCGGTGACTAGCAATCTCGTGATCGGATTTGCCATCGCTGCTTCCCGGCGATCAGGGCTTCTGGCCGAAATTGAAAGACTTGGTGGCAGACCAGGGATCGGTCGTCGAGACCTGCTCGCTCGGGACTTGCTCGACTTCGGGCGAAGGCAGATTCGCGGAAAAGGTTCGGCCCCATTGGTGGCTCGGCTCGTTGCTGATCTTGCCGATATAGGTGACGAGATCCCAGATCACGCTGTCGGGCAGCACGCCGCCCCAGGCCGGCATTCCATTCGGCCGCCCCTGGTAGATCGAGAGAAAAATGTTCTCTGGCTGCGAGCCGTAAGTAAAGTTGTTGTTGCTCAGTGCCGGACCCATGCCGCCGCCGCCATTTGGCGCGTGGCAGCCGACGCAGTTGAAGTTGACGTAGTAGGTCATCCCGCGCTGCTCCGCATTGGGATCGCCCTGCACGGGGTTCTTGATCTGCGGCGGGTCCGGCTGCGCGCCGGGATGGAGGTGACTGACCGGGACCTGCATGAAGACGCCGGGCCTGCCATTGCCGACGCTGCCACCGAAGTTCGGGCGCGGAGACAGCGTCGGCATCTGCGCCTCCTGCGACTGCGGCAAAGTCTGCTGGGCCAGCCCCGCGCCATTCGGCAGGACCGCCAGCAGTAGTGATAGGGCGCTTGCGCGCAGCACTGGAGCAGACATCACTCATGTCCTCCCGATACCATAGCCGGTTGGTCCACCAGCGGAACGCCGTAACTGAGCAGCAGCGAAGTGATCTCGGACCGGTGCTCGTCGATGAATGCATTCAGTCGGTCGCGCAAGGCGTCGTCGCCTTTGCGCACGCCCATCGCGATGGCGAACTGGAACTGCTGAGGTGCAAAGCGCTCGTAATCCCGGATCGGCATGACCGTCAGGGGGACGAGAGAGCGCTGGGCGAAATATCCGCCGAGCGGACCCCAGGCTGCGGCGACATCGAGGCTGCCGCTTTCGACGGCTTCGATCAGGCGCGCCGGGGGATTGGCCTCGCGATAATCTCCGTAGATCGAGTAGCCGCGGACGTTGTCGACGATGCCCTGTTCGCCGAGCGCCTGCGCCGGCGGGGGATTGTTGCCGTCATCGCCGATCAGATGCACGCCGATTGCGAGGTGATGCAAGCGTGGGTCGAGCAGGGACGAAAGCTCGAGGTGCTGGTCCTGCCGCGTGACGAACACGTAGCTCGAGCGATAATACGGCTTCGTCGTCTCGACGAGATCATAGCCGGACGGCACGCCCATGACGACGTCGCATTTGCCGGCTTTCAGCGTGTTACGGATGAAGCCGCGGCGCTGCGCCCACCAGGTGTAGGAGACCTGCAGGCCGAAATGCTCGGCCACCATGGCCGCGAGCCTGTTCTCGAATCCTGCTTCGGCGCTGTTCGAGAAAGGCAGATTGTTGGGATCGGCACAGACGCGAAGCTCGCGATCCGACGCTGCCGCCGCCGTGGTTGCAAGCCCGACCAGAAAACCAAGAGCGATGCCGGGATAACTATTTCGAAGGCGCATGGCTGGTGTCCTCACCATTCGCGCCGCCGAGTTTGAACACCAGCAGCTCACTCCCGCCCGCGGTGTAGAACGGCAAATCCTGGGTCGCACCGACAAAACCGAGCGCGCCGTTGCGCACCCGCGGATCGACCTCGGCGTTGGCCACCACACCCGGCCAGCCGCCGACGCCCGACAGGATCGCGATGTATTGCTGTCCGTCGGAGCCGCGATAGGAGATCGGCTGGCCAATGAATCCGGAGCCGGCGCGGAATTGCCAGAGGACATGCCCGTCCTTGGCATCCACGGCCTTGAACAGCCGATCCATGGTGCCGTAGAACGCGACGTCGCCTGCCGTAACCAGCGCGCCGCTCCAGACCGGCAGCTTCTCGTGGATCTCCCAGACCTTCTTGCGCGCGACGGGATCCCACGCCATGAATTCGCCGCGGTGGCCGCCGGGGCCTGCATACATGTCGACATCGGCGCCCACATAAGGTGTGCCTGCGATATAGCCGACCTGCGATGCCTTGAAGTTCATGCAAAGATGCTGATGCGGCACGTAGAGCAGCTTGGTGCGGGGCGACCAGGCGGTTGGCTGCCAGTCCTTGGCGCCCGGCGCGGCCGGGCAGATGTTCTCGACGGTCTTGCCGGCGAGCGGCGTCTTCTCCTCGTTGGGGATGATCTTGCCGGTCTTGAGATCGACGCCGTTATAGGCATTGACGAATTCAAACGCGTCCGCCGAGATGACTTCGCCGGTCGCCCGATCCATCACGTACATATAGCCGTTGCGGCCCGGGTGGATCAGCACCTTGCGCGGCTGTCCATTCAGTTCGAGATCGACGAGCACATTCTCGTTGATCTCGTCGTGGTCGAACAGGTCGTGCGGGTTGATCTGGTAAGCCCATTTGGCGCGGCCGGTGTCCGGGTCGCGGGCAAAGATTGTGGTGCTCCAGAGATTGTCGCCGCTGCGCTGGTTGGCGTTCCATGGGCTCGGATTGGCTGTGCCGTAGTAGATCAGATTGAGTTCGGCATCGTAGGAGATCCATCCCCACATCGTGCCGCCGCCGACCTGCCAGCGGTCGGCCGGCCACGTCTTCACGCCGAGATCCTTGCCCTTGAGACTGTCGTAGAACGGCTTGAAGTCGTCGCCGATCAGCACGTCCTTGTCCGGGCCCGTGGCGTAGGCGCGCCACGCAATGGCCCCGGTGTTTTCATCGAGCGCGGTGACCCAGCCGCGCACGCCCATCTCGCCGCCGCTGTTGCCGACGAGCACCTTGCCCTTGACCACGACGGGAGCCATCGTGATGGTCTCGCCCTTGTTGATCTCCCCGAGCTTCGTATGCCACAGCTCCTTGCCGGTCTTGGCGTCGATCGCGACCGTGTGGTTATCAAGCGTGTTGAGGAAGACCTTGCCGTTGTCGAAGGCGAGTCCGCGATTGACCACGTCGCAGCAGGCAACGCCCGCGGCTGCCGGTTCAGGCTTTGGCGCGTAGGACCATTTCAATTCACCGCTCGTGGCATCGAGTGCGAACACACGGTTGGGGTAGGGGCCGGCATAAGGGCCGACCACATACATGGTGCCATCGACCACGAGCGGCGCCGCCTCCTGGCCGCGATCGGCACCGACCGAGAACGTCCATGCAAGCTGGAGGCGCGATGCATTGGACGTGTTGATCTGATCAAGGTTGCTATAACGGGTGTTGGCGTAATCGCGCGCCGCCATCGGCCATTGGCCTGGATCTTTCATGCGGCTGGCAAGATCGGTCTGTGCCGAGGCGGACGACAGCAACGCGCAGGACGCGCAAAGGGCACAAAGGAAGCCTGGAAGTCGGCCCAGCAAACGCGTGAGACCACGCACTAACATATGTAAAGATCTCCACGGCAGTGACGAGGCCGTGCGCCGTTGCAGGCCGGTTTACGAACCTACAAACGTTCCGACTTCGCTTGGTTCCAAAGAGGTGAGACCGACGACGAGCTATCTCACGACGTTGCCGGATACGCCGGCGCCGAGGTCAACTGCGATCTGATCTTCCTTGCCGTTACACTTGGGGTGGCCAAATCCAGACGGACTTTTGCCGTCGGGTCCGATGTCATAGATGATTGCGTCTTTCATGTTGGGGCTGACGCCGGCCGGCACGCGGTCGAGCCCGAGCTGGTGACGCACGCGCCAGGCCACGTTGTGATCCGCGCAGGAACTGTCACCGCTCACACCCAGCGCCCCGGCCACGCCGTTGCCGTCATAGAGTGCCAACCCGCCTCCGAACACGATGGTGCCGCCGATCGGCTTGCCTACCATCGGATCCTGGGCCGTGCCGAAGTTGTCGGGAGATCCGGCGTACAAGGCTTCCGGAGACGGCGGGTTGCCGAGTGCCGCTCCGAACAGGAACCCGCCGGGCTGCGCACCGGCATAGAGATTGGCGGTCGCGATCGCCTTGTCCTTCAGGCTGAACGCATTTGCCGTATTGGCCTTCTCGGCCGCGATGGCCCGGCTGCCGAGCCACTGGTCGTCGACCTTGCCGCCGCTATAGGCAACTGCGCAGACGATGCCCTGCCGATTGACGACGGCAGCCCACTCGTTGTTGTCGAGACCGCCGTTGCTGGGGCCGCCGCCCGGCTTGACACTCTTCTTGAGGATATCGGCGAGCTTGTCATGGTCGACCGGGCACGACATCCCTGACTTGGGTTGGTCCTGCGCGCTCAAGACTGCAGGCACCAAGAATGCTGCGGTGATTGCCGTTAGCACCATGACGGATCGTTTTTCCATGTGGCCTCCGTGGAGTGTCGCAGTCGGCAGGCGAACGTTCGAACAGAAGTTGCGGTTCCTATGCAGCGTCGCTCAGCCCGGATGTTGAAGGGAGCGGCAGGCGGGAATGACCGCCGTTCGCAGTCAGCCAGCGGTGAGCAAAGAACAACGCGGCGCCGGTATAGAGTAGGCCCATGGGCACCCACATCAGGATGCCGGCGAGCTGCTGGTCCTCGAGTGCCGAGAGGCCGAATTCCCCGGCGAGGGCGCCCTGGCCTGGGATCCACAGCCGCGGCGACACGGTCAGCAGAGCTCCGAGCACGCCGGAATGCAAAATGGTGATGAAAAGGCACGCGACAGCGATGCCGTCGCGAATTCGAGTGCTACGGCCCTGACCGCGGCCATGCAGCAGCACCCACCAGAACAACAGCGCAGTCGCGAAGAAGCTGATGTGCTGGAGACGATGGATCGCCGTATTCTCGAGCGCCCACGCATATAAAGGCGGTGCATGCCAGACCCAGAGCGCTGCGCCGTGCAGGATGGTCGCGCTCATGGGGTGGCTTACAAAACGCCAGGGCCACGCCAGGATCGGCCAATTGAGCATGCGACCCGCGGCCGGGCGCAGCCGGGCTGGCAAGCTCCACAGCAGCGGGCCATTGATCCGGGCGTACGCCATCAGCGGTGCCGCGACCACCATCAGCAGTTCGTGCTCGATCATGTGCGCAGTGAACAGACGCTCGCCGAGCCAGTGCAGCGGCGAGGTCACGGCAAGTGCGGCCACCAGCCATCCGGTCCAGAACGCGGCCACCTGGCGGAAGCTGACGCCACGGCCACCACCTGCATGCTGCCAGAGCCGCTGCGTTCCGACATAGAAGCCGATACCGACGGCATAGAGCGGGGCCATGAGCCAGGGATCGTAGCTCCAGAGCGAACCGGGATCGACATCCGATAGTCCGTGCGCATCGGCCGGCGCCGCGAGCAGCGCGAGCAGCAGTGCTGCAAAGCTCAGCGCAGGCATGGGCTGATCATGAGCGAGGCGGCGAACTGGTTCGCAATCACCAGCGCAAATAACACGCCGGAGCCGACGCCGAGCCAGGCCATGAACGTTCGTGGTCCGCCACCCCGCGCATCGGCCCATTCAGCCCCCGCGCCGCGCCGAACGGCGCGGGCCGAAATGACAGTGCCTGCCAGCGCGACGACAGCCAGAACCGCGCTCATGATCGCGCCGCTGAGCCTGGTCTGTTCGCAGGAGAAGTGCGCGAGCACGTAGACGCCCTGCAAGTTGATACCCCACGCGATGGGCCCGAGCGCAACGCCGGCCCAATAAAGCAGTCTGGAATGTCGATCGGCTGCGGTCATAGGCGTGGCACCCAATCGAGCAAGACATAGAGCGGCAGCCAGGCGAGCACGACGAAGTTCCAATAGAACACGTTGTCGGTCACGTCGCTGAACCGGCGCGGTTTCGCATGGCGCGTGAACATCAACACCGCCAGCACGACCGTGTCGCCGACATCCGTGGCAAGGTGGGTCGTGTGCAGCCCCAGAATGAGCCAAACAATGGAGCCGTAAGCTGAATTGTCCCAGCGGGTGTTGAGATGCGCGAACTCGAAGCCGCGCAGCACCAGCAGGGCAATGCCGATCAGGGCCATCACGATGAGTCCGGTCCGCACCTTCGCGAGATCCTGCCGGTGTGCGGCGCGGTTGGTGATCTCGTTCGGGATGATGCTCAGCAGATAGATCACGACTTCGGCTGTGCCCGGCCAGAGATCGGGCGGCGAGGCGCCGATCGGCCAAGTTGGGTTGACGGCGTAGAGATAGAGATAGGCACCGATGGCAATGGCAAAGCCCATGCCCTCCAGCGCCATGAAGCCCATGGCGCCCCACCACGGTCCGCTGCGCGGGCCATAGCCGTAAGTCGGCAGTTCAGCGACATTGCGGACGATAGTCTGTCTCACTCCTCGTCCTCCTTGCTGCCGCTCGGCCAGAACCAGCCGATCAACGTCACGGCCATCGGTGGTGTGCCCCAGAGCACGGCCCAGGGCGTGAAGATCGAGCCGATGAAGAACACTGTCGTCGCGATAGCTGTGAGCAGCGGCCAGATGCTGGGTTCGGGCGAAGCCTCCCGGATCTGCGGCTCAGCTTCCGCGAGCGAGGTCAGCAGGACCTCGCGCCGCTCGGCGCTCAGACCCGCGACCACGGGCAGGCTCTCGCTATCGGCCCACAGCGGATCGCGGTGCTTGACCACCGGAATGCGGTCGAAATTCTGCGGCGGGGGCGGCGATGACGTCGCCCATTCCAGCGTTGAGGCATCCCAAGGATTGTCGCCTGCAAGCGCACCTTTGCGAAGGCTGTAGATCACGTTGACCAAAAGCAACGCGAAGCTGAGCGCGAAAATGAGAGCACCACCGCTGGACACGAGATTCAGGTGCGCCCAGTCCATGTCGGCGGTGTAGGTGTAGACCCGGCGCGGCATTCCGATCAGCCCGAGGATGTGCATCGGGAAGAAGGCGACGTTGAAGCCGACGAAGGCGAGCCAGAAATTCCAGCGCCCGAGTCGCTCGCTGAGCATGCGGCCGGCGATCTTGGGAAACCAGTAGTAGACCGCGCCGACCAGCGGGAACACAGCGCCGCCGATCAGGACATAATGGAAGTGGGCGACGACGAAATAGGTGTCGTGCACCTGGGTGTCGATCGGGACCGAGGCGACCATGACGCCGGACAGCCCGCCTAGCACGAAGATCACGATGAAGCCGATCACGAACAACAGCGGGGTCCGGTAGACCGGACGCCCGTCCCAGAGCGTTGCCAGCCAGCAGAAGATCTGCAGCCCGCTCGGCACTGCGATCAGCATACTGGAGGCTGTGAACAGGGCCGCGCCGAGTTGGGGCAGGCCCGTGACGAACATGTGGTGGACCCAGAGACCGAACGACAGGAAGCCGGTCGCGATCAACGAGAGGATCACCACGGGATAGCCGATCACCGGCCGTCGTGCGAACGTCGCGAGGATCGCCGAGACCATTCCCGTGCCCGGGATGAAGATGATGTAGACCTCGGGATGGCCGAAGAACCAGAACAGATGCTGCCAGAGCAGGGGATGTCCGCCCGAGGAGGAATCATAGAAGCGCGTGTTGACGAGGCGATCCAGGATCAGTGACGTCGATGCGACCATGATCGAGGGCATCGCGAACATCACAAGGAAGCTCGTCACCAGCATGGCCCAGACGAACAGGGGAATGCGGTCGAGCGTCATGCCGGGCGCGCGGAGCTTGAACACGGTCACGATGATTTCCACGGAGACGGCGAGCGCCGCGACCTCGGTGAAGGTGATCATTTGCGCCCAGACATCCGGGCGCTTTGTCGGCGTAAATTGCAGCGAGGAGAGCGGGACATAGGCAAACCAGCCAACGTCCGGGCCGACATTCAGCGCAAAGGAAATCCAGAGAAAGCAGCCGCCGAACAGAAACATCCAATAGCTGAAGGCGTTCAGTCGCGGAAAGGCGATGTTCCGCGTGCCGACCATCAACGGCACCAGATAAACGGCGAACGCCTCCATGACCGGCACGGCGAACAGGAACATCATCGTCGAGCCGTGCATCGTGAAGACCTGATTGTACTTGTCGGCGGAGAGAAACGTCTTCTCCGGCCCGGCCAGCTGAATGCGCATCAGGACCGCGAGGAGGCCGCCGAGGAGCAGGAATACGAACGCCGTGATGATGTAGCGGCGGCCGACCACCTTGTGGTCGACCGACGTCAGCGCGCCCATCCAGCCGGACGGCGTGCGCCACACTTTCTCCAGCTGTGTGGAAAGTCGAAGGCCGTTCAGGACGTCGTCCCGCAACTCATTTGGTTCAGCGGCGATGCTCACTTGAGCTGCTCCAGATAATGAATGATGGCGATCATTTCATCCGATTGCAGCGGCATCCTCGGCATGAGATTGCCGGGCTTGATGTGCTGGGGATCGGCGATCCAGGCGCCGAGCGTGGCCGAATTATTCGGCAACGTTCCCGCCGCGATGGTCGTGCGGCTGCCGATATGCGTGAGATCCGGGCCGAGCTGCCCGCCGGCCAGCGTGCCGCTAATGTTGTGGCACAAGGCGCATCCGCGCGCCCGGAACAGAGCCTCGCCCTGCTTGCCGAGCGGATCGGCAGGGCTGTTGGCGCTCTGGTTTGCATGGTCACGCCAGCGGCCGAACTCGTCGGGTGACATCGCGATCACGGCAAATGCCATGTGGGCGTGCTGGATCCCGCAGAACTCGGCGCATTGCCCGCGATAGATGCCCGCGTTCTTCGCCGTGAATTGCAGCTCGTTCTTCTGCCCGGGGATCAAGTCCATCTTGCCGGTCAGGCTGGGCACCCAGAAACTGTGGATCACGTCGGCCGATTCCAGTTCCAGTCTCACCGGCTCGCCAGTGGGGATTCGAATCTCGTTGGCCGTCACGAAACTCTGGTGCGGACTGTCGGCCTCATAGCGGACCTCCCACCACCATTGGTGGCCGATGATCTTGAGGATGTGGGCTTTCTCGTCCTTGGCAAAGACGGTACGTTGTCCGGCATAGCTCACGAAGGAGAGACCGAGCACGACGGCGGTGGTCGCAATCCCAAGCGCGAGGATGACGCGCCCGGAGCGTTCCTCGAAGGCTTGGTGAAGGTCAAGCGGCCGATCAGCCGAACGTTTTCGCCGCATCATTCCGATGCAGAGCGCGATCACGACGGCGGTCCAGACGACCGCCGACACAGCGAGGAAGATGAACAGCGTGTGCAAGATCTGGCCGGATTGCAGCCCTTGCGGATCGAGCGCCGATTGCCGGCCCGCACACGCCGTGAGCGGCCAGATCGTGCACAACACCAGAACCCTTCGCACCCAGACCTGCATTGACGCCTTGTCGCACTCCGCTTCACAGGCGGAACCGGGCAGGCCTACAAAGGTTCCTATCCGCTAATCGGAGCGATGGGCCGAAGAGGGATGTCCGACATCAATCATCGGGCTAGAATGGCCAGCCCTTCACGGCGATCACGATCGCCGCATCGCCAGCGGCCATCAGCAACAGGACGGCGAGACTGGCGATGATTGCGCCCGGCTGGGCAAGCACGCGCAACTCTCCAAGCATGTGTCGGCTCCAAAAAGCAGCAATGCCGCGATGACCCTGAGGGTTCCTGCGGACACGCCGGGCGTTGACGTGCGAGCGCCGGAACGAAGGCCCGAGATCGCGCGTTCCTGCGACGAATTGAGGGTTCACGTGCCGCGCTATCATTTTGATCTGGTCGACTCCGAGACCGTCGCCGACGAGGGAGGAGCTGAATTGCCCGACGACATCGTGGCGCTGGACGTTGCCGAGGAGATCGCGAAGAGGCTCCTTGCGGAGCGTCCCGAACTCAGGAATCGTCATTTTTCCATCCTGGTCACGAACCAGCAGGGTGAGGAGATCGGGAAAGTGCCACTGGATGTCCTGCACTGAAGTCGCGGCCTGACATGGCGTTGAGGATCGGAGTGATCTCGGATACGCACGGCCTTCTCAGACCTGAGGCCGGACGCCGTCTTGCAGGGGTGTCGCATATCCTCCACGCTGGTGATATCGGCGCGCCGGAGGTTCTGGAGAGGCTTTGCCGAATAGCGCCCGTCACCGCCATCAGGGGAAACGTCGATGTCGGCAGTTGGGCGAGGCGCTATCCCGAAACCGAAACAGTGCACCTCGGCGCTCGTTGTTTCTACCTCCTTCACGATCTCAAGGCGCTCGCCATCGACCCCGCGGCAACCGGTGTGAACGTGGTGATATCAGGACATTCGCATCGGGTGCAGGTCAACACGATCAACGGAGTGCTTTTCCTGAATCCTGGAAGCGCCGGTCCAAGGCGATTCAAGCTGCCGATCACGCTGGCAACGCTCGATCTCGATGAGGGCGGCGACCTGCGGCCCACCATCCATGAGCTCGACGCGTGAACGAAGCGCATGCGTAGCAGCTAGTGGGTATTCGACTTTTGCCATCGCTCCAGATCAATCGGGGGACGCTTTGGGTCGATCTGCTCCTTCTCGGGATTTCCCTGCCAAGGCTGGTCCGTCTGCCGGTGGGTTGGCAAATCCGTCTGCTGTCGCGGATCGTCGACCGGTGTTTCTCTCGGGTCGTTTTCAGGCGCTTTCGCTTTCGGCATAACTTGTCCTCTCTGCGATCTGTCGGTGTGGTGGCACGCGATCAACGTACGCCAGCGATCCCGCCATCATCAGCTTCCGGGTGCCGTCCTTCTCCGTTTCCCGCGATAGAGCCTGGACCATGAACAAAAAGCCTTCCGTATGAACTGCGGGGTCAACACGGGCAGGAATCGTTCGTTCCTAGGGGCATGCATCAGCATCGATCAGGAACGACCGCCGCCCCATCTCATTGCCAGCGCATGAGGTCGCGAGACCGAAACAAGGAGCATGCAATGTCCAAATTGCCCCCCATACCGCCAGAGCAGCGCAGCGACAAGGGACCCGGATCTGATCCCAGGATCGAGACGGATGAAAGAGTCCCCGACCGCGAGAACTTCGACACCCAGGGTCGTCACGGCAACATCAAGCAGAACACGACAAACCAAGGCTACCAGCAGGACCGATGAATGCCACACAAGAACTCAGACAGTGAACGCTTCGGTGGTCCGGGCTCCTCGCGGCAGGATCGCAAGCACCCCGAAAAGGGAGGTCGCGAGCATGAGCGCCCTGCGCCCGGAACGGCTACCAACGACCGCAAATCACACGTCTCGGGAGGCGGTGGTGAGCGCGATCAACATCACACGCACGACGATCGTGAGAGGAGCTGAGCAATGGCTAAGACAACTTCGAGCTTGATGCTGATCGCGTTCCTGGCGACCGCGTCGATAGGGGCCGCCTCGGCGCAGAGTGGCGGTGGCGGCGGTTCGGGAGGATCGGGCGGAGCAAGCGCGAGCAGCACGAGCGGCGGCACCGGCGGTGCCACAAGCCCTGGGTCGGCAGGCCTTGGGTCTGCAGGAGCTACAAACCAGACGGGCGGTGCATCGCCCAGCCTGGGCAATCCAGGCGACGCGGCCGCGGCTTCGCGTGGCACGACGGCTACCGGCACGAACACCGCTGGAACGGCCCAATCGAGCGGTGGCGGGCCGCGAGGATCGACCACCGTCGGGCGGGCCGGCAATCCCGCAGGGGGGACCAGCAGCGGACGGATTGACGGAACTGCGACACCCGGTCCGTCGATCCCGGGCGACGCCGAAATACGCTCGGAGAACTCTCAGGATTCCCACGTCGATCGAAAGATCAAGAGCATCTGCAAAGGCTGTTAGATCGGCGATCAGGACGCCGGGTTTTCCGGCGTCCAATCGAGGTCGTCCTCGCTTCGAGGTTCGGGGTCGGGCGAGCAGGGCTTGATCTTCAGGTCATCCTCGAGCCTGGGCTGACCCCCGCCGCTTTCGACCAGACCGGCGTCTTCGGCCTTTTTCAGGGTTTCCTCTTTGGTTGAAAACGTCCGGCTCAGTTTTTCGCCGTCCTTGAACAGGGCATACGCCATATTGGCTCCTCGCGATTGGAATCATCGAAGACTTTGACGTGGGCGGACACACACGGCCACCGTCGCTCCTTTGTCGCTTGGTGAAGCTCTAGCCGACTTCCCTGAGATTGCTCAGGATCGCCAGGTGACGCTGAATGATCGGCGGCGACATCTATGCGACCTGCTGTTCGCCGGGGTGCCATCTGATCGCAAATACGACGTGGAATCTCCAATGTTGGATTCACAAGACGCTGCGACCGTTTCGAACGTTCCTATCGCCGCCGTAAGCAGCCGGGCGATGCTCCACCTGATGTCGGCATCCTGGCACGAGCCCGCAGGTTAACGCAGGTTATTGGCACGGGAAGTGCGTCATGATCATAGGAACGGCAGCACTGAGGACGGTTTGTCCATCATCCAGATGCCGACCGGCGCACGAGCAAAATCATGCAACACAGAAATTCACGCAGCTTTCCGATTTCCGCGGGCGTCCTTCTCGGGCTTGGTCTGGGCGGGTTTTTTGACGGCATCGTGTTTCATCAGCTGCTGCAATGGCATCATATGTTAAGCGGCTGGTATCCGCTCAACTCCATCGACAACGTCAAGCTCAACACGACCTGGGACGGCATCTTCCACAGCGCGGCCTATGTTGTTGTGCTCCTCGGCCTGTATGTGCTGTGGCAACGGGCGCGCGGGTCTGACATCCACTGGTCGCGCGGCCAGTGTCTCGGCGCGGTGTTGCTCGGTTGGGGCATCTTCAATCTGGTTGAAGGCGTGGTTGACCATGAGGTCTTCAAGCTGCACCAGGTGAATGAGACCGTGCCTCACGAGCAGCGCATCTTCTGGGACATCGGCTTCCTGCTATGGGGTGCGGCCATGTTGGTCATCGGCGCCGCCATGACACGCGCCGGCACGCAAGGGAGGGTCCATGCGGAAAGCAGTCTACAGCCTCGCTAGAGAGACCCCGCCAGCTCTGGTCTATGCCATTTTTATATTGCTGCTGATGCTCGCTACAGCACCGGCCTTTCGCATCGTGCTGTTGGGTGTGTCGCTGGATGATCTTCTGCAACTACGCTGCTTCAATCCCGGCTGATGCGCGGTTATCACGCCTCATGTCTTCCCGGAGGTAACATGGTCGAGTTCAGGCTTCCGAAACACTCCCGCGTCGAAAAGGGAAGGATCTGGCCCAAGCCGGACAGCAAATCGTTGCGCGAATTCCAGGTCTATCGCTGGAATCCCGACGACGGACGCAATCCCCGGCTCGACACCTACTTCGTCGATATGAGCGATTGCGGGCCCATGGTTCTGGATGGTCTGATCTGGATCAAGAACAACATCGACTCCACGCTGACATTCAGGCGGTCCTGCCGCGAAGGCGTGTGCGGCTCCTGCTCGATGAATGTCGCCGGCCAGAACACGCTCGCCTGCACCAAGTCCATGAGCGAGGACGTTCCGAACGGCGAGCCGCTGCGCGTGCTGCCCTTGCCGCATCAGCCAGTGGTCAAGGACCTCGTTCCCGACCTGACGAATTTCTACGCACAGCTCGCATTGATCGAACCTTGGCTGCAAACCGTGTCACCCACACCACCGAAGGAATGGCGACAGAGCCATGAGGATCGGGCCAAGCTCGACGGGCTCTACGAGTGCATCCTCTGCGCCTGCTGCTCGACATCTTGTCCAAGCTACTGGTGGAATTCCGAGCGTTTCCTCGGCCCAGCGGCCCTGATCCAGGCGGCCCGCTGGGTCAATGACAGTCGCGACGAGGCGACGGGCGAGCGCCTCGACAAGCTCGAAGACCCCTTCAGGATTTATCGCTGTCACACCATCCTCAACTGCGCGAAGGCGTGTCCCAAGGGCTTGAATCCGGGCGAAGCCATTTCCGGATTGCGCCTCAAGATGGTCGAACGGAAGTTCTGATCGGGGACGGACACTCGCGCATAAAGGAACGATGGCTGCGGGGTAGGCTTATCGACCAAACTGGAGGCGCCTGATGGGCAAGAAACAATTCGCCGCGTTGCCGTTCATGCTGAACAATTCCGAATTGCGCGTGATGCTGATCACGACCAGGCGCAAGCGCAGGTGGAGTGTCCCGAAGGGATCGCCGATGCGCAAGACGGAGCCGCACCGTACGGCTGCGCTCGAGGCGTACGAGGAGGCCGGTCTCGTCGGCGTCACCGCAAAGCGCGCGCTGGGCTCCTTCAAGCATCGCAAGCGGAAGGGTGATCGCAAGCGGACCATGAACGTTGCCGTCTTTCCCATGAGGGTCCACGGGCAGGAGCGCTGGTGGCCGGAAAAGGGAGAGCGTGAAGCAATCTGGGTCTCGCCGAAGACGGCGGGCCGTCTGGTGCACAAGGCGCAGCTTCGTCGTCTAATCGCCCGCTTCGCGGCGCAGACGGAGAAGACCGCCCCCTCACCGCTGAGCGATGGCATGGCTCCAGGAACCCGCGTCTCGTCCAGTTATTCAAGGTAGATGAACCAGCAACCGACCGGACTCGCATTCGAGGAGCGACCGCCTCATGAGGTCTTGGCCGCGGCGATCAAGCGACGCTGCGCGATCCTGTTCGTCGGCGCCGGCGTCTCGATGGCTGTCGGCCTGCCGTCCTGGCAATCTCTGATCGACCATCTGCTGGATGACCTTGGACTTGAGCGCGACGTGATCGCTGGGATGCACGGCGGCTATCAGATGCTGGCGGAGTACTACCGGCTGAAGCGCGGCGGAATCGGCCCGCTCCGCAGCTGGCTCGACCGCAACTGGCGCGTCGACCCGGACAGGATCGCGGCCTCACGGCTCCACCGGCTGATCGTGGAGCTCGATTTTCCGACCATTTACACCACGAACTACGACCGCAACCTCGAGACGGCCTTCGAGGTCCTGGAAAAGCCCTATGCCAAGATCAGCAACGCAAAGGACATTGCAAGCGCCCGTTCCGGCGTCACGCACATCATCAAATTTCATGGCGACTTCGACGACGATGCCTCGCTCGTCTTGACCGAGACCGACTTCCTCAACCGGCTCGCGTTCGACTCGCCACTCGATATCCGGTTTCGCGCCGATGCCTTGGGCAGCACGCTGCTTTTCATCGGATACAGCATGTCCGATCCCAACATTCGGCTCCTGCTGCATCGGATTTGGCAGAGTTGGGATGAGTCCGGGCACCGCCAGGACCGACCGAGGTCCTTCGCGTTCGTCACGCAGCGCAATCCGGTGCAGGAGGCTGTATTGGCGAACTGGGGCATCACCACCATAGCGTCGCCTGACGGCGTCAGCCCAGATGATGGTGTCAGCCAGTTTTTGCTGGACATCCGCCGGCGTATCGAGCGAGAGAGCTAAAGCGGTCCCTGGCGCGCCTTGAGCGTTTGCTCTGCTGCCGCGGGGCCGCTCGGCTCAGCGGCGGGATCGGTCAGAAGGAGGATCGATGACCAGTCTGCACCTGGGCCGGTCACCGATATCCCCTATATCGCCGTGCATAGGCATAGCGAGGATTGACGCCGCAATAGGCGTGCGTTCCCGATGCAGTCGCCATGCACTGAGCGTAACTGGCGAACTGGCAGTTGCCCGGATAGCCCCAGACGCGGCCCTGAAGGCAGTAGCGGTCTTGTGCGACGGCCGCCGTTGGGGAGCCGAGGCCCGTCACGAGCGCGAGAGAGGCGGCGGCCAGGAGCAATCGATGCTTCATGGAAATCTCCATTTCAACATTGAACGTGCCTCGTGAAGCGGCGTTCCAAGTGCAACGTTTACCGACTCCTCTAATTGCGACCTGAACGCGATGCGGCCCCGGCGAGGAGAGGATCTCACCGAGGCCGCTCTCATGCGCGCAACAGCAAGGGCGCGCTTTGGAGGATTGCTAACCGCGAACCGCTAGCGACGCGGCGTGGCGCCGTTGGACGGTGGGGTCGTTTCGTTGCGCATGCCGGAAGGACTGGAAGCACCTTGTCCGCCCCGCTCGACATGGGTGATGCCGCCGCCGCCGCCGGTTCCGCCTGAGCCGCCATCTCCAGCTCCAGCACCGCCTGCGCCTGCGCCTGCGCCGCCAGCCCCGGCACCAGCGCCCGCGCCGCCGCCAGCACCGCCTCCGGCCCCACCACCGGCGCCGCCTGCGCCACCACCGGCGCCACCGCCAGCACCTTGCGCGAACGCTGCGCCGACTGAAGCGCCTGCAAGCATTGCTGCCGTAAAGATCGTCAGGATTGTCTTACGCATCTGTCTTCTCCTTGAGGTTTCGATGTCGGATCAATCATGTGAAGCATCCACCGTTCCTAGCCGTGCAGCGTGATCAAGCTCTGTCGTCGACGACTCCGCGTCGATATTGCGAAGGCACGGCAACTTCGTCGAACCGTTGGGCGAGAGCATCGAGAGCCGCGCGCATCTGCGGCCCCTGCATGGCCGCGCCGTGCCCCGTGACGACGATCTCCGGAGCGAGTGCGGCAAGTGCGCGCACCGATGTCTTGGCGCTTCCCCAATCGGGGGTGAAATACATCGGGGGCCCGTGCATCTCCGGCGTTTGCGTCACTGCGGCGTAGACGGATTCCTGCCGCGTCGTGATGAAGGCATCGCCGGCAATCAGCACGCGGTCGCGTTCGCGCCAGAGCGAGATATGCCCTGGGGTATGGCCGGGGGTATGGATCCACTGCCATTCCGGCATGAAGGGCACGCTGTGATCACAGGGAAGATCATAAAGGCGCGATGCGACATCCACCGGCTTTGTCGGGAAGAGCGGAGAGAGCCGAGCGAGCAGCCCGCCACCGACGCTGGGATCGGCCGACGGATAGGATTGGCTTCCGTCCAGATAGGGATGCTCGGCCGCATGGGCATAAACCGGCACGTGCCATTCATTCCCTAGCGTTTCGAGCACGCCGACGTGATCGAAGTGCCCATGCGTCATGACAATGCAGGAAGGCCGGCCGTTTCCTCCAAACCGGGCTTTCGCGGCGGAGCGGATGGCGCCAGCCGATCCGGGAATGCCGGCGTCCACCAGCACCCAATTGCCGTCGCCGGCGTTTTCGAGGCCAACGAAAATCACGTTGACGATCGCGAGCTGACGATAGGCGACGTCAGCGACGATCTGCCGCGTGTTGTCATTGCGGTCGAGGTCGGATTGCGCGTGCTCCGCGTCGGCGGAAGAGGGAAGCGGGATCTGCGTCATGTCCATTCAAGTCCGAGTTGGTCAGCTCACTAGCGCTCGATTGTGCCGATCCGCCGGATCTTCCTCTGAAGCAGCATCACGCCGTACAGCAGCGCCTCCGCGGTCGGCGGGCAGCCGGGCACGTAGATGTCGACCGGCACGACACGATCGCAGCCGCGCACGACCGAATACGAATAGTGGTAGTAACCACCGCCATTAGCGCACGACCCCATCGAGATGACGTAGCGTGGCTCGGGCATCTGGTCGTAGATCTTGCGAAACGCCGGCGCCATCTTGTTGGTGAGCGTGCCCGCGACGATGATCACATCCGACTGGCGCGGCGATGCGCGCGGCGCGAAGCCGAAGCGTTCGGCGTCGTAACGCGGCATCGACATCTGCATCATTTCGACCGCGCAGCAGGCGAGCCCGAACGTCATCCACATCAGCGACCCGGTTCGCGCCCAGGTGATCAGCTCCTCCGCGCTCGCCGTGAAGAAGCCCTTGTCCGCAAGATCGTCGCGGATCGTCATGAAGAACGGATCGGAAGTGTTGTCGGGCCGTCCCTCGCCCGGCCGGCCAAGTCCGGGCCGGCCAAGTCCAGGCCGGCCAAGCGAAGCGCCTGAGCTGCCGACGTGCGGAGAGCTGTCTGTCATTCTTGTCCCTAAGCGCTGCGGCCGTTTGGCGATGCGACCACACGTTCGGGAAAACAGTCATTTGCATGCCGCGTTCCTGCGGCGGTAGCGGGATTTGTGTTCTGTTATCGCAGGTTAGCTTCGGGTCCGGCGGCCGGAACCCAGCGTCGGCGTCACGGATCACTCTAGGAACGATCCACCGAAACTGCGGTTGGCGGCGACAAGGCCGGTGAAATGGAGAACATGAAATGACGAACGCAGCCCGCGATACATTCGTGGTTGGATTACGCAATGCGCATGCGATGGAAGTGCAGGCGCGAGAGTTGATGGAACGTCAGTCGGAACGATTGGACGAATATCCCGAGGTCAAGGCCAAGGTTGCCGCCCACCTTCAGGAAACCAACGAGCAGCTGAAGCGGCTGGAGAGATGCCTGGAAGCCTGCGGGGAGAGCACCTCCAGCCTCAAGGATACGACGCAATCCATGATGGCGAACATGCAAGCCATGGCACACTCTGTCGCCGGCGACGAGATTCTCAAGAACACATTCGCCAACAATGCCTTCGAGAATTTCGAGATTGCTGCATACAAGTCTTTGCTCGCCCTCTGCGGCGCCGCTGGGTTCGCGGAGGCCAAGGAGCCTCTTGAGACGTCGCTGAAGGAGGAGCAGCGCATGGCCGCCTGGATCGACTCGAACGTCGAGAAGGTGACAATGGAATATCTGGCGCATCAGCGCCAGGCGGCCTGATCGCACTCCACACCCACCACGGCGAGACCGGCGGCTTCGGCCGCCGAGTCCGCCTGCGGTCTCATATCGGCTCGCAGGACCGGAACCCTCTTATCCACGTTTGGCTGTAATGGCGCACATCATTTTCAGCGACTACCGTAGTCCCGCTGCCGAACAGGCCTATGAGATCGCGTGGGACTTTCTGGCCCGCAGCGGGGCGATCCACGATGAGTTCGAGGCGTGCGTGTTTCTGGCCCAGCGCATCACCATGATGGTCGAGGAAGGCCAGGAAAACCGGATCCGGATGGCCAATCGCGCGATCTCCGAATACCAGTACCATCTCGAGAACTTCTGCAAGCCGGCCCGTGGCGCGGCTGCTTCACGGGCTTGAGAGCTCGCGCGGGTTCCGCGCGTTCCTCGGCTCGTTCTGCCGTTTACTGCCCATCGGCGATCGTTAGCTGTCCGCGTGCCCCGGTACGTCCGCTCCTGCGCGGTGCAATGGCCGGAACAAGTGCCGGCGCTTCCCCGGCCATGCGCATGGCGAAATAGGCGATCGTCGCCTTGAGACCGTCTTTGAGCGCCACGCGCGGGCGCCATCCCAGCGCGCGAACGGCTGTGTCGATCACTGGTTTGCGGCGCTTTGGATCGTCCTTCGGCAACTCCTCGAATCGGAGCGGCGAGATTGACTCCGTATACGCCAGCACGTCGCGCGCAATAGCCTCGATGGCGACCTCGTGGGGATTGCCCAGATTGCACGGACCAGTAATCGAGGATGGACTCTCCATGAGCAGCTGGAGGCCGCGCACGAGATCGTCGACGAAGCAGAAGCTCCTGGTCTGCGTACCACCTCCATAGATCGTGATCGGCTCTCCGCGAAGCGCCTGCACGATGAAGTTGGAGACCACGCGTCCGTCATTCTCCAGCATACGGGGTCCGTAGGTGTTGAAGATGCGCGCGACCTTGATTTCGACGCCGTACATGCGATGGTAATCGAACATCAGCGTTTCCGCAGCCCGCTTGCCCTCGTCGTAGCAGGCCCGGGGCCCGATCGGATTGACGTTGCCGAGATAGGTTTCCGGCTGGGGATGCACTTCGGGATCGCCGTAGACCTCGCTGGTCGATGCCTGCAGCACCCGGGCGCCTTTCCGTTGCGCGAGCTCCAGCATGTTGATGGTGCCGAGCACGCAGGTCTTCATCGTGCCGACTGGATCCTTCTGGTAATGCCTGGGTGAGGCTGGGCAGGCAAGGCTGTAGATCCGGTCGATGTCGCCCTCGATCTCGATGGGATCGCGCACGTCGTGTTCGATGAAGCGAAAATTCGGATGATTGAGCAGCGGGCGGATGTTGTCGATCCTTCCCGTAAACAGGTTGTCGAGGCAGATCACGGTGTGGCCGCGCTGCAAAAGCGCGTCGCAGAGATGGGATCCGATGAAGCCGGCGCCGCCGGCCACCAGAACGGTGGGAGAGCGGCGGGACGCGTTGATGCGGGTCTGAAGTGTCATGGTGCTGCCTTTCAGATTTGAGCGACCTGCATGGGACGCGAGGCGGGAAGTTGCGGGGCTTTCCGGCGGCGGCGGACCGACGCCTCGGCGTAGTAGGTCTCGACTTGCCGGGCGCGATGGTCGGAGGTGTGGTCAGCCAGAACGCGGCGCTGTGCGTTTTCCGCGATCGTGCGCCTTTGCTCCTCGGGCATGTCGCGCAGGATCTCCACGACGTCGCGGGGGCTCGATGCGAGCAGGATTTCCCGGGAGGGCTCGAAGACGGTCTCGATTCCAGGCCACCGGTCCGAGATGAGGGGCGTGCCGCACGCGGCCGCTTCGAACAGCCGAACGCTGGGCGAGAAGCCGAGCGCGCGCATGTCGGCGCGGGTGGCGTTTAGCGTAAAGCGTTGCTCTGCGTAAAATCCCGGATGATGTTTGGGCGTGAGGTGCTCGATCCGGGCGACATTGGCGGGCCAGACCACCTCATCGGGATATTGCGCGCCGGCGACGACGAATTGCTCGCGTGAGAGAGTGCGAGCAGGGGCGAGCAGCAGCTGCTCCAGAACCGGCTGCCGGTCCTCGCTGTAGGTTCCGAGATAGCCAAGTGCCCATTTCTTCTCCGCGCGTTGCGGCGCGTAGATGTCGGTGTCGGCACTGCAATACAGCACCCGAGCCAGCGGACTGCCATAGTTCTCCTCGATCATGCCGGGCACCGGGCCGCCGGCAAAGGACAGGTAAAGGTCGAAGCGCGGGATCATCGCCGCGGACAGATAGTCCAGGCCCTGCTCGAGCTTCGCAAGCGTGACAGGCGTGTCGATGTCGTAGAAGGCAGTAATCCCCCGGGCGTGGGTCGTGATCCATTCGGAGATCGCGATGCCGTCGGGCACGTAGGAGCCGATGACCACCAGATCGGCATCCCGGATCATCTTTCCGAAACGCTGCGGGATGTCCTTCAAGGATTGGTAAAGCTCGACAGTCCAACCGGAAGGCTTGGCAAGATCACGATGCTCGCGATACCAGGGAACGTCGCGTTCCAGAAACGTGACGTGGTGACCTCGTCGTGCCAGGGCTTCGATCAGGGCGCGATAGGTCGTGGCATGACCGTTGCCCCAGGACGAAGTAACCGAAAGACCGACGACGACGATGGTGAGGTTCATTCTGCTGCCTCGATTCGCGAACTGCTTGCGGCAAAGAGATCGTTGAACTGGCGGGCGCGCTGCCGGTAGGTGTGATGGCTCAGAATGCGCGCACGAGCGCGCGCTGCGATCGCCTGAGCCCGCTCGGGGCGCAGTGCGGCAAGATGCTCTGCGACCTCCGCCCCGCTCGCGGCCACCAGCACCTCGCGATCTGGCTCGAGAAAATGATCAATGCCGTCCCACTGGTCGGTGATCAGGCAGGCTCCGGCACCGATGGCCTCGAACACGCGCGTTGGCGGCGAGAAGCCGTAGCGCGCCATGCTGTCGCGATTGACGTTCAGCGTAGCCAGACCGGAGCCGAAGAACGCGTTGTGGTCGCCGGTCCCGACATGCCCGACCTTATGCAGATTGGATGGCGTGTCTTTGGAGTCCCACCCCGATCCACCGAGCACGAACGTTTTGTCGGGCAATTGGCGCGCGACGTCGAGAAAGAACCGCTCGACGCGCTGCTCGCGGTCCGGGAGGCGGTTTGCCAGCAAGCTCAGATCGCACGTGAAGTGCGGATTGGGCGGCGCCGGAAAGTGCGTGGCGGGGTCGAGCGCATTGTAGATCGGCACGCAGTCTCGCGCGCCGATGCCGCGATAAGCGGATACGACAGCATCGCCGCCGCCATAGGTCAAAACCATGTCGTAGGATCGGATCACATGGCGCAGATGATGGTCTGGATTGTCCGTCACGGACTCCAGCGTCGCGGGGGCATCGACGTCCCAGTAGATGCGCATTGCATTCGACGGAATGTCGGCGACCGCGTTCTCCAGCTCCCGATCGAAGACGCCGACGCCGCTGGCTTTGACCAGCATGTCGGTCGAGCGGGCGGCTTCCTCAAGCGAGCTACGCCAGCCCTCGGGCGTCGCGGCGTAGACCACCACCTTCGCCCAGTCGGGATCGTCGATGTCGCGATGGGCCTGGCGCTCGAAGGCATCGGGCTCGAAGAATGTGACGTCGTGGCCGAGGGCCGCAATCTCCTTCAGCATGCCGCGGTAATAGGTGGCGGCACCGTTCCAGTAGGATGAGACGAGGCTGGATCCGAAGAAGCAGATCTTCATGCGGAGGCTCCGATGTATCGCAGGGGCTGTGTCGCTTGGCTTGAAGCCCTGAGGTCCTGCACGATGCCGACAAGCTGCTCCGCCCGGTGACGGCAGGTGTGACGCTCCTTGATCGCTCGGAGTCCAGTCTCCACCGTGGCTGACCATAATTCCCGGTCATCGAGGAGCGCACGAAGCGCCCGCTTCATTGCGGTGCCGTCGGAGGCGCTGAGATAGGCACCTTCCGGGAACAGGCCTTCCGCGTCCGACCAGGGGGCCGAGACCAGTGGAATGCCGCACGCCATCGCCTCGAAGATGCGAATGGTCGGAATGCCCGGTAGCAAGCGGACATAGGGACCGCGGGGGACGTGGACAGTCGCGCGTGCGCCGGCGAAAGCGATGGGAGCCCAGTGTGCGGGCAGCCAGCCGCCGTACCGAATGCCCCCCGCCTGAATGGTCGCGAGGGCTGCGTCCGAATAGCGGACGCCATAGACGCCCGCGCGCAGCTTCAGCTCGGCCACGGGTTCGACCAGAAATTCGTTGAGCTCGGCGCTGCGTTCGCCGTCGCCCCAATTGCCGATCCAGACGACATCGTCGGTGCGCTCGATATGCGGCAGCGGATGATACAGGGCGATGTCGGCCGCCTCGTGCCAGGTGAAGGCTCGGTCCGCCCAGCCGAGCTTCATATATATTTGGCGAAGGACCTCGCCGAAGGCGAGCACACCGTCGAAGCCGTCGTGGTCGAACTGCGCGAGTTCGTCCGGTGCGCTGACGGCGCGATGATGGGTGTCGTGGAACAGCAACGTGAAGGGCGCGCCGTGAGCCCGTCTCGATCCGATGTCTGCGATCAGATCAGGCGAATTCCATTCGTGGACGATGACGAGATCGGCGCCGTGCAATGCCTCATCGAGATCAAGGGAGGCGTCGTAGCGGCGGATGCCGATGCCGGGAAACAGCGTTGGAATATCCTCCATCGTCTGACTGCCACCCTCGCGGATCGCATTCAATCGGCTCCAGCCGTCGATCGGCTCGAACACGACGACCTCGTGACCGAGCGCGTGAAGTTCGCGGGCATAACCGCGCACGAAATGGGCATTGCCGTTGTTCCAGCAGGAGGTGAACGCGTGATAGAATAGAACGCATTTCATGCGCGTACCTCCATGGGGGCAGGCGCGTGATGGACGGCAAGCAGCTCCTCGTAGAGGCTGAGATAGGCGCTCGTGGTTCGGGTCAGCGAGTAGGTCAGGGAATGCTCAAAGGCGGCACGTTGCAGCCTCACCCGCTCGCGATCGTCGGTGCACAGACCTGCGAGCGCTCGATGCAGCGCCTTGCTGTCGGTGGGATCGACGAAGAGCGCGGCCCCGCTCCACAATTCCCTGAAAGTCGGAATGTTGGACAGGACGAGAGCGCATCCCGCCGCCGCGGCTTCCAGAACGGAGAGGCCGAACGGCTCATAGAGCGCGGGGCTGGCGAAGATGGCGGCCTGCCGCAAATGCGCGCGCATGACTTCGTGAGGCAAATGCCCGAGCCAGGTGACGGAAGCCGAAGGGCACTCATCCGCCGGGCCCGCGACCTGAACGGGCCAGTCCAGCCCAGGCGCTGCAGCCGCCAGGACCTCGATGTTCTTGGCGCGGTCCCAGATCCGGCCCGCCGCAAAGATCACGTCTTGCTTCCGTCCCGCAAAGCCCTGAGGGCCAATTCCATTCCAGATCACGATGCCGCGCGAGCGAGGCCGATAAATTTCCGCAATGTCATCGTGGAAGGACTGGCTGGGACAAACCCAGGCCTGTGCCGTGTCGAGTGCGGCCGTCACCCGTTCGGTGTAGCGGCGCCATTTCGGTTCGCCGAGCCAGCTCGTATCGCGGCAGGCGAGCCCCCAGGAGTTGACGCAGGAATGCGCGACGACCACCACCGGAGCGCGCCAGGCGAAGGCCGCCTCGCGAAAACTGTTGAGGTGAATGACGTCAGGCCGGATTCCGGCTTCGAGCTTCGCAAGGACGCGCCTGGCCTGGGCCAGATCTTGTCCTTCCGGGTCCTGCCATTCGAGCGCAAGGTCCGTTTCGATCAGGCGGACCCGCGAGCCACGCAGCATCTCAAGCTGGCCGGCCCGCGCGCGCGGACCCATCATCACCAGGGTGACGTCGGCGCCCTTCGCAGCAAGGGACGAAGCAAGTGAGGACGAGTAGGTCCAGACGCCTCCGACAGTATCGGTCGTCATCAGGATTCTGAGCTGCGAGCTGCGGCTCATGATGCCACCTGCAGTTCGAGAGCCTCGAGCGGGACCGGGCGATCGTTCTGCACGTCGCTGAACTGGTCGAACATCGCGAGATAGTGCCGGTGTGCGCGCTCCCAGGCGAAATCGTCAGGCTCGCCCCACAGCTTTCGATAATCCGGCGACCCGGGATAGGGATACAGCGGGACCGGATCGTTGGCCCAGATGCCGGCATCCTGCATGGTGCGGCGCCAGCGCTGCACGATGGGGTCATCGTCCTCGGGGACTTCGATCAAATTGGCCTGGACGAAAGGAACGTGACGGCGCGCTTCGACCAGCCGTTCGGCAAGCTGGTCGGTCGTCATCTTGCAGTTCTTGGCGAGCGCGGCGCGACCCTCGACGGTGAGGCTTTCGATGCCGGCTTCAATCGAGACGCAGCCGGCGCGGCCGAGCAGAGCCAGCATGTCCGGCTTCCAAAGGTCGATGCGGGTCTGCACCCCGAACTTCAGTCCGCGTGTGGTCAGCCCTTCCAGCAGCTCCGCGTTCGGAAGGAAAATCTCGTCGATGAAATAGACATATTCGATGCCTTGACGGCGCAGACCGTCGATCTCTTCGAGAACGATAAGGGGGGGCCGCTTGCGGTAGGCGTTGCGAAAGTTCTCCTTGGCGCAGAACGTGCAGCTGTACGGACATCCCCTGGATGATTCGACCTCGGCGCCTGGCGCCTGCGGCTCGGCTTCGAAGCGGTGATGGTGATGGTGGTGTCGCCGGATCATCTCCTCCGGCCAGTCGAGCGGCGGCTGATCCATGAACGCGACGGCCTGCGGGCCGCCATTGACGCGGAGCGATGCGCCATCGGCAAAGCACAAGCCCGGAAAGTCCCGTTCGCCATTGGCTAGACGCAGCAAGGACGCCTCGCACTCGCCCATCACGACGATGTCGGTGCCGAGCTTTCGAAGCGCCGCCCTTGGCACGGTCGAGCCATGGGGGCCCACCGCGATGAGGATCGGAGCCAAGTCGCGCACCGCCATCGCAAGCTCCTGCGGAACGCGGAGCTCGGGAGGGGCGCAGCGCCAGAACAGATAGGTCGGCGCTGTCGTGATGACGATCTGGTCGGGGCCGAACGCGCGCAGCTCGGCTTCGATCTCGGTGAGAGAAAGGTCAAACATGTGGGCGTCGAGCAGCAGCGTCTTGTGCCCGGCCGCCTTCAGGTAGTGCTCGGAGATCCCCAGTTCGAGCGGAAGGTGAGGCGATCGGCAGCCAAAATAGATGCTGCCGCCAAAGTCCCAGTTTGGGTTGATGAGGGCAACACGCGTCATGCGAGCGCCTCGCGGTTGTCTTGTGACGATCCGAACCGGCCGTCCAGCCAGGTGTGAAGGGATCGGAGTCCATCTGCGAATGAAATCTGAGGTGCCCAGCCGAGCGCGCTGGAGAGCGCGCGCGTGTCGGTCACGTACCAGGGCTGATCGCCGGGCCTCCAATCGGCAAAGCGATAGGCCACCTTGCGGCCGGTCAGATCGGTGATGCGGTCGATCAATTCCAGCAGACTGATCGCGTTGGCCGGACCACCGCCGAGATTGAATACGCGCCCACGGGCGAGCGCGATGCCATCGAGCACGGCGAGCCAGGCCGCGGCCGCGTCGGAGACGTGAAGCGCATCGCGGACCTGATGGCCGTCGCCATAGATCGTCAGCTCTTTGCTGCGGATAGCGCTGAGCAGGAAATGCGCGATCCAACCCTGATCCTCGGTGCCGAATTGACGGGGCCCGTAGATGCAGCTCATGCGCATTACCACGGTCTGGAGGCCGTAGACCCGCGCATAGTCGTGGACGTATTGATCCGCCGTTCCCTTGGAGCATCCATAGGGGCTGTAAAAGTCGAGCGGCGCATTTTCCGAGATGCCGGCCGCCAGCAGGCCGCTTGTCGGCGTGTAGCGGCGGCCGGTGAGCGCGATGTCGCCATCATCGATCAGGCGTCCGTAGACCTTGTTGGTCGAGGCGAACACGATCGGTGCGGCGTTGTTGTGGAGGCGCACGGCTTCGAGCACGTTCAATGTGCCACGCGCATTGATCTCGAAATCGGCGGCCGGATCGCTCACGCTGTCGGTGACGGCGACCTGGGCGGCCAAGTGCAGCACGGCGCGGGCTTCGCGTACGGCGTCGATCACCGGGATCGGCTCGCGAATGTCGGCCACGGTGATTGTGACCCGGTCGCCATGCCGGGACTTCAGCCACTGCGCATTCTCCCGCACGCCGGCGCGGGCGAGGTTATCCAGGATCAGCACCGGCTCGCCGCGCTCCGCGAGGCGGTCGGCGAGGTTGCAGCCGATAAACCCGCAGCCGCCGGTGATCAGGACGGGTCTGTTGTCTCGTTCACTCATCACGCGACCAATCCTCGTTGCTGCAGCTCCTTGGTGGCTCGCTCCGCCTGATCGTCGGCGATCTGGTCGGCGAGATATTCCGCCAGCTCTTCGAGCCCGTCCCTGAATGCGACGCGAGGCTCGAAGCCGAGCACGTCGCGGGATTTTCCCATGTCGGCGAAGCAGTGCCGGATGTCCCCGGCGCGATATTTCCGCGTCAGCTCGGGCGCAATGTCGCGGCGCCCCATGACTTCGGCCAGATCCTCCGCGACCGACAAGATGGTGCGACTCTGACCAGAGCCGACGTTGAAGACGTCCTGCGCATGCTCCGCCTCCAGCGCCATCCGGCAGGCGCGGGCGACGTCGTGGACATGGACGAAGTCGCGGCGCTGCCGGCCATCCTCGAACACGAGGGGAGGACGGCCGTTGAGCAGCCGGGCGGCGAAGATGGCCAGTACGCCGGTATACGGATTGGACAGGGCCTGACGTGGCCCGAACGCATTGAAGAAGCGTAGCGCCACCGTCGGAATGCCATACGCCTTGCCTGTGATCAGGCACATGCGCTCCTGCGCATATTTGTTGAGCGCATAGATCGAGCTCAGCGAAGGCTGCTTTGTCTCCGGCGTAGGGACGGGATCGAGCGGGTTGCCAGCGGCATCGCGCAGCTCCCAATCGCCGCGGCGAAGCTGCTCGACAGCCCGCTCCTCGCAGGCGACCACGCTCTGATCGGCGCTCCGGTAAAGGCCCTCGCCGTAAATACTCATGGACGAGGCCACCACGAGCCGCGCGACCGGGCGCTTGGATAGTGCCTGCAACAGCACGGCGGTACCGAGCTCGTTGGTTCTGACGTAGGGTTCGATGTCATACATGCTCTGGCCGACGCCGACCGCTGATGCGAGATGCAGGACCATGTCGGTGCCGCGCAACGCATGATCGACCGCGAGAGCGTCGGTGACGTCACCGACGACGAGCTCCGCGTCTTTGGCAAGATAGGCGGGACGCTGGCGGTTGCCTCCGTGGACCTGCGGCGAGAGATTGTCGAGCAGGCGGACTTCGTAGCCGGCCGCGAGCAGCTCGTCCGCTGCATGCGATCCGATGAATCCCGCACCTCCAGTGATCAATACTCGCGTCATTCACCGCTCCGTGCCGCCGTAAGATCGATCCTGCGGGATCAATCCGTGATGAGAATGAAAGCGCGCTGCTGTTCTGGTCGAGCGACCGGCGCGCCAGTCACATTTGGAAGTAGAAGCGGTGCAAGGAATGTTCGTTCCTGCGAAACCTACAAACGAAAATTTCTCTAACCTGGATCAATAACCCAGGTGAATCTGCGCGGTGCAGCAGGCTAAAAATACACGCCGTGACCCGGTGCCTGCAGCTCGAGATGGCTCGCGACCGTCGCGCCGATGTCCGCAAATCCGGCGCGCTTGCCGATCGGAGAAGTTAACCGCGCGCTCCACGCCAAAACCGGCACTTGTTCCCGCGTGTGATCGGTACCGCTCCAGGTCGGATCGCAACCATGATCAGCCGTGATGATCAGGAGATCATCCTCGCGCAGGCGGTTCAAAAGATCCGGAACTCGCGCATCGAAGGCTTCGAGCGCCGCTGCATAGCCTGCCACATCTCGGCGATGGCCGTACAGCGTGTCGAAATCGATGAAATTGGCGAACAACATCCCGCCCTCCGCGAGAGAGGCCAGCCCATCATACGTGGCATCGAACAGCGCTTGGTTGCCATCGCCGCGCAGGTTCCTCCCGGTGCCGCGATGGGCGAAGATGTCGTCGATCTTGCCGATCGTTACGATGTCACGGCCTGCGCTCTCGGCAAGATCGAGGATCGTTCGCTCCGGCGGGGGGACGGAGAAGTCCTTCCTGTGCGCTGTTCGCTTGAAGTCACCTGCCGACGTCCCGATGAAGGGGCGTGCGATGACGCGCCCGATGTTGAGGGGGTCGACCAGTCGGCGTGCAACACGGCAGACCTCATAGAGGCGTTCGAGACCGAACGTCTCCTCGTGCGCTGCGATCTGAAACACGCTGTCGGCCGACGTATAGCAGATCGGTTCGCCCGTTCTGATGTGACGCTCGCCGAATTCGGCGATGATCTCCGTGCCGGAGGCGTGACAGTTCCCGAGGATGCCGGGCACTCGAGCCTGTTCGCACAGGCTCTCCGTCAGGTCGCGCGCGAAGCATGGCTTGGTTCTTGGAAAATAGCCCCAGTCGAATGGCACCGGCACGCCGGCGATCTCCCAATGGCCCGAGGGCGTGTCCTTGCCTTTGGAGATCTCGCTCGCGCAGCCAAATCGCGCATGCTCAGTTGGGCCATCGAGCCCCGGCGGCACGCGCCCGGTGGCGAGACGGCAAGCCTGGCCAAGGCCGAGCGCAACCAGATTGGGAAGCTGAAGCGGCCCCTCCCGGTGCGGTCCGTCGGCATTGCCGGCCATGCACATCTCGGCAATGTGGCCGACGGTATCGGCACCCTCGTCGCCGTAATTGATGGCATCGGGCGCGGCGCCGATCCCGACGGAGTCCATCACCAGGATCACGGCGCGCATGTCGGCTCCGAGATGGCCGGGCGCGAAGACGCTGCGGACGGCGCGAGCCCGGTTTTCGCGCAATAGCGTTCGACCATCTGCGCGCAGAACTCGGCGAACTCGTTCACGTCGAGCGGCGGGCTGGTGTGATGAGGCTCGATACCCCGATGTTCCGGGGTGAAGCAGAAGGTCACCGTGACCTGAAACTCGGCCAGCGCGTCCATCTGCCGATCGAACCAGTCGAGCGCATTGGGACGGAAGCTGTCGGCCCAGGACAGGCCAGTCCTGAGATGCTGCACGCCCAGCCGGCGCATCCAGCGCACGGCGTCGTCGAGGCGGTGGTCCTCGAAGTGAAACCACTGGCACAGGCCCATCGCAGGTGCATATTGGGCGAACAGGTCCGCCGAGGCTTTCGGCGTTCCGTCCTCGCGTAGCAGGCCCATGTGAAAATGCCTGTAGTAGGATGAACCTTCAGCCTCCTTGTGCCGGGTCGTGGCCTCCCAACTCGAAGGCAGATCGTAGAGGCTGTACCAGTGAATGCGCGGAGCGCGGCCGATCAACAACTCCGCCGTTCGGGTCAGGCCCCAAGCCTGCACCTCCTCGGCGCCGAAAGACGAGACTCCCACCTCCGTGACCCAAACAGGCAGCGGGGTGACGGCCTTGATCTCGTCGATCTTGGCCGGCCATTCCGCGATCTGCCACAGGTTCCAGTCCAGCGGAAAGCCGTGCACGGCCACGGCATCGACATGATCGAGTACGCCGCGCGCCTGCATGTTGCGCAGGAAGGACGGATCGATCGGCGATATGCCGCCAAGCACACGTGGGAGTGTGGGATGCGCGCTGCGGATCGCCTTTCCGGCAGCGAGCGACAGGCTCGCGAACATGGTCCAATCCGGATCGATCAGGATGTCCCAGTGCGACTTGTTGTTGGGCTCGTTCCAGATCTTGGCGGCTTCGATCATCGGCCAGTCTCCCGCGACGGATAAACCGGACCTTCCGCCTGCGGCCTTGTCACCCGTTTGCAGAGATAGACTTCCTCTTCCGGATGCGCCGCGATCGCAAAGCCGGCGCTGCGCAGCATGGCTTCGGCGCAGGCGCGGTTCGGCACCCACCAATTGGTGGGGTCGTCGGCATATTTGTTCTCGATGAAGTGCAGCTTTGGATAGCCCGGGGAATCGAACTGATCGGTGGTCCAGAAGTCATAGTTCTTGTCGAGGGAATCCACGCGGCTGTCGCCGCGCTGCATCGACTGGAACAGCAGGAGATCGCCAGCCACGTGCTCGTGGATCAGGTCGAGTGCCAGCAGAGGGTGCCGCAGGTGGTAGAGCACGCCCATGAAGATCACGAGATCGAATTTTTCGCGCAGCTGGCCGACATCATAGGCTGACATCTTGCGGAATTCGATCCTGAGCCCGTTCACCTCGGCCGCGAAGCGGGCTTGCGCGAGATATTCGTCGTCGGTGTCCAGGCCGAGGACGCGCTCGGCGCCGCGCCGCTTCATCTCCATGGCGTAGAAACCGGCATTGCAGCCGATATCGAGCACGGTCTTGCCTTCGAGGCGGTCCGGAATGATCCGGGAAAAGCGGCGCCATTTCACGTTGGGATAGTCGCCGAGAAAGTGTGAAGGCGCTGTCGGCACGCCGTTCAGGTCCAGATTGTGAAACCATGGCCCGAGCGCATCGACGCGCTGGCGGATTTCCTCGCGGGAGAGGGCGCCTCTGCTCATGCGGTCACTCCATTGTTCATTGCGGAGGCAGGGCGGATTGCCTCCGGCGAACCGCCGGCCAGCAGTCGAGAGCGTCCGTTCCCGGCGGAGCTTTCCGCGAGCAGCGCCATTGCCGTCCGGTAGCCGTCGATGGTGCCGACGTCGACATAGGATTCGCCGGCCTTGACGCCGAGACCCTGGCCGCCGGCCGCGAGGTAGGCATTGACGAGCGTCCCGAAATATTCATCCCGGCGGTCGCGCTTTGTCCACAGCGACTGGAGCTCGCGAAATCCGTTGCCGGACATTTTGAAGGCGCCCCATATCCATTTTGACGCCGCATCCGGCTGCTTGACCTGGATCTCCGTCACGCGATCGCCGTCGAGCACGACGGCATCGAAGAACTCGGGATGTTCGACCGGAAACAGCAGAAACGACAGGTCGGCGGCCGGCAACGTCTGCAGGGCCGCCTTTGGGAACCATACGGTATCCGGAAGTCCGACCAGGACGTCTTCGTCGTGGCCAACGACCGTGCCCGCCCTGAAGACGGCATCGCACAGCCCCGACGCATCGGGCTGCACGACATAGGCGAGCTGGGCGCTGCCATAATGATCGCCGAAATATTCGAGGATGTCCGATTTGCCGGGGGAGATCACGAAGCAGATCTTGTCGGCGCCCCCAAGGATCAGCCGCTCCAGCAGATATTCGGAGACGGCGCACGGACGGTCGATGCCGTCGTCCCGTTGGCTTCCGACCGGAAGCAACTCCTTGGAGAAGGCGAGCGGCTGGATGCGGCTGCCGCGGCCCGCGGCCGGAACGATGCCCCACATGATCAGGCCTCCTCGGGTTGCTGTCGGCGCGCGCCGAGCGATGCCGTCTGCTCGAGCAGCCAAATCAGTTCGGCTGCGCGCTTGTCGGATGTGTGCTGATCCATGGTCCGTTCATAGGCGCGCCCGGCAATGTGCTGAAGCTCGGCGTCGGCCATCGTCAACGCAGCAAGCGTGTCCTTCGCATCGCATGCGATCAGGATCTCCTGCCCAGGTACAAAGAATTCATCGAGTCCCGGCCAGTCGTCGCTGAGCAGCGGGGCCTTGCAGGCAGCGGCTTCGAACAGGCGGCCGGAGGGGCACCAGCCCATCTCGGCCATGGCGCGGCGCGTGACGTTGAGTGTCAGCCGGGATGACGCAAAGAACGCCGCGTGCTCCGACGGCGGCAAGTGCTGCACGAAGTAGATGTTTGGCGACCAGGGAAAATCTTCCGGATATTGTGCACCTCCAATCAGGAAGCGCAGATCCTGCCTGTTACGTGCGGGTTCGACGAACAGAGCCTCGAGTGCGCGCTGGCGATCCTGCGAATATGTGCCGAGATAGGACAGATCCGCACGGTAATGCGGCTGCGACGGCACCGGCCGATGGATGTCCGTATCGACGTGTCCGTAGAGCGGGCGGACGTTGCAGGCGCCGAGCCTGTCGCGAAATTCGTTGCAGATGCGGGAGCCGCCGGCGAAGCTCAGGACCAGGGCGAAATCCCGCAGGCCGCGCGGCCCGATATAGGGAACGGCCTCGCCGGCCATCAGCTTCGCCAGCGTGACCGGCGTGTCGAGGTCATAGAACACGGGCACCGCACGACCCTCGGACAGGACAAGCTCTGTCGCGGCGATCGCGTCGGGACAATAGGACGTTATGATCGCGACATCTGCGTCACGAATTTCGCTCCGCGCCAAAGGCAGCACATCGTCCCAGTTCGAGAACAGTCGCAATTGCCCGCCGGGCAGTTCGTGCAAATCCCGCGCGCCCGCGTAGTAGGGCACGTCGCGCTCGAAAAAGACGACGCTGTGGCCGGCTCGCGCGAGATGCTTGCAAAGCCCTCGCCACAGGGTGGCGTGACCGTTGCCCCAGGACGAGGAAATTGTCAGGCCGAAAATGACGATCTTCACGCTGGCACCCGCTGATTGATCCCGGTGATCTTGAGTCCGCGATTGTCCACGCTGAGGGTGCTGACGCTGCCGGGGTCGATCTCGATCGAGAGGAAGTCGTCGAGCTCTTTCCGGGAATAGTGCAGCAGCGCCGCGCGGATCGGTTCGGCATGGCTGACGGCGACGACGACGGTGCCGCTACCATGATCGTTGCGCAGCTGCTCCAGATGGGCGACGACGCGCTTCTGAAGCGACCGCATGCTTTCGCCCCCCGGCGGGCGGTTCGTTCCGCGTTGTTCGTTCCAGCGCGACCAGCGGGGATCCCGGGCGAGCGCCTCGAACGACAGTCCGGTCCATTCGCCGTAGTCGAGCTCGTCGAGTGCCGGCACGATCTCGACCGGCAAGCCGAAGCGCGCCGCCAGGATGCAGGCCGACTGCATGCAGCGCCGCTGCGGGCTCGACTGAACCATGCTCGGCGGGGGCGTGAAAGTATCGGCGCATCGCGCGATTTCCTCGCAGCCGAGATCATCGAGCTCTACGCCCTTCATCCGGCCACAGAGCGTGCGGCCGAGCAGGGCATGATGCCCGTGGCGGATCAGATGAATGATCTTCGCCATCAGGTATACGCCTTGTCGTCGATGAAGGCGCGCGTTCGCCGTCCGGCCTCTTCGTCCGTGAACTGCTGAGGCGGCGACTTCATGAAATAGCTCGAGGGGCCCGTCAGCGCGCCGGCCTGCCCGCGGTCCATGGCGAGCTTGGCGCAGCGGACCGCGTCGATCACGACACCCGCCGAGTTCGGGGAGTCCCAGACTTCGAGCTTGACTTCCGCGCTCAAGGGAACACCGCCGAACGTGGTGCCCTCCAGGCGGATAAAGGCCAGCTTGCGGTCGGTCAGCCACGGCACATGGTCGCTCGGGCCGACATGGATATTATCGGCATCCATGGGCACGTCGAACTGGCTGGTTACGGCTTGGGTTTTGGAGATCTTCTTTGATGTCAGCCGCTCGCGCTCGAGCATGTTCTTGAAATCGGTGTTGCCGCCGACGTTGAGCTGGTAGGTTCTGTCCAGCCGTACGCCGCGTTCACGGAAGAGATTGGCGAGCACACGGTGCAGAATGGTGGCGCCGACCTGGCTCTTGATGTCGTCGCCGACGATCGGCAGGCCTGCATCCTCGAAACGCCGCCGCCAGTCGGGATTCGAGGCAATGAAGACGGGGATGCAATTGACGTAGCCGCAGCCGGCCTCGATCGCGCGCGCGGCGTAAAATTCGCTCGCACGCTGCGAGCCGACGGGAAGATAGGACACAAGCACGTCCGTGCGCGAGGTCGCGAGCACTTCGGAGACGTCGGCTTCCGGGACATCCGCAATCGGGACGTCGTCCTTGAGATAATGGCCGACGCCGTCCATGACGGGGCCGCGTTGGACCATGACGCCGGTGGGGGCGACGTCGGAGAAGCGGTGCGTGTTGTTCGGCGCTGCGAAGATCGCCTCGGCCACGTCGCGTCCGACCTTGCCGGCATGGACGTCGAAGGCCGACGCGACCTGAATGTCGCTGATGTGGTAGCCGCCGAGATCGGCGTTCATCAGCCCAGGCACCGGTTCATTCGATTTGGCGTCCCGGTAATAGGAGAGCCCTTGAACGAAGGAGCTCGCACAATTGCCGACACCGACGATGCCGACGCGCACGCGCCGCCTGTCCTGAAGACGAGAATGCATGGCTAGAGGCCCTCCGGAAGACGTGCAGCGTTAAGGCATGCAGTGTTGAAGAGATGCAGTGTTGACGTAAGTACGTCGGCGAACGTGGGGAACGTATGTTCGTTCCTGAACTCACTGCACTATGTCCGCCTCACGTCGGATTCCGGCCGAAAAAATCTCGCGCGCTTAACTTGGGATAGAATCCCGGGCGGGTTGGTGGGAACGAAAAGCTTCCATGATGAAGATGAAGAAGATGATGTTTTGAAGAGAGTCCGGCCTACGAAAGAACAAATGCTCGCGCCCGGCGTTCACGGCGAAACAGTCCGACGCGAGGGCCGATCCGTCGCTCGCTCCTTGTCAGCAATCGAGGTGTCACATGTCATCCAAATCACAAACCAGCGAAGCCCAGCAGACCACCAGCCATGATGTGATCCGGAAATGGGCGGAGGAGCGCGGCGGAAAGCCTGCGACGGTCAAGGCCACGGAGGAGGACGGACACGCCGGTATCCTGCGCATCGATTTCGATCCGCCCGACGAAGGTCTCGATCGGATCAGCTGGGACGAATTCTTCGCCAAGTTCGACGAGGCCGGCATTGCCTTCCTCCATCAGGAAGAGACCAAGGATGGTAAGCCGAGCCGCTTTCACAAATTCGTGCGGCGCTAGTTGGATCACCACGTGTCGGGCAGCTGGACCGAGGCGATGCGGGCAGGCGACTTCGAACGCGCCTGGGCAATCAATGACCGCGATCTGGCAATGCTTGCGTATCCACCCAAGCACACCGGGCCGCGTCACCTGCAGCGGATCTGGCGTGGTGAGGAACTGAGGGGCAGGGATGTGCTGGTCCGCTGCTACCACGGGCTCGGCGACACTATCCAGTTCCTGCGCTTCATGCGGCCGCTTCGTGACGTCGCGCGCCGCGTCACGGTCTGGTGCCAGGGCGAGCTTCTGCCGCTGGTCGAGCGAGCGGCTGGCGTCGATCGGGCCTTCGCGCTCCATGATGGTGCACCTGAGGTCGACTTCGAGGTCGATATCGAGATTATGGAGGTGCCGCATGCCATAAGGGCGAGGCGAGAGCAGGTCGAGATGCGCGCACCTTACCTGTCGTTGCCGACCAAGGTCGAACCAGCGCTCCCGCAAGACCGAGGTCTCGAACTCAGGGGCCTTGCCGTGGGCCTGGTTTGGGAAGTCGGCAATTGGGACAAGCGGAGGACCGTTCCGCCGTCCCTGTTGGGACATCTTGCCGTTCCCGGCGTGACGCTCTGCTCACTGCAACGCGGGGCCCGAACGTGCGAACTGGCCGAGATCGGCGCGAGGGACGTCAGCACGCCTGACGTTACGGTTCTCGGTCATCTCCTCCAGCGGCTCGATCTCGTCATTTGCGTCGACACTATGGTGGCCCATCTCGCGGCAGCACTCGGCTGTGAGGCGTGGGTCTTATTGCATGCGGATTGCGACTGGCGCTGGCCGGCATCCGAGGCCCATTCCCTTTGGTATCCGAGCCTGCGGCTGTTTCATCAGAGGACACCAGGCAACTGGGATAGCGTCCTTGAAGAGGTGCGGGAGGCCCTGATTGCACGCTCCGCAAGTCTCCAAGGTGTCGTCCGAAAGGAGCTCAAGCGAGCGCAAGGTCCGCCGTAAGTGGCCTGAGACGCGAGGACGACGCATCGTCGCGGCTGGACGAAATGCTCAGGTAAGTCGGATCGAATCTTGCGAGCCGCACGAGTCCCTGCCAGTCCGTGATCGTTACCGTCTTGCCCTGCCATTGCAGGAGATTGCATCGTCGCAGTTCCTGAATCGTGCGGTTGGCGTGGACCGGGGAGATGCTGCATGCTGCCGCAAGGTCCGATTGGGTGAAGGGTGACGGCAGTCTGAAATCTCTCGCCAAGCCGACGCTTTGCAGCCGGGTGGTGATCTCGCACAGCAGATGCGCCACGCGCGTCAATGCATCACGGCTACCCAGGTTCACTGTCCAGTTGCGCTGAATGGCGTGGGTGGTGAGCAGCATCAGCAGCAATGCGCGAGACATCGCGGGCGAACGCGCGGACAAATCGTGAAAGAAGCGGTGTGGCACGAGAGCGACGATGGCAGGGCCGAGCGCGATCAGGTTGCCGTCAACGCGAGGACGATAAAGCGTGTGTAGATCGGCGATGTCACCGGGAACATGGATTGACGTGATCTGCCCGTCCGCACTCTCTGCATCCTGCCACGACAGATATCCCTGAAGGAGCAGGCAGCACTGGGTGGCATCATCGCCATGCCGCAAAACGGCCTGACGCGAACCGAGATGCGCGATTGTGCTTGCCATGTCCGCGAGCAGGTGGAGATCGTCGGCCGTTACGGGAGTGAGGCTCGCCAACCGGTCGGCGAGCTTGGAGAACGCAAATCCTGCCTGCATTGGTCGCCTAATAACTCAGAACCCGTCCCCAATTTGATCGATGAGAACGACAGAGCGCATTAAACTTTGATAGTTTTACTCCATGCAGGTCATTGTTTGTCTGCCCAGCATGCGCCCAGAAGTGCGAGGGCGATCGGTCAAACGGTTCCGGAATAGTAGACGGCGCATGCGATCGTCCTCAAGGATCGGACGATTCGGGAACCGGAAGCGCGAGTCGCGCTCAGGCGAAGCATCTGTGTTTCTCGCGGCGGGTCCGCGGAGATCGCGCTAGTCATGCTCATACTGTTCCGAGAGAAACTGATTGATCGCGTCGAAGGCCTGCAACCGGTTCTTCTCCAGCAGGACCATGTGCGTGCCTTCGCCGATCTCGACCCGTCGCCGATATCGCGCGGGTTTGTGCGCACTGAAATTGGCGTGCGTGACGCGTGCCCGTGCTCCAGGTCCACGCCGAGGGCACTAGGACGTGCGTATCAGCTGGTCACATGCTCCGCTGTGCGAGATAGACAAGAGGTGCGATTCCGACCGTCCAGGGCCGGTTTGACCCGCTACGGCTCTCGCCGCGACGGCGACGCATCATTTCCTGATCGTCCCCCTATGGAGGCTCGTTCTGAAACTTGACGCGTGCGCAATCAATTGCGTTGTCAGCGTTGCCGCCATCGCGCAGGCGCCAGGCCGAATTCACGCCTGAACGCCCGGCTGAATGCTTCTCCGGATCCGTAACCCACTTCCTCTGCGATTTGGTCGATCGGCTTGCGTGTTTCTCGTAGGCTCACCTTGGCTGCCTGAAGCCGCCAGATGGTCAGATACCGGATTGGTGGCACCCCGATCAGGGTTGTGAAGCGGTCGACGAAGGCGCTCCGCGACATCGAGACTTCTCTCGCAAGGGACTCCGCGGACCACGGCAGCCCGACGTTATGATGAATGGAGGCGAGCGCGCGTCCGATTTTCGGATCGGCAATCCCCTTCAGCCATCCTCCATCTTGATCGGTGTATGTCACGGAATATTGCCGCATCGCCTCTACGAACAGCAGTTCGGAAAGCCGAGACATCAGGTTTGACGAGGCGAACCTGCCGGCCGTCAGTTCGCCGGCTGCATATCGCACTGAAGCCTCGATCCAGTCGCGTGCGACCCCCTCGCGAATGTCGAGCTTCAGCACTCTTGGCAGGGCCGCGATCAACGGATTATAGGTTTCCTCGCTGCCGAGAAAACCGCACACGATTTGCGCCGGCTCACCGCCTCCGCCGTGCATAATTTTTGCCAGCCCCCCATCCGGTGACGGCTGAATGAGATGACGCGCGTTTGTCGGTACCAGACCCGCGTCGCTGGCGAGTGTATGAACATCGTTTCTGGGCAGCAGTACGATCTCGCCGGCCCGCACCTCGACTGTAGGTTCGCTGTCGACGCTGAGCAGAAATTTTCCGGCGATGACGAAGTGGTAAGCGATCAGCAGCGAGGGCTTGACCGCGAAGGTCACGCAGTCCTCAGCGACGATCTGCGTATGGACGCTCCACGGCGCGGTGAACCGCGCATCCAGAAAAATGCCGCCGGTCAGGCGAACCGATCGAAGCACTTCCGATAGCGGATCGATCATTAGGCTAATCTCAGATTTGGACGATCGGTCAACTGATCCGGCTGGGCGATCATTCACCGTGGCGGTCCCCGCGCTTATACGGGGCTCATGAATGAACTGCCAAGCAACCGATTCCTCCACGTTTCCTTGAGACGCTGTCCAGACGGTCAGGCGGACGCGGAACCGGTTGCGGAAGAATGGAAAAGCGGGACGCCACGACGGGGTTCTGGATGGCAACCAAGCAGACGGATATCCCGATCATGAGCATCGCGCAGGCTACCGCAACCGTCACGCCGTATATCGATTTCTGGAACGCGGTACTGGCTCCGAAATTCAATGCGTGGCGGCACATCCTCGCCGGCGGCCTTCACCTGCATAGCGCTGAAGTCTTCCCGTCGCTGCCGATCAGAGCCGGCGACAGGGCCCTGGATGTGGGATGTGGCTGGGGCGACACCGCAATTGAACTTGCGCGGCGCGTCGGACCGACCGGATCCGTCCTCGGCCTCGATTGCTGCAATGCCTTCCTCGACGTCGGCCGCGCAGATGCGAAGGAGGCAGGGGTGACCAATCTCAGCTTTCTCGAAGCGGATGTTCAGACCAATCCGTTCGAGCCGGTACATGATTTTTGCTTCTCTCGCTTTGGAACCCAGTTCTTCGAAGACCCAACGGCTGGCTTGAGCAACATGCGATTTGCGCTCAAGCCGGGTGGACTGATGACGATGGTCGTCTGGCGCGAACGGGCGGACAATCCGTGGCTTACACTGTCGAAGGAGGTTCTGCTTCGCTACCTGCCCCCCGTCAGGGAAGACGCTGCAACCTGCGGCCCCGGACCGTTTTCTATGACCGATCCCGAGGCCGTGACTCGGCAATTGATGATTGCCGGCTACGGCGGCATCAGGTTCGAACGGATCGATGCCGAAGTCTTGGTCGGGCGAGATCTTGACGAAGCGGTCGCGTTTCAGCTCGCGATCGGTCCCGCAGGGGAGGTTTATCGCGAAGCCGGTCCGAAGGCTGCTCGTTTGTTTGATACGCTGGTGGCGGCCTTGAAGGACGAGTTGAAACAATTCGTCCGCCCTGAAGGCGTGATGATGAATTCAAGCTCTTGGATGGTCACCGCGCAGAATCCGGGATCACCGCCGCGGCCCCGGGGGTGACGTACCCGCGCCAGTCGCTGCTCGAAATCTCTTCATTGTAAGCACCGCCGCAGCCGCCGCCGCGATCGGACGAATTGATGCAAAAAAATGAACTCTCTGGGAGAAGATTGATGGCAGGTCTAGTTGCGGTCCTCTACGGCACTGCCGCTTACGGTGTCACGCTCGTCGCCTTGCTCTATCTCATTGCCTTCACCGGGAACCTGGTCGTTCCAAAGTCTATCGATTCCGGGGCCATTGGTCCGGTTCTGGCAAGCATTGTTATCGATGTGCTGCTAATCGGAGTGTTCGCGATCCAGCACAGCGTGATGGCGCGTCAGGGCTTCAAGCGCTGGTGGACGCGAATCGTGCCGGCTTCGGTCGAGCGCAGCACCTACGTGCTGTTCGCCAGCTTTGCACTGCTGTTGCTGTACTGGCAGTGGCAGCCGATCCCCACGCCGGTCTGGACCGTGAACCACCCGGTCGCGGCGGGGGCGCTCGACGCCGTCTTCTGGCTGGGTTGGGTCGTGCTGGTGGTCAGCACGTTTCTTCTCAATCATTTCGAGTTGTTCGGCCTCAGCCAGGTGTTCATGCACCTGTTCGGTAAACAACCGCCCGAAGCCAAATTCCGCACGCCGTTGCTCTACCGGTATGTCCGCCATCCGATCTATCTCGGCATCCTGCTCGCAGTCTGGGCCACGCCTGCGATGACGGTCGGTCATCTGGTCTATTCGCTTGGCATCACAGCCTACATCCTGATCGGCATTCAGTTGGAAGAGCACGATCTGATCCAGCAGTTCGGCAACCGGTATCGCCGCTACCGCCGTCACGCGGCCATGCTCGTCCCGCTTTCATGCCGAAGCTTCGCCGCGTCCCAGGACGCCGACCCGAGACGCTCGTCAAGACAGGCCAATCAGTCCGCAAGCAGGGGTGGATTCAAGCGGCGCGGCGTCCGGTCGCAGCCGTATCGACACGGCCAGGGCGGCGTGCGCATCGCGTTCTGATCAACTCATTTCAACCTGCGGCGTCCGGCCAAGAGGATCACCGACCGCATGACCATCCTCCATTTGAAGGATGGCCGATATTCCCCGCGGCTCCGGTGGGACACGATCAAAATGATTTGAGCGCGATACCGGCTCGCTATCAGCGGAAAAGCTTAAAGTTGTCTCACAGCTATCCTCACACCGGGGGCGCGTCTTCGAATGAACAGGGTTTCACATCCGCGGTCGGTTTCGGAATCGTCGAAAGACAATTCAGATGATCAGCAGCAACTGAGCGACCTGATCAGCGTCATCTACGATGCCGCCATCGATCCCTCTCGTTGGGAAGACGCCATCGTCAGCATCGTGCAATTCGTTGGCGGCGCAGCAGGCGGGCTGTTCTGCAAGGACGTCGGTGTCCAGCACGCCACGGTGCCCCATCGCTTTGGATTTGACGTGCCGTTGCGGGTCGAACTCTTTCGGCAGATTTATTCCTCCGCGGAGGGGCACTTTCTCGGTGACCTCGAGCAGCCGATCGCGACGACCGATTTGATGTCTTTCGCAGCACTCACCCAGAGTGAACTATACCGGCAGTGGGCCGAGCCCTAGGGGCTTGTCGATTTTGTCAGCGCGGTTGTCGACAGGACCACGGTCAGCACAGCTATTTTCGGGGTCTTCCGCCACCGGCGAAATGGGCTCGTCGACGAGCACGCGCGCCGGCAAATGAGGCTGATCGCGCCGCATATCAGGCGTGCCGTCGTGATCGGCAAGATGTTCGAGTTCAAGGCCGCTGAACTCGCGACGTTCGTTGACACGCTGGACGGGCTCGGTGCTGGCATGTATCTCGTCGATCCCGGTGGACGTCTCATTCACGCCAATACGGCCGGCAATGCCATTCTCGACGCTCGTGATATTCTGAGTTCCGTGGGCGGGCGGCTGGTCGCCAGCGATCCTCAGGTCGACCGCACCCTGCGAGATGTCTTCGCCACCGCGGGGCAGGGCGATGCCGCACTTGGTATAAGGGGCATCGCGTTGCCGCTGACCGGCAGGGAGGGCGACCGCTATGTGGCCCATGCATTGCCCCTCACGTCAGGCGCGCGTCGGCGTGCTGGTATTGTTTACACCGCCACGGCGGCCTTGTTCGTTCGCAAGGCGTCGCTGGCGGTTGCTTCTATTCCCGGAGCCATCGGCAGCGCGTTCAAGCTGACGCCGACCGAACTCCGCGTGTTGCTGGCCATCGTCGAGGTCGGTGGCGTTCCTGAGGTCGCTATGGCGTTCGGGGTCGCCGATAGCACGGTTAGGACGCATGTCAGCCGGTTGTTTGAAAAAACAGGCACCGCGCGCCAGGCGGATCTCGTCAAGCTGGTTGCAGGCTATACGACGCCCCTGGCGGGATAGGAGAGAGGGCGCTCATTGCAGCACCCAGAAGCAGCAAATATTTGCGCGCTCCTCCCACATTCGCAGGACGACACCCAAGCAGTGGTTGTTCAGGATGGCATGCGTCCGGCCAGCATGCAGTGGGGTAGGTGATCAGGCGTCCCTGCCTCGCCGCATCTGGACAGGACTTGGGAGCGCAGCATGTCCATTGAAGTCGAGGGCACGGTTTCTGCGGCGGGGCACGGACGTCAAGCAGGGGCGGCGGCGCGCAGAATAGTGATTTGTGCCCTGGCGGCGACAGGAATCCTTGCGATCAACATCTTCTTGCCTTCGCTGCCGGTCATCGCGGCCGATTTGCATGTATCCAGCGCGGCGGTCACGTCGGCCTTCACGATCTTTCTGGCGATTTTCGCCATAGGGCAATTGATTGCCGGCCCGCTGTCGGACCGGTTCGGGCGACGCATGCCGATTCTGATAGGGCTCGGAATTTTCATCGCCGGTACGATCTGGTGCGCTTTCGCGCGCGATCTATCGAGCCTGCTGATCGGCCGATCAATGCAGGCTTGCGGCGCATGTGCGGCTTCGGTGCTTTCACGTGCGATCGCCCGGGATCTGTTCGATGGCCAGGCACTTGCAAAGGTCATGGCCTCGATCACCATGGCAACCGCGGCCGCCCCAGGCTTTTCACCGCTGCTGGGGAGTGCGCTCGATCTATTCTTTGGCTGGCGCTCGGAATTTGCCTTTGTCGCGGCCTTCGCGCTCTGCACGGCTTTGGCCTATGCGACCTTCGTCGGCGAAACCAATGACGGCGCGCGTCGTTCTCTGAATCCGCTCAAAATTGCCGGCTTCTATCTGGAGCTTGTTCGGGATCGCCGGTTCGTTGCGCCTGCTAGAACCGCTGGACTGGTGATGGCCGGTCTTTTCGCGATTTTCTCCAGCGCGCCGCGGGTGCTGCTCGAATCGTTTGGATTCTTGCCAATCAAACTTGGTGAGCTATTTGCGGGCGTGGTCTTCCTGGTGTTTGCGGCCGGCATGCTGGCGCCTAGGCTATCGGCGCGGGTTGGTTCCTGCCGTGCGACGTCGGTCGGCTTGGGACTAACCGTCCTCGGAGGCGCCGGGCTGCTTTGCGCGGTGCTGCTCGCGAACGGCGCGCTGCTGCCATTTCTGTTAGCGGCTTCCGTCTTTCTGTTCGGCGTGGGAATAGTGAGCCCGCTGTCGAGCGCGGCAGCGCTGTCGCCGTTTGGCAGCAAGGCCGGTATCGCCGCAGCCCTGTTCGGATTCTCGCAAATGGCGGGCGCTGCATGCGGTGCCTCTCTCGCGGCGATTGTCGCCAGCGATCCGGCCGTCGGGCTAGGAATCGTGCTGACAGTAACGTCGCTCGTGGCGGTTATCCTTCACGAGCGGCGCTAATCTGAGGTGGATCTTGCCGAGAACACAATGGGTTTGGTGTGAGGTTCTTTGCGGCGCCCTGGCATGCCACTATTGTCGAGCGGCGATGGCCGTGATCTCGAGTTTGACGCCGGGACCGAGATCCGCCACGCCGATTGCGGCGCGCGCCGGCAGATGAGCCTCTGCAAAATGCGCCTTCCAGGCCGCGTTGAAGTCTGCCTTCTCCTTGAGGCTCGTCATGTAGATGGTCACCTGCAAGACGTTGCTCAGATCGGATCCGAGGGTCTTGAGCAGCTGCGCCAACTGCCCGAGGACGTCATTTGCCTGGCCCGACATGTCGAGGCTCGTGTCCTCTGGGACGATTCCACCGATGTAGAGCACGCCATGATGCTCGACCACTTCGTGGAGCAGACCCTCGTAGGGCAAGACGCGCTTGATCATGATGGGACCGATGTTGTGTGTGACGGGCGGCATATCGCACATTTCAATGTCAGTGTCGTCGCAAAGAGATCTCGCGCCAAGTCTCACCGAAAGACGGACCGCGCGGCTCTGAATGCAACCGACTAAAGCGTTGAAAATAAAAGCACAAATTGGACGAAAAATCGCCGCCGGGTCGTTCCTGCGAACGTTCGCCAATCTGTCCTTGCACGAGCGCCCGGCATTTTCGCCGGCCCTGACCCGACGACATCGAAGCGCGGATCGCTATACTGCGACGCGGATGACATCGGTGCGGCCGGGACAGTGCCGCGACCGGAACAAGGAATGCGACGATGGACGATACGATTGGCTTCCCCGACCCCGGCCTCGACCTGTCCGACGGCTTCAAGCCGCACACCTCGCATTGGGGCGTGTTCTCGGCACGTCAAGGCGAGGCCGGGCTCGAGGTCAGGGCCTATGCGCGCGATCCCGATCCGAACCGCATCATCGACAATTTTCCCGGCGCGCTACGCCATCAGGCGCGCATCACCCAGCCGGCGATCCGCCGCGGCTGGCTCGAACGCGGTCCGGGTCCGGACGATCGCCGCGGCCGCGATGAATTCGTATCCGTCAGCTGGGAAAAGGCGCTCGATCTGCTCGGCGACGAGCTGGCACGCATCCGTGACACGCGCGGCCCCGGCGCGGTGTTCGGCGGCTCCTATGGCTGGTCGAGCGCGGGCCGCTTCCACCACGCCCAGAGCCAGGTGCATCGCTTCCTCAACATCGCCTTGGGCGGCTATGTGCGCTCGGTGAACTCCTATTCCTCCGGCGCGTCCTCGGTGCTGCTGCCGCAGATCCTCTGCGGCTACGAGGATATCACCAAGCGCAATGTCACCTGGGAGCAGATCGCGGCTGATACCGACATCGTGCTGGCGTTCGGCGGCATGGCGCTGAAGAACTCGATGGTCGCAGGCGGCTCGATCAGCAAGCATGTCGAGCGCGGCGCGATGGAAGCTGCGCGCCGCCGCGGCTGCGCGTTCATCCTGGTCAGCCCGTTGCGCGAAGACCTGCCCGTCGAGGCCGGCGCCGAGTGGATGACCTGCGTGCCCGGGACCGACACCGCGCTGATGCTCGGCATCGTTCATACGCTGATCGCGGAGAACCTGCACGACCAGGCCTTCCTCGATCGCTACACCGAGGGCTGGCCGGTCTTCCTGCGCTATCTCACCGGCGAGAGCGACGGCCAACCCAAGCACGCCGAATGGGCCGCCGCGGTCTGCGGCGTCGACACCGACACAATCCGCAAGCTGGCGCGCCGGCTCGCCGGCAAGCGCGCGCTCATCACCGTCTCTCATTCGCTCCAGCGCGCCGAGCATGGCGAGCAGCCGGTGTGGATGGGCATGGTGCTGGCGGCAGCGCTCGGCCAGATCGGCCTCTCCGGCGGCGGCTACGCCTATTCGTTGGGGGCAATCGGCTATTACGGTCGCCGCGTCAACGACGTGCCGGGGCCGACATTAGGGCAGGGCCGCAACGCTGTCCGCGATTTCATTCCGGTGGCGCGCATCGCCGACATGCTGCTCAATCCCGGCAGCGCCTATCGCTACAACGGCGAGACGCGCACCTATCCGGATATCCGCCTTGTCTACTGGGCCGGCGGCAATCCCTTCCATCACCACCAGGACATCAACCGCCTGCGCAAGGCGTTTGCGAAAGTCGACACGCTGGTCGTGCACGAGCTCGCATGGACTGCCACGGCCCGGCATGCCGACATCGTGCTGCCCTCGACGATGACGCTCGAACGCGAAGACATCGGCTATTCCAGCAACGATCCCCTGATGGTCGCGATGCACCGGATCGCCGAGCCGTTCGGCCTTGCGCGCGACGACTACGAGATCTTCGCCGATCTCGCCGACCGTCTCGGTGCGCGCGAGCCCTTCACCGAGGGGCGGACGTCACGTCAGTGGCTGGAACATCTTTATGAGCCGACCCGCGCCTCGCTCGAAGCGCGCGGCCTGGAAGCGCCGAGCTTCGAAGAGTTCTGGCGGCGCGGCAGCCTGGTGGTGCCGCAGCAGCCCGACGACGGTGGCCGGCTGCGCCGCTTCCGCGACGATCCCGTCAATCATGCTTTGCCCACGCCGAGCGGTCGCATCGAAATATTCTCTGCCAAGATCGCAGGTCATGGTGATGCGGATTGCCCGGGCCATCCGGTCTGGCTGGAGAAGTCCGACACGCCCAAGCCGGGGGCGCCGTGCTTCCTGGTCGCCAACCAGCCCGTGACGCGTCTGCATAGCCAGCTCGATTTCGGCGGACATTCGCTTCAAAGCAAACATCGCGGCCGCGAGGTCGCGCGCATGAACCCGCAGGACGCAGACGCACGCGGGATCAAGCACGGCGACATCATCCGGCTGTTCAACGCGCGCGGCGCCTGTCTCGCCGCGGTCCACGTCACCGACGGCATCGCGCTCGGCGTGGTCCAGCTCCCGACCGGCGCCTGGTACGACCCGATGGACCCCGAAGACGACGCGCCGCTCTGCGTGCACGGCAATCCGAACGTGCTCACCCGCGACGTCGGCACGTCGTCCTTTGCGCAAGGCTGCACCGGTCAGCTCACGACAGTCGAGGTCGAGAAGTTCACCGGCAATCTGCCGCCGATCCGGGCTTTCGATCCGGTGTAGAAAAAAAGGGGCCGTCCTGTGTGGGTGCAGGGACGGCCCCGAGTGGCTCGCAGGCCCGGGAGGATGAGGGCGCGAGCGAATGCTTACGCGGCTGCGCTGATCCAGTCCCTCTCCGTAGCAGGACGACGCGGCGGGAGTGCTTGCACCTCTCGCCGTTCGCCCTTGCTGGCGAGGCGCCAGCGTGCCGGGGATTGATCGGTGATGCGCTTGAAGACAGTCGAAAAATGCGCCTGCGTGCTGAAGCCGACGGCGAGTGCGATCTCGGCCAGCGGCCGCTCGGTGGTCGCCAGCAACGTCTTGGCCTGCTCGATCCGGTGATTGAGCAGATATTCGCGGGGGCGATAACCGGTCGCGACGCGGAATTGCGCCGCAAAGTGCATTCTGGACAGGCCGGCGACATTGGCGAGCTCGGACAGGCTGATGCAGCGGTGGAAATGATCGGCGATATATTGCTCGACGCGCCGCAGCCGCCATTTCGGCAGGGCATTGACCTTGGCGCGTGGCAATTCCAGCCGCGCCAGATGCATCGCGAGGGTTTGGCCAATGCAGCGCGTGAACTCGTGGTCCGCGGCGTCGCCAAGTTCGATCAGCGCCTTGGCAAGCTCGGCCGCGAGCGGATCGCGCAACAGGACGAGATCATTCAAACCTTCAGTTCCGGAAAATTGTGCCGGAAATTGATCCGCGGAGATGTAAAAGTGCAAGAAGGCGCATGGCGACTGGAATTGTACGGCGAGGGGCTTTGACGGCGCGGTGAGATACAGTGTGCCCGCGGGCATGGTCCCGTCGAAAATGACCTGGCGATCCCGGGTCAGTTTCGCGCGCGTGGTCTTGAGGGCGATGCCGACGAAATAGCGATCCTCGGGCGTCGTCGCTTGGTGCGACGAGGTGCTCCGCGGGTCTTCCCATCGCGAGATCGCGATGTCCTCGGCCGCCGCTCCCGTGCGCGGATCGATCTGACGCCATTGACGCTCCCGAATGATCGCGTGTGTTGCCCGGGGGAACTCGCAATCCCCCGAGGTGCCCGGAAATTCAATCCAGGCATCACCTGCCTGCAAATTGGTCAACATCGTTCGTCCTCTCCGGGCGTTCTCCGCTGTTTGCAACCAGCAAACGCGCAAAGCCCACGTTTTCCATGGTGAGAGGATAGGCGTGAGCTGACCTGCAAGCTCGTTAGTGGTGATTAGGATGTGTTAGTTTTTGTGGGAGCGCATCAGGTGCGGCATCCCGTCTCAGGAAGCGTCGTTTTTGTACAGTTTATCAGACATTTGCGTATCCCCGACACGACTCAGGAGAGCACCGGTCATGGCGTGGAGATCGATGTGGAGGTGTGAGTTCTGTGGGTTGCCCTCGCTGGACCTCGCACTGGCGCCGGGTATAGTCGCGCCGCATTTCGCTGGAGCGGCCGTCAAGATGAGCCAAAAGTGATCGAGCTCTCGGCAGGACAGGGCCCCCGCGGCCGCGACGCCGCGGCGATCCCAGATTTCGATGCCGTCGCGTTCGGGCCATTTTCGCTGCGGTCGCGGCTGCTGGAGAAGGATGGCTTGCCGGTCAGGCTCGGCAGCCGTGCGATGGATATTTTGCGCCTGCTGGTCAGTCGCGCCGGCGAAGTGGTCCCGAAGAACGAAATTCTCGGCTATGCGTGGTCCGGACTTTCCGTCGAGGAGGTCAGCCTGCGCGTCCATGTCGCGGAGCTGCGCAAGGTGCTCGGCGACGGAAAGGATGGTGCCCGCTACATCACCAACATCCCGGGCCGGGGCTATTGCTTTGTCGCGCCCGTGCGGCGTGGCGGGCGCGCGGAGGTGGCTACACCGGCGTCGCGTGTGCCTGAAAGGGCCGCGCCGCCACCGTCGCTACCGCGCCGATTGGACCGGATGGTCGGGCGAGAGGACGCCGTGGCCGAGTTGGCAGCGCGCTTGCTCCGCGATCGCTTCGTCACGCTGCGAGGGCCGGGCGGCATCGGAAAGACCACCGTTGCGACTGCGCTCGCGCACGAGATGTGCGATAGCTTCGACGGCAACGTCCATTTCCTCGAATTCGGTCCGCTCAAGGACGGAGCGCTGGTCGCGAGCACGGTTGCAGCCGCGTTGGGCCTCGTCGTGCACCACGAGGACCCCTCGGCCAGCATCGTCAATTTCCTGCGCGGCCGCCGGCTGCTTCTCGTGCTCGACAGCTGCGAGCACGTCATCGAGGAGGTCGCGCGCCTTGCAGAAAACATCTACCGGGAGGCGCCTGGCATCGTCATCCTCGCAACCAGCCGCGAGTCGCTGCTGGTGGAAGGCGAGCAGATTTTCGAGCTCGTTTCGCTCCCCGGTCCGCCGCAGGGCACCCGCCTCAGTGCCGGCGAGGTGCTTGCTTATCCCGCCGTGCGCCTGTTCGTCGATCGCGCCGTCGCGGCGGGGCATCGCGACGACATCACCGACGAGGATGCCGAAGTCCTGGCCCGGATTTGCGGCAAGCTCGACGGCATCGCGCTGGCGATCGAGCTGGCTGCCGCACGTGTCGGTCTCTATGGACTGCGCGAGATGGCGGCGCTGCTCGACAACCGGCTGCAGCTCGAATGGCGCGGGCGGCGGACGGCGCCGCCGCGGCAGCAGACGCTCGGCGCTACGCTCGACTGGAGTTTCGGTCTGATCGGCGAGAGCGAGCGGATCGTATTTCAGCGCCTCGCCGTCTTCGCAGGTCACTTCACGTTGAGGGGCGCGATAGCAGTCGCGGCCGGGGCGGAGATGGCGGAGGATCGCGTCGTCGAGGCCCTGGAGCAACTCGTGGTGAAGTCGCTGGTTTCCACCCAGCCGGACGGCGCATCGCGGCGCTATCGCCTGCTCGACGCAACGCGTGCCTATGCCCTGCAGAAACTGGCCGACGGCGGACAGCTGGCGCAGATCGCGCATCGTCATGCTCTCTATGTTCAATGCACGCTCGAAGCGGGCATGAGGGACAAGGAGGGCGGCGATCATGCGTCACGTTTGCAGGAAAGCGCGAGCCTGCTCGCCGATGCCCGCGCTGCGCTGCAATGGGCTTATGCCAACGACGACGGCGCCGGCTTGCGCGTGCCGCTCGCCGGCAGCTGCACAAGGCTGTTCGTCGAACTCAATTTGCTGAACGAGGCCCGCATCTGGTCCGATCGCGCACTCGCAATGCTGGACGAGGCCGACCGGGGCGGCGCATGGGAGCTCGAACTTCAGTCGACGCTCGGTCACGCCTTGATGTTCACCGAACGTAACAGCGAGCAGGCGGAAGCGGCGCTCAGGCGCGGGCTGGAAATAGCGGAAGCGCTTTCCGATCACGCCAACACATTCAGGCTGTTGTCCCGGCTCAACATGTTCTACCGCCGGACCGGTCGCTATCGGCATCTGGTGCCGACTGCGCTTCACGCCGAGCGGATTGCCCGCGTCATCGGCGATACCGCGGGCATCGCCGGGAGCAAAGCGCTGCTCGGCGTGTCATATCACCTCGCCGGAGACCAGGCCGCGGCGCAGGCTCATCTCCACCAGGGCCTGCGAGACGACGCTGCGCTCCGCGGCACCCAACCCGGGCATTTCGCCTACTCACGCACACCGCAAATTCCGCTCGCGCGCGTGCTATGGCTGCGCGGCTTTCCCGATCGTGCGCTCGAATGCATCCGGCCGCTGGTCGGCGCTTCGGCGCCGCATGACGTGGTCATGCATTGTATCGCATTATGCTGGTCCGCTTCGGTATTCGGCTGGCTCGGCGACTGGTCGTCGGTCGAGGCGATGACCGGTCGTCTGACCGCGCATGCGAGCATGCACGGGCTCGTGCCTTACGAAGCCGTCGCGGCGGGTTTTCGGGCGCAGAGCATGATCGCTCGGGGCGAGGCGGCCGGCGGCGTCGACCTGATGCGGAGTGCGCTTCCACGCCTGCATGCCGACCGCTACGAACTCTATGCCTCGGCGTTCGCCGCGGATCTGTCTCGGGGCCTGGTCAGCTTGGGACAATTGACGGAAGGCATTCAGGTTCTTCACGAAACCATTCTGCGGGTCGAGCGGGAAGGCGGCGCGTTCGACATGCCCGAGCTGCTCCGTCTGCGGGGAGAGCTGGAGGTCCAGGGCGGCAATCCCGACGCGGCCGAGGCCGATCTTGTCGCCTCGATCTCGCTCGCCGAACAGCAGGGCGCGCTATCGTGGCGGCTGCGAGCCGAGATGTCGCTGGCGCGGCTTCGAACCCGGCAGCATGTGCAAAATCCGCTCGAACAGCTCGCTCAAACCTATGCCCGGTTCTCCGAAGGGTTCGAGACCGCCGATCTCATTGCAGCACGACGCATGTTGAACGAACCGGGGGCCTGAACAGTCGATACGACCGTCTCTTCTCGCTGCTGAGCGCGTCCATCAGCGCTCAACCCTTGTGTCCAGCCAGCTGCCCCAGGAAGTCGCGGACAAGCAAAGCGATCTGTCGGTGGCTTCATCCAGCGCGAAGTGGCCGGCTTCGAGAATGTGAACCTCGGCATCCGGCACGTCGTCGCGATAGGCCGTCGCGCCTGCGACGGCGAATGACGGATCGTATTCGCCCCAGACCACCAGCGTCGGTGGCCGCGTCTGGCGCAACCAAGCCTGCCATTTCGGATAGGAGGCGACGTTGGTCCGGTAATCCAGGAACAGCGTGGTCTGAATCTCGGCCTGGCCGGGACGCGTCAGGAACGCGTATTCGTCGATCCAGGTGTCGGGGTCATAGCGCTCGGGACGCGGACTGGAGCCGAGATGCCGCTGACGCGTCGCCTCCAGGGACGTAAAGTTGGCCTTGAGCGCCTCGACCTCGTGCGCCGGGTCGGCCCAGTACTTCCTGCGCGCATTCCAGAGCGGGCTCAGCCCCTGCTCGTGCGAAACCGCGTTCTGGACGATGACACCGCGGACGCGTTCGGGATGCGCCAGCGCCATGCGGAAGCCGACAGGGCCTCCGTAGTCCTGCATGAACAGGACGTAGTCGGTGAGGCCGAGCTTCGTTGTGAGCTCGCCGATCACGGCGGCGATGTTGTCGAACGTATAGGTGAAGTCGCATGGCGGCGGCGCGCTGCTGTTGCCGAAGCCGGGATAGTCCGGCGCGATGAGATGATATTTGTCGGCGAGCAGCGGCATCAGCGGCTCCCACATCCGCGACGACGAGGGAAATCCGTGGAGCAGCAGCACCGTCGGAGCGTCGGTGGGCCCAGCCTCGCGGTAGAAAATCTCGAGACCCCGGATATCGGTCTTGTGATAGCTGATCGAGCGCCGGCTCGATCGCAGATCCTGTGCCGAGGCCTGCACGGTCGCGCAGGCCAAAGCGGCCGAGAGGGCAAGAGTGGCTGGGATGTTCATGTCATCGCTCCGAATCCGGCATGTGAAGTGAAGATGTGTCGCAAGTAGGGGACATCCGCTTGTGACGGCGGCGTCGAGAGGCACCATCGCGGGCGCCTCTCGCGATGTGCCGCATCTGGGCTTTACGACGCGCGCGCCAGCGGCTCGCCCTTCAGGGCGGCGAGCAGGGCCTGCGCGGCCGGACCCGAGGAGTGCGGGTTCTGGCCCGTGATCAAGAGGCCGTCGGTGACGACGTGAACGCCCCAGTTTGCCGTCTTCGAGAAGACGGCGCCAAGCTTCAGCATTTCGTCTTCGACCAGGAAAGGCACCACCTTGGTGAGGCCGACGTCCTCCTCTTCACCATTGGTGAAGCCGGTCACCTCCTTGCCCTGAACCAGGGGCTTGCCGTCGGGCGTCTTGACGTGGCGCAGCGCACCAGTCGAATGGCAGACGACGGCGACTGTCTTGCCGGCGGCAAGGAAGGATTCGATGAGCTTGACCGAGTCCTTGTCCTCGGCGAGGTCCCACATCGGGCCGTGACCGCCGGGATAGAAGACGGTGTCGAAATCTCCCTGCTTGACGCTGTCGAGGCGAACCGTCTTGTCGAGTTGGGCTTCGGCGGCGACCTCGGCCTCGAAGCGTAGCGTCAGGTCGGTGCGGAATTCGCGCTCGTTGCTCTTGGGGTCAAGCGGCGGACGGCCGCCTTTCGGCGAGGCGAGGGTGATCTCGGCCCCGGAATCCCTGAAGATGAAATAGGGGGCGGCGAGCTCCTCGAGCCAGAAGCCCGTCTTGCGCCCGGTGTTGCCGAGCTGGTCGTGCGAGGTGATGACCATCAATATTTTCATGACCGTTCTCCTTGAGTGCGTTTGCTCGATGACGCGCTCCATTGCGGTGGAGATGCGCCGAGCTGGGTCTCGTTCGAGCACGTCACGTCGTTCGTTGCTCGCGAACCCAATCTGCGCTCAAGGCCGACTGTTGGCTCGTTATGTATTGTTAGACGTTGAGAGTTGGAGATATCGCGCGGGCCGCTACTCGAAGACGGCGTCAAAGATCTCGACATCCATCAGCACGGGCTTGGCGACCACGGTTCCGTCGGGCCGCAGCGTCTGCGCGCGTCGGAGCGTCGGCACCACGATGCCGCCGAAGCTGTCATGGGCCCAGGAGTAATGCGCGACTTTCATTCCGAACAGATCGTGATCGGTCCGCCGTTGCAATGCGTTCTCGTCGAAATAGAAGATCTGCTCGGGCGCGAGCGTGATCAGGCTCGGTGGGAATTGCGCCCGCAGCCGCCGCCATGACTCGTTATTCTCCTGCCACGGCGGCAGCTCCTCCACCAAGACATCGGGATGGGCGAGCAGGAATGGATTGGTCAGATAATTCCAGATCGCGACGCCGCAGAAGAAGACGAGATGCAGCTCGCCCGCGAGCGCGGGCGAACCGGCCTCGGTGAACGCAAGACTCGGATTGCGCCAGGTCCGCAGAATCTCACCTTCGAGGCTTTCGATCGTGATCGCGTCCGGCTGAAACGAGCCGGAGTGTTCGCCTCCGGTGATGCCGGTGAAGCGGACCGATTGCGTGCGGGTCGAGCCCTCCGCCGTCACGTCCTTGAATTCGCTGGCATGTCCGGTGCTGGAGAACAGCGTTCCCGCGACGGAGAGGTGAAGCGTGAACCGGCTCAAGCTATTCCAGCGGGCCATTCCGCCGCTGGCATCAATTACATCGTCAAGAAGCGCCATGTCCCGCCATATCCACCATGAAGTGCCACCACCATGGCGGGGCGGATGCGGCTTGGCGTGTTAGAATTTGTTAGGAGTTGCGAGCGGATAGCCTTGCGGTATCTCATTGAAGATACTCTCAATTCAGGGCCGCAAGGAGCTCCCTGGCGGCGACGAGATCACGGGTCTGGAGGCCCTCCTGGTACCGCGCGACGAGGGGGGCGAGCAGGGCGCGTGCGTCGGCGGCTTTTCCGGCCCCGCGCCAAACCCGGCCGAGACTAATTGCTCCCCGCAGCTCCCAGCCGAGCGCGCTTTGGCGGCGTGACAGATCGAGCGAGTCCAGGAAGCAGCTTTCGGCTTCCGCGGCATTGCCCGACCGGGCGAGGATGTCGCCCTTGACCCTGAGCATCTCCGGCATGTCGAAGGATTCGCCATGATCGGGGATCTCTGCGATGGCATCGTTGATGGTCTGCAAGGCTTCGTCGGCCTGGTTCTGCGCCACAAGTCCCTCCGCGAGCGCGGTCGCAAACACCGTGGTCATGATCCGGTGTCGCGTCGCGTACAGCGTGGCCTGGCTGCGGCGGAGGTGCTCGATGCCGGCGGCGACGTCGCCGCGGCGAAGCAGCAGCTCACCCTTCTGGCCGATGCCGACCGCGTGATAGGGCCCGAGGAAGTGCCGCGCGGAATGATCGATCAGCCGCTCGATCAGGATTTCCGCATTGGCCAAGTCGCCGACCCAGAGGAACACGTAGATGGTCCAGATCAAGGAAATACCGAGAGTGAGCGGCTGTTCGAGCAGCTCGGCTTCGCGAACGGTGTATCTCGACGCCTCGATCGCACGATCGGGCCGGCCGGTGAGCCAAAGCCCGCGTGCCAGCGCCACCAGTGCGACGATGCGGTCGTCATAGCCGAGATGGCCGATATTCAGCCGCTGCGAGCCGGGATTATGCAACATCGCGCTCTCGCAGAGCTGCACCGCCTTGTCCTGGTTGCCGATCAAGTGATGGGCGACGCCCAGCATCCATTCGACGTTCAGCGTGCTGGCGGGATCGTTCAGCTTCCGCGCGACGCTCTCGCCTTGTTCGCCGGTTCCGAGTGCTCCGTGAAAATCACCGACCCTGGTGAGATAGATGTGTAATCCGCGCAGCAGCCAGAGCTGCCAGTGCAGATCCTGGAGCTCCCGGGCAAGCTGGAGACTGCGCGTGAATGCCGAGCGGACCGCTTCGGTATTGCCCTGCGTGAACATCGCGGAGACGCCGAGCGCGGCCTGCAAGATCATTTCGTTGCGGCCGTCCACCGCGCTCGCATCGAGCGACGCCAGCGCCTCCTGGGTCCAGCGATAGCACTCCGTCAGCAATGTCAGCTCGAGAAAGAATTGCGCTGCCGACGCCGCCAGATCCACGCCGATCGTTCGGTCCCCGCCGTCCGAAAAGCTCCAGGTCAGCGCGGCCCGGACATTGGGCAGGTGGTCGGCATAGGGAAGAAAGCCGCCGGCGCTCTGCATGCCCGTGGATTTGAGGGCGATGTCGCGCAGGAAGTCGCGGAAATATTCGGCGTGGGCGCGTGCGACGCGGTCAGCTTCGCCGTTCTCGACGAGCTTCTCCGCGACGAAGGCACGTGTGGTGTCGAGCAGGCGATAGCGCAGCCGCCGCTCCGCAGGCGAGGTCGCGATCAGCGATTTGGACAGCAGATTGGAGATCGCCTCGGCGGCTTCCGCCTCGCCGATGCCCTGACAGGATGCGACCGCAAGCGCGGCTTCCAGCGTGAACGGTCCGACGAACGCCGATAATCCGCGCAGCGTTGCGCTTTCGGCTGCCGGCAGCAAATCATAGCTCCAGGCGAGCGCCGCACTCAGGGTGTGGTGCCGCGGCACAGCGGTACGCCGCCCGCGCCATAGCAGTGAGAAACGGCTGTCGAGCAGAGAGGCGGTCCCGGCAATGCCATAGGCGTTCACGCGCCCGGCCGCGAGCTCGATCGCGAGCGCAATGCCGTCCAATCGACGGCAGATGTCGGCCACGAGCGGCGCATCCTCTTCGCTGAGCTCGAATTCGCTCAGGCTCTCTGTAATGCGTTCCACGAAGAGCTGAGTTGCGGGATAGGCTAGGATATCGGCGATGCCGAGTCCGTCGCGCTGTGGCGGGCAATCCAGTGGAAACAGCCGATGGACACGCTCACCGTCGGCGCGGAAGGATTCGCGGCTGGTGGCGAGAATATGGAGCCCGCCCGCTTCCCGGACGATGCGTTCGGCCAGGGGGGCGAGATCGTCGAGGATGTGCTCGCAGCTGTCGAAGACCAGCAGCATCCGCCGGTTGCGCAGGAACGTCAGCAACCCCGGCATCGGGTCGTCGGAATTGACCGTCAGGCCCAGCGCGGCCGCAATCGTTCCCGCAACGAGCCGGGTCTCCCTCAGTGCGCCGAAATCGACAAAACACACCTGGCCGTCGAAGGCCGGGAGCTCGCGATGCGCCACCGCCAGCGCGACCGAGGTCTTGCCGATCCCGCCGGGGCCGACGATCGTGACGAAGCGATGCAGGGCAAGCTCGGCGGATATTTTCTCGACCGCATCGTCCCGCCCGATCATCTTCGCGAGCGGCGAGGGCAGCGAGCGCGGCGCAGCAACGGGCAGGCTGGTCCGGTTCTCCGATGGGGCGGCCCGGAGCAGCGCGGCCGTGAAGCAATAACCCCGTCCGGGGACGTTGACGACGTAGCGGGAGCCTTCGCCCGGATCGCCCAAGGCCTTGCGCAGCGTCGTGATGTGAAAGCGCAGGCTGCCTTCGTCCACATTCACATCGGCCCAGACCCGCCGGATCAACTCACGCTTGTCCACGACCTCGCCGGCTCGCTCGGCGAGGCAAACGAGAATGTCCAGAGCACGGCCGCCGAGGTGAACCGGCGCGCCGTCCTTCTCGAGCAGCCGCGTCTTTGCGAACAGCCGGAAAGGCCCGAAAGCAATGGCCGAATCCTGGTCGTTAGTGTCCGGCACGGGCCAATCATTCCAGTGAGAGCTGAACTCTGCACTTTGATCTAGCAGAAGGGAACCCTGAGTAAACTGGTCGAAAGTGGCGAAATCGCGTGGAGGGTGCCGGCAATTGGCCGTCGCGCGGGGCGATCCGTCGCAAATTGTACTCAAACGCGAGCATCTCGCGAAGCGATCGGGACAACCCGGCAGCGTCCTTGACCGCCCAGCTCACAATTCGGAGTCTGGTCGTCGTACCGCCATCATAACAGAATCTTGCAACGTCTAACGAGCAATACGCGCGAACTGCATCCAGTATCTGTCCCGAGTTTGGCGTTAATTCCAACGGGGAGGCTACGATGTCAGGTATCAATGCTCGGCCGAATGACGACGTCGTTCGATCTCAATTTATGGCCAGTTTGGACGATCAGTCGCGTGACTGGCAGCTCGTGCTGCGGGAATCCCACCATCGGATGAAGAACACGCTGACGATACTGGGTGCGTCAGTCCGCCGCGATTTCACCCGAACGGGTACCAAGGACGTATCCCTTGCGGCGGACCGGCTCGAGCGGCGCATCGTCGCCTTCGGCAGGCTCTATCAACTCTTGTCCGACAATGACGACCATACGGCGATCCCGGTGGCGGCCTTCTTCGAAAACCTGTGTGGAGCGATTTCCGAGGCGGTGCTGGAGCCGGCGGGCATCCGCTGCGAGGCCGCGATCGAAAGCGGCACGCTGCCGGCGTCGCAATGCCATCGGGTCGCGCTGATGCTGACAGAGCTGGTGACGAATGCGGCCAAGCATGCCTTCCCGGACCGGAATGATGCGCTGATCCGCATCGAGATGGCCAATCGCGAGAGCGCCTGGTTCTGCACGGTAATAGACAACGGGATCGGCGCGACCGGGCCGCTTCAGGGCACCGGCAGCCGGATTCTCGAAGGACTCGCACGCAGCATTCACGCCCGGTTGCAGGGCGAGGCGGGAGAAGACGGCACACGCGTAACGATCGTGATGCCGATCGCAGCTAATTGAAGCTCGTGTTAGATCCAACCCAGGGAGTTCGATATGGCCACCACCGAAATCGACCGCGATGCCGCGGCCAAGCCTTCAAACAAGTCTTCTAACACGTCTGCGAACAAGCCTTCGACATCGCCTAGCGTTGATCAGAGGCTCGAGGTGATCGTGATCCCCGTGTCCGATGTCGATCGCGCCAAGGCCTTCTACGCGCGCCTCGGTTGGCGACTGGACGCCGATTTTGCCTCCGGCGATGATTGGCGCGTGATCCAGTTCACGCCGCCAGGCTCGGCCTGCTCGGTGATCTTCGGCAGGAACGTGACGGCGGCAGCGCCGGGCTCGGTGCGAGGCCTTTACCTGATCGTCTCCGATCTGGAGGCGGCGCGAAGGGATCTGCTCGACCGCGGTGTCGAGGTCAGCGCTCCATTCCATGGTGCCGGCGATGTTCACGCCGGAACCGACGAGCCTTATCTCTCCGGCAGCGTTCGGGTGAGCGGTGCTGACCCGAAGCGCGGCAGCTACGGCTCATATGCGTCGTTCAGCGATCCCGACGGCAATGGCTGGTTGTTCCAGGAGGTCACGACGCGATTGCCGGGACGGATCGCGGGCGGCGGCACGACATTCGCTTCGCAGGCCGCGCTGGCCGCAGCACTGCGCCGCGCGGCGGCGGCCCATGGCGAGCACGAAAAGCGGACCGGCGGGCACGACGAGAACTGGGCCGATTGGTACGCCGATTATATCGTCCGCGAGCAGGCAGGCGAGCCGCTGCCATCCTGAGTTGGGCAGCACGGATTCTTCGACTGATGCAAGCCGACACGGCGCGCGATGACTGAGCTCATCGCGCGCCGTGTTGTTTTGGCGGCGCGCGTCGCGAGTCGACGATCGCTCTCCTCGGTGTCGCGCGGCTCGCAACGGCTAACGCGCTCTAACAACCCATAACGAGCAAATTGCCAGGGCCTGCGCCAATCTCTCGGCATGGCGAACCGAGGCGTTGATGTCGAATTCGGTCAGCGTCACCGACCAAAGCCAGGGAGATCGAACATGACCACGCAAGCACGTACCGACATTCTCAATCCAGACCGCCGTCAACTGCTGAGCCAGGCCGCGATGACCGCGGTCGCGGCAAGCGTGTCGAGCCTGCTGCCGCTGCATTCTGCGAAGGCCGGCGTGAGCGGGGCGGTCCGCCCGTTCCACGTCAGCGTGCCCGAGCAGGATCTGCTCGATCTCCGTCGCCGTCTCGCCGCGACGCGCTGGCCTGATCGTGAGATCGTTGCCGATCAATCGCAGGGCGTGCAACTGACGACAGTGCAGCAGCTCGTGAGCTACTGGCAGAACGACTACGACTGGCGCAAGATCGAGGCGCGGCTGAATGCCTTGCCGCAATTCGTCACCGAGATCGACGGCGTCGACATCCATTTCATTCACGTCCGCTCCAGGCACGAGAATGCCTTGCCGATGATCGTCACGCATGGCTGGCCCGGTTCGATCATCGAGCAGATGAAGATCGTGGGCCCGCTCACCGACCCCGCCGCACACGGAGCGACGGCGGCGGACGCCTTCGATCTCGTGATTCCCTCGCTGCCCGGTCACGGTTTCTCCGGCAAGCCGACGGAATTGGGCTGGGACCCCCAGCGCGTCGCGCGGGCCTGGATCGTGCTGATGAAGCGGCTCGGCTACAACCGCTATGTCGCGCAAGGCGGCGATTGGGGCAATGCCGTGACGGAGCAGATCGCGGTGATCGCGCCGCCGGAACTGCTCGGCATCCACACCAATATGCCCGCGACCGTTCCGGACGACATTGCCAAGGCGCTTCAGCTCGGCGGATCGCGGCCCTCGAACCTCTCGGCCGACGAGCGCTACGCTTACGATCAGCTCGATGATTTCTATAAGCACGGTCTCGGCTACGCGATCGAGATGTCCAACCGGCCGCAGACGCTCTATGGCCTGGTGGATTCGCCGGCGGGCCTCGCGTCCTGGATGCTCGACCATGATGCGCGCAGCGCCGCGATGATCGCCCGGGTGTTCGCGGGCAAGACGGAAGGGCTGTCGCGGGACGATGTGATCGACAACATCACGCTCTACTGGCTCACCAACACTGCGGTGTCTTCGGCGCGCCTGTACTGGGAAAACAAGCTGGTGTTCTTCGAGCCCAAGCACATCAAGATCCCGGTCGCCGTCAGCGTCTTCCCGGACGAGATCTACGCCGCGCCGCGCAGCTGGACCGAGAAGGCCTATCCGAAGCTGATGCACTACAACCGCCTCGACAAGGGCGGCCACTTCGCCGCCTGGGAGCAGCCCGCACTGTTCTCCGCGGAAATGCGCACCGCCTTCCGGCCGCTGCGTCAGTCGATCTGAGAACTGCGGGGACGCGCACTTCCGCGCGTTCCCTTCTTTCCCCACAGACAGGAATGCAATCATGAACCGCCCCGAACGCACTTTCACGACGGACCAAATCCGCCTGGAGCGTCGCCTGCCGTCGTACTGGCGCGTCACCTTCGACATGCCCCCGGTCAATATCTTCGGCCCCAAGCAGCTTCCGCTTCTCGACGACGTCGTCACGGCGATCGAGACCGATCCTGAGGTGAAGGTCGTGGTGTTCGACAGCGCCGTCGAAGGCTTCTTCATCACGCATTACGACTTCCTCGCGCCGCTGGAGGATTCGCTTCGTATCCCGCCCGGGCCGACCGGCCTGCAGGCACTGCCCGACATGCTGGTGCGTCTCAGCCGCGCGCCGGTCGTCTCGATTGCCTCGATCCGGGGCCGCGCGACCGGCGTCGGCAGCGAGCTGGCGCTCGCGAGCGACATGCGCTTTGCCAGCCGCGAAAAGGCGATTCTGTCGCAATGGGAAGTCGGTGCGGGCCTGGTGCCCGGCGGCGGGCCGATGGCGCGGTTGCCGCGCCTGATGGGCCGCGGCCGCGCGCTCGAGGTTCTGCTTGGCGCCGACGATATCCACGGCGATCTCGCCGAACGTTACGGCTATGTGAACCGCTCGTTGCCGGATGCCGAGCTCGATGGCTTCGTCGAGGCGCTGGCCATGCGCATCGCGTCCTTCGACAAGGAGGCGATTGCCGAGACCAAGCGCCTCGTCGACGTTGCGAGCCTGCCACCGGATATCGAGATCAAGCCGGAATGGGACGCGTTCCTGGCCTCGCTCAGCCGCCCGGCAAGCCAGAGCCGCATCAAGGCGCTGATGTCGCGCGGCTTCCACCGCGCCGGTGATGTCGAGAACCGGCTCGGCTTCCATGTCGGACAGATCGGTAGCTAAAGCGTTTTCAAGCGAAGTGGATACCGGTTCGCGTGAAGAAAACGCGTCAAAGCAAGAATCAAGTCCCGTTCCGATTTTATCGGAACGGGATTTGGCGGAACTGCTGCGGCGCTCGGCCGGTTGGAACGGCGACAGGCGGTCGTGCCAATGTCGCTTTCGTACCGTACCGAGTGCCGGTGCTAAAAAAATCAACCAGGAGAATTGAGATGATCCGCAAGGCAACAGCGGTCTGGAAAGGCACCGGTCGCGATGGCACTGGTCAGTTATCGAGCGAATCCGGCGTGCTCGCCGCGACGCCTTATTCGTTCAAGACCCGCTTTGAGAACGAGAAGGGCACCAATCCCGAGGAATTGATCGCTGCGGCCCATGCCGGCTGCTTCACTATGGCGCTGGCCTTCGGCCTGCAACTCGCCGGCTTCACGCCGGACGAGCTCACGACTGAAGCTGCGGTCAGCCTCGAGCCGGAAGGCAAAGGCTTCAAGATCAGCAAATCGGCGCTGACGCTACGTGCCAAGGTGCCGAACCTCGACGACGCTGGTTTCGCCAAGATCGCGGGCGAGGCCGAGAAGAACTGTCCGGTGTCGAAGGTGCTCAACGCCGCAATCACGCTCGACGCGAAGCTGACGTAAGGCGCGCTCAATTTATGTCCATCTGGTTCTGCTTGGGGAAGCTGAGGTCGTCGAAGCTTTGGCCTCCACGAGAGGAACCGGATGGGCAAATGCCCGGCTTTCGACTGGGCCGCCGAAAGCATAGGATGCGACGGGTTCAGAACGGACAGACCGATCAATTGGGAGTGGAGATATGACAACGGAACGCGCAATTTTGGCCGGAGGCTGCTTCTGGGGCATGCAGGATCTGATCCGCAAGCAACCGGGCGTGGTCTCCACCCGCGTCGGCTATACCGGCGGCGCGGTGAAGAATGCCACCTACCGCAACCATGAAGGTCATGCCGAAGCGATCGAGATCACCTTCGATCCCGCCAAGACCAGCTTTCGGACCATGCTGGAGTTCTTCTTCCAGATCCACGATCCGACCACGCTCAACCGCCAGGGCAATGATTTGGGCACGAGCTATCGCTCGGCAATCTTCTATACCAGCGACGAGCAGAAGCGGATCGCCAAGGACACGATTGCAGACGTTGAGGCGTCCGGTCTCTGGCCTGGCAAGGTCGTGACCGAGGTCGCGCCCGCGGGCGAGTTCTGGGAAGCCGAGCCGGAGCATCAGGATTATCTCGAACGCTATCCGGACGGGTACACCTGCCACTTCATCCGCCCCGACTGGAAGTTGCCGCGGCGCGGGGCTGCCGCGGCAGGCTAAAGCTGGTCGTCGCTATTGCCCGGGAGAGCCATGGCTGAAATCCGCGAGATCATCGCCGGCATCCGCAGATCACATCGACCGCTTTTCGGGCCATCTCCCTCAGCTCCGGGCGGCGGGCGCCGGCACGGGCGCGAATGGCGATGGTGTGCATCGTGGCTGAAGCGAGAATGGCAAGCGCCGCCGGATCGGCGTCGCGCTTCAGCTCGCCCTTGTCCTGCGCGAGGCGGAAGCGGGCTTCGAAATCGGCATCTATCATGCGCAGTCCCGCCGCAACGCTGCTCCGGATCGCGGCATCTTCTGCGACTTCGGTCACCGCCGTCCCCACCACGAAGCAGCCGCGTGCGGCTCCCTTGCCGGAAAAGTAGATCGACAGCGCCGCGTCATAGGCCAGCATCAGCGCTTCGTCCAAGGAATGGTCCCCGGCGAGAGCCTCACGCGTCGCGGCAAGGCTGATCTCCCAATACCGCGCGAGCGCCTCGAGATAGAGCGCATGCTTGTTGCCGAACACCGCGTAGAGGCTCGGCGGACTCATCCCGGTCGCGGCAGCGACCTTGTCCAGGGAGGTACCGGAATAACCGGTCCTCCAGAACGTTTCCGTTGCCCGCTTCAAGGCCGTCTCTGCGTCGTAGGCCGGTGGGCGTCCCCGGCGCGCCGGGGTCGTTTCGCTCTTTTTCCGTGCCATATCGTCAGAACCCCGGTTGCCATGTTCCACACGCATATTTGTATGGATCGTTATAAAAATCAAGGTCGCGGACTTGATCGCCGCGTCGGAGTACAATATTTGTAACGAGCGTTATTTAAATAGATTGAACCCGAGGATCTTCCGATGCGTTTCGATTTCGCGCCAATCGCCGGCGGGCTCGGCGTTCGCAACAGCTTCCGCCCGAGCGAGGCAGCCGCCCAATGGTTTGGGGCAGGGCTCGGCAAGCGGCTGCGACGGCCGCTGATGCTTGCGCTGCCGATGGCGGTGGCCGTGGTCGGTGCATTCATCTATCTGGCGCAGGAGCAATATGTCTCGACCGACGACGCCTTTGTGCGTGCCGCCAAGGTGACCATCAACGCGCGCGTTTCCGGCCAGGCGGTCGAGATAGCCGTGCGTGACAACGAGCGCGTCCGGCGGGGGCAGGTGCTGTTTCGCATCGACCCGGAGCCTTATCAAATTGCCGTCGACCAGGCCGAGGCGCGCCTCGGAAGTGCGCGGCTCCAGATCGAATCCCTCAAGGCGACCCACCGTCAGCAGCAGGCGGAGCTGCAGTCGGCCAAAGAGACGGCTACGTTCGACGAGCACGAATTCGACCGCAAGAGGATGCTGGTTGCCTCCGACTTCACGCCACGCGCGGTCTATGAACGGGCCGAGACGGATCTCAAGGTCGCTCGCCAGCGCGTGGCGTCGGTCGAGCAGCAGATCGCCACCACGATCGTCGCACTCAACGGCGAGCTTGAGGGTGATGTCGATCGCCATCCGGCAGTCCGCGCAGCCAAGGCACAATTCGACCGTGCGCGGCTGGATCTCTCCTACGCCACCGTGACGGCGCCGGACGACGGCATCGTGACCAAGGTCGACGATCTCCAGATTGGTGGCTTCGTCAATGCCGGGGCACCGACGTTCTCGTTGCTGTCGAGCCGGCACGTCTGGGTCGAGGCGAATTTTCGCGAGACCGGTCTCACTCATATGCGCCCTGACCAGGAGGCGACGATCGACGTCGATGCCTATCCCGATCGCAAGTTCAAGGCACACATCGTCAGCATGAGTCCGGGGACCGGCTCGGACTTCTCGCTCCTGCCGCCCGAGAATGCGACGGGAAACTGGGTCAAGGTCGTCCAGCGATTGCCGGTGCGCTTGGAACTCGACGATCTCGATCCAAACCGGCCGCTGTTCTCAGGCATCAGCGTGACGGCGCGGGTCGATACAGGCCATCGCCGCAGCTGGGCGCATCTGCTCCAACCGGCGCTTGCGATGGAGGGCAAATGAGTACGCCCCTCCCATCGTCCACGGCGCCCGGCGGTCATCACGCGATCGCCGCGGCCGCCCTCATGGCGACCTACATGCAGGCCGTCAACATCTCGATACCGAACGCGGCGCTACCCCATATTCAGGCGACGCTCTCGATGGCCAATGACGAGGTCGGTTGGGTGTTTTCCTCGTATATCGCGGCGAGCGCCGTGACCATGTCGATCACGCAATGGCTGGCGGGACGCTACGGTCGGAAGGTGGTCTATCAGGCCGCCGTCACGATCTTCGTGTTGGGTCTCGCGCTCGACGCGCTGGCGACGACGTCGATTCAGTTCGTGCTGGCGCGAATCCTCCAGGGCGCGGCGAGCGGACCGCTGGCACCGCTCTCGCTGGCGATCCTGCTCGAGGCGACATCGCCGGTGCGACATGCGCGCATGAGCCTGGCGTGGACCGTCTGCTCCCTACTCGGCATCAGCAGTGGCCCGGCCATTGGCGGCTGGCTCAGCGAATATTACGGCTGGCCCTCGATCTTCTATTTCAGCCTGCCGATGACGGGCTTCATTTTCCTGACGATGGCTCAGCTGCTCCGCGAGAAGCGGGCGGAGCGGAGCCGGTCCTTCGACTTCTTCGGTCTGACGACGTTCTCCGTCGGCATGATCGGGTTGCAGATGTTGCTCGACCGCGGGGAGCGCCTCGAATGGTTCGCCTCGACGGAAATCTGGATCGAGGCGGGCGCCTCCGTGCTCGGCTTCTATCTCTTCATCGTGCACGTCATGACGACAAAGGAGCACTTTCTCCGCACGGCGCTGTTCAGGGACCGCAATCTCGTGCTCTCGACGGTCATCTCCTTCGCGCTTGGCTTCGTGCTGCTGCCGACCCTGGCCTTGACGTCCCCGATGCTGGAGGAATTGCTCAACTACCCCGTCGACACCACCGGATACATGACCGTTCCTCGCGGCGTCGCGCTGGTGGGGGCACTGGTGCTGACGAGCCTGGTCCCGGCGCAGATCGACTACCGGCCGTTCCTCGTGGGTGGAATGACGCTGGTGGTCTATGCCAACTGGCTGATGCTTGGCTATTCACCGGCGATGGATTGGCGGCCGGTCGTCGAGGCCGGCCTGCTCCAGGGAGCGGGTCTCGGCATGTTGCTGCCCGCGCTCGCCAGGGCCGCGTTCGGCACGCTCGATCCGAAGCTCCGCCCGGAAGGCAGCGCGCTGATCAACCTGTCGCGCCTCTATGGCAGCACCATTGGCATCGCGGTCGTCCAGCTCTTCTTCTACGCCAACACGCAGGCTGTGCATGTCGCACTCGCAAAGAACCTCACGCCCTATCGTGTCGCCGCTTACGTCGGGGGCTCGGTCGGCAAGCCGGGTCTTGCGGCCCTCAACGGCATGGTCACGCGTCAGGCGGCGACCGTCGCGGTCATCGACCAGTTCGAGATCCTGATGTTCGCCATGCTCGTCATGATTCCGCTCGTGTTTTTTCTCCGTAAGCCGCGGCCTACCGGTTAACGCCTGGAGTCGTGGAATGACATCGCATCGTCAATTTCGAATACCTCGTCCCTTACTTTTGAGGGAGCTGAGGGCAAACAAAGGAGCATCAGCATGACAACGTCGGATTCGCTTCGTTATACGAGAATTCCAACTCATCAATCCGGGACGATTCCCGCGGTGGGATTTGGCACGCTCATTCCGGATCCGCTCGTGACCAGGCGGGCCACCAAGGCTGCATTGGAGGCCGGATTTCGACATCTTGATTGCGCGGAGCGCTATCGCAACGAAGAGGCGGTCGGCGATGCGCTGCGGGAGGCATTCAAGGCGGGGACGCTTCAGCGCAAGGACCTGTTCGTTACGACGAAGCTATGGAACACCAATCATCGGCCGGAACGGGTCAGGCCTGCCTTCGACGGCAGTCGCCGGCGGCTGCAACTCGACGAGATCGATTGCTACATCATCCATACGCCCTTTGCCTTTCAACCCGGCGACGAGCAGGACCCGAGGGATGAGCACGGTCGGGTCATCTATGATTCAGGGGTTACGCTGGCGGAGACATGGGGGGCGCTGGAGCGCCTCGTCGACGAGGGGCACTGCAAGTCGATCGGTCTGTCGGACATCACCCTGGACAAGCTGCGCGAGATCGTTTCGATCGCGCGGATCAGGCCCGCCATGGTGCAAGTCGAATCGCATCCGTATCTTCCCGAATGGGACCTGCTCGACTTCTGTCGAGAGCACGGGATTGTCTTGCAGGCGTTTGCAGCGCTGGGACACGCCATGAAGCCGAACGTGCTAGCCGATCCGGTGATCACTGCCATCGCGGAGCGCTTGCACAGGACGCCGGCTCAAATTGCGCTGGCGTGGGCCGTCCAGCGCGGCACCGCTTTCCTGACGACTTCGACCAATTCCCGGCGCATCCAGGAAAACTTCGATATTTCGGCCTTGCCCGAAGACGCCATGCGAGAGATGAGGGACCAGATTACGACAAACATCAGGTTCAACACGGTCGTCGAGACCGGCGTGCCCGGATTCATTCCGCGGGCCGGATGAATCGGCGCCGGTCAGCCGACTCGTCAAGCCCGGAGCTGCTCGATCAGATCGTGGGCGCTGCGGATCTCGGCAATGCCGGCGCCCTCGGTGAACGGCCCGCATGCGCGTTGCAGAATTGCCAAGGCCTCCGCGCTCTGGCCGGCCCCGATCATGTACCGCGCCAGGCTGACCGCGCTTCGCAGCTCCCAGAAACGCGCGCCTTGCTGGACGGCAATGTCCATGGCCTCGCGAAAGCGCGCCTCGGCATCCTCTGAATGCCGGGCGTTCCTGAGCATCAACTCTCCCTTGATGCGGATCAGCTCCGGCAGATACCAGAGCTCCTGCCGGTCGTTGCAGCGGGTCAGGACATCCTCGATCACGTCGAGCCCGCGATCGACCTGGTCGGCCTCTCCGGAACACGCGGCGAGCTCGCCGAGCAAGGGCAGAAAGCGCGGCAGGAAGCGCGCATCGCCGGCGCGATTGAGCTCCTCGCGCAGCAGCGGCAGGCCGGTCGTGACGTCGCCGCGCCTGACCATGACTGCGGCGTTGAAGGCCCGTGCCCACAGGCCCCACAGCCGGATGGCGTGGCGCTCGGTGTGTTCGAGCAGCTCGATGCCGTGACGCTCGGCGGCGTCGAAATCGCCGGACCAGAAGGCGATCGGGCAGGCGGCTTGTCCGAGCACGCTGCAGAATGTCAGCGCGTGGCCGTTGGCGCGGCCTTCCTCGATGTTTCTGGCGGTGAGGGCCTGAGCCTGATCGGCCAGACCCTGAAGCCACAGGATGCGAGCTCGAAAATATTGCGTCGATATTCTCAGATCGAGCGGGAAGATTTTCGGCTTCTCCGCCAACACATGCAACGATGCATTGACCCGGTCGATGCGCAGCCGAGCCTCGTTCTGATCCCCGAGATAATGCAGCGCGACGGCCATCAGCCGGTCGCCCAGCATGACATCGGTCCTGTCGGGCGAGTTCGCGGCTGCGTTCGCAAAGCGATCGGCGAGCGCACGGGCCTTGCCGAACTGTCCGTTATTGAACTGGTCGATGCACAAGCCCCAGAGCGCGCGCAGCCGGAAATCCTTGTCGTCGAGCCTGTCAGCCAGCTCGAGGGTCGTCTCGAGGATCGGCCGCGCCTCGCGCGCGCGGCCCTCGCCATACATCAGCGACCATCCGAGCGCCGACAGCAGCTGCATGCGGATGCGGTCGTCGTCGGCGGTGTCTCCGAGCGCCGCGAGCGCCGTTCTGCTGCGCTCACGGCATTCCGCGAACAGCGAAAGACGCACCCACAGCGTGACTGCGGCCGACGTCAGCGCGATCCCGAGTTTCGGCTCGCCGTCGGGCCCGAAGGCCCAGTCCAACGCCGCGCGCACATTGTCCAGCTCCGCGCCATACATGCTCAGCCATTCGGGCAGCGGCGTCGAAATATCGGCCTCCGCGCGCTGGAATAAATCGCGAAAATGCTCGGCATGACGCCGCGCGAACTGCCCGGCTTCGCCGAGCTCGTTGAGTTTTCCGTATGCATAGGTGCGCGTGGTGTCGAGCAGCCGATAGCGCAGCGTCCGCGAGCCGGACGGCGAAATCAGAGACTTGGTCACCAGGCTGTCGATTGCTTCGAGGGTCTCGGAGGCGTTGAGGCCGTCACCCGACGCGACCGCCGCAGCCGCCTCCGGCGCGAAAGGCCCGGCGAAGACCGACAGGCGTCGCAGCGTTGCGCTCTCCGCGGCAGGCAGAAGGTCGTAGCTCCAGTCGAGCGCCGCAGCGAGTGTCTGGTGCCGCGGCACGGCGGTGCGTCGGCCGCGCCATTGCAGCGAAAAGCGGCTGTCGAGCAGGGATGCCGTGCCGGCGATGCCGTAAGCATTGACGCGGCCCGCCGCGAGCTCGATTGCCAGCGCGATGCCGTCGAGGCGCCGGCAGATGCTCGCGACGAGGGGGGCCTCTTCCGCGCTGAGCTGGAACGGGCCCGAGCTCTGCGCAATGCGCTCCACAAAGAGCTGAGCCGCAGGGTAGGCAAGGACCTCGTCGACAGCAAGCCCTTCGCGCTCGGGCGGACAGTCCAGCGGGAACAGCCGGAAAATTCGCTCGCCTTCGCTCCGGAACGACTCGCGGCTGGTTGCGAGAACACGAAGCTGCGGTGCTTCGCGAACGATGCGCTCGACCAGCGGCGCCAAATGATCCAGCACATGTTCGCAACCGTCGAAGATCAGCAGGGCCGGGTCGGTCTTCAGAAACGTCAGCAGGGCCGGCGTCGGATCCTCCGCGCTGATGGTCAGTCCGAGCGCCGAAGCAATGGTGGTCGCGATGTGACTGGCATCCCTCAGCGGACCGAAATCGACAAAGAAGACTCGCCCGCCGAAATCCTGGGAGCGGCGATGCCCGACGGTGACGGCGACCGAGGTCTTGCCGATGCCGCCCGGGCCGACGACGGTCATGAAGCGATAGAGCGAAAGCCCGTTCGAGATCTTCTCGATGACACCTTCCCGGCCGACCATCCTGGTGAGCTGAGCGGGCAAGGAGCGGGGAGGGGCGCTTTCGGCCGGGAGCGGGGCGGCCGGAGGAGCTGCTTGAGCGAACGAGGCGACAAAGCAATAGCCGCGGCCGGGCACGTTGACGACGTAACGCGCCGACTTGCCGGTGTCGCCGAGCGCCTTGCGTAGCGCTGCGACATGGAAGCGCAGGCTACCCTCGTCGACATTGACGCCGGCCCAGATGCGCTTGACCAGCTCTCTCTTGTCGACCACTTCTCCGGGGCGTCCGGCAAGGAAGATGAGAATGTCGAGCGCGCGGCCGCCGACATGAAGCGGCGAGCCCTCCTTCTCCAAGAGCCGGGACTTCGGAAACAGTCGAAATGGCCCAAAGGAAATGGCCGAATCTTCGCTACGATCTGGCACGCGCCATCGCCCCCTCGAAGGGAGTCAAAAGGTATTACTTTCTGATCTAACAGAACGAGGCGTACAGTAAACCGGTCGAAAGCAGTGGGCAGGGCTGACAGCCCTGCGCGGACGGATGGCTCGCCGAAATAATGCTTGTGAAATAAAGAGTTAGGCCGACATGAACAATGCGATGACGCCGGGGCACGGCCGGATGGAGCATTGACTGTGATGCCGGATTGCTGCGATGGCATGGTCCGGGAGCCGGTCCCGCCACCACATTGACTGCCGACTTCCGGAATTTCCAGCATGGCCTCTTTCACGCGGCGACAATTGGTGCACGCGTTGTCGGGCGCAGCGGCGCTCGCCGCGCTTCCCCGCAACGGACAAGCCGCCGACTATCCGTCTCGTCCCATTCGCCTGGTGATTCCCTACGGAGCCGGCGGATCGGGTGACCAGATCGCGCGCCCCTGGGTGGACAGGATGCCGTCGCTGCTCGGGCCGACCTTCGTCGAATATATCGGCGGCGCGGGCGGCGCCATCGGGACCGCGGCGGTCGCGCGCGAGGAGCCCGACGGCTATTCGCTGCTGCTCGGCAACGGCAGCACGCAGGTCATCATTCCCATGACGGCGGCAAATCCCGGATATTCCGTTGGCGATTTCCGCGCCATCTACCGGCTGATCAACAGCGCGCTGGTTTTCGCCGTCAATCCTTCGGTGCCTGCCGCAAACCTGCGCGAGTTGATCACCTATGCGAAAGCCAATCCAGGAAAGCTGTCCTATGGCACGCCGGGGATCGCCACCGGAAACCATCTGGTCGGCGAATCCTTCAAGCAGCAGGCCGGCGCGCTGGACATCGTCCACGTGCCCTATCGCGGCATCGCGCAGGCGACCAACGACCTCGTCAGCGGCCAGATATCGCTCGTCATTGCCGTCATGTCCGTTCAATTGCAGCAGCTGGCCCAAGCGGGAAGAGTCAGGCTGCTTGCGGTCACCACCGAAACGCGGCTGAGCGGCGCGCCGGAGATCCCGACCGCCGTCGAATCCGGCATGCCCGGCATCCGGTATGAGGGATGGTTCGGTCTGTTCGCACCCAAGGACACCGACGATGCGATCATCGACCGGATCGCGCAGGCGACGCGGCTCGCCATGGCCGATAGGGCGCTTCTGGCGAGCTATCGCGCCCAGGGCATGGAGCCGGACAACGATTCAAGCCCGGACAAATTCCAGCGCATCGTCGAGGCCACATCCGCAAGCCTCGCGCCCCTGATCAAATCGATCGGGCTGATCAATTTGTGAAGCCGCTCAGGCATCGGCGCGCGTGACAATGCGCGCCGTCAGCGTGACGAGGCCCATCAGCGCGGTCAGGAGCCAGAACGCCACCGGCAATCCGCCAAGACGTGCGATGAAGCCGACACCGGCGGGGCCCACGAGAACGCCGGCGTAGCCGGCGGTCGTGATCGCCGCGACGGCGAGGCCCGTTGGCATCACCTTCTGCCTCGCCGCTCGGCGGAACAGCACCGGCACGAGGTTGGATGCGCCGAGGCCGATGAGTAGGAAGCCGCCTATGGCGACCGCCACGACGGGAGCGGTGAGCAGGACCACGAAACCCGCGATCGCAATCAGGCTGCCCCAGAACAATGTCGTGCGGTCTCCGATGCGCGCGACGACGGCGTCGCCGCCGAGCCGCCCAATCGTCATCGCGACCGAGAACACGATGTAGCCGATCCCGCCTTGCGCTTCGGAAACGAGACCCGCGCCGATGACGAGCAACGCGCCCCAATCGAGCATCGCGCCTTCGACGAGGAAGGTGATGGCGCAAAGCAGCGCGAGCAGGAGCACGGCGCCATGCGGCAGCACGAACAGCGGTCCTTCCTGCACCTGCACGGAGCGAAGCAGCCGCGGCCAGGCCCCAAGCATCGCGATCAGCATCAGGACGGAGCAGATCAGCGTGCAAGCGAGCGCGCCGAGTTGCAGCGAGAGCAGTGCGGTCATGAGCGCGGCCCCGGCGAAGCCGCCGATACTGAACAGCGCGTGGAAGCCGGACATCAGCGGACGTCCCGCGGCGCGCTCCACCTCAACCGCGTGGATGTTCATGGCGACATCGATGGAGCCGAGCGCGGCGCCGAATGCGAGGAGTGCCAGCGCCAGCATCGCGGGCGAGTTCGCGATTGTCAGCAGAGGCAGGACCAGGGCAAGACCGATCCCGCCCGCCATGATGATCGGCTTGCTGCCATAGCGCGCACTCAGCACGCCGGTCAGAAGCATCGCGACGACCGAGCCGATGCCGAGGCTGAGCAGGAGCAGTCCGAGGATGCCGTCGTCGACGGCGAGCCGCGCCTTCGCGAACGGCACCAGTGGTGCCCAACACGCCATGCCGAAACCCGCGACGAGGAAGGCAAGTCTGGTCGCAAGGCGTGTCGCTGGCCTGTCGGCAGAAGACATGGGAACTCCGGGAAGGGGGAATCAGGGCAGGGGCAATCGACAAGCCCCGCAATTGTCGCGTCTTTATGTCCGCGGCGGACTCGGATTGTCGCAGGCGGCCCCCGGGCGGCCGCAAGCGGACACCAGGCCTTTTGGCTCGTCACCGGCATCTCGGCGCGCCGGTGGGCTGCGCCGTCGGGCGAAACACCTTGACAGCCCGACCCGCACCGGTGTCAAGCCGCACTGATGAAAATATTCCGCTTTACCGAAATTCGGAAACGGCGTATGTGTTGGCCATCCCGGCTCATCCTTGAGGGCGATCTTGTGGTCGTCATGTTCGCGAGCCGGGCTTGCGGTGGACGCGGCAGCGTTCGGGTGCGAGAGGCCAAGGGCAGGGCGGATTGCTCTCCGTGAGCCCAAGGCTGCGTTCCGACGAGCGGCGCTGCTAGGCTTCGTCTCGTCTGTAAGTTTTCGGCTCCACGACAGGGCTGGAAAAACTGCGGCGAAATGGCGAGCCGTGCGTACGGCAAAACCGTGTGGTCCTGGCCGTCGTTGCTACGGTCAAGCCCTGGCGAATGCGGCATCTGCGTCAACCGGCGCGGTGCCGGTGACTTTCGTTGGGGCGAGGGAGGCCAAAGAGAACTCGGCTCCCGGGAGAGCACGGCATAAGCCGTCCAACCATCGCGCAGGGAAGGCCGAGTGATTGGCTACACCTGTATGCTGCTGTGCGGTTTTCCTGCGTGTGCTTTTCGCGCAGCGGACCGCGGGTGCCAGCCGGCACCCGGCCTTCCCTGCGCCCTCTTGGACAAGAGGGTGAAGCGATCAAGCAAAGCTCGGGCGAAATCAGCCGCGAGGATGAGAAGCTGTGTCTGTAATCGTTCTAGCCGCCGAGTATCCGCCGGCAAGCGTCGACAAACACCTGGGCGCCGGTGACGATGTCGACGTCGGCGGTGTTCTCGGTCCAGTGATGACTGATGCCGCCGATCGACGGTACGAACAGCATGCCCGCGGGCATGATTGTCGCCAGCATCTGCGCGTCGTGGCCGGCGCCGCTGGGCATGCGGATGGACCGTCCGCCGGCCAGGGCCTTGCTCGCGGCTTCGATCGCGTCCTGGATGCCCGCGTTCATCATGGCCGGCGCACCGGTGCGCAGTTTGTCCACGGTGACGGTGCAGGGGCCGTTCGCGCTGACCTCGTCCGCCATGCTCCGCAGCAGTTCTTCCAGCCGTGCGACGACGGAAGGATCGTCGTCGCGGATCTGGAACAGCATTTCGGCCGCACCCGGAATGATGCTCGGTGCGCCCGGATCGAGCGTGATGCGGCCGGTGGTCCAGACCGTGCGCGGGCCGCAGCTCTCGGGGAAACGCTCGTCGATCGCGACGCAGAACTTTGCCAGCGCCAGCCCGGCATCCTTCCGTGCAGCCATGCGGGTCGTGCCGGCGTGATTCTGTTCACCGACGAAATTGATCTGGTATTGCCAGATGCCGACGATGGAGGTGACGACGCCGATCGCAAGGCGACCGCTTTCGAGCGTGTCGCCCTGCTCGATATGGGCTTCCAGATATCCGACGTGCCGGCCCGGCTCGGCGGCGATGCGTGGTCGTCCTGCGAGCCCCATGTCGGCAAGTGCGGCCCGCATGGTGCGGCCGCTGGTGCGGTCGCGTGCGGCATCGATGTCGGTCTCGGTCAATTGGCCGACATAGGAGCGCGAACCGAGAAAGTGTCCAAAGTGTCCTTCCTCGTCGCACCAGGCGGCAACCTCGACCGCGCCTTCGAGCGAGGGATCGGCATTGAGCACGCGGGCCGCTTCGAGCGCGTAGACGACCCCGAGCGGGCCGTCGAGCCAGCCGGCGTAGTTCTGGCTTTCGAGGTGCGATCCCGCGAGCAGCTTGGGTCCCGACTTTGCGCTGGTGCCAAAGACATTGCCGATGCCGTCGATCGCGGCGGAGAGGCCTGCGTCGGGCAGCTTCTGCACCAGCCAATCCAGCGAAAGCTTGTGCGGCTCGGAGAAGGTCGGCTTGTGCACGCCGGTCTTGTACGCGCCAATGGCACGGAGCGCATTGAGATCGGCGAGAACGCGCTCGCCGTTTGCGCGTGAAAAGGTGTTAGGCATGCTCGGCAACCTTCAACGCCTCGGTGCGGATCTCCTCGACCAGCCGTTCCTTCAACTGCACGAATTCGGGCGTGGTCTTGATCTTGTAGGAGCGCGGATGCGGCAGGTCCACATTGATCTCGGCCTTGATGCGGCCGGGACGCGCGCTCATGACGATGACGCGGCTGCCGAGGAAGATCGCTTCCTCGATGTCGTGGGTCACGAACAGCACGGTCTTCTGGTCGCGCTCCCAGATCCCGAGCAGCATCTCCTGCATCAAGGCGCGGGTCTGGTTGTCGAGCGCGCCGAAGGGCTCGTCGAGCAGCAGGATCTTGGGATCATTGGCGAGCGCGCGCGCGATCGCGGTGCGCTGCTGCATGCCGCCGGAGAGCTGCTTTGGCCAATGGTTCTCGAAGCCGGACAAACCGACCTGGCGGATGAAGGCATCGGCGACCTTGTTTCGCTCCACCTCGGGCACGCCGCGCTCGCGAAGGCCGAAGGCGATGTTCTCGCGCACCGTCAGCCAGGGAAACAGCGTGTAGGACTGGAACACCATGCCGCGGTCGGCGCCCGGGCCAGTCACCTCGCGTCCGTCGAGCACCACACGTCCGCCGGTCGGGCGATCGAGGCCGGCGACGATGCGAAGCAGCGTGGACTTGCCGCAGCCGGAAGGGCCGAGGATGGTGACGAAGTCGTTGTTGCCGATCACAAGGTCGGTCGGCTCCAGCGCCCTCGTTGGCGCGTTGCCGTGGCGCGCGGGAAAAGTTCGCGAGACCTGTTCGATCTTGAGGATCGTCATGCGAGCCTCCAGGGAAACAGCCACGCGTTGAACGCCTTGAACAGGAAGTCCGAGACGAGGCCGATCAGCCCGATCACGATGATGCCGAAGATGATCTGGCCGGTGTTGAGCAGCGCCTGGCTGTCGGTGATCATGTGGCCGATGCCGGAGGAGGAGCCGATCAGTTCGGCGACGATGACATAGGTCCAGGCCCAGCCCAGCACCAGCCGCAGGATCTCGGCGATCTCCGGCGCGGAAGAGGGCAACAGCACGCGGCGGATGATGCCGCGGTCGCTGGCTCCCAGCGTATAGGCCGCCTCGACCAGGTCGCGCCGCGTGGTGCCGACGGTCACCGCGATCATCAGGATGATCTGGAACACCGAGCCGATGAAGATGACGAGCAGCTTCTGCAGCTCGCCGATGCCTGCCCACAGGATCAGGAGGGGAATGAAGGCGGAGGCCGGCAAATAGCGCGCAAAGGAAACGAACGGTTCGAGGAAGGCCTCGACCGGCTTGTACGCGCCCATCAGCACGCCGAACGGCACCGCGATGATTGCGGCCAGCACGAAGCCGCCGACGACGCGCCAAATCGTCATGCCGATGTCGAACAGGAAGCCCTGTTTGATGATCAGATCGACGCCTTCCTGCACCATGGTCAGCGGGTTGGCGAGGAACACCTTCGACACATGGCCGCCGAAGGTCGCCCAGGACCAGAGGGCTACGAACACCACGAAGAACGCAAGGCCGTAAGCCACGCGCTGCCTTGACGTCACGGGATCGAGGGGACGCATCAAACTGTCTATCCGGGCGGTGAACAAGTTTGCCGGCCCCGCGGCGAGACGGGGCCGGCGGCTCCTGGGAGATTTACTTGATATAGCTGGCGTCGAAGAGATCCTCGACCTTCGGCGCGGCCTTGATGATCCCGATCTCGAGCAGGAGGTCGGCGGCCTCCTTGTTGAAGGTCAGGAAATCGCCGGCGAAGAATTTCTGGTTCGCGGCCTTGTCCTGCCAGCGCAGATATTTTGCCGAGTTGCCGAACGCCTCGCCGCTCTGCTTCACGTCGGCACCCATGATCTCGTAGGCCTTGGCCTGGTCCTTGGCGATCATGTCGAGGGCCTCGAAATAGCTGTCGGCGAGCGCCTTGGCGGCCTTCGGGTTCTCGGTGAGGAATTTCGGCGTGCAGCCGAACGTGTCCATGACCATCGGATAGTCGAGCGTGGTCGCGATGATCTTGCCCTTGTCGGGGGCGGCACGAACCGTCGACAGATACGGCTCATAGGTCATCGCGGCATCGTTCTGGCCGGAGACAAAGGCCTGTGCCGCCGCCGCCGGCTCGAGGTTCACGACAGCGACGTCCTTCACCGACAAGCCGTTCTTCTTGAGCATCCAGGCCAGCGCGAAATAGGGCGAGGTACCGGGCGCGGAAGCAGCAACCGTCTTGCCCTTCAGATCCTTGATCGCGGCAAGCTCGTTGCGCACGGCCATGCCGTCGGCGCCGTAGCTCTTGTCGAGCTGGAAGATCTGCTTGGTCGCGACGCCGTTGGCGTTCCAGGAGATCCAGGTCTCCACGGTGGTCGCCGCGCACTGGACGTCGCCGGACGCGATCGCGAGATGGCGATCCTTCTGCGGAATCTTCTTGATGGTGACGTCGAGGCCGTTCTTCTTGAAAATGCCGGCTTCCTTCGCCAGCGTCAGCGGCGCGAACCCGGTCCATCCGGAGATGCCGACGCCGACCTTGACGTCGTCGGCGAGCACGGGGGTGGAGACCGCAAGTGCAATGACTGCCGCAAATACTTTCGAACTACGCATGATTGTCGTCCTCTTGCCGATCGATGGATTGACGTCCTGTTGATCTTGGTCGGTCCTCATGGACCGTTGCCCGAAACGTTGCACGATTTGTGCCGACATCGTCCTCTCAGCCTCCCTTGAATCGGGCGACAAGGCGGTGAGAGTCACCGGGATAGAGCAGCCGCACGGCGGTGATCGTGCGCGCGCTGCGCCAGGTATAGCGGTCGATCACGAGGCAGGGCGCGCCGACGGCGATGTCGAGCGCTTCGGCCGTGCGATCGTCCGCAACGATAGCGCTGATCGTATGCTCTGCCTCTGTCCATGGAACATGGTGAAGCAGCCATGAGCCGGGTGGCTCACGTGAAAAATCTGCGGCCGCCGCATCCGGCACCGACGCGAGATCGATCAGCCTGTCCTCGACGGCGAAAGGCACGTTGTCGGCGCTGTGGCGGCAGGTGATCGCGACCACCTTGCCGGCCTTCTTGACACCGAGGCGGTCACGGTCGGCCGCAGTCGCGGCGCGGAGCTTGCGGCCGATCAGCTCGTAGCCGTAATCGCGCCCGAGCGCGGTGATCTCGGCGCGCATGTCGGCGATCTTGAGCACAGCGGACTGGTGTTGCGGCCGGCGGACGAAGGAGCCGGCACGTCGCCGCCGCTCGATCAGGTCGGCTTGCGCGAGCTCCGACAGCGCCTTGTTCACGGTCATGCGCGAGCAGCCGTAACGCGCCACCAGTTCGTGCTCGAACGGGATGCGATGCCCGGGCGGCCACTCGCCGGTCAGAATGCGCTTCTCGATATCGGCGCGGATCCGCTTGTAGAGCGTCGGCTTGTCGCCGGCATCTGTGGCGAGGCTCATGCGACGAGCCTCCGCACCGATGCGTTGAAGTGTTCGCGCGCGGCCTGGCGCAGTCTGTGCCGCCCGCCTGCGACGACCTTGTCGCCGCCGGCCCAGACGCAATCGATCGCGCCGTTGCCCCCAGCGAAGATCCAGCCGTCGATGGCGGCATCGCGCGCGCGCCCCGCCAGCGAGGGATGCGTGATGTCGAGCGTGACGATGTCGGCGCGTGCACCTGGCGTCAGACCGACTGACATCTGGGCTAGTGCCCGCGCACCGCCTGCAAGCGCATGATCGAACAGGGCGCGTCCCGTCGAGCGGCCTGCGCCGGCAGAGAGCACGTTGCGTTCACGGTGCTTGAGCCGTTGGCCATATTCGAGCTGACGCAGCTCGTCGGCGACGCCGACCAGCACATTGGAATCCGTGCCGACGCCAAAGGCACCGCCGGCACCGACGAATTCGCGCGCCGGGAAAATGCCATCACCAAGGCTTGCCTCGGTGATGGGGCAGAGGCCGGCGACCGCGCCGGTCCTAGCGAAGGCGCGGACTTCCTCGTCCGTGGTGTGGGTGGCGTGAATGAGGCACCAGCGTTGATCGACGGGTGCGTGCTCCAGCAACCATTGCACCGGACGTCGTCCGGACCACGCCAGGCAATCCTCGACTTCCTTCACCTGCTCGGCGGCATGAATGTGCACCGGGCCGCCCTCCGCGAGTGGAATGATCGGTGCAAGCTCGGCCGGCGTCACCGCGCGCAAACTGTGCGGCGCGATGCCGATATTCGCGCCCGGCAGTCGTTCAATCGCCTTGCGCGAGGCAGCCATCAGTGCGGAAAATTGATCAACCGTACAGATGAAGCGGCGCTGGCCGGCATGCGGTGCTGCGCCCCCAAATGAGCCATGCGCATAAAAACTCGGCAGCAGCGTCAGCGCAATACCCGAAGCTTCGGCGGCCTGCGCGATGCGTGCGGCCATTTCGCCGATGTCGGCGTAGGGCGAGCCGTCGCGATCATGATGCAGATAATGGAATTCGCCGACGCGGGTAAAACCCTGCTCCAACATCTCGACATAAAGCAGTGTCGCGACCGCTGCGACGTCGTCAGGCGTCATCGCCAGCGCGAAGCGGTACATCGTCTCGCGCCAGGTCCAGAAGGTGTCGGTGCTATCGCCGCGCAGTTCTGCGAGACCCGCCATGCCGCGCTGGAAGGCGTGGCTGTGCAGGCTCGCAAGTCCCGGAAGCGCGATGTCGTGGCGTTCGTCGCCGGAGACCGGGGCCATGCCCGGCGTCACCTCGGCGATCGCGCCGGCGGTGATCACCACCTGCACGTCATTGGCCCAGCCCGAGGGAAGGAGCGCGGAGGCGAAATGCAGTCGTGTCATGTTTCCATGCCGGCTGGACAGAACCGCGACACGATTATATGTCTAGACATATAAGTCAAGCATCCCAGGGCGCAGGGGCATCCGCGAAGGGACAGTTGCATGGCAGAGCGCTTCGACCGGATCTGGCATAACGCCCGGCTCGCCACGATGCGGGCCGACCGTCCCGATCTCGGTGAGATCGAGCACGGCGTGATCGCCGCGCGCGGCGGCCGTATCGCTTATGCGGGTTCGCAGACCGATTTTCCGGCGAGCGCCGATGCAGCCGACCGGATCGATTGCGGAGGGCGTTGGATCACGCCCGGTCTCGTCGATTGTCACACCCATCTGGTCTATGGCGGCAACCGCGCCCATGAGTTCGAGCTGCGCCTGAAGGGCGCGAGCTACGAAGAGATCGCGCGCGCCGGCGGCGGTATCGTCTCGACAGTAGCCGCGACGCGCAAGGCAAGCGAGGCCGAACTCGTAGCACACGCGCTGCCGCGGCTCGATGCGCTGATTGGCGAGGGCGTCACCACGGTCGAGATTAAGTCCGGTTACGGCTTGGGCACCCAGACCGAGATGCGGCAGCTGGCCGCCGCGCGAAGCCTGGGCCGTCAGCGGCCGGTCGCGATCCGCACGTCGTTTCTCGGCGCGCATGCGCTGCCGCCAGAGGCCGATGGCGACAAGGATCGCTACATCGATCTCGTCTGCAGGGAGATGTTGCCGGCGGTCGCGAAGGCGGGCCTCGCCGATGCCGTCGATGCCTTCATGGAGGGGATCGCATTTTCCGGCGAGCAGACGGCGCGGGTGTTCGAGACGGCGAGGCGGCTCGGACTTCCGGTTAAGCTGCATGCCGACCAGCTCTCGAACCTCGGCGGGGCTGCGCTCGCCGCAAAATTCTCGGCGCTCTCGGCCGATCACCTCGAGCACACCGACGAAGCCGGTGCAGCGGCGATGGCAAAAGCTCAAACGGTGGCCGTGCTGCTGCCCGGCGCCTTCTACTTCATCCGCGAGACGCAAAAACCGCCGGTCGAGACGTTCCGCAAGCACGGCGTTGCCATGGCGCTGGCGACCGACTGCAATCCGGGCAGCTCGCCGCTGACCTCGCTCCTGCTCGCCATGAACATGGGCGCGACGCTGTTCCGGATGAATGTGGCCGAGTGCCTTGTGGGTGTCACCCGCGAAGGCGCGCGAGCGCTCGGCGTGCTCAATGATACCGGCACGTTAGAGGCCGGCAAATGGTGCGACCTTGCGATCTGGGACATCGATCGCCCCGCCGAGCTGGTGTACCGTATCGGCTTCAATCCGCTTCACCGCCGGGTGTGGAGGGGACAGTGATGGAGGAGAGCGCAGCGATCGTCGTCAAGCCGGGAACGGTTAGCCTCGACGATCTCGCGCGCGTGCTCGAAGGCGCATCTGTCGTTCTCGATCCCTCGTTCTGGCCGCGCGTCGACGCGGCCGCGGGGATCGTTGCAAGGGCTGCGCGAGCCGACGTCCCCGTGTACGGGATCAACACCGGCTTCGGGAAGCTGGCGTCGAAGCGGATTCCACCTGACCAGACCGCGCTGCTCCAGCGCAATCTCATCGTCTCGCATTGCTGCGGCGTCGGTGCGGCGACGCCCGAGCCGATTGTCCGGCTGATGATGGCGCTGAAGATCATCTCGCTCGGGCGCGGTGCTTCCGGCGTGCGCCGCGAGGTGATCGAGCAGCTGCAGGCCATGCTGGCGCGGCGCGTCTCACCGCTGGTGCCGCAGCAGGGTTCGGTCGGTGCTTCTGGCGATCTCGCGCCGCTCGCGCATATGACCGCTGTGATGATCGGCGAAGGACAGGCGTTCGTCGACGGCAAGAGCGTATCAGGCAGCGACGCGCTGGCCGCAGCCGGCCTACCGCCATTGACGCTCGGTCCCAAGGAAGGGCTCGCGCTGATCAACGGCACGCAATTCTCCACTGCCTACGCCGTCTCCGGCGTGCTGCGCGCATTTCGCCTGGCCCGCGCCGCGCTCGTCACCGGCGCGCTGTCGGTCGATGCCGCGATGGCTTCGACGGCGCCGTTCCGCCCCGAAATCCAGGCGCTGCGCGGCCATTCGGGACAGATCGCGGCCGCGGCAACCTTGATGGCGCTGCTCGACGGCAGCGACATCCGCCTGTCGCATCTCGAAGGCGACGAGCGCGTGCAGGATCCCTATTGCCTGCGCTGTCAGCCGCAGGTCGCAGGCGCGGCGCTCGACCTGATCGTGCAGGCGGCGCGGACGCTGATCATCGAGGCCAATGCCGTCACCGACAATCCGCTCGTCCTGGTCGAGACTGGCGAGATCGTCTCCGGCGGCAATTTCCATGCCGAACCGGTGGCCTTTGCCGCGGATACCATCGCGCTGGCGCTGTCGGAGATCGGCGCGATCAGCGAGCGGCGCATCGCGACGCTGGTCGATCCCGCGCTCAATTTCGGCCTGCCGCCGTTCCTCACTCCCGATCCCGGTATCAATTCCGGCTTCATGATCGCCGAGGTGACGGCGGCCGCACTCTATGCCGAGAACAAGCAGCGCGCGGCCGCGTGCTCGATCGATTCGACGCCGACCAGCGCCAATCAGGAAGACCATGTCTCGATGGCCGCGCATGCTGCACGGCGCCTGTCTGACATGGCGGACAATCTCGCCACCATCCTGGGCATTGAGCTGCTGGTCGCCGCCCAAGGCATCACGCTGCGCGCGCCGCATGCGACCAGCGCGCCGCTCGCCGCCGTCATCGCCGCACTGCGCGAGCAGGTGCCGCAGCTCGGCGCCGACCGCTACATGGCCGGCGATCTCGCCAGGGCTGCAGCGCTGGTCGAAGCCGACGCGCTGCCGGCTGCGGCGCTCGCCAAGCTTTCAACCGACCCGTTTCCGACACTTGCCTGACGAGGTGTTCCGCATGAACCGCCGACTGGACAATGAACGCACCATCCGCGCGCCCCGCGGCAGCGAAATCAGCGCCAAGAGCTGGTTGACGGAAGCTCCCTTGCGCATGCTCATGAACAATCTCGATCCCGACGTTGCAGAACGTCCGAGCGAGCTCGTCGTCTATGGCGGCATCGGCCGCGCCGCGCGCGACTGGGAGAGCTTTGACCGGATCGTTGCTTCGCTGCGCGAGCTCGAGGACGACCAGACGCTGCTGGTCCAGTCCGGCAAGCCGGTCGGCGTTTTCCGGACCCACGCCGATGCACCGCGTGTCCTGATCGCGAACTCGAACATCGTGCCGCACTGGGCGACGCTCGATCATTTCAACGAGCTCGATCGCAAGGGCCTGATGATGTACGGCCAGATGACGGCGGGTTCCTGGATCTATATCGGCAGCCAGGGCATCGTGCAGGGCACCTACGAAACCTTCGTTGAAGTTGGCCGCCGCCACTATGGCGGCAGCCTCGCCGGCAAATGGATTTTGACGGCCGGTCTCGGCGGCATGGGCGGCGCGCAGCCGCTGGCTGCGACCATGGCCGGGGCCTCGATGCTGGCGGTCGAATGCCAGCCGAGCCGCATCGAGATGCGTCTGCGCACCGGGTATCTCGATCGCCAGGCCGCAACGCTGGACGAGGCGCTTGCGATCATGGCCGACGCAGCGAAGACGAAGAAGGCGGTCTCGGTCGGCCTGCTCGGCAATGCCGCGGAGATTTTTCCCGAGCTGGTCCGCTGTGGCGTCAGGCCCGACATCGTCACCGATCAGACCAGCGCGCACGATCCGATCAACGGCTATTTGCCGAAGGGCTGGACGCTCGCCGAGTGGGAAGCCAAGCGCGCTGCCGACCCCAAGGCCGTGGAGCGCGCCTCGAAGACCTCGATGGTTGAGCACGTCCAGGCCATGCTGGATTTCCATGCACTGGGCATTCCGACCCTCGACTATGGCAACAATATTCGCCAGATGGCGCAGGACATGGGCCTGAAGAATGCCTTCGATTTTCCCGGCTTCGTTCCCGCCTATATCCGTCCCTTGTTCTGCCGCGGCGTCGGGCCGTTCCGCTGGGCCGCGCTGTCGGGCGATCCCGAGGACATCTTCAAGACCGACGCCAAGGTCAAGGAGCTGATGCCTGACGACAAGCATCTGCACAATTGGCTCGACATGGCCAGGGAGCGCATCAAGTTCCAGGGCCTGCCGGCGCGGATCTGCTGGGTCGGGCTCGGCGATCGCGATCGCCTGGGCCTTGCCTTCAATGAGATGGTGGCGCGCGGCGAATTGAAGGCACCCATCGTGATTGGCCGCGATCATCTCGACAGCGGTTCAGTGGCGAGCCCCAACCGCGAAACCGAAGCGATGAAGGACGGGTCGGACGCTGTGTCCGACTGGCCCTTGCTCAACGCCCTGCTCAATTGCGCCAGCGGCGCGACCTGGGTGTCGCTGCATCACGGTGGCGGCGTCGGCATCGGCTATTCCCAGCATGCCGGCATGGTGATCGTCGCCGACGGTACGCCGGAAGCGGCGAAGCGGATCGCGCGCGTGCTCTGGAACGACCCTGCCAGCGGCGTCATGCGCCACGCCGACGCGGGCTACGACACCGCGATCGGCTGCGCCCGCGACAAAGGGCTCGACCTGCCGAGCCTGCGCTAGGCGCGACTTAGGCCACGACCCTGGCTTCGGCGCTGCCGAGGCGCTGGCGTTCCTTTGCGAGATACTCGTCGATCGCGTCGCCGTGCATGGGCTTTGCGAAGTAGTAGCCCTGGATGAAGTCGCATCCCAGCCGGCCTGGAGTAACCGTGCCTGCCCGTTTTGAGCATGGCGGCCATAGCCGCAACGCGGCCGGCTGAGGTTTGACCGCGCACAGTCGGCTCGTCATACTTTGCGCCAAGGCGAGCCAGAAAGACTCGTCGGTATCGGGAGCTGAAATGACCAAATCATTCTCCGTCCTTGCGGGGACGCTGATTTCCGTCGTCTCCTTCACTTCGATTGCCTTCTCGCAGCCGGCCTGCGTCACCCAGAACATGGCCGTGCCGCCTGGGGCCAACACCACCGACAAGGCGGGCCCGTTCTTCATTGATACGACGGGTCTTGACTTCAAGACGGCGCCTCCGACGCGCGATCCATCCAATCCCAATTATCCACGCGCCACAGAGCTTCCTGACGGAACGCTGCCGCCACCGGGTGCCGAGGGCAATTTCATCATCGGTCCCACCCACAATCCTGCGCCGGAGACGATCGCGAAGGAGGGCGTGCCGCGTGGGACGACAAAGTCCTTCACGCTGTCGTCGAAGGAGAGCACCATCTACAATCCTGGCCTGATCCGCGATGACGCCGCCGGCTGCACCAATTCCTCGATCATGACGACCGTCACGGCGCCGGACGACAAGTCGCACATGATCGTCACCACCAGCCATCCCGGCGTCTGGTCGCGCACCATCGACGTCTATGTGCCGGCGCAATATGTGCGCGGCAGCGAGGCGCCGTTCATCGTGGTCGGCGACGGCGGCTCCAACGCCTACAAGGACCTCGCCGTCACGCTCGACAATCTGATTGCGCAGCGCCGCGTGCCGCCGATGATCGCGATTCAGATCGGCAATGGCGGGCAGGACGCACAGGGCAGTCAGCGTGGCCGCGAATATGACGCGGTGTCAGGTGCCTACGCGCAGTTCGTCGAGCGTGAAGTGCTGCCGCTGGTCGAAAAGAACGCCGATGTCAAGCTGACCAGAAATCCCGACGGGCGTGCGACCATGGGGCTGAGTTCGAGCGGTGTGGCAGCCTTCACCATGGCGTGGTTCTATCCGGATCTCTATCACCGCGTGCTGGCGTTCTCGCCGACCATGGTCAACCAGCAATGGCCGCATGACCCGTCGCTGCGCGGCGGTGCCTGGGAGTATCACAGCGCATGGACGGGGCCGGCCACACCCAATCTCATCTCCAAGGCGGGCGTGCTCACGCCGGCCGAGCCGCCCGGCCTGCCGCTGATCGTCGCTGCGCCGACCAAGCCGATCCGGTTCTGGTTCTTCGGCGGCGACCAGGACCTGTTCTATCCGAACCCCACTATTCCCGACGGCATGCACGACTGGACCCTCTCCAACGCGCTGATGGCCAAGGTGCTGGCGGAGAAGGGCTACCACTATCAGTTTCTGTTCGTACGCAACGCCAAGCACGTCGACCGTCCCACGATCGCGCAGACGCTGCCGTCGGCGCTGGAGTGGGTCTGGAAGGGCTATCCTATCCCCTGAGCGAAAGTGGCCTAGCGCCCGATTGTCACGCCGGCGGTCGAGCGCATGGCGTCCTTGAGGCTCGTGGCGTTCTTGTCGTCGAGGACCTCTCGCGTCAGCACGGTGGTCTGGCCGGGCGTGTTGAGGATCGTCTCTCCGCGCGAAGAGGAGAGGCGGTCGGCCTTGTAGGATGAGGCCTGATCGGTCGTGGGCGCATGGCGTTTACTGGATGCGGCGAAGGCTCCTTGCGAGACGCAGAGGGCGGCAATCACGACCAGTCGCAAAGATTTTGCGCGCATGCGATCTCCCAAATTCAGGGCGTTAGCCTAGCATGGGCTGGTCGTCGCTGGAATAAAGGGTCAGGCGAGAGCGGCTTGGCGTTTCCGCGTTAATTCGCGGACCGGATCGAGTTTCCCCGGCTCGGCGAGCGGCGTAAAACTGCGCTGGCTTGCATGTGCGGGGGCTTCGACAATCACGCCTTCGCAGACGATCTGTCCGCCGAGCATCCGGAATTCCAGCTTGTCGTAGCGCGGCATCGTCTCGCCGGGCGCGGGCGGCAGCAGCCCGACGCTGCCCTGGATGTTCAGCGTGGCATCACCGACGCCGTGGAGGCGCGGATTCCACATCCTGATCCCGGTCTCCGCCCAGCGCTGCCGGATCAGCGCGCCGCGGTCGGCGGGCTCTGCGGCTCTCGCGCGAGCTTTCCGTGCATACGGGATCTCCGGAGCCGGAGACACGAGGGCCGGAGCCGGCTCGATAGTTGTGACGACGCCGAGGGTCTCGGTGGAGTCTTCGGCGGCGCCGGGGGAGGGATCGCTCTCGATGCTATCCTCAGGGACATGCTCCCGCGAGATATCGCGATCGGCGAACGCGACACACATGTCGTCCAGAGTCGAGAAAGTATCCACGTCGACGACCAGAGCGATAGCGTCAACCGGAGCGACCTCGACATCGACAGAAGAGGCCTTCTCCGCGACGACGGGCTCAACGTCGTCCGCGAGTTCGGAAGTTGGATCGCTGTTGATGATGGGTTCGGGGACGTCAACCGGCTCGCGCTCGACGTCGATGGTCGCAACCGAAGCTTCCACGACGATCGGCTCGACTTCCGTCGGCGTCTCTTGGGATGAATCGTCGCTGCCGCTGACATCGGCTAGCGTTTCCGACGGGCTCTCCGCGATGACAGGGCTGGAGGCGTCGTCTTCGACGGCTGAAGCCGCGACGGCGGCGTCGCAGTGCGACGGATCCGCGCTGATGCTGGTGTCGAGAGCCGGAGCCGTGTCTGCAATTTCGGCAACAATGCCGGGTGAGGCGTCTGCCGTCTCAGGCGCGACGTCGATGCTGCCGCCATGCGGCGCGGGCCGAAGCCGCGCGAACGCCCATTTCACCGCGGGAATGCGGCGCAGCAACGATATCAGTCTCGAAAGCACTGGGAGTTGTCCAAGAGGTACTCGGCTTGAGGCCATCGCTGATTCGCCAGCAATGTAAAAATCCCCGGCTGTCACACTGATGTCAATGTAGGTGGGACCAATTGCAGAACATTCACGCTTTTCAGAGCGCACGGCTGCAATTTAGTCGGCGTGACTGTAATGCCGACGTAAGTGTAATCGACGTGACCGTAATCAAGGTGCAGTACCGTCAATACGCTTCGTTCGACACCAAGACCTTCGCGTATGACGTCGACAAGCTTTGATGCAACGAAGACTTCTGGAGAGGGGACGATCGCCCCCTCTCCAGAATTCCGATCGATGCCAGGCTACTTTCCGGAGCCAGCGCCGCCGCCGGCCTGGCTGCCCATGTTATTGGTGTTGCTGCCGCCGGCCGACGGAGTCTGCTTGCCCTTGCTGTCGGCGGCCTCGTTCTGCATGTTCGACGACGCGCCGGTCGTCATGCCCTTCGTCGCGGGGCCCCGCGACGAGGGGCCCACGTCGCCCTGGCCGGATGCGCCTGGGGCGGGTTGTGTCTGAGCGAAGGCGCCGCCGGTCGCCAGCGCCATGATGCATGCGGATGCCAAAATGATCTTCTTCATCTGGTTTCCTCCTGGGTTGACTCGAGGACAACTTGCCCGCGGAGCGGACGTTCCTCACAGGGGGGCGTCGCGAGGATGATGACCAAGCGCGCTGAGGCGCTTGTCGAGGTTCCCTGTGCGGCTCTATCGACGGCAGAGTTTGGAACATCGGGCATCTGGTGTAAGGACGAGGCATGAAAAGGATTATGACTCTCGGAGCGGTTCTGCTCTGGTCCACGATCGCAATCGCGCAGGAGCGCGCCATCACCGTGGCCTCGACGACATCAACGGAACAGTCGGGCCTGTTCGGCTATTTGCTGCCGCTATTCTCGAAGGCCACGGGCATCGACGTGAAGGTCGTGGCCGTCGGCACGGGCCAGGCGCTCGACATCGGACGGCGCGGCGATGCAGACGTCGTGTTCGTCCATGACAAGCCCGCCGAAGACAAGTTCATGTCCGAAGGCGAGGGCGTGAAGCGCTTCGACGTCATGTACAACGACTTCGTCATTGTCGGGCCGAAGAGCGATCCCGCCAAGATCGCCGGCGGCAAGGACGTGGCCGAGGCGCTGCGCAAGATCGCGGCCGTGAAGGCGCCGTTCATCTCGCGCGGCGACAAGTCCGGCACGCACGCGGCCGAACTGCGGCTGTGGAAGGAGGCAGGCATCGACCTCGGTGCCGCCAAGGACAGCTGGTATCGCGAGATCGGGCAGGGCATGGGCCCGGCACTCAACATGGCGTCGTCGTTGAACGCCTATCTCCTGTCGGACCGCGGCACCTGGTTGTCATTCAAGAATCGCGGCGAGCTCGCCGTCCTCACCGAAGGCGACAAGCGGCTGTTCAACCAGTACGGCGTCATGCTGGTCAATCCGGCCAAGCATATGAACGTGAAGGCGCGGGACGGGCAGGCCTTCATCGACTGGCTGATCTCTCCTGGGGGGCAGGAGACCATCGCCGGCTACAAGATCGGGGGCGAGCAGCTATTTTTCCCCGACGCGTCCCACTAGCAGGAAGGCGATGGTCGACACTGCGACGCTGAGTGCGAGCAGGATCAACCCGAGCCCGAGCGCCAGCGGCAGGTCGCCCTTGCTGGTCTCCAGCGCGATCGCCGTCGTCATCGTGCGCGTGAAACCGCGGATGTTGCCGCCGACGATGAGGATGGCGCCGACCTCGGCGATCGCGCGCCCGAAGGCTGCGAGAAAGGCCGTCAGCAGCGAGGTCCGGCCCAGCGCGAACAGCAAGCCGATGCTGCGTAGCGTTGACAGCCCGTCGATCCGCGCCAGGTCGCCATACTCCGCCCACAGCAGGCTCGCCGGCCGGTGCACCAGTGCGACCACGATGGGTGTGGCGAGCAGCGTCTGCGCGACCACCATGGCCGCTGGCGTGAACAACAGGCCGGCGGCCCCGAGCGGGCCGGAGCGCGACAGCAGAAGATAGAGCGCGAGCCCGACCACGACCGGCGGAAGGCCAAGCAAGGCATTGGTCAGGACGATGATGACCTGCCGCCCACGGAACCGGGTGATCGCAAGCAGCGCCCCGAACGGCGCCCCGATCAGAAGGGCGAGGATACTGGCGGTCAGGCTGACGCGCACCGACAGCCCGACGATGCCCAAAAGCTCTGCGTCGGCCTCGCCGATCAGTGTGAATGCGGCGCCGATGGATCGCGCGAAGTCGTTCATCCGTGCCCGAGCTTCGGCGCCCGCCACGATGCCTCGGGTGCGCGGATTTCGGGACTGCGGAGGTGATTCACGTATATTTCCCTGAGGGCATCGTCATGCAAGGCAGCGGCGGAGCGGTTTGGTACCCCGAATTTGACCGGAGATCAAAGCCTTGCGCGGCATGGCCCGAGGTGGCGTTCGGCCTCATCGTTTGACGTTGCCCGATGCGGGGACCGTTGGTGCTCAAATCAAGCCGCGCAGCACTTCAACAAGCCGGGCACACTCGGCCTCCGTCCCGACCGTGATGCGCAGAAAGTCCTCGATGCGCGGCTTTCCGAAATGCCGCACCAGAACGCCACGCTGGCGAAGCGCTGCCGCGAGATCTGCTCCGCTCCGGCTTCGATGGCGCGCGAAAACGAAGTTGGCGAGCGACGGCAGCACATCGAAGCCGAGTTGTCTGAGATCGCGGGCCAAGGTTTCGCGGCTTGCGATGATACGGGCACGGGTGTCTCGGAACCAGCCGTCGTCCTCGATCGCGGCGACGGCGCCGGCGATCGCGAGGCAATCGAGCGGATAGGAGTTGAAGCTGTCCTTCACCCGTTCCAGCGCTTCGATCAGCGGTCGTTGGCCGATTGCAAAACCAACCCGCAGGCCAGCGAGCGAGCGCGACTTCGAGAAAGTCTGGATAACCAGCAGATTGTCGTGGCGTGCAACCAGCGGCACGGCGCTCTCGGCGCCGAAATCGACATAGGCCTCATCCACCACCACCAGCCGGTCCTGCTGTTCGGCCAGCAGCGATGCGATTGCGTCGCGCTGAAGGGCGATGCCGGTAGGAGCGTTCGGATTGCAGAGGAGGATGGCACTCGATGGTCGCCTGTAGTTGGAGATATCGATCCTCATCGCAGCATCGAGCGGCACCTCGTCATGCGTTATTCCATAGAGGCCGCAATAGACAGGGTAGAAGCTGTAGGTGACGTCGGGGAATAGAAGCGGTGGTTCGTGCTTCAGAAGTGCCTGGAAGGTGTGGGCCAGCACCTCGTCGGAGCCGTTGCCGACGAACACTTGCTCGGGCGCCACATCGCAATGGGCCGCGATGGCCTCGCGCAGGCGCGTTGCGCGCGGATCGGGATAAAGGCGCAGCCGCTCTGCGGCCGATGCGATCCCCGCCAGCACGCGCGGCGAGGGCGGGTAGGGATTCTCGTTGGTATTGAGCTTGACGATGCCGTCCTGCTTGGGCTGCTCGCCGGGGACATAGGGCGAAAGCGTGTGGACGACTGGACTCCAGAAACGGCTCATGAGCTCCAATCCGAATTTGATCGGGGCACAGTAGGGTATGCGGGAGCCCGGTGGAAGTGCGCCTGCGTTCAGCATTGCAGGCAAATCCGCACGAGGCTTACTGCCGGAGACGTTCCCGCAAGCGCGACCCCTATGCTAGGGTCATTGCACCACCGCCCAGAATGAAAAAGAACGAAGGCCGGCGCGCCCCAAGGCGCGCAACGGCCGAAAAGAGAGGAACATATGCCGGGTGCAGCCCTTCCCACCGCCCCCTCGATTCCGAGCGCGCCGGTGACGTCAGCCGTTCTCGACCGCTTGCGGGCCATCGTCGGCGACAAAGGCCTGATCGTGGACGAGCAGGACAAGCTGCCCTTCGTGACCGACTGGCGCGGCACGCTGGCGGGGCAGGCCGCGGCGATCGTGCGTCCGGCCATCACCGCGGAAGTCTCCGCTGTCGTCAAGCTCTGCTACGACAACGGCATTGCCATCGTTCCGCAAGGTGGCAACACCGGCCTGATGGGCGGTGCCACGCCGTGGCCCATGCACCGCGGCATCGTGCTGTCGCTTGGTCGCATGAACCAGGTGCTGAATATCGATCCCGTCGGCTATGCCATGACTGTGGAGGCGGGCTGCATCCTCGAGACGCTTCAGGACACAGCCGCGCGCCACGACCGCCTCTTTCCGCTCAGCCTCGGTGCTCAGGGCTCGTGCATGATCGGAGGCAATCTGTCCACCAATGCTGGCGGCGTGCAGGTGCTGCGTTATGGCAATGCGCGAAATCTGGTGTTGGGTCTCGAGGTCGTGCTGGCTAACGGCGATATCTGGGACGGCCTGCGCGCACTCAAGAAGGACAACACCGGCTATGACCTCAAGCATCTGTTCATGGGCGCCGAAGGGACGCTCGGCATCATCACCAAGGCGGTGCTGAAACTCTGGCCGGCGCCGAAAGACGTGTGCACGGCATGGCTCGCAATTCGCGATCCCAAGGCAGCCATCGACCTTCTGTCGGAGGCGCATGCCGCTTCCGATGACAATGTCGGCTCCTGTGAGCTCATCAGCCGCGCGTGCACCGACATGGTGCTGCGCCACATTCCCGGCACCCAGGATCCCCTCAAGGCCGAGACCGAATGGTATCTCCTTCTCGAATGGTCATCGGCCCGGCCACGACAGGACGGAGGCACGGGCATGTCGGACAGGATGGAGCAGTTCCTGGCCGACCAACTCGAGGCGGGCCGGGTGCTGGATGCGGTGATCGCGCAAACCGAAGCGCAGTCGCGCAACATGTGGCGGATTCGCGAGAGCGTGGCCGAGGCATCGCGCACCGAAGGTCCGGGCTTGAGCTACGACGTGTCGGTGGCGGTCTCCAGGATTCCCGAGTTTATCGCCAGCGGTTTCGAGGCCGTACTCGCAATCCTGCCGGCGATCCGCCCCTATCCGCTCGGCCACATCGGAGACGGCAATGTGCACTTCTCCTTCATGGGTCCGAAGGGCATGGATCTCGGTACACTGTCCCAATATTCCGCGGCCATCACACGGGCCGTCAACGACCTCGTCACCTCCATGGGCGGCTCGATCTCGGCGGAACATGGCATCGGCATTGAGAAGCTCGACGAGCTCCAGCACTATCGCTCTCGGACCGAGCTCGACATCATGCGCACGATCAAGCGGGCGCTCGATCCCAAGAACATCATGAATCCGGGCAAGGTGCTTCGTCTCGGTTGAGCTGTGCCCACCTCAAGTCCGGTGCTCCCGAACGCTCGGCGCTCACGGAGACGGATGCCGCGGATAGGCCGGGCCAAACAGCCGGGGGCGTCAAATCATGCCGTGTGGCGGCCGAAAGGCGGCTTTATTCCCGCCTTGGATGCTTTAAGGAAGGAACAGGATCAGGTCGCACCCGCCCGGGGGCGGTGCTAGACCCTGATGCAGGAACAAAGGGGCGGGCCGGCATGGCACGTCCGCAAGGATGAAGGATTTGAGGCAATGATCCAAAGCGTTGGCATCATCGGGGCAGGCACCATGGGGAACGGCATCGCGCAGATCTGTGCCGCGGCCGGGCTTTCGGTCGTGATGGTCGATATTTCCGATGCGGCAGTGAACCGCGGGATTTCGACGGTTGGCGGCAGCCTCGAGCGCCTGGTCAAGAAGGAGAAGATGTCGGCGGGCGATCGCGACGCCACGCTCAAGCGCATCACCGGCACCACCGACCGCGCCAAGCTCGTCGATTGCGATCTCGTCATCGAGGCCGCGACCGAGAACGAGGAACTCAAGGTCAAGATCCTGAAGGATCTCTGTGCGACGCTGTCGCCACGCACGCTGCTCGCCACGAACACCTCGTCGATCTCGATCACGAAGCTCGCCGCGGCGACCGACCGTCCCGACCGATTCATCGGCATGCACTTCTTCAATCCGGTTCCAGTCATGGCGCTGCTGGAACTCATCCGCGGCTTGCAGACCTCCGACGACACCCACGCCAAGGCGCTCGATTTTGCCAAGCGCGTCGGCAAGGTGGCGATCACGGCCAAGAACAGCCCGGGCTTTGCCGTCAACCGCATCCTTTGTCCGATGATCAACGAGGCGATCTTCGCGCTGCAGGAGGGGATTGCGACGGCGGAAGAGATCGATGCCGGCATGAAGCTCGGCTGCAACCATCCGATCGGCCCGTTGGCGCTCGCCGATCTCGTCGGGCTCGACACCATGTTGTCGGTGATGGAGGTCTTTTACAAAGGCTTCAACGACCCCAAATACCGTCCGGCCCCCTTGCTCAAGGAAATGGTCGATGCCGGCCATCTCGGCCGCAAGACGGGGCAGGGCTTTTATACCTACAGCGCCTGACAACGGCGCGGGCGGCGGGCGTTGAGTGTGCTCGCCGCCAGACACCGCGATTTGCGCTGCGACAAAGACGCCGCGCGCAATCGGCCCGACAATGTCGAACGGGCGGCCTGCGGGAACAACGGAACGGATAACAAGGGACATGTCGGATCGACTGAAGACCGAGCGCGAGGCTGCGACCGCGCGGCGGAATTTGCTGACCCAGGATGCAATCGAGCGCACGGGGATCACCGAAGAGATGATCGGGGAACTCGTCACCCGCTTCTACGGGCGCGTGCGCGAGGATGAGCTGCTGGGGCCGGTGTTCGCGATCGTGCAGAATTGGGACGAGCACCTGGCCAAGCTCCGGGATTTCTGGTCGTCGGTCGTGCTGATGAGCGGCCGCTACCATGGTTCACCGATGCGGGCGCATATTCCACTGAACCTGATCGGGGATCATTTCGACCGCTGGCTCGATTTGTTCGAACAGACGGCGCGCGAGGTCTGCCCGCCGCCGGCAGCCGCGCTCTTCATCGACAGGGCGCGCCGCATCGCCGACAGTTTTGAGATGGCGTCGGCAACGTTGGCCGGACGTATCGCTGCGCCGCGTCACGTGCTCCGCTCCTAGAACACAAAACGCCTGCCTGAGAAATGCGCAGCCGCGCTGATGGCGCTACGATGGCGCCGAGCGTCGGCGCATTGCACCAATACCGGCAGCATTGATCTGATCTGCAAAATCATCATGCCGGTCGCGTAGCGTGACGTTGCAATTAGAAAAATGCGCGTAAATGCGCGTGTTCGCGTTCAATCAGTGCGAGCATAACCATGTGATGCACTGCGGGAAAAAATCTTTGCCTTTTTTTCGGCAGAGTTCCAGCGCCTGCTTGCGGGCATGTCGCGTGCATCGTTCAACACATCCTCTTCATCCTCCGACAACACAGCGGAATCCGACGCTGACACCTGCACGGAGCAAACCCGGCGGGCGCTGTTGATGAATGCGCTGGCCACCACGGCGTGCCTCGCCTGTTCCACGCAGGTCCACGCGGGCGAGGATGCGCCCGGCTCCGACGAACGGCCTCAGAAGGGCGATCTGCTCGTGTTCTCCGAAGGCGATCAGGAGGGAAAGCCCGTCACCGCGGCCGCTCTGTCGGCCGGCGGACCGCCGGTGCATGCCTGGCCGAAAGATCCGAAGACATCGGTCGTGCGCAGCGCCTCGCGCCTCAATGAGATTCTGATCATCCGCCTTGACCCCACCGAGCTCGACGAGCAGACGAAAGCGCGCGCTGTCGACGGCATCCTCGCCTATTCGGCAATCTGCTCGCATGCCGGCTGTCCTGTCACGGCCTGGGTGAAGAGCGATGTCGGCGACAAGGAAGTGCTCAAATGCATGTGCCACAACTCCGAATACGATCCTCGCGCGGGCGCACAGGTCGTGTTCGGGCCGGCGCCGCGACGGCTCGCTGCGCTGCCGCTGGCGCTGGCGCTGGCTGACGGCTCGCTCAGCGTCGCCGGAAACTTCATCGGAAAGGTAGGTGGCGCGCAGCCGGGATGATGGGCGTGCGGGTTGTGCCCGCGTCACGAGAGGCCGCATCCGCCGATTGGCGGACGACGGGACGAACGACAAGAATTCAAAACAAGAATTCAAACGGATAAAAAAGGGGAACGTCCATGACCAGGAAGCAATGGTTACTGTCCGGCTTCGTCGCCTTCACGTGTCTTGCATCGACCGCCGCCATGTCAGGCCCGATCGAGAACTACGCGCCGGTTACCGCGCAGCGGTTGGAAAACCCGGAGCCCGCCAACTGGATGCTTTACCGGCGGACCTATGACGGGCAGGGCTACAGCCCGCTCGACCAGATCAACACCTCGAATGTGAAGAACCTCACCCCGGTCTGGACTTTCGCGACCGGTGTGGTCGAAGGTCACGAGGCGCCGCCGATCGTCAACAACGGCGTGATGTTCGTGGCGACCCCGATGGGCCAGGTGATCGCGCTGAACGCCAAGACCGGCGACGAATATTGGCGCTACAAGCGGCAGCTCCCCGACGACCTGTTCCAGTTGCATCCGACCAGTCGCGGCGTCGGCCTCTGGGAGGACAAGCTCTATCTGGCCACCACCGACGACCATGTCGTCGCGCTCGACGCCAAGACCGGCAAGGTGGTGTGGGACACCAAGGTTCAGGATTACAAGAAGGGCCAGTACATGACCCTGATGCCGCTGATCGTCGACGGCAAGGTCATCGTGGGCGGCTCCGGCGGCGAGTTCGGCGTGCGCGGCTATGTCGCCGCCTATGACGCCAAGGACGGCAAGGAGCTCTGGCGGACCTATACGATTCCGGGCGAAGGCGAACCCGGCCACGACACCTGGCAGGGCGAGGACTGGAAGAACGGCGGCGGCTCGGCCTGGATGACCGGCAATTACGACAAGGACACCAAGACGATCTATTGGGGCGTAGGCAACGCCGCGCCCTGGCCCGGCGAGATGCATCCGGGCGACAATCTCTATACCTCGTCGGTGCTCGCGCTCGATCCGAACACCGGCAAGATCAAGACCTATCATCAGTATCACCAGAACGATTCCTGGGATTGGGATGAGGTCGAAGCGCCGATGTTGATCGACCTGCAACGCGACGGTCGCAACATCAAGAGCCTGGTCCATCCGGGACGCGATGCGATCTTCTGGATACTCGAGCGCACGCCGACCAAGATCAACTACGTCGCCGGTTGGCCGTTCGTCTCCACCGACGTCTGGAAGGGCATCGACGCCGAGAGTGGCAGGCCGATCGTCGATCCCGCGCACAAGCCGATGGTCGGCAAGCGCGTGGAGTTCTGTCCGTCGCTGTGGGGCGGCAAGGATTGGCCCTCGGCGGCCTACAGCCAGAAGACCGGCCTCGTCTACGTGCCCGCCAACGAGAATTTCTGCGGCGGGTTCACCGGCGAGAAGGTTCCGCTCAAGCCCGGCGAACTCTGGCTCGGCACCAAGCCGGAGGACATCGGGCTGAAGACGAAGCCCGGGGCGGATCATTTCGGCGAGCTCCAGGCCTGGGACCCCGTTACGGGCAAGAAGATGTGGCAACACAACTTCCCGAAATCGCAGCTGTTCGGATCGGTGACGGCGACCGCGGGCGATCTCGTCTTCGTGGGCGGCACCAACGACCGCAACTTCCGCGCCTTCAACGCCAAGAGTGGCGAGCTGCTGTGGGAGCAGAAGACCAACTCCGGTATCATGGGCATGCCGGTGTCCTATGAGATCGACGGTACGCAATACATCGCGATCCAGTCGGGATGGGGCGTGGATGCGCAGCGCATCCAGGATGCCCTCGTGACCAACAATATCGGCATCGAAGCCAACGTGCCGCAGGGCGGCGTGATCTGGGTGTTCGCGCTGAAGAAATAGGCTCCGCTGGCGGATCGAAAGAAGCGGAGTGTCAGGGGGCAAATGCGGCGGACGGCAACGTCCGCCGCATTTTGCGTGGGCGTTGTCCCTTCTTCCCCTGCGGGAGAAGGTGGCGCGAAGCGCCGGATGAGGGGTTCTATCCGCGCGTCTCAATGTGCGGACCCGCGCGGCATACCCCCCACCCACGCGTGATCGTGGCAACTGGCGTCGCTGCCCTCTCCCGCAAGGAAAGAGGGCACATCGATGCGCTTCGGCGAAGAAGTAGAGCCGATAATCGCGATGTCAAAACGCCGATGCTCAGATCGCTACTTCCCCTCGCGCTCGACCTTGTCCTTTTCCTTCTGGTTCATCTCGCGAACCTTGGGATCGGGATTGTGCTGCCCGGTAGTCTGGGTGGTCGAGGGCGGCGTGGCATTGGCGTTGGGCAGCGAGTTCTGGTCCGGCGTGCTGGGGCGCGTCGCCGTTGTCGGCGGCGTGGTGTTGCTCTGGGCGTATGCGCCAGTGGCCGTCAAAAGAAAGGCGCTCGACAGCAACGAGACTGCGAGCGCCTTTGGGATATGGGTCATCGATCTGCTCCTGTCAGATCGATGCAAACGGCGCGAGGCCGCCTTGTGTTCCCGCCTTTACGCTTCCAATTGCTTGCCGAGCGGAAGGCTGCGGATGCGCTTTCCGGTCGCGGCGAAGATGGCGTTCATCAGCGCCGGCGCGAATGGCGGGACGCCAGGCTCGCCCACGCCGCTCGGCGGCGTGTCGGGTCCTGGCGGCACGATGTAGACGTTGGTCACGGCAGGGGATTCGTCGATCCTGAGGACCTGGAAGTCGTCGAAGTTCTTCTGCTGCACCTTGCCGTCCTTGAAGGTGATCTCGCCGTATTTGGCGAGACTGAGCCCCATGATCGCCGCGCCCTCGATCTGGGAGGCGATGCGCTCGGGGTTGACATAGGTGCCGCAGTCGATGGCGGTGTCCACCCGCGGCACCGCCAGCTTGCCCTTGTCGTCGACGGCCACCTCGACGATGGTCGCGATATAGCTGACGAAGCTGCGGTGCACGGCGATGCCGAGGCCATGGCCCTTCGGCACTTGACGGCCCCATTCGCCCTTCTCGGCGACCAGCTCGACCACCTTGCGCAGGCGCGCGGTGTCGATCGGATAGCTGTCCAAGGGCTCGCCGTAGTTCCACATGTCCTTCACGGCGGGCTTGACGATGCGCGGGCTCCCGATCAGCGCGAGCAGCGTCTCCTTCTGGTCGCGGCCGGTCGCATGGGCGATCTCGCCCACCATCGACTGGACCGCGAAGGCGCGCGGGATGTTCGAGACCGAGCGGAACCAGCCGATGCGGGTGAACGCCGCGGCTTCCGGGTTCTCGCAGGAGATGTTAGCGATCTCGAACGGCATGTCGACGAGGCCCATGCCGAGCTCGAAGGGCGCCTCATGCTTTGCACCCGCCGCGAACGTCGAGGCGATGCTCGGGGCCACGCTGCGATGGCGCCAGGCGATCACCTTGCCGCTCTTGTCGAGCCCCGCCTCGATCCGTTCCACGGAGACCGTGTGCAGGAAATCGTGGCGGACGTCGTCCTCGCGCGTCCACTGCACCTTGACGGGTACGCCGAGCTCCTTCGACAGCAACGCGGCCTCGAGCGCAAAGTCGCATTTCGACTTGCGGCCGAAACCGCCGCCGAGCAGCGTGACGTTGACGGTGACATTGCCCTCGGGAATGCCGAGCGTCTTCGCGACGTCCTCGCGCGTACCGCCCGGGCTTTGCACCGGCGCCCAGATCTCCGCCTTGTCGCCCTTGACGTCGGCGACCGCCACCGGCGGCTCCATGCTGACATGAGCAAGATGCGGCAGATAATATTCGCCGACGACGACCTTGTCGGCGCCCTTCAGAGCAGCCTCGGCATCGCCTTCCTGGCGCACCACAAGGCCCGGCTTGCGCGAGGCCTCCTCGAGCTCCTTGCGGTAGGCGACGGAATCGTATTTGCCGTTGGCGCCATCGTCCCAGGTCAGCTTCAGCGCGTCGCGACCCTTGATCGCCGCGCCGGTATTGCGCGCGATCACGGCAACGCCGCCGAGCGGCTGGAATTTCGACGGCCACGGCCAGCCGCGCACCTCCATCACCTTTTCGACACCGGGGACCTTCAACGCCGCGTCCGGATCGAACGAGACCAACTTGCCGCCGGTCACCGGCGGGCGCGCGATCACGGCATACTTCATGCCAGGCAGCCGCACGTCGGCGCCGTAACGCGCTTTGCCGGTGGTGATGTCATGGAGATCGACGATGCCGATCTGGCCCTTGCCGAGATAGCGGAAGTCCTTGGGGTCCTTCAGCTTGAGCCCTTCGATGCTCGGGACCGACTCCTTGGCAGCGTCGGCTGCGAGCTCGCCGAACCCGAGCTTGCGGCTCGTCGCGCTGTGGACGACTTCGTGATTGACGGCCTTGACCTCGGTTGCCGGCACACCCCAGCGTTTCGCGGCGGCCTGCTCAAGCATGGTACGGGCGGAGGCACCGATCTGGCGCATCGGCATCAGATAATGCCGCGTGCTGCGCGAGCCGTCGGTGTCCTGGTTGCCGAACTTGACCTCGTCGCCATGGGCCTGTTCCACCTTGACCCGTGACCAGTCGGCTTCCATCTCCTCGGCCACGATCAGCGGCAGGCTGGTGCGCACGCCCGTTCCCATCTCGGCGCGGTGGGCGAGGATGGTGACGGTGCCGTCGGGCGCGACCGCGACGAATACGCGCGGATCGACCACGACGCCGTGCGGCATCTTGCCGGCGCCGGTCTCGTAGGCGAACGCCTGGCGCGACATCACGGGCGCCGCGAGCACAAAGCCGCCGGTGATGCCGAGCCCCTTCAGGATGCTGCGGCGCGAAACCTTCTCGACCTTGATGTTCTTCTCGAAGCCACGAAGCTTCTTCGGGTTGTCGATGAAATTCATGTCACACTCCCGTCGATGCGAGATGGACCGCATTCTCGATGCGCTGGTAGCAGCCGCAGCGGCAGATGTTGCCGGACATCGCCTCGCGGATCTGGTCGTGCGACGGCTTCGGGTTGTCCATCAGCAGCGCAGCCGCCTGCATGATCTGGCCCGCCTGGCAGAAGCCGCACTGGGGTACGTTGACCTGACGCCAGGCCTTCTGCACCGGGTGATCGCCGTTCGGATGCAGTCCCTCGATCGTCGTGATCTCGCGGCCGGCGACGTCGTTGATCGACGTGATGCAGGCGCGCACGGCTTCCTTGTCGACGATAACGGTGCAGGCGCCGCACAGGGCCTGGCCACAGCCGAACTTGGTGCCGGTCAGCCCGGCCTCGTCGCGCAGGAACCAGAGTAGCGGGAGATCCGGGTCGCCGTCCCAGCTCTGTTCCTGGCCATTGATCTTCACCTTGATCATGATCGTCCCTCGCTCTTCATAAGCTTGCCGATTTCAGATTTTCCAGATGCCGGTCGGTGGAACGCCCGCTGCGCGGCGTCGCGTTCCAGCCGTCCTCCCGCGCGGGCAGATCCCGGCAGGACTCAGAGGAATGCCAATGTCATGTCCGGATGTGCTCGATACCTCCCGTCGTGTTCTTGATTATTGAATTTCGCGCGGCATCGTCACGACGCGATCGTAGCAGGATCGCTTCGGTCTGGCGTTCACAGCCAAGTGTTTTCCAATCAGCTGTTCTCGACGGGAAAAGATTGCAACGAAGGTTTGTCAAAAGCAGGGCGCCCCATCGCGCCGCGCGCCTCTCGAGATGGGCGCACTAAAAAAAGAGCTTCGTCCGCCAGAAGACCTGTGCGGACGAAGCAGGATGCCTCAGTCGAGGGAGGGAGAAACGCAGGCCGCGGACTTCAAGCCGGAAGCCGGCGGCCCTGCGCAGTCATTCAGAGACCAGGACTGAGGGAGTTGACGGTCCCCACACAAGTGCAGTTGAAAAGCGGCGGCATCGCCGCGATTGTCCCGGGCCGGCTCCGTCCGCTCGCTGGGTGTGGTGGAACGCGAGCGGACGGGGCGCAGCAAACGTCAGGCGACCTTTGCTCAGGCGGCCTTTGCTTAAGCGGCCTTGGCTTTCGCCACGTGGGTCGCGATCGCGTCCATCAGCGCCGGTGACAGGCAGTCATAGGGCTCAAGTCCAAGCTCCTTGAACCGAGCCCGTATTCCGCCCATCTGCTCCGGCTTCACGCCCGATTCGATCACCGACGAGACGAAGGCGGCGAATTGCGGCGCCTGCGAACCCTGCTCCTGGAACAGTTCGGGGTGGATGAAGTCGAGGCCGTAGAACGGGTGATCCTTGTTCTCGATGCGGCCGTACATGTGCGTGCCGCAGGCCTTGCAGGCGTAGCGCTGGATCGTCGCCGATGGATCGACGATCTGGAGCTTGTCGCCGTTCTCGAGCACGGTGACGTTCTGGCGGGGTACCACGGCGACGACGGAGAAATTCGCCCCCTGCGGTTTCCAGCACTTGGTGCAGCCACAGGCGTGATTATGCGCGACGTCGCCCTTGACGGCGACCTTGACCTGATGGTCCTTGCATTTGCATGCGAGCGTGCCGCCGGCGAAGCTGCCGCTGCCCTGTTTGATGCCGTTATCGATCGAGGGATGGAGTGCAACAGTCATGGGTCGATCCTCCTTGGGGTGACGCTTTTCGAACTAGAACACGACGACTGAACGGATGGACTTGCCCTCATGCATCAGGTCGAAGCCTTTGTTGATGTCTTCGAGCTTGAGCGTGTGGGTAATCATCGGGTCGATCTGGATCTTTCCGTTCATGTACCAGTCGACGATCTTCGGCACGTCGGTGCGGCCCCGCGCGCCGCCGAAGGCGGTGCCGCGCCAGTTTCGCCCGGTGACGAGCTGGAACGGGCGGGTCGCGATCTCCTTGCCGGATTCGGCAACGCCGATGATGATCGAGGTGCCCCAGCCGCGATGGCAGGCTTCCAGCGCCTGGCGCATCACTGTGGTGTTGCCGGTGCAGTCGAAGGTATAGTCGGCGCCGCCGTCGGTCAGGGTCACGAGATGCGGGACGATGTCGCCGGTGATCTTCTTGGGATTGACGAAGTCGGTCATGCCGAACCGGCGTCCCCATTCCTCCTTGGAGTCGTTGATGTCGACGCCGATGATCTTGTCCGCGCCAGCCATCTTGGCGCCCTGGATCACGTTCAGGCCGATGCCGCCGAGGCCGAACACGACCACGTTGGAGCCCGGCTCGACCTTGGCGGTGTTAACGACGGCGCCGACGCCCGTGGTGACGCCGCAGCCGATGTAGCAGCTCTTGTCGAACGGCGCGTCCTCGCGGATCTTGGCGACCGCGATCTCCGGCAGCACGGTGAAGTTCGAGAAGGTCGAGCAGCCCATGTAGTGGTAGATCGGCTTGCCTTTGTAGGAGAATCGGCTGGTACCATCGGGCATCACGCCTTTGCCCTGCGTCGCGCGGATCGCGGTGCAGAGGTTGGTCTTCTGGCTGAGGCAGCTTTTGCATTGCCGGCATTCCGGCGTGTAGAGCGGGATGACATGGTCGCCCGGCTTCACCGAGGTCACGCCAGCACCGATCTCGCGGATGATGCCCGCGCCCTCATGGCCCAGGATCGACGGGAAAATTCCCTCGCTGTCGAAGCCGTCGAGCGTGTAGGCGTCGGTATGGCAGATGCCCGTCGCCTTGATCTCGACCAGGACTTCGCCGACCTTTGGTCCTTCCAGATCGACTTCGACGATCTCGAGCGGCTTCTTGGCTTCGAAAGCGACGGCGGCACGTGTCTTCATCTTAAGCTCCTTAAATTCCAGCAGGGCGCCCAGATCCAGGTCCTGGTCGGGCTCCGCACGTTCATTTCTTGCCCATGCACGAATCTTCGTTCTTGGTATAGGCGTCGTTCTTGTCCTCGTGCTTGCCGGGTCTTGTGCGGCCCCAGGCCTCGTTGGAGCGGGCGCGCAGGTAGACGTAGAGATCGTCCATGTAGCAGGCGACGTTCGGGTTATCGCCGAAGGCCGGCATCACGTTCTCTGCAGCAGTCGAGATGTTCTTGCGGCCGGAGGCGACGACGCCGAGAAAATCGGCATAGCTCATCGTCTTCAGCGAATCCTTCAACGCCGGGGCGTAGGTCGAGCCCATGCCGTCCGGGCCGTGACACACATGGCAATCCGAGTGATAGCGGCGGTATCCGGAATAGGTGTACCAGTCGACGGATCCGTCGGTGATCTTGTAGGTTGGGTTGCCTTCCTTGTCGGACCATTCGCCGGTTTCGTTCTGCTTGACGGCAGTCGGGTCACCTGATCCGTCAGCGACGGCAATTCCCCCGGACGCGACCAAGAACATCGCAGCAATGGCAGAGCAGATTTTACGCAAGAGATTTTCCTCGGAAGGCATTCGGTGAGACGAGCCGGCGCGTGGAGTTGATCCACGCGCCGGAGCGATGCTGAGAGGCCTAGTTGGGCAGCGAGAACACGGTCAGCGTACCGCCGAGTGCCGTGTAGTTGCTGAGCGCCGCGTAGCCACCGACGGCGCCGAGACCGGCGGTCGGATCGGTCAGGCCTGCCGCCAGACCGATGCCGGCCCAGCCGCCCACGCCGGAGAGCACTGCGACATACTGCTTGCCGCCGTTCTCATAGGTGGTGACGTTGCCGATGATGCCGGAGGGAGTCTTGAACTTGTAGAGCTCCTTGCCGGTCTTGGCGTCGACTGCCTTCAGGTAGCCTTCGAGCGTTCCGTAGAACACCACGTTGCCCGCGGTTGCGAGCGCACCCGACCAGACCGAGAACTGCTCCTTGTTCGACCAGACGATCTTGCCGGTCTTGCCGTCCCAGGCGATGAAGTTGCCCATGTGGGTTTCACCCTGTGGCGGATACATCGAGAGCGTTGCGCCCACGTAGGGCTGACCCGCGGTGTAGCTCACCTTGAACGGTTCGTAGTCCATGCAGACGTGGTTGGTCGGAACGTAGAACAGCTGCGTGTCCGGCGAGTAGGCTGCCGGCTGCTCGTCCTTGGTGCCGAGCGCGGCCGGGCAGATGCCCTTCACGTTGTGGTCCTCGCCCGCCTTGTCGGTCGAAGCTGCATCGAGCACCTTCGGGCGGCCGTAGGTCGGCGAGTTCTTGTCCATGTCGACGCCGGAGGTCCAGTTCACCTTCGGATCGTACTTTTCGGCGACCAGAAGCTCACCGGTGGCGCGATCGAGCGTGTAGCCGAGGCCGTTACGATCGAAATGCGTCAGCAGCTTGCGCGGCTGGCCGTTGATGGCCTGGTCCGAGAGGATCATCTCGTTGACGCCGTCATAGTCCCACTCGTCGTGGGGCGTCATCTGATAAACCCACTTGGCCTGGCCGGTGTCAGGGTTGCGAGCCCAGATCGTCATCGACCATTTGTTGTCGCCGGGACGCTGCTTCGGATTCCAGGTCGAGGGATTGCCCGACCCGTAATAGACGAGGTTCAGCTCGGGGTCGTAGGAGATCCAGCCCCAGGTGGCGCCGCCGCCGATCTTCCACTGATCGCCTTGCCAGGTCTTCAGGCTCGAGTCCTTGCCGACCGGCTTGCCGAGTGCGGTGGTCTTCTCTGCGTCGACCAGGATCTGATCGTCCGGTCCTTCAGAGTAGCCGCGCCAAGCCAGCTTGCCCGTCTTGATGTCGTAGGCGGTCATATGGGCTTGAACACCGAACTCGCCGCCGGAGATGCCGATCAGCACCTTGTCCTTGACGACCATGGGGGCCGAAGTACCGGTCTCGCCCTTGCTGGCGTCGCCGTTCTTCGCGGTCCATGCCACCTGACCGCTCTTGGCATCGAGCGCGACGAGCGTGGTGTCGGCCTGATGCAGGAAGATCTTGCCGTCGCCATAGGCCAGGCCGCGGTTGACCGTGTCGCAGCACATCACTGGGATTACGTTCGGATCCTGCTTCGGCTCGTACTTCCAGACGATCTTGTTCTCATTGGAAAGGTCAATAGCGTAGACCTTGTTTGGGAACGGCGTGTGGACGTACATCATGTTGCCGATGATCAGCGGGCCGCCTTCGTGGCCGCGCAGCACGCCGGTCGAGAAGGTCCAGGCGACCTGGAGCTTGCCTACGTTTTGTGCGTTGATCTGGTTCAGCTTGGAATAGCGGGTGTTGGCGTAGTCGCCGGTCGGCATCACCCAGTCTTTCGGGTTCTGCGACATCTTGAGCACTTCGTCGTTGGCCGACGCGCTGCCGACGGCGAGAGCCGCCGCGGAGCCAAGATAGGCCGCGAGTAGTACCTTGCGCATAGTCATTCCTCCATTGGTCTCGTTTATTGTTTCCGAAGCATTGCTTAATCGCCGGGCTTTTCGTCCGGCGTCTGCTCGTGCAGGGCGGTCACGATTGGGACCAGAAACGATGCTGTGGTGTTTCCTCCTCCTGATGAGAGCCACGGGTCCACGTGCGGAGCGGCCCGTTCTTGTTGTTCCTGATACAATCCCTAACGACTTCGTCATCGGGAAACTTGCCCAAGAGAGAAGCTGGTTTGCTTGACAGCGCACGGGTCGGAAGTTTTTGATTTTGCAGTAGCGAATTCAGCGGCTTCCGCAACGCTTTGGCAGCGCCTTCACCGCTCAGGTTCCCCTTGACGGCGCTGCAACTAAGGCGGAGGATTAACTTACAAGGGTGGCAATGGAACGATGGCGCTCGTTCTAGAAGATCGCTCAAAATCGAGGTAAACGTCACGCAATCACGGTTCAGGGCTCCGGCAGCGCGGCTCGCGATTCGCGTCAAATCTCCGGATCAAACCAGTGGCTGGATTAATGTCCGACACGATTCACACGCTCTCGACGACGGGCATGACGCCGAAACGTCAGATCCAAAGCTGGATCGACGGGCTGACCAGCCTGTGTGGGCATTTCGACGTCGATCCGCTGGAAGCGTCTTCGCTCGAAGGCCGCATCGACTACACCAGCGTCTCGCGTCTGAAGCTCTGCCAGATCGAGGTCAGCCAACATCGCATCGCGCACACGCTGGCGCGCGCCAAGGCCAATGAACACCCGTATATCAAGATCCACTTCCAGACTTACGGCGTGTCCTATTTCGAGCAGGAAGGCCGCCACATCGAGCTGAACCCGGGCGACATCATCGCCTATGACGTCTCCTGTCCGCATTCGATCATCAGTCCCGCTTTCACGCGCCATGACGTGGTGATCGTGCCGAAGGCGCTGCTGCGCGACCGTGGATTCCCGTCGCAGCGAATGCCCGCCTGCAAATTGACCTCACGCACGGGGACGGGGCGCATCGCCCATGATTTCGTCCATGCGACCTTCGACGAGGCGGCCAAGCTGTCGGCGAACAGTGCGGTCGGCGTCGCCGATTCGCTGATCGACCTCTTGCTGCTGCCGCTGCGCGAGGCCGACACGATGCTCGATCGCGTCGGACCCGAAGCGACCTATGTGCGCGCGCAATTCTTCATCCGCGAGCATTTGCGCGATCCGGATCTGTGCATCGACCAGATCTCCGGCGAACTGGGCTGCTCCAAGCGTTATCTGCACATGCTGTTCTCGGAGCGCGGCACCACGGTGAGCGACTACATCTGGCAGGCGCGTCTTCAGAATTGCCGCCAGGAGCTCGAGGCCCACGCCGGCAAGACCATTACCGACGTCGCGTTCTCCTGGGGCTTCTCCAGCTCATCGCATTTCAGCCGGGTGTTCCGGAAATATTTCGGCGTAGTGCCGTCCTCGATCCACAAGGCGCAACAGGGCGCGGTTGCGGCGGACGAGCACTAGGCAAACGCCAGGTTCGGAGTCGACGCGACGGTTGACCGTCACGCGCCCGCGATGTCTCTCATGCCGATATGGCGATGTAGGGAATGCTGGTCAGGAGAGCGACGAGCAACACCGCGTTGCCCAGCATTCCACTCCAATGCAGTCGGCGTAGCCGGCGCGGGGCCTCGGCATCGCCGGCGTCCCTGGCGCTGAGCTGTTCGTCCATCTGTTGCATGAACCAGCGGCGCCCATAGATCGCCAAGGCTGCAAGGAGGCCAACGCCCATCGCTGCGACCAGACGACCGTCGAGCAGGAAAGCGACCGCTCCGATGATTCCGGCAACGCGCATCACCAGAAAATGCGCATTGAACATTCCGCGCAAAAGCTGGGCGACGGGCTGGATATCCAGCTTCACCAGCAGGAAGGCCGGAGACGCCAGGGTGAAATAGCCCATCGGAAAGAGTAGGATGATCATGACGGCTACGGCAACGCCATCCGGTGTCATGGGATCGGCCTTTCTCGTCCGCGCCGGCGAGACCTTCCCGCCAGCGTCGCACAATCATAGCGGGAAAATGCGCTTCCGGCACTAGGCTTTGGTCGGATGCCGCGCTGCGAAGGGCGTCATGCCTCGCGGTTCAGGCGGGTTCGAGGCCGAGCGATCGCGCGCTCTCGATCCAGATCGGCAGCTCGCGCTGATACAGGGCGTTGGTTTCCTTGAAGCCGATCGCGGGTTCGAGCACGAACGTGTTGAGAACCTCCTTCACCTTCGGATCGCTGTTGGCAGCGACGCAAAGCTCCGCCAGGCGGTCCACGACCGGCTGCGGTGTCGCTTTCGGCACGGCCCAACCGGAGAAGCCGCTGACGGTGAAGAATTTCGACGTCGCGCCCTGCTCGGGGAGGGTCTTGATATCAGGGATGGCGTCGACCTTCTTCGAATGCACCGCGAACACGGTGCCGCGATCGCTTTGCAAGACCGATTGCGCTGCGGTGTAGCTGCCCATGGCCACATCGAGCGTACCTTCCAGCATGCCCGTCCACATCGGGGCTTCGCCGCGATAGTGGATCGGCTCGATGGCAAGGCCATACTGCTTGTTGAGCTCGTGGACCGTCATATGCGGGGCCGAGCCCGCGCTATAGGTGCCGAAGTTGACCTTGCCGCTCTTGCGCGCAAAGGCGACGAAATCCTCCAGCGTCTTGACGCCGGTTTTCGGGTTCGCCACCAGCAACAGGCCGGCGCCCGGAATGACGCTGACCAGCGTCAAATCCTTGTCCATGTCGTAGCCGGGAGTCTTCATCACCACCCGGTTCATGATGTAGGTGGTCGAGATCGAGCACAGGATTGTGTGGCCGTCGGGCTCTGCGCGGGCGACCTCCGCCGTCCCGATCGCGCCGGCGGCACCGGGCTTGTTCTCGACGACGACGGTCTTTCCGACCTGCTTGGCAATGAATTCACCATAGGCGCGCGCGAGCAGATCGGTCTGTCCGCCGGCGGGATAGCTGCAAATCATGCGGATCTGCCGCGATGGCCACGCAGCCTGCGCCGAGGCGCCACGCGAGACGAAAGGCATCGCGAGTGTGGTGGTGCCGGCGGCGATGAAGCGGCGGCGATCGAGTTTTGCGGACATGATTCTCTCCCGGGTTGTCGCCGACGGTACTGCATCGGGTCGCCTCTGCCATGGGTGGCTGGCGAGACAGATTGGCGCATTCGAAGGGCCGCGCTGGGTGCGCCAGCTGTCCACTAGCGCTGAATGATCTTCAACCAGACGTCGCCAAGGATCGCAGGCTCCCGCGGCGGCAGATAGCTCAGCCCCGCCTGTGTGCCGAATTCGGCGATCTTGCCCTCGGCAGCAAGCCCGGTCAGCGCCTTGTTGACGGCGTCGAGCAGTGCGGGATCGCTGGCCAGCCCGACATAGCCGCGATTGGCCCCGATCGGATAGTAATAGCCGGACGCGGTGATCGCCGTGTCGGGGTGCGCGGCGCGATGGGCGTCGAAGCGGCCGAGGTCGATCAGCGTCGCGTCATAATCGCCACGGGCAAGTGCGCCGAGGAGATCATCGCGGCCGGGGACGAGATGCGTGATGTCGTCGATCAGGCGCCCCTTGTCGAAGGTCATGAGGATCGCATCGCCGAGCGAGCCGCTCTCGATGACGAGGCGCAGGCCGGCGAGATCTCCGATATCGCCGATGTTGCGACCCCGCGCCTTCGGCCCGAGCACGACCGTCATCGGCGAGTAGACATAGGGCTGGCTCGGCGCGAGCACGCCGAGCGCGACGCGGCGGCGCCTGTCGTCGCGCGTGGCGCCGGCAAAATCCGGCAGGCGCGCCGTTTTCATGCCGGGCTTGACGAGGGAGTCTGTCGTCAGCGCGTAGCCGCCGACGAGCGAGCAGCGTCCGTCGGACAGCAGCGCATTGGCCTCGAGCTGCGGGCTCGAATCCTCGTCCAGCTTGCTCTCGAACCACTGGATCGTGAGCGGTCGTCCGAGCCGATCGGCGATCGCTTGTGCCAGCAACACGTCGAAACCCGAGCCCGGCTTGCCCTTGTGATGCACCGAGAGCGGCGGCCTGTCCTCGTCGAGGCAAATCTTGAGCGGATCGTCGGCCGCGCGTGCAGTGGCGGCCGTCGCCGCGAGGATCGCGGCAATGCTCCAAGCGGCCAGCCAGCGCCTCATGGTTTTCTCCGGCTCGAGATGAAGGCCCAGAGATTCCCGATCTCCTCGTCGCTGAGAATGTCGGCCCAGGGCGGCATCTTGTTGTTCTTGCCGTTCTTCACGGTGGTGACGAAGCGCGTCTTGTCGTCGGGGAAGGCGCGCAGGTCCGGCGTGATGGTGCCGGGGTTCATCATGTTGGGGCCGTGGCAGTGCGAGCATTTCTCGGCATAGGTCGACTTGCCGTGGTCGATCTGCGCCTGCACAGGATTGCCGGTTGAATCATCCGCGGCACGAACGGTCGCCGCAAGCGCGACCGTCAGCACCGCGACGGTGGCGAGGATCGCCACCGTCCTGTACGTCACCTCTTTCAGCATCGTGCCGTGGCTACTGCTTGACCGCAAAAACCCACAGCGAGCCCCCAGCCGGTACCGTGGCAAGCCGCTCGTCACCGGAGAAGATCGAGTAGACGCCGCCGTACCCGCTCGTCACGGCGACATACTGCACGCCGTCCTGCTGCCAGGTCACCGGTTGTCCCTCGATGCCCGAGCCGGTCTGGAACTGCCAGAGCTTCTTGCCGGTGTCGGCGTCGAAGGCCTCGAACTCGCCGGTCAGCGCGCCCGAGAACACGACGCCACCCGCGGTCGACAGCACGCCCGAGAAGCGCGGGATGTCGCTTGGTGCTTCCCACTTCGCCTTGCCGGTCATGGGGTCGATCGCCTTCAGATGCCCGCGCGGACCATCACCCCATTCCCAGAGGTCGGTGAGGTCCATTCCCAGATACCATTCACCCTGCTTGAAGGTGACGGGCTCCGTCTTGTAGTGCCCGCCGAAGGCGAGCGTGTTGGCGTAGGCGAGCCCGGTCTGCGGGTTGAAGGACATCGGCTCCCAGTTCTTGCCTCCGAGCAGCGACGGAAAGACAACGACCTTCTTGCCCTCGCGCGCGTCCTTGCTGACATCGGTCTCGATCGGCCGGCCCGTCTTCATGTCGATTCCGGTCGCCCAGTTGACCTTCACGTAAGGATTGGCCGCGAGCAGCTTTCCGTTGGTGCGGTCGAGCACGTAGAAGAAGCCGTTGCGGTTGGCGTCCATCAACACCTTGGTCGGCTTGCCCTCGACGTTCATGTCGGCGAGGACCATCTCGGCCACGCTGTCATAGTCGAACGGATTGTTCGGCGAGAACTGGTAGTGCCACTTGATCTTGCCCGTCTTGGGATCCATCGCCAGCACGGAGCAGGTGTAGAGGTTGTCGCCCGGGCGCACTGCGGAATTGAACGGGCCGGGATTGCCGATACCCCAATAAACCGTGTTCAGCTCGGGATCATAGGAGCCCGTAATCCAGGTCGAGCCACCGCCGAGCTTCCAGGTATCGCCCTTCCAGGTGTCGCCGCCGGGCTCGTCCGGGGAGGGGATCGAATGGGTGCGCCACAGGTGCTTGCCCGTTGCCGGATCCCAGCCGTCGATGAAGCCGCGGATGCCGAACTCGGCGCCGGAGATGCCGGTGATCACGACGCCGTCGGCGACCAACGGTGCCACCGTCATCGAATAGCCTTCCTTGATGTCGGCGGCCTTCTGCCGCCACAGCTCCTTGCCGTCCTTGGCGTCGAGCGCGATCACGTGGGCGTCGAGCGTGGTGCGGAATACCTTGCCGTCATAGAGTGCGGCGCCGCGATTGATGATGCCGCAGCAGACGATGCGCGGCGTTTCGGCAGGATACTCGACCTTGGATTTCCAGATCTGCTTGCCGGTCTTGGCGTCGACCGCCATGGTCGCGTTGTGCGACGTCACGTAGATCACGCCCTGGTACACCAGCGGCTGCGATTCCTCGCTGCGATCGTCGTTGAAAGAGTAGTTCCAGACCGGGACAAGGTTCTTGACGCTGTCCTTGTTGATCTGGTTCAGCGTCGAGAAACGCTGAAGATTGTAGCCCATCCCGTAGTTGAGAACGTTCGATGTATCGGTCGCGCCTTTGACCAGCTGCTCGCTGGTTTGTGCACTTGCACAAGTCGATGCAAGCATGACGAGGCTCGCGGCCATCGCAAAGCGTTTCATCCGTCCCTCCCAATATGCGCGCCTATTGACGCTGCGACAGCAACACTCCGCCCGAATGCAAAACGCGTCAATACGAAAGTCGTAATTGCGATGCCGGAATGTTGGCGGCCGGAAGCCGGTCACCTGACGGAAACCTGACAAGCAACTCTCACTTGTGCGCAGGCGCTGAAGAAATTCCGCGGCATGGAGCAGGGCGCGTGCGCGACGACAGCTGTCGGACCGACGGGTTCCGCAAGTTGTACGGGCGCAGGCTGCAATTCGGGGCTTGAATCGACGCTCGCTTGTGGACTTATGTCCTTTCGATCCGGCTCGAATCGGAGCTCTTGGTGAGGGAGGTTTTCATGATGTCGCGTCGCTCTGTTGCACTTGCGCTCACGATTGCACTGCTGTCCGGTCCGGCATGGTCGGCCTCCGGCAATGCTGTCAAGACGTTCGATACCGACCATGACGGCACGCTCGATCTTGCCGAGGTGAAGAAGGCGGCGGCCGCGTTGTTCGCCAAGCTTGATCCCGATCACGACGGTACGCTCGACGCCCGCGAATTGCGCGGACGGTTAACGGCGAAAGAACTCGCCGCCGCCGATCCCGATCGCGACGGGACTCTCACGCTCGACGAATATCTCTCCGTGGTGGAGCAGCGCTTCAACGCGGCGAATCCCGACAAGGATGGAACGCTGGATCCGAAGGAGCTGAACTCGCGCGCCGGCCGCGCGCTGCTGCGCTTGTTGCGGTGAGAACCGCGCCGCTTGACTGGGAGCGAAGGCGAGTTGCCCGAGAGAGAAATTTGCAAGCGCGATGCGACAGTTCGCTGTGTCAACGGCGCGATTCCAGACTTGCGCTGTGCCTGACGCAGCCCTAGGTTTTGGCCGGCGCGATGTCGCGCTCAATCCCTTGGGAGTCCCCGAATGGCCTGGAAAGCTCCGAAGATCTTGGAAGTGCCGGTCGGCATGGAAATCAACATGTACGCCTGCGCTTTGCGCAAGTAAGACCACAAGTAAGACTGACGACCTGCCGCGGCTTCGATGGCAACCACCGTCGAAGCCGTGGTAGTGTCGGGGATGCGCGCGAGAGCCCTTACATTCTGTACCATAGCCGCCTGCACCGTCGCGCTCGCGCCGGCATGCGTCAGCGCCGAAGAGGGCTTCGATACCGAGCACATCTTCGGCTTCATGATCGGCACCGATGTCGGCAATCCCGGCGAGCGCGAATTCCAGACCCAGACGACAGGACGATTCGGCAAAGGCGGCGGGACCTATCGCGCCCTCTCGCAGGAGGTCGAGATCGAGATCGTGCCGCTGCCGAACTTCCGCATCGAGGTCGGCGGCACCGCCACCCTGCACGACATCACCGGCGTCCCCGACATCGGCGACCGCCGCCAGTTCAATTTTCAGGGCGCTTCGCTCGACCTGCGCTATCGCCTGCTCGATCGCGAGCGCGCGCCATTCGGGTTGACCGTCGCCGCCGAACTCCATGGCGACCGCATCGACGAGACCTCTGGCGCAAAAGGGCGGATGTACGGTACCGATTTCACGCTCGCCTTCGATCGCGAACTGATCCCGAACTTCGCCATCGGGGCGCTCAACCTGATCTATCAACCCGAATGGGCGCGCTTCGAGATGGCGGGGTTGTCCGAAAAGAGCTCAACCATCGGCGCGGCCTTCGCGGGCCTCGTGCGCGTGCGGCCCGATGTGCTGCTCGGCGGCGAGGTGCGCTACTTCCGGCAGTACGAAGGCATCGGCCTCGGCGAGTTCGCAGGCCAGGCCCTCTTCGTCGGTCCGACCGCTTACTTCCAGCTTTCCGAGCGCTCGCGCCTGACCATGAGCTGGAGCATGCAGGCCTGGGGCCGTCCGGCCGGATCGGGTGGAAATCTTGACCTCGTCAATTTCGAGCGCCATCAGGCGAGGCTGGTGTTTGGGGTCAATTTCTAGCGCTCGCTCCCGGTTGCGGGGAGAGGCGACGGGGGCAATTCCCGCTCCATTTCGCGCGGCAGGATTGAAACTTCCCGCTCCTGGGAACGTAATCTTTTGTGCTAATCTTCATCGCCTCTGCGAGGATCCCGGCATGAATCCGATCGACCTGGTGGTGACTGTGTGTGCGGTGCTCTCGCCTGCGACCTGCGAGGAGCAGCATCTGGTGTTCAACTATGCGGGGTCGCCGACGCAATGCGCGATGGCTGCCCCGCCCTATATCGCGCAATGGGTTGGCGACCATCCGAAGTGGCAGGCAGTGCGGTGGCGCTGCGAATATCCTCACCCGAACGACAAAGCGTGAGTCGCCGGCGTTATTTCGTGCAGTCCTTCAGATCCTTGTCGGCGATCGAGAACACCGCATCCGCCTTGATCTCGATGTCGCGCACGATGCATTGCCGCGCATTGGGATAGCTGACCCTGGCGTCGTAGCGGCCGGGCTCGACGCCGGTGATGCGCAGCCGCTCGTCGTGGTCGACCTCCTTGTCTTTGTCGTTCAGGCACTGGTTCGGCCCCCACTCGGTCTTCCCGGCCGGGGAGAGCTGGAAGCCGGAGATCGCCTCCGTCGTCAGATTCCAGAGCCGGATACCCTTGCCCTTGGCCTGGGCGAGCGCCGCGCCCGGCATCGCAACCAACAGGATGCCGATCGCAATCAGCGTACGCCGCATGATGACCCTCCCGCGAAGATGTCGTTGGTCCAATTGACCATGAGTTCTCATTGCGATTCAAGCTGCAACGCCGCGAGCTCGGCCCTGATCTTGCCGAGTTCGGCCTCGCTGCGCTCCGCGCGCGGGATGGCAATCGGCACCTCGCGCACGATGCGCGCCGGTCGCGGCGACAGCAAGAACAGGCGGTCGCCGAGCCGGATCGCGTCATCCAGACTGTGGGTGACGAGCAACGTCATCACCGGACGGCGCGCCACCAGCGTCGCGATCTCGTCGCGCAAACGGCCGGCGAGTGCGTCGTCGAGCGAGGCGAGGGGCTCGTCGAGCACGAGCAGGTCAGGCTCGACGGCAAAGGCGCGAGCGAGCGCGACGCGCCGGGCGAGGCCAAGCGACAGCTCGCCTGGAAAATGACTGCGATGCGCGTCCAGCTCCAGGATCCTGAACAGCTCGGCGAGCTTGGCGTCGGTGACATCGGGTGCCGCAAGCCGCACATTCTGCTCGACCGAGCGCCATGGCAGCAGCCGCGGCTCCTGGAAAACCATACCGATCCGCGCTTCCGGCGGGCGCGAGACGCGTCCCTCGAAATCGCGGTCGAGGCCGAGGATAATGCGCAGCATCGTGCTCTTGCCGCAGCCGGACGGTCCGATCAGCACGCCGACCTCGCCGGATTGAAGCGCGAAGCTGACCGGCGCGAGCACCTCCTGCGTCCCGCCCGCGGCACTCTTGAACCTCTTGCCTGTGATATCGACCTCAAGCCGCACGGGGTCGCCATCGTGTTGCGCGGGCTTCGAACGGTTGCACCAGCGCGGTCTCGATCACGAGCACGACGGCGGCGAAGGTTAGCGAATAGGCCAGCAGCCGCGGCGTGTCGAACAGCTGGAAGGCGACGCCGATCTCGAAGCCGACGCCGTTGGGTCGCCCCAGGAGTTCGGCGACCAGCACGATCTTCCACACCAGCGACAATCCGGAGCGGGCTGAGGCTGCGATATAGGGCGCCAGTTGCGGCAGCACGACGTGGCGGAAAGCGCGCCAGCGCGGCATCGCGAACACGCTCGCCATCTCGTCGAGCGAGCGGTCGAGCGCGCGCGCGCCCTCGCGCAGGGTGACGATGGCGGTCGGCAACTTGTTGATGGCGATCGCCGCGATCGCTGCGGCTTCGGTGAGCCCGGCCCAGATATAGGCCAGCACGATCACGACCAGCGCGGGCAGGTTCAGGAGCAGGATTAGCCAGGGATCGCCGAGCCGGTCGGCGAGCTTCACCCGTCCCATCAGATAGCCGATGGCGCTGCCGAGCGACATCGCCAGCACGAAGGCGAGGCTTACGCGGGCAAGCGTTGCGCCGAGATGCAGGAACAGCGCGCCGCTCGATGCTTCCGCGACGACGACGTCGAGCACGGCGGGCGGGGAGGGCAGCTTCGCGGCGCCGACGAAGAGGGCGGCGATCCACCAGATCGCGAGCAACAGGGCAAACGACAGAAGACGCAGCACCTCACTCCCCGGCAACTGCGTGATAGAACGTGCCGGGATCGAGCTCGGCAGCCGGGCCGACGAGGTCGCGGCCGCCGGTCTCGGCCAGCACGCGGTAGAGCACGCGCGCGTCCCTTTCTTCGTCATCGATGCTCCGGCGCGGAATGCCGTCGCGATAGCGCTCGCGATAAGTCTTGAGCAGGGTGGCATCGCTCGTGCCGGTGAGCGGTGCGATCTTGTCCCAGGCGGCATCGGAGGTCACCAGCAGCTGCTTGGCCTTGCGGGTCATCGCGATGAAGCGCGCCACCGCATCGCGATGACTTGCCGCCCAGGTTTCGTCGAAGACATAGCCGACCGCGGAGACCGCGCCCTTGGCGCCGAGTTTCGGCAATATGTCCTCGATACCGGCAAGGCGTCTAAAACCCTTGGCCTCCAGCTGTGCGCAGAAATTCCAGAAATTGAGGCTCGCATCCATCTCGCCGTCGAGCGCCTTGGCGGCGAGCAGAGGCGGAGCACCATAGACGATGGTCGCCTCCGATTTCAGGTCGATGCCGTCCTGCTTCATGCGCGCCTGGAGCAGCAGCCAGCTCTTGTCGATGGGACCGCCGCCGACGGCGAGCTTGCGGCCCTTCAAATCGGCGAGCGACTTGATCGGCGAGGAGGCCGGCACCATCACCGCGCCGAGCGCGCTGGAATAGGGATAGAAGGTGAGCTTGGCGCCAAGCGTGCGCTCGCGAGACACCCACAGCCAGTCGGACAGGATGATGTCGGCATTGCCGGCGCGCAGCGCGATCTTGCCGGCCTCGGGGCTCGCAAGCTCGGCGACGTCGAGCGACAGGTCGGCCTCCTTGTCGAGGCCGTTGGCGCGGATCGCGGCCAGCTCCCAGGAGAATGTTCCGGTCTTCTGCACCGCAAGGCGAATCGTATCCGCGGCGCGGCCGGGCCCGGTTAGCGTCAGCGCCAGCGCCACCGCGAGCGCCAATGATCGACCAAATGTTCTCATCACCTTGTGAGCCGTTTCCTCTGACAGAAGTGCTTTTCAGGACAATACGCATAGCATAGCTTCCGTCGCAACCAGCGGGAGGACGCTCATGAATCTGGCCGGACAGCTACGACCGATTGTCGCCGCATTGGCGGTGTGGGCTGCGACCGCGCTCGCCGCGCAGGCTGAACAGGCCAATGATTATCCGACGTCGGCGCGTGCCGAGTATGTCTATGGCTGCATGAAGGCGAATGGCGAGAGCCGGCAGGCGATCGAACAATGTTCCTGCTCGATCGACGTGGTGGCCTCGATCGTGTCCTATGAGCGCTACGTTACCGCAGAAACCGCGCTCAGCATGTCCCAGGTCCGCGGCAATCTCGGCGTCCAGTTCCGCACCTCGGAGCAGGCGAACTCGGCCGTGAATGATTTGAGGCGTGCCCAGGCGGAAGCCGAGGTGAGGTGTTTCTGACCGCTTGGTTGTACGACCATCGTATTCGTCATGCCCGGGCTTGTCCCCGGGCATCCACGTCTTGGCGGCACCTAAGATCGTGGATGGCCGGGACAAGCCCGGCCATGACGACCGGGAGCCTCACGTCCCCGGCTTCTCCACGTCCCACTCGTTCCGGAACACGTGTCCGTCCGTGTCCTTGGCTTCCGCGCGAAAACGCTTGGCGCCGTTGGATACATAGGTGAAGCGCAGATTTGGATCTTCCGAGATCGAGATGCCGCCTTCCATCGACAGCACGGGGCTGTCGTCCTGCGTCAGCTTGAGCTGGTTGATGAAGAAGGCGGGAATGTAGAGCTGTGTGACCTGGTCCATCTGCAGGCCGGAATTGTTGGGATGGCCGATCATGATCTGCGCTTCCCGCATGCGGCTCGCCGGGGCCTCCTCGCGCGCGAATTGGCGGTAGCGCATCTGGCCGAGCCGGTTCTGGGCCTCCTCGGCATTCTTCCCTGCTGGTGCCGAGCAGCCGCCGGAGGCCTTCACATAGACTTTCGAGACATAGAGCTGGCCATCGCTGAGCTCGGCCACCGCATGAACGTCGGTGTAATTGTTGACGCGCACGCGGGTCGAGATTTCAGTGATGTTGGCATCCGGTCCGAGCTCGAACTTCGCCGCCATCGGCGCGGGATTACGATCGATCACCAGCGTGATCGAACGGATGCGGCGGGCATCGCCGGGCGAGAGCTTGCTGCGCAGAGTCACCGGCACGATGGCCGCGTCTTCGGCACGATACGGCATCTCGATTCCAATGACATTGCCGCCGTCATTCATCGGACGGTTGCTGAAGATGTCCTGCACCAGGCCCGGCCAGGGATCGTAAGCCTCTTCCGCCTGCGCCGGCACGGCGAATGCAATGCCGAGGAGCAGGGCGATCAGAGGCAGTCGGCGCGTGCATCCCGTCATGGTCATGGTCCCGCGGACGAAGCAACGTTTCACGCATCGTAGCGCGTCCGCTACTCCCATTCAATTTCCGAAAATGCTGCGGTTGCGTTGCGGGCGTTGTAGTCGTCGAACAGCTCCCAGTGCGGCCGTTCCGAGGCGGCGGCCTTGTCTGCAGCGGTTCGGATCCGTTCGCCCTTCTTGTTCGACGCCCGGATGTCCGCCAGCAGTGCCGTCAGATAGCGCCGTTCATCGGTCAGCGCGGCAGGCCATTCACTCACAGGTCCGTGACCGGGAACGACGCGCTGCGCCGGAATGCTCTCGAGTTCCGCGAGGATGCGAAGCCAGCCGCGAATGCTGCCGTCCATCACCGGAATATGGCGGAGGAAGATGAGGTCGCCAGTGAACAGCGTCTTCGTCATCTCATCGAACACGGTCAGGTCATTGTCGCTGTGCCCGGCCGGCCAGGCCCGCAGGGTCAGGCGGCGCGCACCGAGATCGAGCATCAGGGTGTCCGTGACGAGCATTGTGGGCGGCACGATTTTCACGGGAGATATCAATTCGTCGCCCATGATGCGCCTAAAATTGTCGAGATAGTACGGCCCACGGGCAGCGAGCGCCCGCGGCAGTCGGCTGTGACCGACGAAAATGGTGTCCCCGGCGACGAAAGCCGCATTGCCGAAAACATGGTCGGGATGGCCGTGGGTATTGATGACGTAGCGGATCGGCTTGCTGGTGCGGGCCCGCACCGCCGCCAGCAGCGCCTCGCCCTCGCGAACGCTACCGCCGGTATCAATCACGGCCACCGCATCTTCGCCCACGATGAAGCCGACATTGGCGATGTCGCCCTCGTTCTCGCGGGTCATCAGGGCGATGGTCCCGGAGTGTACGAAGATTCCCGGCGCGACTTCGCTCACAGGCAATTCGGCCGCTGCGGCGCATGCTAGCGTCGCTGTTACCAGGGACAAGGCTGCGATCACGAGAGCGATGCGAGACACTTTTCAGCCTCAGTTCAAAGGTTGCGCGCATTGCACTGCAACAAAGAAAGCCAGCACAAAGTCTGGCAAAACATGGCGCGTCATGCGTTGCATGGCTAGCATTCAAACAAGCCTAGGAGGAAGCGCGATGACGGAGGCCGGACGACATCGTCGCTGGTTGCTTTCACTGAGTATCCTGGTTGCGTCTTGCGCGTTCGGCGACGTCGCCATAGCGCAGACCAACGAGACGGGTGACCTCTCGTTCGAGCTGGTCGACCCCAAGGTGCTGCGCGTCTGTTCCGACCCGCGCAATCTGCCGTTCTCGAATGAGAAGGGCGAGGGGTTCGAGAACAAGCTTGCCGAGCTGTTTGCGGACAAGCTCCAGAAGAAGCTCGACTATGTCTTTTTTCCGCAAGCCACCGGCTTCGTGCGCATGACGCTCGGCTCGCATCGCTGCGACGTCATCATGGGTTTTCCCCAAGGCGACGACCTCGTGCAAGGCACCAATCCCTATTACCGCACGAGCTATGCCTTGGTCGCGAAAACAGGCAGCGGGCTGGAGGAGGTCGACACGCTCGAGGATGCCAGGCTGAAGGGCAAGCATGTCGGCATCGTCGCCGGCACGCCGCCTGCGACCAACATGGCCATCGCGGGACTGATGGGTGATGCAAAGCCCTATCCGCTGATGATCGACACGCGCTACGACAATTCGGCGCAGGCAATGATCGATGATCTCACGGCGGGCAAGATCGACGCCGGCGTGCTGTGGGGACCGATGGCAGGGTTCTACGCGAAGAAGGCGGGGTCGCTTCATGTCACGCCGCTGGTGAAGGAAACCACCGGGCCAAAACTGGTCTATCGCATCGGCATGGGCGTGCGTGGCGCCGACCAGAACTGGAAGCGGCAGCTCAACAAGCTGATCCAGGAGAACCAGGGCGAGATCAACAATATCCTGCTCGATTTCGGCGTGCCGCTGCTGGACGAGAATGATCGGCCGCTCGGCGCGGAGACGGCCAAGAAGGCACCATGAGGCAGACGCCATGAGGCGGCACCTTGCGGCTGCGCTGGTCGCCGCCGTGCTGGTGGCGCCGGTCGTTGCGCAGCAGCAGGAGCCGTTCGAGCCCGAGGGCTATCGCACCGACAACTACCGCGCGCCCGTGCCGGCGACGCTCGGCGAGGCGCGCGTGCTGTCGACGTCAGAAGCCGAGGCGATCTGGCACGCGAAGAGCGGCGCCTTCATCGACGTGCTGCCGCGCGCGCCGAAGCCGAAGAACCTTCCCGCGGGTACCGTTTGGCGCGAGGCGCCGCGCAAAAATATTCCGGGCAGCATCTGGCTGCCGGATACCGGCTACGGCATGCTGCCGCCCGCCATGGACGACTATTTCCAGCGCGGCCTGGCGCGTGCATCACACGGCGATAAGACCGCGCTGCTCGTGATCTATTGCCTGGCCGATTGCTGGATGTCCTGGAACGCCGCCAAGCGCGCGCTCGCGTATGGCTATTCCAACGTCGCCTGGTATCCCGATGGCACCGATGGCTGGGAGCGTGCAAAGCTTCCTACTGAGGAGGCGCAGCCCGAGCGGCGGCCGGAGCAATAGGCAAGAGATCGTCATGCCTGGGCTTGTCCCGGGCATCCACGTTTTTCGTGCCTCGTGGCTGTGCTTGGATGGCCGGGACAAGCCCGGCCATGACGCCCTGTCGCACGTGGGAAGAGGCGAGGAAAAGCTTACTGCTTCTGCAACTTCGTCAGCGTGCCCGTCCCGTTATTGTCGGTCGCAGAGTAGCTCACCCTGTCGCCGGCGTGGACGGCGTCGAGCATCGCGGCATCCTTGGCCTTGTACTCCTGGAGCGCGCCGGCGCCGCCTGCGCTGCCGCCGACTGTGCCCTTCTGCGTCTGCTGGATCGAAATCGTGCTGTTGAGCCGATCTATCCGGGTGACCATTCCGGTCAGATCGTCAGCGAATGCGCTGCTTGCGAGCATGCTGATGGCTGCAGCGCCTGCGAAGATGAATTTCGTGGTTCCCATCGAGGCCTCCCGATGCCTTGGATTACCCGTCGACAAGACATCCTAGACCGATTTGGTTCCGGCATATAGCACGGCGGCAGGTTAATGATCGCCATGGAGGCGCGGGAACCGGCCGCAAGCGGTCAATGAGGCTGACTCTATTCCATTTCCTGCTGGATCACGCGTCCAAGCGCAAACAGCCGCTGGTCGATGGTGGTGGGAACCTCGCAGACGAATCGCACCACCTTGTGGCGGTCCTCGAAAATGCGAGTCTTCCAGATCAGCTCGTTGCTGAGCGCATCGACCTTAGCCTCGTCGCGCGGCGTGGCGCCTTGGAGCGCCTGAAGCTGGACGCTCTCCTCGCGGATCTTGTCGGCGGCTTCCCGCTGCTTGCGGCTGACGCGTTCCAGCCCGCTCATGACCTGCGAGCGCTGAGCGTTGAGCGTGTCGAACAGGCCTGCGAACAGCAGTTTTGCGTTCGTGGTCTTGTCGGCCGCGGAGCCCGCCAAAAACTCCTTCACCAACTTCTCGCCCTCGTCCAGCGGCGTCTTGCGTGCCGACAGTTTGGCGACCAGCGCGCTGACCTTGGCGTCGTCCTTCCATTTGTTCTGCACGTCGTCGAGCGGAGGACCAGCCCATACGGCGGCGAGCGAAATTTCCGGCACTTTGGCCTGAGTGCAGGGCCAATCCGGATAGCGCGGATCGGCCGCGCGTGCCGCCGTGCTCGCGGCTGCGAGCATCAGAGCGGCCATGGCCAGAACCCGAACCGTCATCCTTCGCCTCCCGCAGGCCCCCGTCGCGCCAGCCCGCGCGAGGGATCATAGGCCAGAATCGCGCCGATCATGAAGACGATTGTGCAGGTCGCGACCACCGCCAGCGAGATCCAGTTGATCTGTCCGTACAGCGCGAAGCGGATCAGCTCGACCGCATGGGTGAACGGATTGGCCTCGCAAACATAGTAGAGATATGGGCTGCCCTCCTGCACCCGCCAGAGCGGGTAGAGTGCCGATGAAGCGAAGAACATCGGGAAAATGACAAAATTCATCACGCCGGCAAAGTTCTCCAGCTGCTTGATGCCGGAGGAGATCAGCATGCCCAGCGAGCCCAGCATCAGTCCGGACAGGATCAGGGCCGGCAGCACGGTGAGATAGCCCGATAGGGGAGGGGTGATGTCCCAGAACCAGGCTATCAGCAGGAACGCGTAGACCTGGAGCAGCGACACCGCGGTGCCCGCGAGCAGCTTGCAGAACAACAGGTAGCCGCGCGGCAGTGGGCTCACCAGCAGCGTGCGCATGTTCCCCATCTCACGGTCATAGACCATCGAGAGCGAGGACTGCATGCCGTTGAAGAGCTGGATCATGGCCATCAGCCCCGGCGCGATGAAGACCTCGTAGAGGATGTAGGTCTCGTAGGGCGGGATGATGGAGATGCCGAGCACTTGGCGGAACCCGGCGGCGAAGATGAACAGCCAGACCAGCGGCCGCACCAGCGCCGAGACGAACCGCTCGCGCTGGTGCAGGAAGCGCAGTCCCTCGCGCCAGACAATGCCCGTGAGGCAGGTCATGTATTCGGCGGCCGAGAAGCCGCGCTGCGCCTCGCGCGTGGTGATGCTGCTCATGCGCCGCCGCCCGGCAGGGTCTGCGCGCCGGTCAGGCGCATGAAGGCGGTGTTGACGTCCTGCGCGCCGGCTTCCGCGACGACGCGGCTCATCGGTCCCTGCGCCAGCACCTTGCCCTGATGCAGCACCACGAGATCGTCACCGGCCATGATTTCGTCGAACAGATGCGTGGCCCAGAGTACGCCGATGCCTTGCTCGCTCACGAGCTGGCGCACATGGCTGATGATGTCGGCGCGCGCCTTGACGTCGAGGCCGACGGTCGGCTCGTCCAGCAAGAGCAGGCGCGGCCGGTGCAGCAGCGCCCGGGCGATCTCCAGCCGCCGCATCTGCCCGCCCGAGAGATCGCGCACCTTGCTGCCGGCGCGCTCGGTAAGCCCGATGCGACCGAGCAGCTCGGCGGCTCGAGCGCCGGCTTCGCGGCGGCTGATGCCGTGGAGTGCGGCGTGATAGAGCAGGTTCTGCGTCAGCGACAGATCGAGATCGAGCGTGCGCGGCTGGAACACGACGCCGAGCAACCGCAGCGCCTCGCCGGGACTCTTGCTGATGTCATGGCCGAAAATGCCGACGCGGCCGGACTGGATGCCGAACAGGCGCGTGATCAGCGAGAACAGCGTGCTCTTGCCCGCCCCGTTGAGGCCAAGCAGGGCCGTGAAGCTCGCGGGCTGCACGTTGAAGGACACGTCCATCAGCGCGCGGCGCGGTCCATAGGCGTGGCTGACGTCGTCGATCGATAGCGCGGGCACGGTCGCCGGATCGGGCCTTGGTGTTTCGCGTTGTTCGGCGATGGGAACAGGGCTGGTCATGGCGCGATCGTGATACCCCAGGGCAGTTCGCCCACTTGAATGGTCTTGATCACCTTTTGCGCGGCGACGTCGATGACGGAGACGTCGTTCGAGACGCCATTGGTGGTGAGCAGAAATTTTTCGTCCGGGGTGAATGCCATGTGCCAGACCCGCTGTCCCACCAGCAGATATTTCGTCACCTTGCGCGAGGCGGTATCGACCACGGCGACGCGATTGGCGGGACCGAGCGCGATGAAGGCGGTCTTGTCGTCCCGGGTCATGCCGATGCCAACGGGCTGGATCGCCTCTTTCCTCAACCCCGGAATCTCGAAATTGATCTTGCCGGTCACCTCGTGCTTTCCGGGGTCGATGATCGAGACGGTGCCGCCGATCTCCGAGGACACCCACAATTCGGAAGCGTCGTGCTTGAATTCGGCAAAGCGCGGTCGCGCGTCGACCAGCACGTTGGCGACGATCTGGCGCGACGACGTGTCGATGAAATGCGCCATGTTGGTGGTCTCGGACGTGTTGATCAGCGTCTTGCCGTCCGGGCTGATGGTCATGCCCTCGGGCTCGACGCCGACCTGGATGTCGCCAAGGCGAGCGCGCTTCTCGAGGTCGATCACGGTCACTGTGTTGTCGTTCTCGTTGGCGACATAGAGGACCTTGCCGGCGGCATCCTGGGCGAACAATTCAGGGTCGGGACCGGAGGGCAGGCTGTCCACCACGGTTTGCGTCTTCGCGTCGATCATCTGGATCGTGTCGTCGTCGCCGACCGCGACCATCACGAACTTTCCGTCGCGCGTGAAGTCGATGCCACGCGGGCGCTGGCCGACCTTGATGGTCTTGGTCACCGTCCAGCTTTCGGTATCGATCACCGACACCGTGTTGCTCTTCTCGTTCGAGACATAGGCGATGAACGCATGCGCCGGCGCCGCCGCCAGCGCTAGTCCGGACAGCAATCCAACGCGCCACAAGCGCAACATCTTCTTCCTCACTTCAGCTTGCATTTGCTCTCCGGGCGGTCATAGCCGAGCGTGTCGAGCTCGGAGACCTGGTGCAGGAAACCTTCTTGCGGCGACACCGACACCACCATGCGGCCATCGACCAGCAGGATCGGCTGGCGCAGCTGCAGGTTCCAGTCGCGCAAGGTCAGCTTCGTGCCCTTGAAGGCGGCGACCGAGAACTCCGGGCCCTTGATGAAATCGGTGACCTTCTTGACGTCGCCGGAATTGGTGCGCGACGTGGCCTCTCCGATCATGCGCACGGCGGTCCACGCCTGCATGTCGAGCGCAGTCATCCGCCGCGCGTTGAGCTTGACGAAGCGGTTCTGCATCTGGATCGCGCCCCACTGGTCCTGCGCAGCGTCCCAGCTCCGCGGCACGAGGCCGGCCGAGCCCGCGACAGGCCGTGGATCCCAGGTGCGATAGGGCAGGTAGGCGCCGAACACCTCGCTCTCGTCAGCGGCGACCAGTACATCATAGGCCGGAGCTTGTTGCGTGAACACCGGCATCTGCCGCTGGATCAGCGTCACGCCGGAGTCCGTGCGGCGCGCGCCGCCTTTGTCTTCGAAGCTGCGCTCCTGCACGATCTTGGCGCCGAACCGCGTCGCGGTGCGCCGGAGCGCATCGGCGAACAGTCTGTCCTCGTCATGCGAGCCAACCACGAGCAGCCAGCGCTTCCATTGCTTCCACATTAGATACTGACCGAGCGCATCGGCCAGCATTGCGCGCGTCGGCGCGGTGTGGATGACGTTGGCACGGCAATCGGCCTCGCGCAGCCGCTCGTCGATCGCGCCGGCGTTGAACAGCAACGTGCCGCGCTCGCGCAGGGCGTCGGCGACCTTCAGCAGCGTGTCGGCCGGCAGGTCGGCGATGATGAAGCCGTTGCGTGCGGCGAGCTCTGTCGCGGCCTGCACGGCATCTTCGCCCTCCTTGATACGACGCTCCTCCAGCGCAAATCGCTGGTTGAGGAATTTGCCGGTGGTGTTGTTGTCCTCGATGGCCAGGCGTGCGCCGGCGACGCCGTCATTCTCCACGGGCTGCTCGACCAGCGACAGCGTTGATCTGGTGCCGGCGATTCCGAGATAGCCGACGCCGATCATGACAGGGTCGGCTGCGAGCGCACTCGTCGCAGCAAAACCCAGGCCGATCAGGCCGACCAACCATCGGATCATGTTTCCTCCAGATGTTCTCCCCGGCTTGACCGCCGATGGAGAATTGTCTCTGCTAAAGCATGACCGATTTGTCAGGGCATGCAACCCCGCATTTCGTCCTCACGCCGCCACGCCGGGAATCACGATCATGCGAGCGCTGATATGTTTCGCCGCTTTGCTGTTGACGGGCTCGGCCGCATTCGCCGACCCGCCGAAACTCGCGGTGTTCGATTTCGAACTGATCGACACCAGCCTGCCTGGCGAGTTCTACGGCTCCAAGCCCGAGGAAGCGCGGCTCGACCTCATCAGCGAGCAGTTGCGCAAGGCACTGGTTGAGTCAGGCAGGTTCCAGCTGCTCGATATCGCGCCGGTCCGGGACGCGGCCCGTCACGCCAATCTGCAGGCCTGCGGCGGCTGCGACCTCAAGCTTGCCGGGCAGCTGGGTGCCGATTTGGAAATCACCGGCATGGTGCAGAAGGTCTCGAACCTGATCATCAATCTGAACATCTACCTGCGCGACGTGAAGACCGGAAACATGATCACGGCCGCGAGCGCCGACATGCGCGGCAACACGGATGAATCCTGGACGCGCACGATGAGCTATCTGATCCGCAACCGCTTGCTGGCGCCGAACTACGGCAAGCCGTGAGGGAGATATTTACCCCTTCAATCGCTCCGCATGCCAGTGCAGGTGATCGCCCATGAAGGTCGAGATGAAATAATAGCTGTGGTCGTATCCCGCCTGCCGCCGCAGCGTCAGCGGAATGTTGGCCTTGGCACAGGCCGCCTGCAGCAATTCAGGACGAAGCTGCTCTTTCAAAAAGTTATCGGCCTCGCCGACGTCGACGAGGAAGCCTGAAAACTTCGCGCCGTCCTCGATCAGCGCCACCGTGTCGTGGCTGCGCCAAATGTCCTTGTTCGGCCCGAGATAGCCGGTCAACGCCTTGATGCCCCAGGGCACGAGCGACGGCGCCACGATCGGCGCAAAGGCGCTGGCCGCGCGAAAACGGTGCGGGTTGCGCAGCGCGACCGTCAGCGCGCCATGGCCGCCCATCGAATGGCCCATCACCGATTGGCGCTTCGCATCGACCGGAAAATTTTCCGCCACGAGTTTCGGCAGTTCGTCGGTGACGTAGCTCCACATGCGATAATTGCGTGAAAACGGCGCTTCCGTCGCGTCGACATAGAAGCCGGCGCCAAGACCGAAATCATAGGCATTATTGGCATCGCCGGGCACGTCGGGGCCTCGCGGGCTGGTGTCGGGCGCGACGAAGATCAAGCCGAGCTCGGCGCAGGCTTTGCGGAATTCGCCCTTCTCGGTGACGTTGGCGTGCGTGCAGGTGAGGCCGGAGAGATACCAGACCACAGGCAGCTGGGCGCCCTGTGCGTGCGGGGGAACATAGACCGAGAACGTCATGTCGGTTCCGGTCGCCTGGCTGGCATGGCGATACACGCCCTGCACGCCGCCATAGGATGTATTGGTCGAGACAGTCTGGATCGTCATGCCGTTATGCTCCGTGGCATCAAACCACATCAGGATTGCAACGCTTGTGTGACCGAATTCGCGGCGGCCGTCAGGCCACGCCGCTGTCGATCGCCAGCCGCACCAGCTCGACAGAGGTTTTCACCCCGAGCTTCTGGCGCATGATGGACGAGGTGTTGGCGACAGTCTTGTAGGACGACTGCACCAGCCAGGCGATCTCGGATAGGCTCTTTCCGGCGCTGAGCAGCCGCAAAATCTCCATCTCGCGCGCGTTCAGCTTCGACAGCGGGCTTTGCGCCAGCGCGGGTCCCGCAAAGGCGATGCTGCGCGCGATCGCGCTCGGCAGATAGGTGCCGCCGCCGCCGACGGTGCGAATCGCCTCGACGAGATCGTCGGGGTCACCGGTCTTGGAGACATAGCCCTTGGCGCCGCACTCGATCGCCCGCGCGGCAAAAGCAGGGTCGTCGTTCATGCTGAACATGATGATCCGGGCCTCGGGCGCGCGCTCGAGGATGCGGCGCGCGAGCTCGAAGCCGGACACGGTCGGCAGGTTGATGTCGATGATCGAGAGGTCGGGGCGCTCGACGATGAAGACGCACTCGCCGTCTTCGGCGTCGGCGGCCTCCAAAATCTCGATCTCGCCCTCGTCCGCCAGCACGGCACGGCAGCCGGAGGCGACGATGGGATGATCGTCGACGATCAAAATGCGCATAGGCGTTCCTCGCGACAGCGTCTTGGCCTGTTTCGCGCCCGGCCGGGATTGCTGTACGCTTTCGATTAGATATCGGGCGCTTCGCCTCTGTCAACGTTATCGGACAAGGGGCAGGCCAATCCTTCGCGGGGGCACGGGCGATACCAATGTGGCAAAATCTATCCTTGCGCGGGCGCATCAACCTGCTGCTGGCGCTGCTGCTGGCGCTGGGACTCGCCGTCAATATCGGCCGCCAGGTCGCGGAAGCCGGGCCGCGCGTGCAGGCCGAGGACCAGAGCGTGATCCGGCTCGCGCGCGAATTCATCGAGATGATCGTTGCGGATCTCAACGAGGCGCCCGATCCGGATGCCAGGCTGAACCAGATCGCACGCGACCTCAGCCGCCTGCGCCATGTCAGCATCGCGCTTCGGGACGAAGCCGGCCGTCCGCTGACGCAGCCCCGGACCGACGCCGATGACGACACCCGCGCGCCGCCGGCCTGGTTCGTCAGCCTGGTTCATCCCGAGCAGACCGCGGTGAGCGTGCCCGTCTCGATCCATGGCAAGCCGGGTTCGCTGCTGATCACCTCCCATCCCGATGACGAGATCGCCGAGATCTGGGACGCCATCGTGACCCAGCTCGAGGTCGGCTCGGTGATCGCGCTGGCGCTGTTCCTGGTGATGATGAATGTGATCGGCCGGGCATTGGCGCCGCTCCAATCCCTTGCGGACGTGATGGCCGAGCTCGAAGACGGGCGTTATCAGGCGCGCGTCGCGCCGGGCGGCGCGCCGGAACTCGCCGCGATCTGCACCAAGCTCAACCATCTTGCGGCAACGCTCAGTGACGCCATCGAGGACAAGCGGCGCCTCGCCGAGCGAACGGTGTCGCTCCAGGACGTCGAGCGCAAGGAGATCGCGCGCGAGCTCCATGACGAGTTCGGGCCATACTTGTTCTCGCTACGCGCGCATGCCAGCGCGCTGGCGAAGCAGGCGGACGGACGCGCCCCGAATGCGGAGGCCGTGCGAAAACACGGCAGTGCCATGCTGGAGCAGATCAACGCGCTTCAGCAGTTCAATCGCCGCGTGCTGGAGCGCCTCCGGCCAGTCGGCCTGGCCGAGTTCGGCCTGCGCCAGGCGCTGGAATCGCTGTCGCGGCTGTGGCGGGAGTCGCATCCCGATGTCACCATCGAGACCGTGATCTCGCCGGCGCTTGGCGTCACCGGGGAGACCGCCGACCTCACCATCTACCGCATCGTGCAGGAGGCGCTCACCAACGTGTTCCGCCACGCCGGCGCGACCTCGGTTAACGTCGTCATCGAGCCGGTGGCGGAGGCGGCAAGCGACGGCCGCAGCTGTGCCCGGGTGCGGGTCAGCGACAATGGCCGCGGCATGGAGCCCGGCCAAAAGCTCGGCTTCGGGCTCGTCGGCATGCGCGAGCGGATTCTCGCGCTGGGCGGCACGCTCAACGTCGTCTCGGGTGACGGTGGTCTGACCGTAGAGGCCCTGGTCCCGACGGCAGCGGCCTGATCGCGTCGGGAAAAATTCCCGATTTGGTCGGGAAAATTGGTGCGATACGGCCCGACCTTTTGTGGCTGGCGCACGCATTCCTGCCGATTACACTCGTCTCGACCAACCGGGGGAAGATCAAAACAGTCGGTGGTCACGGATGGGAAGGCTGGGATGGGCGATCGTGTTTGGTTCAAGCGTTTTCGGTTCAAGCCTATTGGGTTCAAGCCTCTTGGGTTCAATCGTCGTTTGTTGATCGCCTTGGTTTCGACCGGGCTGCTCTCCGTCTTCGCGATCCCCGCGGGGGCCGCGCAGGACGAGGAAACCAACGTCCAGAACCTGCCGCCGGTCGAGGTGACGGCGCCGCCGCGGTCAACGGCGCGGCGCACCGCGTCATCGCGTCCGGTCGCGCACATCGGAGCGCCGTCATCCGCCAGCCCCAAGACGCGCCTCTACGTCTATCCGACCGCGCCGGGTACCGGCAGAGGTCTTGACGTCGACAAGGTCCCCTCGGCGATCAACGCCGTCGACGCCAGCCAGATCAAGCGCACCGGCTCGCTGAACATCACCGACGCGCTTCGCGACAACATCGCCGGCGTCAACATCAGCGAGGTTACCGGCAATCCATTTCAGCCGGATGTCGAATTCCGCGGCTTCGTTGCCTCGCCGGTGACGGGCACGCCGCAAGGCCTCGCTGTGTATCAGAACGGGGTTCGCATCAACGAGGCCTTCTCCGACGCCGTCAACTGGGACCTGATCCCGACCGCGGCGATCCGGTCGGTGACGCTCGTGACCAACAATCCCGCCTTCGGCCTCAACGCGCTGGGCGGCGCGATCAATTTGCAAATGAAGGACGGTTTTACCTATCAGGGCGCGGAGCTTGATCTCATGGGCGGCTCGTTCGGCCGCATTCAGGGCTCGGCGCAATGGGGCAAGACGGTCGACAAGAACTACGGCGTCTATGCCGCGCTCGAAGGCCTGCACGACAACGGCTTCCGCAATTTCTCCCAATCGGACGTGCGGCGCTTCTACGGCGACGTCGGTTACAAGGCGGGCGACAGCGAATTCCACGCCAACATGGGCGTCGCCAAGAACGATTTCGGCGCCAACGCCACCGTTCCCGCCGAGCTGCTCGACAAATATTGGGGCGCGACCTACACGACCCCGCAGACCACTTCCAACCGCGTCGGCTATCTCAACCTGACGGGCAAGGTCGATGCGACGCCGACCTGGACACTCGAAGGCACCGCGCATGTGCGCAGGTACGAGCAGAAGCTCGTCGACGGCAATCCGACCGACGCGCAGGAATGCACTGACCCGGGGCTCGCTGGGCTTCTTTGCTTCGGCGACGGCGCCACACCGGCAAACGGCGTGAACGGCCTGCCGCTTGCCAATCCTTTCGCGTCCGGGACCATCCTCGGCGAGATCGACCGGAGCTCGATACGTTCGACCACCTTCGGCGTGTCGGGGCAGGCCACCAACACCGACCAGCTGTTCGGCCACGACAACCGCTTCGTGATGGGCGCGACCTATGACGCCAGTGTCACGCGCTATAACGCCACCGCCGAAATCGGCACGATCGGAGAAAGCTACGTCGTCAGCGGCGGCGGCCTCTTCCTGGGGCCGACTGGCGTACCTGATACCGTTGCCGGCCCTGTCTCGCTGCGGACCGTCAATCAATATAACGGCCTCTACGCAATGGACACGTTCAATATCACGGACGCCTTCGCCGTCACCGGCGGCGGCCGGTTCAACGTCGCGCGCATCACGCTGGAGGATCAGCTCGGGACCGATCTCAACGGCGATCACACCTTCACCCGCTTCAATCCGGTAATCGGCGGCACCTACAAGATCACGCCGGAGCTGACGGCCTACGCCGGCTATTCCGAGGCCAACCGCGTTCCGACGCCGCTCGAGCTCGGCTGCTCGGATCCAGCCCGTCCCTGTCTGATTGCCGCGTTTCTCGTCTCCGATCCGCCATTGAAGCAGGTCGTGTCCAAGACCGTGGAAGCGGGCCTGCGCGGCAGCAGGGAGCTGAACATCGGCACGCTCGGCTGGAAAATCGGCGGCTTCCGCGCCACCAATTACGACGACATCGTCGCCGTTCCCGCAGTCGGCCGCACCGGCTTCGGCTATTTCTCCAACGTCGGCCGTACCAGGCGTCAGGGGCTCGAAGCTGAGGTCAACATCAAGTCGCCCACGCTTCAGTTTCAGGCGAGCTACGCTTTCGTCGACGCACGCTATCTCGACGCTTTCGCGCTCGGTTCCGAAAGCCCGTTCAGGGATACTGTCACCGAGACCATTCAGGTGCTACCCGGCAACCAGCTCCCCGCGATCCCGCGCCATCGCGTCAAGGTCGGCATCGACTATGCCGTCACCGACGTGTGGAAGGTTGGCGGCAACGCGCTGTTCGTCTCCAGCCAATATCTGGTCGGCGACGAGTCCAACCAATATACGAAGCTGCCGTCCTACACCGTGTTCAACTTGCACACGTCCTACCAGGTGACCAAGAACGTCCAGCTCTACGGCAAGATCGACAATATCTTCGACAGGCGCTACGCGACCTACGGACAGTTCTTCGACCGCGAAGCCGTGCCCAACTTCACCAATGGCGGTGCCGAGTTCACCGACCCGCGCTCGCTCAGTCCGGCAAGGCCGCGTGCGTTCTATGCGGGGATGCGGGTGACGTTCTGATCTTGGCTCGGTAAGCCCGGGTTGGCGCCGCCCGGCATGGCGTGTCACGCCGGCTCTGCTCTACCTCAAGCCGATTGACTCATTGTTCATGTTTTGTTCTTATGCTGCTCGTCCAGCCAAGGGAGCGAGCCATGGACAACCGCATCAACGAAATCCGCAGGATCATCAGGGCGTTACGCGTCAGCATGCGTGAGGCCGAGGCGATCATGCATGAGCAGATCAACAGGGACGAGGACTGCAGCTTCGTCGCAGGCGAAGTCATGAAGATGCGCACGGTAATGAGCGGGCTCGTTCAGGAGCGGGCCGCGCTCGGAGACACCGACCCGATCGTCGTCGCCAGCCTGTTCGTTCCCCGCCGTCGGCCGATGCCATCGCGCGTCGGGGTTGAGAAGCGCAGCCTTGTTCCGCCGCGAAAGATGGCACGAGCATGAAGGGGGAGAGGCCGACCTACTTCTCCGACATGCAGGAGCCGCCGGAATTTCTGAAGGCGCTTCATCATGCGCGGCGCCTGTCCTGCCTCGAGGGTTGGTGCCGCATGCACATCGAGGCCATCCAGGTTGCGATTGATCAGTACGCGGAGGCGGCTCTCGGTAACCGGGAGTTCTTCCTCAATAAGCCGCACAGCATCGGTGGAAGTCGCAGCGGCGGCGACGTGCCGTGACAGCGGTGCGTGTCAGCGTATCGACCTTTTGACATCTCCGATATCCCGCCCGCCGGCGAAGCTTGGCGTCGCGTTGTTTTTACCGATCGGAAACCATAGCGAATGATCCTAAAATTGTAACGAAACTGTTCGGCTGTCTCTGCGTCGGTTCGTCGGAGGGCCCGTCCGATGACAGAGCACCAGTTGAGAGAGCAGGAATTCCAGATCGCGCGGTACCGGCATTTGGAGCGCGAAGTGACCGATCCACTTGCCGCCTGTCTGCTTCACAGCATCATTGAAGACCTGGAGGCCGAGCTGCGCAGGAATAGCCCGGATTGGCTCGGGCCGCGCGATTAACGCTTTGTTAGCGCTGATCGTGTCGATATGCGCGAGGAAATACCAGGGGAGACTGCTCCCATGTTGAAGGACGGCACCTACGCCGCCTGGTACAAGACGCCGCTCGATCAGGGGACCGGGATCGTCCATATCGCAGACGGACAGATCTGGGGCTGCGACAGCCTGATGACCTATCACGGCTCTTGCAAGGTCGACGGCGATCGCTTCACCGCCACCGTGTCGACGAAGCGCCATACCGACGGACGCGCAACCGTGTTCGGCGTCGACGATGAGCTCACGCTGGACATCGAGGGAAACTGCCCGGGCAAGGTGGCGACCTACACGGCGACGGCAGCGCAAGCGCCGGGAATGATCCTCCAGGGTACGCTGATTCTGACGGAACAGCAGGCGCCCGCACCTGAACGAACCGGGCAGATGCCGCCGTTCAATCCCGACAAGCTGCCAAAGTTGCCGAAGCGCTCGCGCTGATCGCGGAAGCCCGCGCGCCACCGCGGCGGAAGGACCTCATGTCTGCTCCCGACCCAGGCAGACATTCCGCAATCCAGGCTCGCCAAGCAACGAGAACGGTCCCGTCGTTGGTCATGGCAACACCGAGCCAATTCATCCGCGCTGGATTCCCGCCGTCATCAAGCGATCACTGTGAATACGAAAGCTGATCTTCCGTGACGACTCGCTCGATTTTCTCCGACTTGCACTTGATGCGGTATCGGAGACGTCCATCGGACTCGATGGGCATATGCTGGACGATGGTGTAAATCATCGGTGGCTCAGTTGCGGCACGTCCTTGTGGGCCTTGGGGCTGGTGGCGAACGTCTTCATTCAGCTTGTAGGCATACGACATATATCTACCTCGAATTCACGGTGGCTCTGACGCGGGTCAGTCATTGTATCCCTGGCAGGACAGGCGCTTGGTCAAGCGGAAGAGGTTACCACAGTCTGATGCGGTCAAACCGCGTCATAAGTCAGTCGTTCTCTTGCTTGACCGGTGCAGACAGACAATCGCCCAGAGCGGAGCGGCGATGGCTGCAGCATACGCCATATTTGCGAAGTTTGGTCGTAATTTCCGAGCGGTATATGGCATTCTGTGAGCCTACGGGCCCTCGTATCGAGGGAACTGACAACTTCCTTGCCGGATTGGGCTGGAATTCGAATGACGGTGGGGCTGGTATTTCGGCTTTGGGGTAGCTCTGCCGACGATCGCCCTAGCCCCTTTCGGACAACTTTGTCGCATTCCGCAATCCTGCATCCTCGGCCCTCGGCTCGCCCGCTTCTCAAACGACCCGCGATTCGCCATGGTGCCACCGAAAGAGCATCACCCCGGAGCACGATCAATGTCGGACAAGGTCTCGCGTCGCCAGTTCGCCACGCTGGCGGGATTGTCCGCAGCCGGAATCGCCAATCCTCTCGACGTCGCGGACGCCAAGCCCGCATCGCCGCCGCGAAACGTGGACGGTTTCCCCGCGGGCTTCGTCTGGGGCACGGCGACCTCGTCCTATCAGGTCGAGGGCGCGGTCAACGAGGACGGGCGAGGGGCCTCGATCTGGGACAAGTTCGTCCGCATCCCCGGCAAGATCGAGGATGGCTCGACCGGCGACCGCGCCAACGAGCACTATCACCGCTACAAGGAGGACATCGCGCTCATCAGGGAGCTCGGCTGCAAGGCCTATCGCTTCTCGGTGGCCTGGCCGCGGCTGTTTCCGGACGGCGACGGCAAGCCCAACCCGAAGGGACTCGATTTCTACAACCGCCTGGTCGACGAACTCCTCAAGAACGGCATCGAGCCGTGGCTGACGCTCTATCATTGGGACCTGCCGCAATCGCTCCAGGACCGGTTTGGCGGCTGGCGGTCGACGGAGACCTGCAAGATCTTCGGTGATTACGCGGCCTATGTCGCCGAGCACCTGACCGATCGCGTCAAGAACGTATTCACACTGAACGAGAGCGGTCGCTTCGTCTATTTCGGCTACGGCATCGGCATCGACGCGCCCGGCGTGACGCTGCCACAAGCCGAGGTCAACCAGATCAGGCACAACAGCGCGCTCGCGCACGGGCTTGCGGTGCAGGCGGTACGCGCCCATGGCCGCCGTGGCACCAGGGTGGGGCCGGCGGAGAACATCGATGCCTGTGCCCCCGCGATCGACACGCCGGAGAACGTCCGCGCCGCAGAGATCGCGCTGCGCGAAATGAACGCCGGCTATCTCAACGTCATCATGACGGGCCAGTACACCGACGCCTTCCTGAAATTCGCCGGGCGCGACGCGCCGAAATACACGGATGCGGAGCTGAAGATCATCTCCTCGCCGGTCGATTTCCTCGGCCTCAACATCTACGCGCCGCAGAACTATGTGGTGGCCTCCGACCAGGGCGCGGGCTTCATGCCGCTGCCGATCCCGAAATCCTTCCCGCACATGAATTCGGACTGGCTGCGCGTCGGCCCCGAGACGATCTATTGGGTACCCAAGCTGGCGGCAAAGATCTGGAAAACGGACGCGATTTATATCAGCGAGAACGGCACCTCCGGCGACGACGTCGTGACGCCCGACGGCAAGATCTACGACACCGACCGCATCATGTATTTGCGCAACTACCTGGCCCAGCTCCAGCGCGCCACCGCCGAAGGCGTGCCGGTGCGCGGCTACTTCCTCTGGAGCCTGATGGACAATTTTGAATGGGTGTTCGGGCTCAACAAGCGCTTTGGGCTTTACCACGTCAATTTCGACACCCAGGTGCGCACGCCGAAACTCAGCGCCAGCTTCTATCGCAACGTGATCGCGAAGAACGCGGCGGGGGTGTGATCGCTCTCCCTCGCCCCGCTCTGCGGAAGGGCGACGAGCTTGGCTCGCGTTGAGAGGGCGGGGTGAGACGGTTCCGCCAGCGCGCATTGACTCCCTTCGCCCGCTGATTCAAAACGCCTCCAACCATTCAACAAGAGGATAACGCCAATGACCGACGCACTCATCATCGATGCCTGCCGGACCCCGCGCGGCGTCGGCAAGGCCGGCAAGGGGGCGCTCTCGGGCATTCATCCGCAGCAGCTGGGAGCAACCGTGCTGCGCGCGCTCGCGACGCGCACCGGCATCGACACCGCCGACGTCGACGACATCATCTGGGGCTGCAGCGCGCAGGTCGCAACGCAAGGCGGCGATCTCGGCCGCATGTCGGCGCTGGACGCCGGCTACGACGTATGCGCCAGTGCCGTGACGCTCGACCGCTTCTGCGGCTCCGGCATCACCGCCGTCAACATGGCCGCAAGCTCGATCATGTCGGGCACGGAGGATCTCGTCGTCGCCGGCGGCTGCGAGATGATGTCGATGGAAGGACGCCGCGGGGGCGGCCCGATGATGATGGACAACGGCAATCTGCGCCTGCGTGCGCGGCATCCGCAGTCGCATCAGGGCGTCTGCGCCGACGCGATCGCGACGCTTGAAAACATCACGCGAAGGGACGTCGACGCGCTTGGCCTCGAAAGTCAGAAGCGTGCCGCGCATGCGATCACGAACGGCCACTTCAAGAAGAGCCTCGTGCCGGTGCATCGCGAGGACGGCAGCCTCGCGCTCGACCATGAAGAATATCCGCGGCCGCAGACCACGATGGAAGGGCTGAGCGCGTTGAAGCCCGCATTCCCCGCGGTCGCCGACCATGCGCTCGACGACAAGGGCACGACCTATCGCGGCCTGATTCTGCAGAAGTACCCCGACCTCGAGATCGACTTCATGCACCACGCCGGCAATTCGTCCGGCGTCGTCGACGGCGCCGCCGCGATCCTTCTGGCTTCGCCCGCCTACGCCAGGGCGCACGGCCTGAAGCCGCGCGCCCGCGTCGTCGCGATGGCGAATATGGGGGACTCGCCGACGCTGATGCTGAACGCGCCGGTACCGGCGACGCACAAGGTGCTGGCGAAGGCGGGGCTGACCATCGACGACATCGACCTGTTCGAGATCAACGAGGCCTTTGCCGTGGTTGCGGAAAAATACATCCGCGACCTCAAGCTCGACCGCGCCAAGGTCAACGTCAACGGCGGCTCGATCGCGCTCGGCCATCCCATCGGCGCCACCGGCTCGATCCTGATCGGCACCCTGCTCGACGAGCTTGAACGGCGCGACTTGAAGCGCGGTCTCGTCACCATGTGCGCGGCCGGTGGCATGGCCCCGGCCGTCATCATCGAACGTATCTAGCGCGAGCGAAGCTCGTCGCGCTCCCTGGAAATAAGGGAGAGAAAGTACCCGCGATCGCCACATCACGACGATCTAGGCTTATTTTCCAGGGTGAATCGCGACCGGACTCCGACAAAGAGGCCGGTCATCGCTTGTCGAAAGCATCGAATCAGCTTTAGCAAGGCTGCGTGCGGGCCTTTGAAACAAGGTAAAATCCGCTGCCTGAGGCTTCTCCCGCTCCGGAAGTGGCTAAAAAGCAGGGTTTTTTGCCACAGAGGGCCAAAAAGCCCGTAAAACCCCGACAAAACTGTGCAGAAGGCTATAGGCCTTCACCGGTTGGTCTAATATGCAGCCGTCAACGAATCAGAGGAGACACGATGGCCACCCAAATGTCGAAATCGCAGCTGATCGAAAAGATCGCGACCACCACCGAGCTTTCCAAGCGTGACGTCAAGAGCGTCATGGAGACGCTGACCGACGTCGGTCACAAGGAGCTCAAGAAGAACGGCCTGTTCCTGGTGCCGGGCTTCGCCAAGTTCGTGGTCATCAAGAAGCCCGCCACCAAGGCGCGCAAGGGCACCAACCCGTTCACGGGCGAAGAGATGATGTTCAAGGCCAAGCCGGCCCGGAAGATCGTCCGCGCCCGCCCGGTCAAGGCCGCCAAGGACGCCGTGGGCTAACAACGCAAAGGCCCCCTCGAGCGAGGGGGCCTTTTGTTCGGGGCTGTCGCGAGGACTTGAGACGGAGGGCTCAACCCTTGCGGCGCTTCGCGCGGACCGGGATCGGCTGAAGCCGCGGTCCGGATGCCGCCAGCGCATCGCGAACCCCGTCGATGGCGCGATCGAGCAACTGGCGCAACCGCTGCGTCTTTCGCGATTGCTTCGCTTTTTCCAGCAGTTTCTTCATCGCATTCACTCCGCCGCTTCGACCTTGGCCTCGATTTTGGCCTCGGCCGGCTCGAGCGCCGCGGCGATGGCTTCGTCGACGCGCTCCAGCCAGATGAATTCGAGGTTGTCCCGCGCGCTCTGCGGGATATCGTCGTAATCCCGCTTGTTGCGCGCCGGCAGCATCACCCGCTTCAGGCCCGCGGCCGCGGCTGCCACCACCTTCTCCTTGATGCCACCGACCGGCAGCACCAGGCCGCGCAGCGAGATCTCGCCGGTCATGGCGGTGTCGCTGCGCACCGTGCGATTGGTGAGCAGGGACGTCAGCGCCGTGAACATCGCAACGCCCGCGCTCGGTCCGTCCTTCGGGGTCGCGCCTGCCGGCACGTGAACGTGGATGTCGCTCTTTTCGAACAGCTGCGGATCGATGCCGAGCTGCGTGGCCTTGCTCTTCACCAGCGTCATCGCAGCCTGCACGCTCTCGCGCATGACCTCGCCGAGCTGGCCGGTCAGGATCATGCCCCCGCGGCCTGATACCCGCGAGGCCTCGATGAACAGGATGTCGCCGCCGACCGGCGTCCAGGCCAGGCCAGTGGCCACGCCTGGAATGCTGGTGCGCTGCGCGATCTCGCCTTCGAAGCGCGGCTGGCCGAGCACAGTGCCGATGTCCTTTGGCGTCACGACGATCTTGGCAGCCGTGCCCTCGGCGACCTGCACGGCAGCATGGCGGAACAGCTTTCCGATCTCCCGCTCCAGGTTACGCACGCCGGCTTCGCGGGTGTAGCCCTTGACCACCAGCTTCAGCGCCTCCGGCTCGATCTCGGCTTGCTCCGGCGTCAAGCCGTTGGCCTCGAGCTGCCGCCGCACCAGATAGCGCCGCGCGATCTCCAGCTTCTCATCCTCGGTGTAGCCGGCGAGGCTGATCAGCTCCATGCGGTCCAGCAACGGACCCGGGATCTGGTCCAGCATATTGGCGGTCGCGATGAACACCACGCGCGACAGGTCGAAGGGCACGCCCAGGTAATTGTCCCGGAACGTCCCGTTCTGCTCGGGGTCGAGCACCTCCAGCATCGCGGCGGAAGGATCGCCCTGCACGCCGCGGCCCATCTTGTCGATCTCGTCCAGCATCATGACGCAGTTCCGGGCGCCGGCCTTCTTGATGCCCTGGATGATGTTGCCGGGCAGCGCGCCGATATAGGTGCGCCGGTGGCCGCGGATCTCGGCCTCGTCATGCACGCCGCCGAGGCTGACGCGCACGAAGGGACGGTCCATCGCGCGTGCGATGGACTGGCCGAGCGAGGTCTTGCCGACGCCGGGCGGTCCGATGAAGCACAGGATCGGCGCCTTGCCCTGCGGCGCCAGCTTGCGCACCGCCAGATATTCGATGATCCGGCTCTTGATCTTCTCCAGGCCAAAGTGATCGGCGTCGAGGATGCGGCGCGCTTCCTTGATGTCGATCGGCTTCTCCGCGGGCAGTGCCCACGGCAGCTCGATCAGCCAGTCCAGGTAAGTGCGGACCATGCCGGCCTCGCCGGCGGCCTCCGGCATGCGCTCGTAGCGGCGCAGCTCCTTCTTCGCATGTGCATCGGCCTCGGGCGGCATGTTGGCCTTGGCGATGGCAGCCGTCAGCTCGGCCACCTCGGCCGCCTTGCCGTCGCCTTCGCCGAGCTGGCGCTGAATGGTCGCCATCTGCTCGCGCAGGATCGCTTCGCGCTGCCGCTCGTCGAAGCTGGCGCGGGTCTGCTGGCCGATCTCGTTGCTGATGCGCAGCACCTCCAGCCGTTCGGCCAGATGCTTCGACACCTTCTCGACACGCAGAGCGAGGTCGATGGTCTCCAGCACCTCCTGCTTGTCCTGCGGCTTGATGTCCATGAACGAGGTCGCCAGGTCCGCCAGCGCGCCGGGCGCCGTGGTGCCCTGGAACATCGCGACCAGTTCGGGCGGCGCCTGCGGCAGCAGCTCGATCGCCTCGATGGCCTGGCGCTGCAGGTTCAGCCCGCGGGCCTCGATCTCGGGCGTGCTGGTGGTCGGCTCCGGAATCTGCTGGATCCGCGCGGCCGGGAACGGCGTCCCCGGCAGGAAGTCGAGGATGCGCGCGCGCTGCACGCCCTGGCAGACGATGTGATGGGTGCCGTCGGGCGCGGTGATGTAGCGCACGATGTTGGCGATGGTCGCGACCCGATAGAGGTCGTCCGGTCCGGGCTCCTCGGTCTCGGGGCTGCGTTGCAGGACGATGCCGACCGGTCGCTGCTCGCGCAGCGCCTGTTGCGCGGCGGCGACCGACTTCGGCCGTGCGATCGCGATCGGCGCGATGGCGCCGGGGAACAGCACCATTTCGCGCACGGGAATGATGATCAGCGCGTCTTCGGGAATCTTCACGTCGGAATTGCTCTGGGGATTGGTCGGTGCGGTATTCATTGGTTCGGTGGCCATGATCGACCTCAGGATTTGGCGAGGCGCAGCGCGACGCAGCCGTCCATCACGAAGCGGCTGATGGCGTAACGGCCAACGGGCAATGCAATGCGGCGCTCAAAACGCCCCTGCGGCAGTTCGAGCCGGTGGATGCGGGCGTTGCGAAGCTCTGGCGGAAGGGTGCGCTGGCCGGAGATGACGAGCACGCCGTCATGGATGACAGTCTCGACATTGTCGGGATTGACGCCGGGAAGCGCGACCAGGATCAGGAGCTCATGCTCGGTTTCGAGCACGTCGATCGGCGGCTCCCAGCAGGCTTCCTGCCGGCCGAACTGCTGGCGCAGCCGTTCGGCGCGGGTCAGCGAGTCCAAGGCTTCGGACAGCATCCAGTCGAGGGGATTTTTGGGTTGCATGATGCGGGCTCGGCGGGTGAGGAACGCTGAATATGGGGCCGGTTCCCGAGAATTCCAGCCCGGCTGCGCGCAGGTGCCATGCGGATCGTGCGATCCGAAAACAAGCGCCGCGGCCTTCCGGGCCGCGGCGTTCCGTCGTCACCCTATGTGTGCCTCAGGCCGCCTGGCGGTATTCCTCTTCCGCCTCGAGGTTGATCACGGAGGTGGCGAGCTCGGTCAGGGCGTGATCGGTCGCCTCTTCCTCGTCCAGCGTCGCCTGCAGCAGCTTTGCCGCGTCCTGCATGCCGAGCTCCTCGGCCCAGGTGCGCAGCGTGCCGTAGCGGGAGATTTCGTAGTGCTCGACCGCCTGCGCGGCTGCGAGCAGGCCGGCGTCGAGCGCAGGCGCGTTCTTGAACTCCTTCATGATCTCGGCACCTTCGTCGGTGATGCCGTTGATCGCTTCGCAAGGCTTGCCGCGGGCCGGCTTGCCCAGCATCTTAAAGATCTGGTCCAGACGTTTGACCTGGCCCTGGGTCTCGCGCAGATGCTTGTTGAAAGCCGCCGCGAGCTCCTTCGAGTTGGCAGCCTTGGCCATCTTGGGCAGGGTCTTGATGATCTTGTTCTCGGCGAAATAGATGTCCTTGAGCGTCTCCAGGAATAGGTCGCTCAACATCTTCGGCGCCTGACGGGCGCGGCCCGTCGACGATTTCTTGCTTGTGCGCTTCTTTGCTCGTTTTGCCATACATCCTCCTCTTGAGGTGACGCGCGAAGGCATCGCCTTCCGCAATCCTCAGGCGATCAAAAGCTTTCGGAGAACGAAAGTTCCAAACTGCAGCCTGCGCTCAGGTCGGGCGCTTGTAGGGATCTTCCTGCCGCTGCCGCGCCTCGGTGTTGCGGTCGAGCTGCGCGCGCTCGCGGCGCCGCAGGCGCCCCGCCTTCGCCACGCCGTAGACGAGGACCGCACCGAGCACGAAGGCACCGATGAACCAGAGCCAGAGCAGGTTGCCCGAAAGGTGACCCAGCAACATTCCAATTCCACTGTCACTCATTGTGCATCTCCGGTGATTTTCAAAGCGGTTCTATCGGGCTAAGTCAGTCCGCCAGCCATCGTTCCTGCGTCCAGGGAGCCCACCGAGACATGATCGACTTCACCCTGTCCGCGTTCGTGACACTGCTGCTCGTGGTCGATCCGGTGGGCCTTGCGCCGGCCTTCCTCGCCGCGACCGGAGGCATGCCCGACAAGACCAAACGCACCATCGCGCTACGCGCGCCGCTGATTGCGGCGTCGATCCTGGTGGTGATCGCCCTGATCGGAAACTGGCTGCTGCGCCAGCTCGGGATCGGCATCCCCGCCTTCCAGATCGCCGGCGGGCTGCTGCTGTTCGGCGTGTCCTACCAGATGATCTTCGGCGACCGTCCGCATCGCGAGGCCCGCGAGGCCGACAAGGCAACGTCGGAGCATGCCTCCGACGTCGCGGTATTCCCGCTGGCGATCCCGATGATGGCCGGTCCCGGCGCGATCGCCACCACGCTGCTCCTGACCGGCGATGCCGGCTACGGGCCGAGGCTCCCGATCATCATCGCGGTCGTGCTCGCCGTGTGCCTGCTCTGCATGCTCTGCTTTGTCTCCGCGAACATGATCGCGCGGACCCTCGGGCGCACCGGCAACGCCGTCCTCTCGCGCGTGCTCGGCATGCTGCTCGCGGCCTATTCGGTGCAGTTCGTGATCAACGGCTTCGCTGCTGTCCGGGCGAGCTTGCCGTAGAGCTGCGACAATCTGTTAATGCGTTGATTTTCATGTTTATTCCATGATGCCATGAGGCGGTTAGCGGGATCGCGCGCGATCCGGTCCGCTTTCTCTTGCGCTGCCATATTGCTTGACGTACTCCCCGTCTGACAGGCGCCCATCGTCAGGAAATCGAGATGTCGATGACAGCGGACGAGCTCGACAAGAGACAGGCCATCATCGGCGCCTGCCGCCGCATGAATGCGCTCGGCATCAACCAGGGCACCTCGGGCAATATCAGCGTCCGGCATGTGGACGGGCTTCTGGTCACCCCGACCAGCGTGCCCTACGACGCCATGACGCCGGACCAGATCGTGTTCATGACGATGGACGGATCGCACGCGCCCGATCAGAAGCCGTCCAGCGAGTGGCGCTTCCACCTCGACATCCTGAAGGCCCGGCCAGACGTCGACGCCGTCGTCCACGCCCATCCGACCTATTGCACCATCCTGGCGATCATGGGCCTGGAGATCCCGCCCGTGCACTACATGATTGCAGCCGCCGGCGGCGACAGCATCCGCTGCGCGCCCTATGCCACCTTCGGAACGGCGGAGCTGTCCGAACATGCCGTGCGGGCGCTGGAGGGGCGGCTTGCCTGCCTGCTCGACCATCACGGCATGATCGCAATCGGCAAGTCGCTGGACAAGGCGATGTGGCTCGCCGTCGAGGTCGAGACGCTGGCGCGGCAATATCACGGCTGTCTCCAGATCGGAGAGCCGCCGCTGCTGTCGAGCGCCGAGATCGAGCGGGTCCGCCAGCGCATGTCCGGTTACGGCATGTCGGAAGAGTAGGGCGGACAGAACGTGTTCCTGCGGATCAGACATCTCGCCGACCGCAAGGGGACGAACCGCATCATGGTTCGGCTGCGGGCGCTGCTGCGCAGCAACGAATTCTATCTGATCCCGCTGGCGCTGGTGATCGGCACGCTCGCCGGCGCCATCGTGACGCTGATGGCCGAGATTGCGCAGATTGCCCATATGGTGATCTACGGCATTCCCATCGACGTCCGCCTGTCCGCCAATACCAGCGTCAGTCCGTGGGCCGCGCTGATCGCGCCCGCGCTGGGCGGGTTGGTGCTTGGGATCATGGAGTGGTGGCGGCGACGGCTCAAGCTCTCCAGCGCGGTCGATCCGATCGAGGCGAACGCACTGCGCGGCGGCAATCTGTCGATGCGCGACAGCGTGGTGGTGTCCAGCCAGACGCTGATCTCGAACGGCTGCGGCGCCTCCGTCGGCCTCGAGGCCGGCTATACCCAGATCGGCTCGGGTATCGCCTCGTTGCTCGGCAAGTTCTTCAATCTGCGCCGCAACGATCTGCGCCTGATCGTCGGCTGCGGTGCCGCTGCGGCGATCGCGGCGGCCTTCGGTGCACCGATCACGGGCGCCTTCTACGCCTGCGAGCTGATCGTCGGCGTCTACTCGGTCGGCAGCGCGGCGCCGATCCTCGCCGCCTCGCTCGCGGGCGCCCTGACCGCGCAATGGCTCGGCGGCGCGCCATACTCGCTCGAAATACCCAAGGTCAGCGCCGTCGGCGTCGAGCAATATCTGGCGCTGATCGGTCTCGCGCTCGTCACCAGCGGTGTCGGCATCGCCGTGATGCGCTCGTCCTCGATGTTCGAGCGCCTGTTCAAATGGCTGCCGGTCTGGTTGCGCCCGGTGATCGGCGGCCTCATCGTCGGCAGTTTTGCGATCGTCACGCCGCAGGTGCTGGCGGCCGGCCACGGCGCAATGGTGCTCGATCTCTTTCACGACATGACGATCGGCCTGATCGCGCTGATCATCGCCTTGAAGGTGACGGCCTGCCTGATCTCGCTCGCCTCCGGTTTCCGCGGCGGCCTGTTCTTTGCCTCGCTGTTCGTGGGCAGCCTGATCGGAAAGTTCTTCTCCGCGGTGCTGCTCTTGATCAGCCCGAACTTCGTGATCGATCCGCTGGTCGCGATGCTGACGGGCATGGCGACGCTGGGCGTCGCCATCGTCGGCGGTCCCTTGACCATGTCGTTCCTCGTGCTCGAGATGACCCGCAACGTCGACGTTACCGCCGTGGTGCTCGCCGGCTGCATCGTCACCTCGATCTGCGTCCGCTTCATGTTCGGGCACTCCTTCTCGACCTGGCGCCTGCATCTGCGCGGCGAGACCATCCGCAGCGCCAACGACGTCGGCTGGCTGCGCAACCTCACCGTCGAGCGGCTGATGCGCTCAGATGTTGGCAAGGTGCCGTCGACGACGACGATCGCCGCGGTCCGCCGCGAATTCGCGCTGGGCTCGCGGCCCGGGATCGTCATCGTCAACAATGCGGACGAATATGTCGGCCTTGTCCTGCTGCCCGACCTGTTCTCGGGCGACCTCGACACCATCGCCGACGAAATCCAGGTGATCGAGCTCGCGCGCCTGACCGAGATCGTGCTGATCCCGGAAATGAACGTGAAGTCGGCGATGGCGGTGTTCGACGAGGCGGAGGCCGAGATGCTGGCGGTGGTCGATTCCACCGACAGCCGCAAGGTGGTTGGCTTCCTCACCGAGACCTTCGCCCGCCGCCGCTATGTCGAGGAGATCGACAAGGCGACGCGCGGCGTACTCGGCGCGCTGTCGTAAGGTCACGCGGAAGCGGGACGGCGTGCGTCATGCGCCGCCGTCCGCGCCTGCTATCGGCCTGGCTGCAAGGGAGCAGCGACGACGCTAGCCACGATCCGGCGGACCAGTGGCAGCACCATCAGCAGCGTCGGAAAGGCGACGAGCCATGACAGCAACCAGGCGCCCGGCCAGGTCGCGAGGAACGCCGGCGTTGCGCCGAGGCTTCGAAGGGTGGAAATGACCGACACCACGGCCGTCATGAGGATGGACAGCACAAATGGCATCACGATCGACGCATAGCGCGCCGGCAGTTTACGAACCGCAATCATCCGGTTTCTCTTGGAATAAGACGCGTCAGTCACGGTGAACCCAAGAACGGCATCGATCCCGACGGCGTCGGTTGATGCGTTGGTTCACGTAAAACGCTTACGGCGACCGAAAAACGGTGCGCCTGTTCATTATCCGCTCATGTTGGATGGTTCAAGCTGGATCTGGACGTTCGATTTACAATCGTTCAACGCGTGGCAGATTGCCGCGATCACGAAACCATTTCAATGGTTTGCCCGTTAAGTGGTGTTTGATTATGTCGCTTTGAGCGAGAACAGGAAGGTCAAGATGAATAAGGGACCGATGATTTCTGCAGCCGGCCGCAACGTTGGGCTGGCAGCTTTCGCAAGTCTTGTTCTGATGACGGCCCCGATCACCCCTTCGGCTGCCAACTCGCCCGCGCCCACCAAAGCCGCTGCCGCGGGCTCGGTCGCTCCGACTGCCACCGATTTCAGCGCGGCTCGCCGCCACCGCTATTATCGGCGAGGTCCGAACGCTGCAGGCCTCGCTTTCATGGGCGTGGCGGCAGGTCTGATCGGCGGCGCGATCGCAGAGAGCAGGCGCCAGGAGTACTACGAGGACCGCTATAATTACGGTCCCGGTCCTTACTACGGCGGCCAGGGATATTACGGCGGCGGTCCCTACTATGGTCCGCGTGGCTATTATCAGCCGTATTAGGCGCCTGTCCTCGCCGCAGTCTCGTTCTCGCCAAGGGGCGGTGTTTTGCACCGCCCCTTGTTGCTTCTGCGCGAGGCGTCTCATTGCGCGACCTGTGTCGCGGGCGCGTCAATCCCCTCCAGAAAAAATATTCCGCTTTACCGAAATTCGGAAACGGCGTATGTGTCGCCCATCCCGGCTCATCCTTGAGGGGCGATCTTGTGGTCGTCATGTTCGCGAGCCGGGCTTGCGGTGGACGCGGCAGCGTTCGGGTGCGAGAGGCCAAGGGCAGGGCGGATTGCTCTCCGTGAGCCCAAGGCTGCGTTCCGACGAGCGGCGCTGCTAGGCTTCGTCTCGTCTGTAAGTTTCCGGCTCCGTCGACAGGGCTGGGAAAACTGCGGCAAAATGGCGAGCCGTGCGTACGGCAAAACCGTGTGGTCCTGGCGTCCAGTCATTTCGGGCAGTCGAGGAAAACTAAAAAATGTCGACCAATGAAGGGCTTATCAGGATCGATGCCCGGTGCTGCGTCCAGCCCGAAATCGCCGGGCCCTATTAGGCCCTAGTTTCACAGCTGCCGTGTCAAGCGAGAGTTGGGGCTGCGCCCGCGCGAGGTGTGACCCGGCTGGACTGCGCCCGGTCGGCCGGCGGGTCGCGGCGCGGCCCTGCTGGATGCGATGGCCGGGCTTGCCCCTGCGCTGGCAGCGCGCTGTGGGGGCCTCCCTGCGGTCTTCCTGTGGCCCGACACTGACGCCTGACGGCGTGGCCCGTCGCCCGCGGCTCGCCCGGTCCCAGTTGGTGGCCGAACGTTGATCCTGGTCAAGTACTGCAATCGGCTGCCGCTGGATGGATTGCAGAGCTGGGGAAGTAAACATGGAATTCCCACACTGGCTTATGATCGGCGGCGCTTTGCTCGTGTTCGTCGGGTTAGTCGGCGCTGCGCTTCAAAGAAGACCAGCGGCAGCCAACCCGTCGGAAAGTAAGGTAGCCGATGAGCAGCCGGCGGCGCCCCTGCCCAAGTCGCTCAACCGTGCGGCTCGTTCGCTATCCGGGGAAGCCTCCCCCGTAGAAAACCGAGCGTCCCGGCCTTCGCAGATCGAGTAATCGCAATCGTCATGCGACCACACGATGATGCCCAGCGACCTCCCGCGTGCGAGAACTGCGAGCGCGAAATGACGCTGCTCGGAAGATTGTCAGAGATCGGAATTCATAAAGCCGTGCGCGTGTACAGATGCCTGCCTTGCCAGCGCATTGCCACGACGCACGACTGAGGCAGCGGCTGGCAAACTGGCCCGGCTTGCCCCGGTGTGTCTGCAGCCCGGCGCTGGCGGGCTTCTGTACGGCCTTCCCGGGCCTCCGCTGAGGTGGCCCGGCTCCTGTGGTTGGCCGAATGAAGGGCCTACTTTTTCTGCTCTGTGGTGGTCGTCGTGGCAGCCGGGGTGCCGTCGCGAGCGTCCCGCCGCTCGTCGCGCCCGGTGCGCCGTTCCTGACGCCGCTCAGTGCGTCCCGTGCGGCGTTCCTGTCGGCGCTCTGTTCGCCCGCTGCGCCGCTCCTGACGGCGTTCTGTGCCTGACTTCGGCGCGTCCGCTGGCGGCGTCGTAGGCGCGGCGGCTGGCGCGGTGGTTTGGGCAACAGCCTCTGAGGCTGCAAAAATTGAGGACGAAGCCACAAGCCCGAACATCCCTGCGTATCCAAGGAAAGTGAGTGCGTTGCGACGACAGACCTGTTTCGGCTCCGACATCTTCAAGCTCCCGGTTTGCTGGCCCGCTGATCAGTCATTTACATGGTTGGCTTCTAGCCACTCTGGAATTCCCTCCGACGGAATTGACGCTCTTGGCAGGTGCGGGATGATGGTGCCTGCAGTGACAATCAATCCTTCGGTGAATCTGGCTCGCGCAAAATCCCGGGCCTGTGCTTCGGTGACAAACGTCTTCGTTAAGCGCGGATGTCGCCGTCTTAGCAGCGTGCCGTCCATCGGCACTTCAAAGGTGACATACCACGTGTACTTCATACCGCGAGGCCGCTGCCCGTCATCGGTCGCTATCCTCCGGGCCGAGACCAACCGCGACGGCTCTTTTTCTCCCCAGCTACCTGCAAACCACTGGTCTACCGCCGCACGCCGACGCGGTTGACGCCACCATTGGCATTGCCACCGGCATTATGGCGCACCGCAGCGCGGGCTACCGGACGCGCACCGAGCACCACACCGGGCCGAGCAACGCAGCCGGCGGGGTAGGCAGTGTATTGGCAATACACGACCGCATTGGCCGGGCCTGGACTGAGAGTGAGACCTGCAAGCCCCAACAGGCTGCTGGCAGCTATCCCTGCAACAGTCGCCGACTTGATCGAAAAATGCTTCTTAGGATGCATGGTGCGGGTCTCCCTTTTTCGTGCAAGCGCAACGGATGCACGGACGCCGTCTCAGGTGCGGCTGCACGCAGCGTGTCCGCTGAAGGATCGCCGGTGTTGACATAGATCAACCGAGTGTTTGCATGGCCACGCCGGAAGCTCACAGGACGCGAGTGCAGCGCACGCGTGTCGGTTCAGCGCCTGCGGTTCAGGTGGTATGGGTCGGCTTGCGCGCTGAGCCGGTACTGCTGAGCTCGAGGGTAACGAGCCTCGCCAGAAGGGTCGCCGGATAAAGCTGACCGATCACGCTCTCGATATTGCAGAGACTTCGTGCCAACGGATGTACCGGAACGATGTCTCCATACCCAGTCGATGTGAGCGTGACAAAGCTCATGTAAAAAAGCGATGCGGCGACTGAATGATCGTCCTCGAAAGCTATTCCCTTGATTGCGTCCGGAGCCGCTAGCCCTACAAACAGGAACAGCGTTGCAAAGGCCACCGCGATCAACAGGTACAGAAGGATCGCCCCGATAATTCGATGATATGTTACGAGACCTCGCCTAAATACGGCCTGAAGCACGACAACTCCTAATGTGCAGGCAATGACCAACCAAGCGCCCGCCAAAATGTGAAGATGGTAGGGTACAGGGTAGTAGATGCGCAGAAAGAATACGGCGACATTAAAAACCAGCGCCAGCGACATCAGAACGAGGGCAGTTGGGCTGTTGGAGATGATCACCATGCTGACGATGATCGTTAGCAACAGACCATCGGCAAACAGATGGAAGGCGGTAATGCCCATTGCTTGTAGCGGGGCGAAGACAAAAATCAGTAATGCCAGCACGCCCGTCAGCATCGAGAGCAGCCAGTCGATGCGTTCTCCACGCAAACGGCGCAGCTCGCTTATGGGCATCCTCATCGATGCTCCTAACACCGCATGGTGCATCGCACCGACCACACCTTCGCAGCAATACAATTCGAGCCTAAAGTTCAGCGATGTTGACGTAGATCAATGGAGCGGCCTGGCGCTCAGAACGTAGCTTGAGAGTCGGATGCGCCGCCTAGGAGCCCGATCCGCTCGGCAAGAGATACCAGCTCGGCTAACGACCGCACCTGCAATTTCTCCATCACTCCGTGACGGTGAGCTTTTATCGTGCGCTCAGTCGTTCCCAGCGTATGAGCAATCTGCTTGTTCATGTTACCGCGAACGACAAGGTCGAAGACCTGTCGCTCGCGTGGCGTCAGTCGCCCGAGACGAGCCCGCGTGTCGTCCATCTTTTCCTTCAGACCTCGTAATGTTTGGTGGTGCGCACAGGCCCTTTCAATCGCGCGAAAGAGGTCATCAGAGTTCACCGGCTTGGTCAGGAAGTCATCGGCGCCCGCCTTGATAGCCTGCACGGTGGCGGGAATGTTGGGAACGCCCGTGAGAAATATGATCGGCAGTGGTGAGCTGAGTTCGCCCAGGCGCTTCTGCAGGGCCGGGCCATCCACGCCTGGCATCCGCACATCGAGGATGATGCAGCTCGGCTCATCACTGGTTGGCAGGTGGTCCAGCAACTGCTGGGCGCAAGCATAGGTCTCGACCTTGTACCCGGCTTTCTTCAGGCGGCGTTCGATCGCCGTTCGGAATGACTGGTCGTCGTCAACAATGTGCACGAACCCCGGCACCGGTCCTCCATTCGTTCCACCAAGGGTATCGCGCAATCCGCGGGGAGTAAGTGTCTTTCGGCGCTCTTTCGGGCATGGCTGATCTGTCCGCTCGAAGGCGATCTATGCAGTTTGTGCCACTCCCCCACCTGCGGCGCGGCCCTTTCGACGATGGCGACCCTCCGAATGGTGGTCGGCAGGCTCCTTTGGAGGTGCGGGCTTGTGCCGGGACCGCGCGGCTGCGTCTTTGACACCGTTGCACTCGCGCCTTCTCCGTTTGATTTTATGCTTGATAGTACACACAAGGCGGTGTTCGAACACCGCAGCCGTGATTTCGGTGAGATGATCTGCCTTTTGTGAGTGATGACGAAGCTTGCCGATGGACCGTTCGATCACTTGATCCGACAGGGTCCCTTGGTAGGATGTCTCCATGAACCGGCATGGCGTTAGGGTGCACTTGACGGTCAGCGACGCAACCATCGCAGTCGATGCAGGCACCGGCGCACCTGAAGCGCGTGTCGCAGGGCGCCTCCCTCTCGGCTTGGCATTGGGAATGATCGCCGTAGTGTCTGTGGTGTCAAATGCGAAGGCACAGGAGGCAGAACCGCGATCCTACTCCAACACGCCTATCGGATTGAATTTCCTGATTGCTGGCTACGCCTACTCGCAAGGCAAACTCGCGTTCGACCCCAATACGGCGATTGCCGACGCCGCCTTCCGCTCCGACACCGGGGTGCTGGCCTACGTTCGTTCTTTCGAGCTTGTAGGTCAGTCAGCCAAGCTGGATGTTATCGTGCCGACATCCTCATTTGCCGCCCATGGACTCGTGAACGGCGGGCCCCGTGAGCGGGAAATATTTGGCTTGAGCGATCCTCGATTTCGCGTCTCAGTAAACTTGTTCGGGGCACCCGCGCTATCGGCGAAGGAATTCGCCAACTATCGGCAGGATCTAATCGTCGGAGCAAGCTTGCAGGTCTCCACACCTCTCGGGCAGTATGACAACACCAAGCTGCTCAACCTGGGCGGAAATCGCTGGTCATTCCGGCCCGAGTTCGGCATTTCAAAGGCTTGGGGTCCATGGACTGTCGAGCTGGCCCCAAGCGTAACGTTTTTCAGCGACAACACCGACTTCTTCGGCGGCAATACGTTTTCGCAGGCTCCGATCTATGCCGTGCAGGGACATGTCATTTACACGTTCCAGTCCGGCATTTGGATGGCGCTGGACGGGCACTATCTCGCGGGCGGCCGCACGACCCTCAACGGCGTCAAAAGTGACAACGAGCAGGCGATAACGCGGGCTGGCTTGACGGTTGCCTTACCCATCAATCGACAGAACTCACTTAAGCTCTCTGCCAGCACCGGCGTCACCACCCGCACTGGAAGCGAACTGACCGCCGTTGGTATCGCATGGCAGTATCGTTGGGGCGACGGATATTGAGAAAGGATCTCGAACGATCTGGCGACAATCGGTAGCAGTCGAACCAATTTGCTCTGCTGCATGATAAGTGCTGGCGCCTTGATTGTGTCTGACCGGCCCTTAATTTCCCCTTGCTTTCTCTTGTCAATCATCTCGTGGTCCAGTTACGGTACTGCATTTGGATTGGGGCTCGAAGTGCGATGCCTTTTTTGGCCAGCTCTATCACCACCCCGAACCCGCGCGGCGCGGAGCTTCACGGCTGTGTTGGCCATCGCATTGTTGATCGCGACGACCGGCCAAAATCGTGCGGCTGATCCGGAGCCGAAGCGCGTTCTGATGCTCCATTCGTTTGGCCTCCGCTTCAAGCCGTGGACTGAGTATGCCCAAATCATACGATCTGAAATCTCCCGAAGGTTCAAAGCGCCAATCGACTTCCACGATCACTCGCTCCTCACCGCGCGGCTGGATGACGACCAATCAGATCGGCCCTTCGTCAAATATCTCCGTAGCCTCTACGCAAAGAAAGCTCCCGATCTGATAGTTGCTATCGGTGCTCCCGCTGCGAACTTCGTCCAGCGATATCGCGAAAGCATTTTCCCGGGCGTGCCGATGCTGTTCACAGTCGTGGAGGCTCGCCGGGTTCAGTATGACAAGCTGACGAGGGACGACACCGTTGTGGCGACAGCTCACGACTTCCCGGCTGCTTTCGAGAGCATCCTGCACGTCTTGCCTCGTACCAAGCTGATTGCGATTGTGAATGGGGCGTCTCCAAACGAACGTTTTTGGCTTGGCGAGCTAAAGCGCGAAACTGCCTTTCTCGCCGAGCGAGTCGAACTAAAGTTCTACAATGAGCTGTCATTCGAACAGATTCTTGGGGATGCCTCGAAGCTTCCGCCTCATAGTGCTATTTTCTTCCACTTAATGAATGTTGATGCCGCTGGGGTTGCTCACGAAACCCAAAGTGCTCTGAAACGGCTCGTTGAAGCATCGAGCGCACCAATCTTCTCTCAAGGCGACGGTTCGTTCGGCGAGGGGCTCGTAGGTGGTCCGATGCATTCAATCCGGGAAGGAAGCGAAGTGGCGGCGGCCGTCGCGGTTCGCATCCTAAACGGCGAGCAGGCAGGCGACATCAAGACGCCACCGACGCGCTTCGCGTTGCCAAGATTCGATTGGAATCAGATGCAGCGTTGGGGCATCAGCGAGAGCCGTCTTCCGCCGGGTAGCGAAATTCTGTTTCGGGAGCCGACGGCGTGGGAGCGTTACACTTGGCAGATCGCGCTGACCATCGCTGTTATCCTCTTGCAGGCCGGACTTATCGCAGGGCTTTTAAGTGAGCATCGCCGGCGTCAACTTGCCGAAGTGCAGTCGCGGCAGCGCATGACGGAGCTGGCGCATGTCAACCGCTTCTCGACGGCTGGCGAACTGACCGCGTCGATTGCCCACGAAATCAACCAGCCGCTCGGCGCTATTCTGACCAACACCGAGACCGCGCAGGCGATCTTGAAGTCACCAAACCCAAACATCAACGAACTAAACGAAATCTTGGGGGATATTCTAAAGGATGACCAGCGCGCTACCGAAGTTATCCGTAGGATGCGCAGCCTGCTGAAAAAGGCACCATTCGAACTGAAAAACTTCGACCTCAATGAAGTTGTGGAAGAGACGATCAGATTTTTTTCCGCGTTGGCTGTTAGCCGGAACTTCAAAATGGCGAACGTGCTCACGCAGAATGCGCTTCCGATCCTTGGGGACCGTATTCAACTTCAACAAGTCATTCTGAACCTTGTCGTGAACGGCATCGATGCGATGAAGGACACGCCGGACGAAAACCGCATCATCACCATTCGGACTTCGCGCGTCGAGAACTTTGCCCAGCTAACCGTGTCTGATCGCGGCTCGGGCATTCCCGAAGACAAATTGAAGGAGGTCTTCGAGCCGTTTTTCACCAGCAAGCCCGAAGGCATGGGCATGGGACTGTCCATCGCGCGCACCATTATCGAGGCGCACAATGGGCAGATTTCGGCAAGAAATCGGGATCACGGCGGCGCGACGTTCCAGATCAGGCTTCCTCTATGTACCGACAGCGCTGGACCATCATAGGGCTTGGCACCCTGACGTGCGCTTTCGGCCTTACCAAACGGAATACAGGACGGTGGCCAAGACGATCACGCTCAAAATGACGGTGGCGATCCCCGCCACTTCGATGGTGAAAGCCCGTTGTGGGTCAAATGGCATGCGTCATCCTTGGCGGCTGTCGAGCGACGGCAGCATTGATCTACGTCAAGAAAATCGGGTGCCGCTGATCTGTAGCGGCTTGCCTATTCCGGACGACCGGGCGCATCCTCTCTCGCTTAGGCAGCAATCGTTCGAGTAGAGGAGAAGTACAGATGAGTGACCTTGTCGTAATTGCATTTCCGACCGAGGCGAAGGCTGAGGAAGTTCGTCAAAAATTGCTGGCCATGCAGAAAGAGTATTTGATCGAACTCGGCGATGCCGTGATCGCGGTGAAAGACAGCAACGGAAACGTCAAACTAAATCAACTGATCAATACCACGGCTGCTGGTGCCGCTACTGGCGCCTTTTGGGGCACGCTGATCGGCCTGATCTTTTTGATGCCGCTTGCTGGTGCTGCCCTTGGCGTCGCGTCCGGTACGCTCAGCGGATATTTAACGGATGTCGGCATTGACGACAAATGGATGAAGGAGACGGCCGCCGCCGTTCAACCCGGAACCGCAGCGCTCTTCGTACTGGTACGCAAAGTCACGGCAGATAAGGTTCTTGAGAGGCTCAAAGGCGAAGGCGGCACGGTGCTAAAGACTTCTCTCGACCACACCAAGGAAGCCGCCCTGCAAGCGGCTCTGGCGGAGGTCAAAGCAGCGGTACCGGCGGCTGCGCCTCCTGATTTGCCGGGCGCTTGAAACGATGGCGACCGCCAGCCGACGACCGCTCTCGGCATTACCGCAACCCTCTCTGGCCCAATTTCGGTTTGGGCCCAAGGAGCTTTAGCGGTGACGCCGCGCCGGGTGCGGTCATTGGTGTGGTGCGGGGTCGTTTTAGTGGCCAGGGGAAAGTACGTAAGCATAATTGCTACTGATGGTGCGCCGGGGATGGCGCACGGGCCCGCTGTTTCAGCCGCAACGGCCGTGACTGGACGGATCGCTTCTCACGATTGAGCGAGTGATGGAGCAGTTCCCTTCACGTAGATGAACGTGAGGTTTGATTCAGGTCAAAGGTGCTGAGCTCTCGCGAGCGAGCTTCGGATGAACCGCGGTTCGGCGCGATGCGCAAGTGTGGTGTCCTGCGGCTTCCTCTCCAGAATAAGGAGTACCCCTAGTGTTGCGTCGAATTCTCATCGCTTCGGCAGCTGCAGCCGTGCTGGTAGTAACCTTCACTCCCGACGACGCCGATGCTCGCGGTCGCGGCGGCGGTGCCTACCGGGGCGGTGGAGGCTATCGCGGCGGCGCGGTAGCAGTTCGAGGACCTCGGGGTGGCGGAGCCGTGGCAGTGCGCGGCGGGCGCTACGCCTATCGTGGTGGGGCCTATCGCGGCTACGGCTATCGCGGCTATGGTGTCGGAGCGGCAGCGGCAGGCGCGGCTGCCGTTGGCGCTGCTGCGTACCGCCGCAGTTGCTACGATGCGTACGGGAACTATATCTGCGCCTATTGATCCGTAGCGACGCCCGACAGCGCGGCTTGGCCCTCTGTGCGCGCAAGCGCTGACGGTGACCGTCCGACGATGGCGACCCTGCGCCATCGGTCGGCAGGTTCTCCGGCGACTATGGCCTATCGCGGGGACCGCGCGACCGCGGCCCTTCAGGAAATCTGCTCCGAGAAAATCCGTGGTCGCAGTTACAGGGGGGCGGTGCGCTCCACTCATGCCCCAATGCGCCGATAGAGACCGAATTCCGCAACACGCTTTGTGCCCACCAAGCGGTCAAAATCACCCTTTGGTCATGCTCGCCGGATGAGTTCGTGTCGGTTCGCTTGGTGGGCTAATGCGTTTAAGCCCCTGACGCAAGGTTTCAAGGCTCGCACGGACGGCGCTATCCTCGCACCGGCATTCGATCTCGCGGCGCCGTAGCCTTCTTCAAGCATTTCAACGCAGCCCGAGCGTGTCGAGCGGCTTCTTCATTACCTGATTTTTCCGTCTCTTCGAGAGCCCACGCCGAATACTGAATGGCGGCGTCATGATGAGCGGAATTTGGGTCTGACATCGGCTAACCTTGTAGGCGCTGTCTTTCAAAACTCCTTTAACGCTCAGGCGCGGCAATCGGATCACACTCGTATCAAACCGTTCAGCGTGGGCACGTAACGAGACGATGCGGCATTTGAGAGTTCGTCGCGGACTAAAAAGCACGAGGAGAGTGCCAGCGCCGCTATGGTCATTCAGGACCGCGTCACGGCTCGCCCCCACCCGGCCATGTCCGCTATGCCCGGAAAGCGGAAGCGAGCTATCCGACGGGCCGCCAACTGCTGGCGTTGATGACAATCAGGGCGATCCAACGCTGGCAAAAGAAGGCGCTGGTCGATACGACGGTGGAGAAAATCATCTACCGCGTGGGGCCCTGTTCCGTTCTACTCGAACGGCTCAGCAATGATGAACTCGTCGGATTGGGTCGGGGTGTCCGAGGGCCGAGAGTTGCCATCAATTGGCCCGTCTGCGCGTTGCTCGGGCTCCCTGCACTACCCAGCGGAAATGCCGGCTGTGTAGCCTACCCCACTGTTCCATTTTGGCCGCCTCCCGGAACCTTTGCCGATCAACAGAGTAGAAGCTGCCGGTGGGCTTGGCTGTTTGACCTCTCGCGCCCGCCCGTTCGTAGGACCTCCGATTGGACTTAGCGGTGAGGCGACGCTGTCGCAGCGCCTCTTTCATACCCGAGGGACCCAGCATGAAACGCATGGTCGTGGCCGGCATCGTCCTTCTCTCGCTTTCTTCCGTGGCCGAGGCGCATCGTCTCTCCGGAAGCGCCACTTACTACGGCGGGAGTGACCGCCTATGCGGTCGCCGCACAGCTTCCGGGGGCGTGCTCAACTGCGCTGCAATGACGGCAGCCCACCGGACGCTGCCATTCGGCACCGTCCTGATGGTTCAGAGCGGCGGCCGATCGGTCCAGGTCACTGTGAACGACCGCGGTCCATTCACCGGCGCGTTCCTTGATCTATCGCCTGCGGCCGCGAGTGCGCTCGGCTGCCGCTGCACCCATCGCAACGTGACTGCCATGGTTGTCCAAATGGGATCCGGTGGGACGTTGGTCGCGAACCGAGGCCGCCAACGTCCCGTCGCTGCGGCGGCCCTGCCAGGGTTCTTCCAGCCGACGGAGGACGTCATGCGTCCTTTAGGAATGTTTGGATCCTCAATGGCGATAGCTCCTTCGCTCCGCCATCACCGCCGTCACTAGAACCGGGCGCTCGTTGGCATTGCGGAGGGTTCGACGACAAGGCGGAGCAGGGCCAAGATCAGCCTATTCCATATCGAGGAGCCTGTGGTGCGGTTGCCTAGTCTAGCTATTGTGGCCTTTATCGCGGGAGCTTCTAGCCCCACGTACGTTTCTAACGCGTTGGCAGCTCCGGAGTGTTCCAGATCGATGGAGCTGGCGGATTGGGGAGAGAATTCGACGGGCGACATCAACGTGGCGTCTGGGGAAAGTTGCACTTTCCCGATCACGCTGCGCGGCGTGACGAGTAGCTCGGAAATCTCACGGAAGCCAGCACACGGCAAACTGAAGAAGCTTAACGTTGCGACTTACGAATACAAGACAAAGGCCCGGTACAAGGGAAGTGACACCTTTGCCATCAAGGCAGTGGGTAAGGGGCCGAAAGCTTCTGGCACGTCAGTAATCACCGTGCACGCGACGATCAAGTAGGCGGGCTGGGCAGTGAGCGGCGCCAATGCGGATCGCAGTGGGCGGCCAACGGGCGACGCCGCACTAGTCAGCCCAGAGGTTCCTCGGATTGTCCCCAATCACCAGAGAGTTGCTCCGTTCGGCAAGTCTGGCGACCGAAGTGGTTGCGATTGGCGACCAACGTTTCCCGACTCGGCATTAATAGCGGCTGGCTGCCGGTGGGCGTTATCGACGTTTGTTTATGAGGGCGGAGCTGAAGTCGTCAGTCGTTGCAAACCGACGTGATTAACCAGAACAGACCTCGCGCTGCTTTGGCCGCAGACATCAAGAATTTGCATCAGAATTGCGGTCGAACAATTCCAGCGGGTTGCGCAGCGGCATCGTGTGTTGGTGAGTTGCGCCGCCGCATCAATGCGTTAGCACGATGAAATCCGTGTCTTTTCCGGTCTCACGGCTAAATCCGTGGTCGGAAATAATCAATGAAGAGGCCGGCGTCAGAAGTTTTGAGATCCTCTCAACCGTATCCTGTGCTATTTCAATGCGGTTAAGGACAGCGGCGGCCTGATCGGGAAGCGGTGCCGGCACGGTTTGCTTCGCGGGCGCTTCTCGCCCTTTCGTGGCAGCCCCGGACATAGGGGGCAATTCATCTGGAATCGACACGACGCTCCAGCGAATAGCGGTTCTCTCGTTCTGGAATTCCAGTGCGGTAAACACGTGCGTTCCCAGCGGCTCCTCCGGATTTTCGATCTTGACCGGGACATCAAACAACGGCGTGAAGCCCTGACGCACGAACAGCTTGCTCAACTTACGACTGACGAAGATGGAGATCGGAACGATCTTTTTAGGCACGCTTGCAGCGGGAGCTGAGCCCGGCTCCTGGAGGCTGGCGGCTTCTGGAGTCTCGGCGTTTGATACCAGTGATCCCTGCGTTGCCGCGGCTGCACCGATGCTCTCGGTTGCGACGGTGGCACTCTGGAATTCGGACGAACCAGCCGCGGCCTTCGGTTGAAATAGATGCGGATTGGTTATCTCGACTGGCTGGACATCACCATGCGCAATAATCACGCGCGTGCCGCGCTTCGTGAGATGCCACAGTCGAACGGCAAAATTATCTTTCAAACGGATGCAGCCGTGTGACGCTGGATGCCCAGGCACGACACCGGCGTGCAACGCAATACCTGACCAGGTGATGCGTTGCATGTAGGGCATGGGGGCGCCGCTATAAATATTTGAACGGTGCCATCGTTGTTTGCTGATGACGCTGAACACGCCGAGGGGCGTCGGATGCCCCTCCGTTCCGGTGGACACCGGCGAGCGTGCAATCAGGGCCCCGTTGTCAAAAAGGGAGACCCGTTGGTCTGCTATCGAGATGATAATCTGGAGCGGGCCCTTCGGAAGGGGCTCGAGCCGAAGGCTCTTCGCCATTTCAGAGTTTGTCTGCCGGTGGTGGGGCTTGTGTTTGTACGGAGCGTATTGGCTTCGCCAGAACGTGTGTTGGGGTCCAAACAGAAATTGAGCGTGTGCGACCCCCGCAGGGAGCATGAAAATCGCGAATACAGCGGTTGTTATCGCGCCCTGCATTGCTGACAATTTCTTAACGAACATCGCCCGGTCCCATAGGCGCGATTCCATCGGTTCGAGACGATGCGCGAAGCTGGCGCCTGATGCGTCATCCTGACAGCGCACCAAGCCTCTCCTCCAAATCTGGTCGCAGTGGGTCGAAAATTGGACCGTACTCACAATTGCAGTGCGAGTTGCCATGGAGTGGGGCGCTACTGCTTGCGATTCGACGCGTTGCAATCGGGCAACATGCTTTGGAAATATCAAGGAGCGGCGGTTTGCGCTATTGCGCCACCCACATTGATCCCAAGAATGAGCCGCTTCGCATGCTTGGCTTTTCTACACGGCTCCAGTGGAGCCTATTGGGGGCGACGGCATCATGAACACGCGGCGATTTACGATAGTGGCGCCGACATTTTGCGGAATGGTCGTTCTCGCGGGGTGGATCGCTGGCTGGCTAGCCGGCTTCGGTCCCGCCGGCACCGAGAACGCTCGCGCAGTGACAATCCAGGACCGCGCAGCATCTCTCGCCGCCACCGCGAGGCTCGCGGATGAACCGCAGGCAATCGCAATGGGCAACACCGGACCCGCGAACGCCGCTGTCGCTAGCGCCGAAGTGGCGATGGCCGCCGAACCCGCGGCGGGGACGGCTACCGACACGACGGCGGCCTCGGATAAATCGGAATCGATCGTCGTGGCCGCGTTGCCCGATCCGTCGCAGACGCGGTCGGCTGATTTACCGCGTGTGCAGGAATCGGTGGACTTGGGCCACCATGATGTCGCCCAACTGGCGCCGACGACGTGCGGTGCATCCGGCGGTGCCTCCAACTCGGGGCCGCAGGATTTCCGGTATCTCATTTGTTATATCTGGTCCGAACTGCCGCCTGCCGAGAAGCCGGCTGCGATCGTCTTGCGTTCGTTCAAGGACATCCCGGTCGGAACGCCGATGGAAGAGATCAAGCGCGCGTCCGACGCTTTCGGTCTGGATTTCACTTTCATGAAGGCGGTGGCCAAGGTCGAGTCCGGTTTCGACCCAAAGCAACGCACCGGGTCGTATATCGGGCTGTTCCAGCTGAGCAAATACGAGTTCGGCAAATTCGGCTCCGGAGATATTCTCAATCCCCGCGATAATGCCGTTGCGGCGGCCTACAAGATCATTACCGAAGGGATTCTGTTCGAGTGGGTGACCCACAGGAAGCCGGACTTGAACGATCTCTACCTGATCCATCAGCAGGGCTGGGAAGGCGCCGCGGAGCACCTCAGCGAACCCAATCGCGTGGCCTGGAAATCGATGTGCGCCACCAGTGAAGGCAGGGAGAAGGGCGAAAAATGGTGCAGGCGCGCGATCTGGGGCAATACGCTTCCGGCCGTTAAGGGGGCGTGGAAATCGGTGGAGAAGCTGACGTCGGAGGCGTTCGTCGGAATGTGGCGCGAGCGGGTTGCTCATTTCCAATCGAGATACATGGGCAACGCGACCGCCGACGCCGAGCGGGCGCAGGTACCAGTGAATGTCCGTTGAGGGGTTAGCAGGAGTTGCCGCACCACGGGCGAGCGGGGCTTCACCGTCGCTGGTCGCGTGGTTGCACTTTACATGTCAACGACGCGCTCGGGTCGTTCCTGCTGCGTGCTAACGAGGCGATCGATAAGGTGCCGATCTCTGTTTGTGGCCCAAAGCCGGCCAGTTCAACGCTCCAACTTAGACGGGATTTATCCTGGACACGATGCAGCGCTGCCTGCTCAAAGCGACGTCGGAACCAACCGGCGATGACATACGTAAGGCGCGATGCGCTTCGCTCAACGGACAGCGCAAAGGCCCGGTTTGATGGGGTTCTCTCCGGGCCTCTGGCTCCGCTTCGTCGCGCGCCGGTTCGGGATCGACAACCGTCGCAGACGAGACGCCGGCAACGAATACAACCACAGCCTGAGTCGGATGGTGAAATTGAGGCGCAGACAGCTCCACGCATGCACGGCGATCGGATACGTCTGGTGGCAAAATCTGGCTGAGATCATCAAGCGACCCGCTCACCATGCTGGCAAGCTCGTGCGCCGAAGCATGCTCTGCCCACCGGCGAGCCAACTCCAAACCTTTTGTCGATCTGCCGCTGCGTCCATAGACCCAGACTATCTCCGCATCCGCGGCCCCGGCGAAACGGATGCCCCGCCGGGGCCTGTACGTTCTCGCCAATCCTGGAAGCTTGGGGGCTGGAAAGAATCGGCAAGGCGCACCGTAGACAAGCAGAAACTCAGGATTTGACTAGTGCACCTTGTGCCAGTGCGTGAATGCCAGCGGGAAGGCATGCTCGTGAACCGATATGGAAGTGTCGCCTGAGGGGCCGAGACTACTTATCCCAACACGGATGAAGAAGCCGCGTTAGTTAAGAACCCTTGATCCATCTCAAGTCTTGCAAGCAAGTGCGGCGTCAGCTTGGTCCATTCATCGCTCTTCGAGGAGGTGAGAATGATCAGGTTAATTGCAATTGGCGCGTTCGCTCTGTCTCTCGCGGTGTCGGCGCAAGCCACACCCATTGCTCCCATGCTCGCGCAGCCGGACAGCATGATCACGGAAATCGCCGCTGCCTGCGGCGCAGGCAGAACTAGGGTGAACGGCGTTTGCGTGGCCCGAACAACCGTCCGGCAAACCCGTCGAGCCGTCCGCAGATGTGCGACTGGAATGACCTGCTAGCGTTTGGTCAATAATGCAATAGTTTAGCTCCGTCGGGATGGCGGACGGGGCGGCGAAAGCACGCCTTGACCGGTAGTAGCGTGACCCATGATCAAAGCCGAGCACGCATCGAAGAGCGCCATCTGCGCGGTGCTCTCGATGACGTGATCATCGTTCCACTCGTTTTAATCGCGATCGCCGCAAACAAGATTCTGCATTTCACCATTTCGGTGTTGATGCGGCTGCTCGACTATACCTTCCCTCTGGTGATGGAGATTGTTTGGCTTCCGCTCTTCGCAGCCAAGGTGCTGGGCAACTTCGTCGTTGCTGCCGTGGGTGCCGCGCTGCGCATCCTTCCTCTTTCCGAGACGAGACGTCGAAAGTGGATCATATCGATGCGCCGCCGCTGGTCGCGGTTCCGGCGCAAGATTAGCTATCGAGCGTTCGAGCGAACCATGCACCTTGCCTTCGCAAGCGGTATGGCGTGGGTATTTCGAACATGTCGCCATCTCACCCCGAACACCGCATTGCTTGTAATCTTGGCTGCGGTACTGTGGCTTCCGATCTCTTTCGGGGTTGCGACAGCGATGCATGCGGTATTGTTTGCCAAATTAGCGTCCTGGCCAGCCTGGATGCAGCTTTTGCATCCGGTGGCTACGGTCATCGCTAAGAGCAAGCTTCTCGTATTACCGGTGTATCCGGCGGCGTGGCCGCAGGCAAAGAAAAGTGTGTTCGCTCGGTTCATGGAAGGCCTACGACAACATTCAGCGTCAGTACGTCACTAGAAAGCTAGGCTATCGTTATCGGCAGGCAGAGACGATCGGCGTCGCAGTGCTTCACGCGTTGATGAGGTCGGCCTGTTTTGCATCGCTGGGTAGATGGCTCCAAAACGCGCACGTCACCGAACATCTTGGCGTGGAAAGACCCACGCAGAAATTGCGTTTGTTCTTTTCCCGGTGGTCAGTCAAGTTTTCGGCCGAATACTACGAAGCACAGGAACGGCAAGCTTCGAACCCGCTCTAGACTGCAAGTCACAGTGACTGGATAGGTGCCGGAAAGTCCATTGAATCAGCGTCTCCCGAGCCACTGGGACCCAACTGAGGCTTGGCATGACACAGACGTCGGAAGAAACGCGAGTTCAACTCGCATTGCGGGTGGGGATGGGATGACCGAAGCAGTACTAGGGAGCGCAAGGTTCTTCCGGCGAACTGGGCCGCATCCGCTCGCGCTCGTTGCCAGCGCGGCGCGGGGTGTGGCGGACGGAGGTGAACTATTGCTGGAAGGCGTGGCCCCTCTCCAAACGGCAGGGCCAACTGAAGTGAGCTTCCTAGACAACCGACGTTACGCTTCTGCGCTGGATCAAACGTCCGCCGGGGCTGTGGTCGTTCACCCTGATATGGCTGCGCGAGTACCAGCAGCCACTGCGGCCATCATAACGAGCGAACCCTATGCCGCTTGGGGCCGCGTTGCTGCCCTTTTCTATCCTGTGCCGCCGCTGCGACCCGGTGTTCACCCGTCCGCCATAGTGGCGGATGACGCACACATTGATCCCTCGACAGAAGTTGGACCCCTGACTGTGATCGAAAGCGGAGTGGAGATAGGGCCCGGTTGTCGGATCGGTCCTTGCGCAGTCATTGGAAGCGGCGTCACCATCGGCAGGGATTGCCGGATTGGCGCACATGTAAGCCTTAGTTACGCGGTTTTGGGAGCACGCGTTTACGTGTATCCGGGTGCGCGGATTGGGCAGGAAGGGTTCGGATTCGCCTCCACCAGCGACGGGTTTCTCTCCATCCCCCAGCTTGGGCGAGTTATTCTTGAAGATGATGTTGAAGTTGGTGCCAATTCGACGATTGATCGCGGATCATCGCGAGACACCGTAATTGGCGCTGGCTCCCGCCTCGATAACCTTGTGCAAATCGGTCACAATGTTAGTCTCGGCCGCTGTTGCGTCGTAGTTGCACAAGTCGGGATCTCGGGTTCAACCGTACTTGAAGATTTCGTCCGCGTCGGGGGACAGGCTGCTATGGCAGGGCATCTCCGTATCGGTCGAGGTTCGGAAATCGGAGCGCAGGCGGGCGTCATCTCAGATCTAGCACCCGGTGCCAAGGTGCTGGGAAGCCCTGCTCAATCGATAAAAGCCTTCTTTCGACAGATTGTCACACTTAAGAAGATCGCGACCCAGAGGAAATGAGGCGCGCGCCGATAGCCAGTATCGTCCCCATCAAATAGAACGCAAGCCCCTTGGCGGAGGAGAAAATGGAGAGGGCCATCCTCATAACCACCGTTGTGGCTCTAGGGATAAGCGTTGCAACATGCGCCGAATCTCAGACCGGCCAGTGTTCGTCCTACTACATCTCAGGAATCAATCTTGTGTCGGCGGCCGATGGCCAAGCCGGGCATGTTCAGACCTTTGTCGGGTTTGGCCCCTTCAAGGAAGAGGCGGAGAAGAGCGCCTTAGGATGGTGCTCGCATATCAGGTTCGATCTTGAGACCTGCTTGAATTCGGATCGACGCACCGCGCGCAACCCTCCGTCAGAGGGAGGTGACGCCGCCTTCACCTCAAGTACATGAAGGCGGTGGCGCGCATTACCGGTTGCAGTTAGAGCGCGTCACGAACTGTCAGACGCCGAAGCAGCGCGTGATGTGCGTCGCGATACTTGATGATCGCATCGGCTCAAGAAAAGCAGCGCGACAGCGGCAATCAGGTAACCTTCTAGCAACGGTCTCTCCTTGAAGAGGCTGTTAACCGAGCAGGTCCAGACAATTGGTAACGCCAGCGGTGTGGCTTTCGCGAGCGATTGCCAATGATCTCAATGTTGGCAGCGGTCCATCAATCCCCCTGCCGCAGGACTCTAGAGAGGTGTCGCCGCTGATTTTCGGGCCAATCTATGACTCGAAGACACATATCGCGCCGAAGCATTTCGGTTTCCAGATCGGCGGCATGCGCCTGCCGATCGGACGTTTCGCGAATTTGGAAAGGAGGATTCTCTCCGGCGGCTTTCTGCGCGTCGTCCGACGGGAGAGCGCCGCGAACACCCTCATACATCATGGTGAGGCTCTCGTCCGTGAAAGCTCGATGGTCGGGAGGTAAAGCCTATTAGGTCAGCGGCCACCCGCCGGTCTAATGCGCTGACACAGGCGAGCAAATCGAGTCTCAAGAAGGCAATCGTACTGCCAGCAACCCGTTCTGCGGGACGATCGACTTAAGGAAAGCTTCGACAAGAGGTCACTACTGTGATGGCGGAACCGCCTTAGGAAGCGCCAACCGTGCCCGAGCCTTCCGTCGTACCGTGACATGCAACTGGAAGCCCAGCGCGTCCAAGACCGTCAAAACGGTTGTGAAATTTGGATGCTTTGGACCACCGGCAAAGGCGCGATAGAGGGTTTGCCTTGCAATCCCGCATTCGTTGGCGATGTCGGAGACGTTATAATTACTGATAGAAGTGCCAATGGCCTGGCAGATTTCGGTGATGTCCGACCCCTCAAGGGCGCGATTGATGGCGTCGGTTGCGCCGCGGCGGCTTGAGGGACGGCTTGGCAATTTGAGAGATCTTTCGGACATGTTCTCTCCAACAAAAAAAGGCCGGCATCTCTGCCGGCCTAATTTACTGGAGAAAGGACGGTCCGACGAGGCTTAGTATCTCGCCGCCACCGGCGCACCGTACCCGCCGAAGCCGCCGAAGCGATAGTTGACGCGCAGTGTGACCATATCGACGTCTTGGTTGATCCGGTTCAGCGCACCGGCAACGATGGGGTTGGCAACCGAGAACGAGTTGTTTGCGTTGCCCATGAACAGATGATCGTACTCGATGCCAGCTGACCAGTTCGGTGCAAAACCATACTCCCAGCCCACACCTACGGTCCCGCCCCAGCGGGTTGCGCTTGCGGCTGCGAGTTCAGTCCCTGTGAGCGTGTCGAGGATGCTAAAGCGGTTGCTCGTCACCGCCGCGCCGCCTTTGACGTACAGCAAGGACGCGTTCCAGGAATAGCCGATCTGGCCGGTGAACAGCCCGATGCCGTCCGTTTTCGTCCGGGTCGAAAACGCGGGGTTGATCAGGCTGACACGCTGGCTGCTGAGGTCGGCCCAGTCACCTTGAGCTTCCAATCCAAACACCCACTGGCTGGCCTGCCAACGATACCCGACCTGACCGCCGACAAGGCCGCCCGAGCGCTCGCGACAGCCGTCAGCGAATACCACGCCGGCCGCGCCGACGAAATCCCAGCAATTGCGGCTCTGACCCCAGCCACCGTTCGCACCGATGTAGAACCCGGTCCAGTCGTAGATCGGAGCCGCCAGCGGCGGCGGGGCCTTGGTGTACGGACGTGCTGCCATGTCGGCAGCGGAAGCAGGGGCGGCGAGCCCCAAAGCAAACAACGCAACGGTACCGAGCAGAAATGTCTTCATCAGAGTCTCCATCCCCATGCGCCTGCGATTGCCGACGCTGTCGCAAGTTGCACCAGTAGAACTATACGACTCGCTCCCTGTCGTCCGTGTCCTGCCTGCCACACTGCGCCGCCAAAATGGCTAGGAGGGAACCGAATGCACTCTACCGTGCTTAGGGATTCTTTAACTTTTTCGAGAAGGCAGGTGTGCAGAAAAATGGACGGCCCTGGCCTGGATGACTGAGACCGGCGGGCGCGTACCTTTTGAAGTTGGTACTTTTCTCGACTGACGATTTGAGTGTGGCCCTCGCGACGAACAGCTGCGGAGCGGTTGGCGCCCAAAAGCAAATCATTGGCCTTCTAGAACAAGCGCTCATTCGCGCTGCTTGTTATGGCGCTTGCCGGCAGGAACGTTGACGTTCATGTCAGCGCTGGCTGCCGGCCGACGGTTTTGTGAGCAAGGTCGTTTCCATTATGACCCTATCCCGATTTAGCAGAATTGCAGCTTTCATCGACGGTCCCAACCTCTACGCTACAGCGAAGGCCCTCGATTTTGATCTCGATTACAAGCGGCTACTGAACGAGCTTCGCAGCCGAGGGACACTGACCCGAGCCTTCTACTACACAGCGATCATCGAAGATCAGGAGTACACGTCCATCCGCCCGCTGGTCGATTGGCTCGATTACAACGGCTTCACCGTGATCACAAAAGCCAGCAAAGAATTCTTCGACGCCAATGGCCGCCGCAAGATCAAGGGCAACATGGCTATTGAGCTCGCGGTGCATGCAATGGAATCGGCTCAGCACGTCGATGAGATCATTCTGTTCTCGGGCCACGGAGATTTCCGGGTGTTGGTCCAGGCATTGCAGCGGAGCGGGGTGCGCGTGACGGTCGTCTCGACGCTCTCGACCAAGCCGCCGATGATCGCAGACGAACTGCGGCGCCAAGCAGATGTCTTCACCGACCTCTTGGAATTGCGAAATAAGATTGGCCGCGAACCGTCAATTCGTCCGGGGCCGGGATCTGCCGAACGTCATGCATCGGACGGCCCCGCACAATGCTAGTAACATCGGCATGCTGGGTTCTCAGTGGTACTGAGGTTACGGAGCTTGTCCACTTACGTTGCTTCGCAGACGGGCCTCGGATCAGTTATAGCCTTAGAAAGATTGCAGCATCCAGATAGCACCGTGCGAACATGTTTTCCAACTTCGGGCCCCGAAGGAAGATCATGCGAGGTGACAACCCGCCCTGCGTTGATACCCAATTCCGAACTGGAGCTGGGTACATCAGATACATCGTCCGTGTGGCTTCTTGATTTGTAATATGGCGTCCACGAGGACCAAGGTCCCAAGCTGCGTGGAAAGCAAGGGCTGCCTTTTCGGTTACGCAGATCCTGTTTGACGGGATCTTCGAAAGCACGATCGTGCAGGCGGAGGCGCAGAGCCCATCAATGACCACCGTCTGGCCCGTGTCCTTCAATTGATCATATCGATCAAGGTAACGTTGGATCAAGCCACCGCGATCATTGGCAATTCTCACCACGGCGTGGCTCTCGCTAGCGCATACGAGCAAAATTGCCGAAGTGAGCAACAGCGCAAGTATTTTCATATTTTGCCTTTTCCGACGGAGACATCAACTAGCAACACTAGCGACTATCATCAGGGATCCTGACTGGCGGGAGATGGAATCGCGGCTTCGCGATGCGCGGCCCAGCAAGTTGTGGCGTCCGGCATTCCGATCCAGCTAAAGGCAGGAACCCAGAAGAAGCTTGCCTGCGGGTAGGGACTGGCATTGATCTAAGTCAATGATTGGCGAGCCGATGAAAGTGAATGACAGCGAGAAGGAAGCTTCACTGCATCTGGTCCAGTGCGTCCCCAGAAAGTGGTCGAACGTGTCTACGCAGCTGGGGAGGCGAGGGTACTCCCATGTCCGCGACGATACAGAGTGCCGCGGTAAGTTTTTGTAACCAAGTTCGGGCGCGGCTCGCGCACATGCCCAAGCCCGCCAGTAGCAGAGATCGTCATTTCGCAACACCTTGATCGGTGGCCGCCGGAACAAAAACTCAGCAGCCAAAGGTGTTGCTCAACTTACTCACGGGAGGGACTGCTCCCGATCTTACCTTGTGCGTTTGCCCTCCGTCGACCACGAAGCCAGCCGTCAATGCTTGCTCCACCGCAGCCGCCAGCGTGTTGAGATGCTCCGCAATCTTTGCGAAAAGTTCTCGCTTCTGCGGCGATGTCGCTAGCGCGCTGATTAACGCAGCCTCTGCTGCTTGCTTTCGCAGTGCTTCCAGATGGTCCCCGTAACCCTTCACAGCGGCTCGCCACCGGGCTGGCCCAGGGCAAGCGCCTGCTCGACGAAGCCCTCGAATATGGACACCGCATCCTTAATCCTATGACAACAACCGCTGTCGACCGAAAGCTTTGCATTGAGGTCGAACAGCTCTAGCCAAAAGAGTGGCGCACCATGCAGATCGAGTTCGGAGCCTCGCAGCATGCGGATTTCACAGTTTGCGACCGTGGCGACTGAAACGGACATACCTTGATCGTTGTCCGGGATGCATGAGAGCCGAACGTAAGCCTGCGCGATCTTCAGTTCCGTAAGCGCCCTGCCGGGCGTGCTGCGGTCGATCAAAATTCGGTCCTTGGGTTGGTATCGATGACCAAGCGCGAGCGTCGCTCGCGGGATAGCCTGCGCATTGGGATGGGGTCGGCCGGAGGTAGCAGTGATCGGCTCACACGTGCTTGCTAGAAGTCGCCAATTTTTTGTTCTTTGAGGTCACAAATTCTTTGTGGCGAAAGGCGTCTGCAATCGATCCGATTTCGCCCTTAGGACGGGAGGCGCCCCGTAAACCGCGATGGCTGACCGGCAGCTCCTACAACAGCCGCCGCTCCGATCCGCGTTAGCCATAGTAGCCGGGCCGGATCCGACCCGCGCCCGGCGCCAGCCGACCGGTTTGATCCAAATCAATATCCGCGAAGAATCATTCAGTTCGATCGGCGCGCAGACAGATGTGTTTGTCACGGACGTGCGGTGGCATTCTTGTGATCGTAGTTATAAAAGGCTTTGACGTCTTGACCAGGACAGGAATGCGACTATGCGGTCGGCGGGATGCCTGAGTGCGATACCTAGCGCGACTGGTGGTATTGCTCGGCTGGCCTGCGCGCGAGTCGCGGAATCTGGGAAAGATCCAGCAGCGCTGCTTTCGAAAGCGGGATTGACGCTGAACGACTTCAGCGACCCCGCGGTCCGGCTCGAAGTGTCGACCCAGATCATGCTTCTCGAGTTGGCCGCCATAGAATTGGAAGACGATATCTTGGGTTTTCGGCTCGCGCGAGGCTTTGACTTGCGCCAAATCGGCCTTGTTTACTACGTTTTGGCGTCGTCTGAGAATGTCGCCGATGCGCTTCGCGCCGCGGAGCGGTACAGCCGGATCATGAATGAGGGAGTCCGGCTGCGCTTCAACATGGAGGGGCATACTGCGACCATTGCGCTCGAATATGTTGGTGTCGATCGAATGGGCGACCGGCAACAAATCGAATTTTGGATCGTGACGCTGGTGCGGATCTGCAGGCAGGTAACGGACGGTCGTTTGGTGCCGTCTCGGCTGCAGGTGAGGCATCTGCGAGCCGGGATGCCCCCCGAATTTAGAATGTTCTTTGGCAGGGACGTCGAGTTCGGCGCGGACCGCGATGTTATCTCTTTTCCGGTGCCAGTGGCACTGCTCCCGCTGGTCGGCCGCGACGGCTATCTGCACGATTTGTTGCGACGTTATGCGGATGAAGCCTTGGTACGGAAAGCGCCGCATGGCGCGACGCTCCGTTCAAAAGTCGAGAAGACGCTTACCACGCTGCTACCTCACGGTAGAGGCGTCGCGAAGGAAGTCGCGCGGCAGTTGGGACTGAGTACCCGCACCTTGTCGCGCAAGCTTGGCGAAGAGAAGACGTCCTTCGCTGAAATTCTTGATCAACTGCGCGCCGCGCTCGCCAAGCGTTATCTCGAAGAGGAGCAGCTGCCCGTGTCCGAAGTTTCTTGGCTGCTTGGCTATCGCGAACTGAGTTCGCTCACACACGCGTTCAAGCGATGGACCGGAATGACACCTCGACAGTTCCGGTCCAGGCGGTCTCAACCGAGCTGAACAAATTCATCGTTTTACGTGAGGTGTGACGCTGAACGCAAAAACGCGCTGATAGGCCAGAGAACCGCACGTGCCCCGTGCGGGAGGCCACGCTTTCCGTGACGCCGACGGATGCATTGCGCGGCATGATCTTGCTGAAAGTCATTGTGGTCACTGAACCAGCGTTGAGCTTGAGCGCGAGCCCGAACCATGCACCGCTCATTGATCACTGCCCCTCTTTGCCCAGGCATAGCGCCAAACGCATCGTCTGTGGGTCGCGGTTCTTAGCCGGCTTAAAGCCAAACTTGCCGAGCACCGCCAGCATCGACCTGTTCTCGGGCAGGACCTCCGCGGTGAGTTCACGCAATCCGGCATTGGAGGCGATCTCGCCAAGGTGGCGCATCAAGATGGAACCGATGCCTCGGCCCTGCCAAGCGTCTATGACGACGAAGGCCAACTCGGCTCGTCCGGGCTCAAACACGACGTAGCGGCCGCCTCCGACAATCATTGTCCGCTCGGGGCTCTCGACCTCGCACACCAGCGCGACGTGATTCTTGAAGTCGACATTCATGAAGAACGCGCGCTCCTTGTCGGAGAAATGACGCTTGATGCCGAAAAAACGGCGCTGCAACGACTGCGTGCTGGACTGATCCAGCGCGTCGAGGACAGCCGTCTCGTCGGCCGGCCGCAGCGCTCGGAGTTCGGCCGTGCTGCCGTCCCGCAAGTGTTCCGTCACGCTGTATTTAGCGATGTCCCACATGGAGGTCTCGGCTCGGGCGGCCGGAAAGCACGTCGGCCTGAGGCTGGTCTATGACAGGGCGGTTGGTCGCCCGTTTGATTTGTCTCAAGGGCCCGCAAAAAGCCGGCGGCCTGAATCTCAGCAGCAGCTCGACACATTCGGGCGGGATGACCCACGTGACACGACTGGGCCGGGGTACTGACCGTCCAGCATTGACCTATATCAATGGCCCGCTGTTGCGGCCGGCTTTGGATGCATTCCTACGACATTGAGGTCGGAGCATGCAGATGGAAGTGCCTGGATCGCCCGGTGGTCCGATGTCCGGCCTCGTCGCCTCGGCCGTTGAATACATGGTCGACGCGGGACAACGGAGCATACTCTTTCTCGATGTGATGCGCCGGCGCGGCGACCAATATCGGGAGCACGTCGCCCAAACCGCACCACACGTTCTGCAATATGCGGCCGAACTGATCATCGACGGCCGCGAGTTGGACGAACCCGTCAATTACGTGCTTGTCCGCATCGTCCCGCCAGCCGGCGTCCAAATCGATTCCGCGCGGCGGCCGTTCATCGTGATTGATCCGCGCGCCGGGCACGGTCCAGGCATCGGCGGGTTCAAGGCCGACAGCGAGATCGGCGTCGCGATGAAGGCGGGACATCCCTGCTACTTCATCGGCTTCCTGCCGGAGCCGGTGCCGGGCCAGACTATCGAGCGTATCGCGCGTGCCGAGGCATTGTTCATCGAGAAGGTAGTCAGTTTTCATCGTGAAGCCGACGGGAAACCCTGCGTCATAGGCAATTGCCAAGCCGGTTGGGCGGTCATGATTTTGGCTTCGGTGCGGCCCGAACTGTTTGGCCCATTGATCATCGCCGGAGCCCCGCTCGCGTACTGGGCGGGCGTGCATGGCAAAAACCCGATGCGATATTCGGGCGGCCTGCTGGGCGGAAGCTGGCTGACTGCGCTCGTTAGCGATCTCGGCGGCGGGAAGTTCGATGGTGCCTGGCTGGTCCAGAACTTCGAAGGCCAAAACCCGTCGAACACGCTCTGGACCAAGCAGTACAATGTCTATTCTAAGGTCGATACCGAAGCCGATCGCTACCTCGAGTTCGAGCGCTGGTGGGGTGGGCACGTCAATCTCAACGCCGAGGAGATTCAGTTCATTGTCGACGAACTTTTCGTTGGCAACAACCTGGCCGCTGGCAATATCACCCTGTCCGACGGGCAGAAGGTAGACCTGCGCAACATCAGTTCGCCGATCGTGGTGTTCTGCTCCAAGGGCGACAACATCACTCCGCCACAGCAGGCGCTAGGTTGGATCCTCGAATGCTATGCCGACGTGGATGACATCAGGGCCTTTGGGCAGACGATCGTCTATACGGTTCACGAGAGCGTTGGCCATCTCGGCATCTTCGTTTCAGGCGGCGTCGCCAAGAAGGAGCACGCTGAATTTTCCAGCAACATCGATCTGATCGATGTACTACCGCCCGGCCTTTACGAAGCGACGTTCGAAGCCAAGGACGAGGAGACCACCAGTTCTGATCTCGTTGTTGGCCAATGGGTGATGCGCTGCGAGGCTCGAACGCTTGAGGATATTCGTGCCATGGGCGGCAATTCGCCTGAGGACGAGCGGCGCTTTGCCGCGGCCAAACGCGTCTCCGAGCTTAATCTAGCCGCCTACCGCAAGTTCGTGCAGCCCTGGATCAAGGGCATGGTGGCGCCGCAGACGGCGGAGTTGATGCGCAACCTGCACCCGCTGCGGACGCAATATGAGGCCTTTAGCAGTCAAAATCCGTGGATGAAAGCGGTGAAATCGGCAGCGGAAGGGCTGGAAGAGAACCGCAAGCCGGTTTCAAACGACAATCCGTTCCTGGCGTTTCAGGAGCAGGTCTCCAAGCAAATCGTTCATGCGCTGGACAGCTGGCGCGATTCGCAGGAAGCGATGAGCGAGGCGCTCTTCCTCAACGTCTACGGCTCGCCGGCGCTACAGGCGGCAGTCGGCATAGATCCGAAAGGCGAACTGTCGCGCCGGCGCGAGATGCCGCCCGAACACCGTGCCATGCTCGACAAACGGGTCGCCGAGCTCCGATCCAGGATTGGCGAAGGCGGGCTTCGCGAGGTGGCCATCCGTGCCCTGCTTTATGTCGGCTCGGCGAGAGGAATGGTGGACGAACGCAGCATCGAGGCGTTGCGTCAGGCTCGTCGCGACGACAGCGGAGCGCGATTAACGCTTGCGGAATTTAAGATGCTGGTTCGCGAGCAGTTCTTCATGCTGCTGCTCGATCGCGAGGCGGCCCTGGCCGTTATCCCGAAGTTGCTTCCCGACGATGTCAATCAACGCCGCGCGGCTTTTATGACGATGAGCGAGGTGCTGTCGGCCAGCGAGCACATCACAGGCGAGCGCGCCAGCCGCCTGCGGCGTGTCGCACAGCTGTTCGGTCTCGACGCCGAAACGTTGGGGAGGGCGTCGAACGTTGCCCCTTTCGACCCCAAGGCGAAGGCATCGTAACACTGTCTGGAAGGAACCGGCTCATGTCAGCCGACACGTCGCAGGCACAGTCCCCGAGCAAGTACGACCGTCTGATCGCGGCTGCGCAGGCCGTGCCGCCGGCCCCAACCATCGTCGTGCATCCCTGCGATGAAAGCTCATTGCGCGGCGCTGTCGATAGTGCACAGGCCGGCATTATCCGACCGCTCCTGGTCGGACCTGAAAGGAAGATCCGGGATACGGCCGGCAGGCATGGTCTCGACATCGCGGGCTTCGAGCTTGTTGACGTAGCACATAGCGATGAAGCCGCTGCAAAGGCGGTCGAGCTGATCCACGCCGGCCGAGGTGAGCTGTTGATGAAAGGCAGCTTGCACACCGACGAATTGATGCGCGCCGTCACCGCGAAGGCCGGGGGCTTGCGTACCGATCGGCGTATCAGCCATGTCTTCGTGATGGACGTGCCGGCCTATGCCGAGACCATCTTCGTGACGGACGCGGCCATCAACATCTTCCCTGATCTGGACGCCAAACGCGACATCATCCAGAACGCAATCAATCTGTACGTGGAAGCTGGATTCGGCAAGTCGCCGCGCGTGGCAATCCTGTCAGCAGTTGAAACCGTGACCTCGAAGATTCCGTCTACGATCGAGGCGGCAGCACTCTGCAAAATGGCGGATCGCGGGCAGATCACCGGAGGGATCCTCGACGGACCGCTGGCTTTCGACAACGCCATCGACGTGGAGGCAGCGCGGATCAAGGGGATCAAGTCCGAGGTCGCCGGTCGCGCGCAGATCCTCGTCGTTCCCGACCTAGAGGCCGGCAACATGCTTGCAAAGAATCTCGCCTATTTCGCCAAGGCGGACGGCGCGGGCATCGTGCTCGGAGCCCGGGTCCCGGTCGTCCTGACCTCACGCGCGGATTCGGCGCGCGCGCGGATGGCCTCGTGCGCGGTCGCCGCGCTGTATGCCCATGCCCGGCGCCGGCGTGCTCCAACGATTGCCGCGTGAGCGCCATGGACACCATCCTTGTGGTTAATGCCGGCTCCTCCAGCGTCAAGTTCCAGGTCTATTCGATCGAGGGCGAAGGAATACTGCGGCGACAGCTGAAAGGGCAGATGGATGGGATCGGCAGCCGCCCGCGTTTGCGCGCGAGTGGCTCCACCGGCGATCCGCTTGCGGATCGCGCCTATCCGATCGAGGGGGTGCCGGATGTTCCGGCCGCGATGGACATTGCCGGTGCCTGGTTGCGGGACGAGCAACGCATTCGCCCGATCGCTGTCGGTCATCGCGTCGTTCACGGTGGCCCGGACTACGACCGCCCAATTCAAATCGATCATGGTGTCGTGACCCGGCTGGAGCGGTTCATCGCGCTCGCACCGCTGCATCAACCGCATAATTTGGCGCCAATCCGTTCGATTCTCGGCAATTTTCCAGAGCTTCTGCAGGTCGCCTGTTTCGATACCGCATTTCACCGAACGCATAGCGCGGTCGCCGATCATTATGCGATCCCGCATCAGCTTTATGCCGAGGGCGTGCGCCGCTACGGCTTTCACGGTCTCTCCTACGAATACATTGCGAAGACCTTGCCAAAGGTCGCGCCGAAAGTTGCGAATGGGCGGGTTATCGTCGCTCACCTCGGAAGCGGCGCCTCGATGTGCGCTTTGAGCGCGGGACGAAGCGTCGAAAGCACCATGGGATTCACCGCTCTCGACGGGCTTCCGATGGGAACCCGCCCTGGCCAGATCGACCCCGGGGTGGTGCTCTACCTCATTTCGGAGAAGGGGATGTCAGCCTCCACCATCCAGAACTTCCTTTACCGCGATTGCGGCTTGAAGGGGTTATCCGGGGTCAGCAACGATATGCGGGAGCTGGAGGGCAGTGAGGATCCGAGAGCCAGACTGGCGATCGAATGTTTCGGCTATCGCATAGGCCTCAATGCGGGGATGCTTGCCGCAGCGCTGCAGGGGCTGGACGCGTTTGTGTTCACAGCCGGAATCGGCGAAAACTCCGCAACAATTCGCGCGCATGTCACTGGCCAGCTCGCGTGGCTGGGCGTCACCCTCAATCAAGCCGCGAATACGCGCCACTCACAGCTGATCTCGGGTCCCGACAGTCGCATTCCAGTCTATGTGGTGCCGACCGACGAGGAGCTGATGATCGCGCAGCACACTCTGTCAGTGCTGATGAACAGAACATCGACGAATCAAAGACAGGAGAGGGCATCATGATTCCCGTATTTCCGGATACCAAGATTGCCCTAAAGGGGAAAAAAGGCCTCGTCGTGGGCATCGCCAATGACCAGTCGATCGCATGGGGATGCGCCAAGGCCTTTCGTGCGCTTGGTGCCGATCTAGCCGTCACTTACCTCAACGACCGCGCGAAGAAGCACGTCGAGCCTCTTGCGCAGGCACTTGAGGCGTCTATTTTCATGCCGCTCGATGTCATGACGGAGGGGCAGACCGAAGAAGTGTTTGCCCGGGTCGACAGGGACTGGGGCCAGCTCGATTTCCTGCTCCATTCGATCGCCTTCTCACCGAAGGAAGCCTTGCACGGACGTGTGGTGGACGTCGGCCGCGACGGGTTCCTGAAGACGATGGAGGTCTCCTGCTGGTCCTTCATGCGCATGGCTCATCTGGCCGAGCCGCTGATGAAGAACGGCGGCACCATGTTTACCATGACCTATTATGGAAGCCAGATGGTCGTGGAGAACTACAATGTGATGGGTGTCGCCAAGGCTGCGCTCGAGGCCTCGGTGCGCTATATCGCCGCCGAGCTGGGCCCGAAGGGTATCCGCGTGCACGCGATTTCGCCCGGACCGCTGGCCACGCGCGCGGCATCTGGCATTCCCGAGTTCGACGAACTGATGGACAAGGCGCAATCCAAGGCGCCGTCGCGCAGCCTCGTCAGCATTGATGATGTCGGCAACGCCACGGCATTTCTCGCACTCGACGGCGCCAAGCTCATTACGGGAAGCGTTCTCTATATTGATGGTGGTTATCACATCATCGATTGAAGAGGACGGGACGCGACTCAGCGATAGTGCAGGGCGATCAGCTCGGCGATGCAGGCCGGTCGTTTGCCCCCTTCTATCTCGATGACCAGGTGATAGTTCACGCGCAGCCCGTCGGGAGGGACATCCTCCGTCTCAGCAACGCTGACGCGGCCGCGCAGCTTTGATCCCGCCGGGACCGGCGAAAGATACCTGATCCTATCCGCGCCGTAGTTCAGGGTGTTGCGGAGGCCTTTCAACCCCATCACAGAGCGGATGAACATCGGTGCCAGCGCCAGGGACAGCATGCCATGGGCGATAGTGGTGCCGCCGGGCATCTCTTTCCTCGCGCGCTCCTGATCGACATGGATCCACTGTTCATCGCAGGTCGCTTCCGCAAACTTGTTGATCCGGTCCTGCGTCACCTCGATCCAGTCGCTGGCGCCGATCTCGGTGCCGACTGCGGATCTGATCTCGTCGAAATCGCCAAATATTCGCATGTCCGTCACCTGGTCAGATATTCATTTCCGGCACGTGTTCGGGAACGACGAGGTCAGCCTCAGTCACCGCCATGACCTCGCCGATCGTGACGCCCAGCGCAGTCTCCAGCAACGTCGCCTTACCGTCGGGAAAGCCGATCACCGCCATGTCGGTGACGACGAGATGGACGGGCCGTGCCGAGGTGAGTGGCAACGTGCATTTCGCGACGATCTTCGACTTGCCTTTCGCCGCATGCTGCATGGCGACGATGACTCGCTTGGCGCCGCTCACCAGGTCCATCGCGCCGCCCATGCCGGGCACCATCTTGCCCGGGATCATCCAGTTGGCGAGATGGCCATGGGCATCGACTTGAAGGCCCCCAAGTACCGTGACGTCGACATGACCGCCGCGGATCAGTCCGAACGACATCGCGCTGTCAAAGGTTGAGGCCCCGGGCAGCGCGCTAATCGGGCGCCCCCCTGCGTCCGTTAGCGTCGGATGTGCCAGGCCTTGCTCTGGGATAGGCCCCGTTCCGATCAGGCCGTTTTCCGACTGGAAGAATACCTTCAGGTCCGTTGGAACGTAGTTCGCGACCAGCGTCGGGATACCGATGCCGAGATTGACGAGGTCGCCGCTCCGAAGCTCCTTGGCGACGCGCCGGGCGATGATGATCTGCGGATCCATGTCGTCACCCGTTTGTAATGAGGTAGTCGACGAGCGGCGCCGGGGTCACGACGTGGTCGGGCGCGATCACCCCGACTGGCACGATGTTCTCCGCCGTGACGATCACGGTGTCGGCGGCCATCGCCATGACTGGATTGAAATTGCGCGAGGTCAGTGCGTACGCCAAGTTGCCGAGGTAGTCGGCAAGGAAGGCGTGCACTAGCGCAAACTGCGCCCGCAAGGCTGTCTCCAGCAGAAAAGGCTTTCCGTCGACTTCGATCTCGCGCTTGCCCTGCGCAACCAGCGTGCCGACGCCGGTTGGCGTCAAAACTCCACCAAGCCCGCATCCACCCGCACGAATGCGCTCAACGAAGGTTCCCTGGGGTACCAGTTCAACGGCGATCTGGTTTGCCAGCATCTGCTGCTGTGCCTTCGCATTGAGACCGATATGCGTTGCGGTCAATCGCGCGACCAGCGCAGCATCGAACAGCTTGCCGACGCCCTTGCCGGGGATCGCTGCATCATTGCAGATCAGCGACAGGCCGCCCTTCTTCTGCCGCACCACCTCGTCAAGCAGACGCTCCGGTGTTCCGACACCCATGAATCCGCCGACCATGACACTCGCGCCGATCGGGATCATTGCGACGGCTTCTTCGAGGGAAATGGCCTTCATGAGGGAGAACTCCGGTCGGCGCGTGCAGGGCGGTCAATGAATGCTGGAGGGCGGAAATCGCGCTGCTTTGATCTGCGTCAAGGCTCCGCATCATTCGCGGACGATTCCCACGCTCGCGAGCGTGTCGTGCCAGAGCTTGCGCAGTTCGGTGTGTCGGCTTTCCAAGACTGTGCTGACGGTATCGCGGAAGGGCACCAAGTCAGGACCTTTCAGGAACAGGATCTGTGCCTGTAACAGACGGCCGCTCTCGATCTCGATGCGGCGCAACGCCATCACGAAGGGGTCATTCGCGTTTGCCTCAAGCGGTAGCAACGCAGCTGGCCGGATCCCGGCGTGGACGGCATGCGCGAGCGCGGCGAGGTGTACTGCTTGCCAAAGAGAGCGATCGGCAGTGCCTTCGTTCGGCGTCGGAAGCCAGGCGGCCTCCCAAGACATGGCCATGTAGCCCAGGGCGAGATCCGGCACCCATGTGGTTGCGCGCATCAGAAGCGAGACGATCTCGCTCTCTCGGTAGAATTGAGCGTTCAATTCTGTCTGCCAGCCGGCCTCGAACTTCGCCGGCAGGGCGAGGCCGAATTGCCTTGCGAGAGCGCCATGGGCCGAGATCAGGAAAGCGGCGACGCGGGTCTGCTGACCGTGCGGCACGCGGCCTTCGGAGTCGAGTGGTCCGAGAAGTCCGCTCATGCCGGGGTCCTCTGGACGGGGATGGCACGCAGATGGTCGTAGCCGGCGGGAAATGGAGTGAGCTCACCGCCAGGATCTTCGGGCGCAATCCAGACCGCTTTGTTTCCTTGCCAGCGCCCGGCCAGCACGTCATCGGCGAAGCGCGCGAGCAGGTCGGCTGTGAGCGCACCCTTTTCCAACGTGAAAGCATGATAGGCGCCCGGGATAATCACGAGCGCGCTGTTGGGGATTCCGACTCGCAGCGTCTCGTGCAGGACGCGCGGGGTCAGGAAGTCGAACTCTCCGTTCAGGATCATGGTTGGGACGGCGATCGAGGCGAGTTGCGGCGTCAGCGGTTGGAAGTCGAGGAACGACTCCATCAGGTTCTGCAACGCGTAGAGGTCATTGACCAGCCAGCCCTGCCGCTTGACCCCGTCAAGCTTGTCCAACAGCGGCTTCAACCATTCATCGGACAGATTCATTGGGAGGAGCAGATCCTGGAGATAGCCGGTTCCACCCAGAATTAGGCCGGTGCGTAGTGCGTTGCCGATCAGAAGAAGTTGAGGCGAAAGCTCGGCAAAGCAACTCATGGGCACCAGACCCGAGAGGCGCCTTCCATGCTCGATCGCGTAGCGCAGCGCGATCAGGCCACCGAAGCTGATTCCACTGAGGAAGACCGGACCTTCACCGAGCATCTCGATCAGGCGATGCAGCGCAACGACATGGTCGTCCTGATTGATGAAAAGCGTAGGCTTGTCGGAGGCGCCCTGGCCGAGCAGATCGAATGACGCAACGCGAAATCCCCGTGCGATGAGCGCGTCACGATAAGCAGTCCACAGTTCGGAATATTGGGTCAGTCCATTGACCAGCACGTAGGCCGGGGCCGTCGCAGGTCCGTCGAGCTCATACCGGATCCGGTAGGAGCCGTGCGTGAGGAATGGCATCGCGGCGACCCGGCATGTAATTCGTTCGCAGAAATTGTCGCGCGGGCAGTGCGAATTCCCTTGCGCTAGATCAAAGGTCGCGCCGCGTCTGATTCTAGCGTGCGGCAAAAATCAAAGCCTGCCGGAGGAATTCGCCATGATCGGGAGACATGTCATGCGGCGATATCTCATCAGCCTGCTGCTGCTGTTCATCGGGACCTCGCTCGCGGTCGCGCAGCCCTTCACGCGCCGCTCGTCGCAGATGCAGCATGACGGGCTGAAGAAAACCTATGAGATCGCGAATTTCCGACTTGGCGGCAAGTACGATCTCGCCGATCCCTCCAAGTGGGAGAATGGCGGGGAGGGCGGTGTCACCCTGGAATCGCTTGGTGCCGGGAAACTGCACACGGCCTATATCGCGATCGGTACGCCGCGCCGCAACGCCGCCGGTGAGATCACCAATGCCGTTGTCATCAACTCATATTATTCCGGCGACTCCACCGACATGTACGAGCAGTGGGTCAAAGGAGCAGCCTTGTCAGGAACCGTGCCAATTATTGGCCCGGGCCGGCCGATCGATACGGATCGTTACTACGTCATCATGGTCGATCCGCTCGGAACCTGGGGCGCCAGCAAACCTTCGGACGGTCTCGGCGTAAAGTTTCCGCAGTACAGCTACTATGACATGGTCCAGGCCAATTACCGGATGCTGCGCGAGGGGCTGAAGGTCGCGCGCGTTGCGCTGGTGTCCGGCGTTTCCATGGGCGGCACGCAGACCTATGTCTGGGGCGTGATGCATCCCGAATATATCGGCGCAATGATGCCGATCGGCGGCACCACGCAATCGGATGGCGAAGATCCAGTCGGCAACTGGACATTCCAGATGATGACGGCAGCGATCGAATCCGATCCGGTGTGGCAGGAAACGAAGGGGGATTACTACAAGCTGCCCAAGGAGAAGCATCCGATGCCGGGCGTGGCGTTCGGCTGGTCGATCCTCGGCATGACGGGCTATGACTTTGCCTTCCGTACGACCCAGAATTGGGGCGCCGTCCAGCCCGAAATCTTCTATTGGGACCCCCCGAACGAAAAGGCGGCGTTAAACGTCGTCAACCGTGCCAAGCTTTACGATGCGGTCGACCTGGTCTGGCGCAACCGTGTCGGCGAAACGCACAACATCAACCCTTATCTCGGCCGCATCCAGGCCCGGACGCTGGTGATGCACATCACCAATGACCTGTGGCTGAACTTCAAGTTGGCTCAGAAGGCAGTCGATCGCGTGCCTGGTGCAGACCTTATTGCTCAGGAAAGCCCGGTCGCCCACTATGGTGTGTTTCCGATCATCAACCAGCGCAAGAATGACCCGAAGTTCGTTTCCTTCATGGATGATGTGGCGAGCCTCGACCGCGCGCAGAAATTCGTTGACAAGAATTATCGGGTGCCCGGCGTCGCCGAGAACATCGACCCTAAAAAGTCGTTCTGGAAAGAGTTCGTCACCTACCCCTATCCGGTCAAATACGCCAATGCCAAAGACAAGGGCGGCAATTCCTGGCAGATCGGCTACATGGATGAATATGCTGGCACGGATAAGGATCCGAAGGTCCTCGTCGTCATCCATGGCAAAGGCGCTTTCGGCGGTCACTACGGCAACATCATGCAGTATGCGCTGCGCAGCGGCCTTCGCGTGATCGTGCCCGATCTGCCGCATTACGGCATGTCCGGGCCTGGCAATCTCGACAAGAGTCCGGCGCGCACGATGCAGGACATGCGCGAGGTCATCTACGACCTCGTCGTCAACCAGCTCGGCGTCAGGAAGGCTTACTACCTCGGCCATTCCCTCGGCGGGCAGTTCGTGATGGGCTACGCCCTGACCTGGCCGGATGCGGTGCAAGGCGTGGCGCTGGAGGCGCCGTCCGGTCTTGAGGAATATCCGCGCGAGATCACCATCTCTAAGGGCAAGAAGGCGCCGCTGTTCGACCCATCCTTCGATCATGACTTCGACAAGTGGAGGGCGACCTGGGACCAGACCGGGATCCTTGCCGCGGAGAAGGCGCGTGACGAGCAGAACATTCGTGACTTCTTCTACTTCAAGAAGCGTGACCCGGAGACCGGCGCGGTGTCGGCTGCCAAAAGCGGCTATTTCTTCAGCGACAGCGAATATGCCCGCCTCCACACCGAGCAGCGCGTCCGGCTGACCAAGGGCAATCCGAAGGAGCTGGAGCAGTGGTGTAACATCTTTATCTACGACATCTACACGATCGGCGCCGAGCTCCAGCAGGATGATCCGAAGAACCTCTACGAGCGGCTCACGCAGATAAAGGCGCCGATCTTCCTCGCATTCGGCGACAAGGAGCCGTTCATCCCGACGCCGGCATTCAATGGGCTGACGGACCTCGGACGCGACGCCATCACGCCGTTCGTGACGCGTATGACTAATGCGGGCAATCGGCCGATCCTGAAGATCTATCCGGAGACCGGGCATTTCATCCACACGGACAATCCGGTCGAATACCCGTCCGACATCGTGGATTTCGTGACGCGGGGAAGCGTCGACACCTCGTCGCCGGTCGGGACCGACCGCATGATCAAGGGGGCGGTGGTCTCGGCCTTGCCGGTGGCTCCGACACCGCCCGGCGCCGCGCCGACCGCCGGCCTGAACAAATAGGGCCGGTTCATGCCAAGGGTGCAGGCGGGCGAAGTCCAGCTGGGCTGGCGAGAGTGGGGACGAGGCGACGTCACCGTCGTCTTCATCCACGGCAATCTAGCCAGCAAGGACTGGATCGAGCTTGCTGCCCCGCTGTTTCCTTCTGGTCTTCGCGTCATCGGCATCGACTGGCGCGGCTGCGGCGACAGCGACCGGCCGAAGCCTACGGTTAACTACACCAACTACACGATGCAGCAGCACGCACAGGACATGCTGGCTGCACTCGATACCCTGGATATCAATTACTGCCACCTTGCAACGCATTCGACGGGCGGCATCATCGCGGCCCGTATGCTGCTGATGCAACCGCGCCGCTTCGGACGGGTATTTGCGCTTGATCCGGTCACGCCGCTGGGCATGGCCTTCAATACTGATCAGATCGGACTGTTTCGGGCCATGATGGCGAGCAAGGAGCTGACCCGCTCGGTGATGGCGACCGCAGCCTCATCGCTGTTCGTGCCTGAAAGCATGGCGCCGAATAAAGTTCCGCAGTTCCGTCTGGGGGGCGCGGACATTCAGGCGCTGTTCGACAGGATCATCGAACAAACTTTTGGCGTCTCCGAAGGCATCTGGATCGGGACACCCGTGAATCTCACGCGCGAACGGGACAGCCGGGAACTGGAAAGCCGCATGCCGGAGATCGGGCATTCGCACCTGGTATTGTGGGGCGAATGGGACGGCTGGATCCCGCCCGCCGATCTTCATATGATGGCCGCGGCAATGCCGGACTGCCGCCTCGTCGTGGTGCCCGGTATCGGGCATTCGATGAACCTCGAAATGCCCGCGCTCTACGCCGGCTATTTTGGTGCGTGGTTCGGGGGACTTGCGGCATAACAAGAAGGAAATGAACGCTATCACCGCGAAGGCAATCATCCCAATCGCCAACGTGTTGTTCATGATCCTTGCCGTCTTCATCAGCAACCAAGGCGAGTCCGAGATTCGGAGTGGGAGCTGTTTGCTAGATCAAAGAATGCACGGACGATGTTGGTGTTGCCTCGTGATCTTGGCGGGTTGATTAAGGGCGCATGTGCCGACACTGCACGGGGAGGAGCGGGACTGGTCACCTCAGCCTCTTCCTATTTGCGCGTCGCTGCTGAATCGACATCCTCAGCCGGACGCTGCGCCGTTCAGGACACATTCGATAGTTTTTCATAAATCTGCCGCGGGGGCTCCACCCGAAAGGTGAACTTCCCGACGGCGCTCCACCACAAGGTGAACGTCTGGGCGAGTGGCATCGACGGAGCCGACAAGCCGCACGGTGCCGCCCGCTTCACTTCAGCCGAGATCTAAGCTCAGGCCTCATCCCTTGCTTCTCTACGACTTACCGGCTTTTCTTCCTCTTTCGATATGACTGCTAGGATCTCAAGCTGGTGCGCGAGCGCAGTACAGCTACGCGATGCTTCGCAGGACTGCGGAACGACGCGCCGAATTCGCTGGATCGGCATCGAGCTCTTTGGCTTTCAACGCGAAAGTTTTGCATTGTGAGATAGAGGGGAGTTCTGCTGAGCCCATCTCGCTGCCCCCGTGAAAGCAAGGCTTACCCGGGGCTGAAAGGCACATGTTAATTCCGTCCCTGGCCCCGCATAAAGAGCGGTGTCGGGCAGGACCGGCGCTGGCTGCGCCACCTCGTAGATCCTACTCAGCGCAGTCGGCCGCCGGCATCCGCCCCTGACAGCGATGAGGGCGGGGGACCAGCCTCTCGTTTCTTTGACAGATTTCCCGCGCGGCGCGGACCGAAATTGCTACGCTCTGCTATAGGGGTCTGGAGCTGGAGAACAAGCTTCAAAACGAGGGAGCCCAACCGAATGCCGCGCCAACCCTACTGGCGATGTTTTTGGAGTGGACGGCGACTTGATAAGGCCGCCAGAGAGACCGCGAGCGCGTCACAACGCAATTAGCACGACGCCGATGAGGGCGCCCGAAAACAGAACCGACACCACAACAAGAATTGCGAAGAGACGATCGAACAGCATGACGGCCTCCTTCGATTGATTCGCGAACATACCATGGTTCAGCGCTTTAAGAATCACACCGATCCCAGCGACTCCATTATCGGCAATGGGCTTTCCGTTTTTGGTACGACCCGGTGGCACAAACTGCATTGCGGGAACGCGTCAGGGAGAGCAGCATCGAGGTTTCGCGGCCCGCCGACGGATGTCCTACCTCCAATAGCTGTTCGGCGGCGGAGAGGCGGCGGCGCCGGCGCTCTCTTTCAGCCCCCAGTCGCAGCGCCGGGGCAGACCTCGCCGAGCGGTCGTTGGTGGCGATCCGCGACGCTCTCGCGGTCTCATAGCAATCCGTCAGGCCATAAGGCGAAGCTCCTGACGTTGCCCGTCCTTCGCGAGAGGCTGACTGGCAATCCGCCGCAACTCTGCCGCCACGCCGTCCAGCACGGCGCGCTTCTCTTTCATCCGCTTACTGTGATTGTAAACCTTGCCGGTGACGGTCGGCACCACGACGTCGGCCTTCTTGCTGGCGGCATGATCCAAACATTTCGCGATCCACGCATCGTCGAAACCGAGATCGCCGGCGATGGTTGCGGCTGTTCGGCGGAGGTCATGTGGTGTGAACGGCTGGAGGCCGAGCAGCTCGCAAAGGCCCGCGGTCTTGGTTTTGTCCTTGTTATTCTCGTGCTTCGTGCCGCGCAGCGCGTCGGCCATCGCTTTGCGGTGGATCGGCTGGCCCTTGTATATGGGGCTCTCAAATACGAACTGCTGATCATCCGAGGTCACCGCCTCCTTGATGATCTCGAGAGCCAGATCCGACAACGGCTGCTGGATCACCCGCCGCTTCTTCACCCGCCTGAGGGGGACGTCGAAACGCGGGTTGTCGCCGTCGAGGTCAAACAGCTCGTCCCGATGCGCACCGAGCAATTCGCGTGATCGCAGCATGGTCACCAGCTCGAACTTGAGCGCGAGGCGGGTGCGGCGGTCATAGGGCAGATCATCGCGGTCGAGGCCATGCCAAAACGTGCGGACCTCGTCCTCGGACAGGACGCGGGTGCGCGGATGCTCGGGATCGAGCTTCGGCAGGTTGATGCAAGGACTGCCGGTCACATAGTCGCGGCCTGCTTCAGCCGCCCAGTTGAACAGCCCCGAGGCCGCCTTGCGCATGTGACGTGCGTTGCTGACCGACGGCTTGCCGAACTTCCCTGCGACGATGTCATTCGAGAGTGTCGCGATGTCATGCTTCGTGACGTCTCTCGCGAGTGTTTTGCCAAGCCTCGCACCGAGAAACCGGCGCAGGTGGCTCGCCGTATTTTCCCAAGCCTCCAGCCGGGGCCGCATCTCGCCATCGGGCTTCTTGACCGGCGTCTTCATCCAGTCAATCCGCTCCTCGATGATTTCGGCGACGGTCTTGCCCCGCCTCGCCTTTGCGGCCTTCTGGTCGCGGAAGGTCTCGGCGAGGGCATCGGTACCCAGTCCCCTGAGGCCGTAAACGGTGCCGCGGGCGTCCTCGACGGTGAAGGTCTCGGGATTGTAGACGCCGAGCCAGCCGGTGCGCTGCTTGCCGGTCTGCCGGTCAGTGAACTTGAACGAGAAGGTCGCGACGCCCGCCGTGGTGATGCTGACGTAGAGACCAGGGCACTTCCGGTCGTAGAGCTTGGTCCGCTTGGCGACCCGCTTCTCGCACAGGCGGTCGGTCAGGATGACGCTGCTGTTGCGGCCGCGCTTGCCGGCGGGGGAGGGGGCGATGCTACTATCCATGTGGTTTTCGGCTCCTAAGGCTTGGGACCAAAGGGCTCGGCTTGAAGGCTTTCAGTTTGTCGTGCGGACGCTGAAAGGCTTAGGGCCGGGCCCCTATTTTGGTGAAGCCCGCTGAAACAGCCTGCATCAGGGTAGTCGAAAAGCGCTTGTTTTAAAGTCTTTTTTTAGTTCGGCGTGTTTCACCGAATGCCAAAATATAGACGTGTGGTCCTGGCCGTCGTTGCTACGGTCAAGCCCTGGCGAATGCGGCATCCGCGTCAATCGGCGCGGTGCCGGTGACTTTCGCTGGAGTGAGGGAGGCCAGAGAGAACTCGGCTCCCGGGAGAGCACGGCATAAGCCGTCCAACCATCGCGCAGGGAAGGCCGAGTGATTGGCTACACCTGTATGCTGCTGTGCGGTTTCCTTGCGCTACATTTTCGCGCAGCGGACCGCGGGCGCCAGCCGGCACCCGGCCTTCCCTGCGCCCTCTTGGACAAGAGGGTGAAGCGACGAAGCAAAGCTCGGGCGAAATCAGCCGCGAGAACGCGAAGACGTGTCTGCGATTGGACTGGCGCTGCCGCCTCACACTCCGTGCGAGCGCAGCGAAGCAATCCAGAAATGCATCTCTGGAAAATGTCTGGATTGCTTCGTCGCAAGGGCTCCTCGCAATGACGACGTGGAGGCAGTTTCGCTGATCGCGCTAGGCTTCCGGCATCACCGTCCCGCTGGTGCAGACATCGCGCCGTTGGAATAGCGCGACCAGTCGGGCCCGGTCGGCTGCGACGGCCAGAGCGCGGCGTTGGAGTCGCGCACCGACTGGGTGATGGGATGGGGTTGCGCCTTGCGGACATGACGGCGGTCGTTCGCCGCGGCAGTCTGGATGGTGGCGGCGGCAATCAGCGTCGCGCCGAGAATGATGAAAGTCTTTTGCATTGTTTCTTTCTCCCATGACGACGCCCGGCTGTGAGATGTGTGTTTTGTGTGTCGCCGTCGCGGCTGACATGGCGACGCGCCCGGCCGATATCACCGCCCGCGACATCACATTGGGGCGAGCCAATTTTCTAGCCTCGGCTAAATATTCGGCAATCGCGACTGGTGGCACCGGTGGACTTGCCCGCTCCAATCCGGTTCAATGGGCCAAATCTGGTTTTCAGGCGACAATGATGTCGAAATATCTGCTGGTCCTTCTGCTGATCGCCTCGCCGGCCGTGGCGCAGGTCAAGCTGTCCCCAAAAACATCGGCGGCGCATCCGGACCCCTGCGCGCCGATCGGGCGGACCGCGGACGGCAAGCTGGTCTACTCCATGAAATGCGAGAATTTGCCTGTGCCGCCTCCGTCGCCGCAGGCGGAACTGAGGGAGGCGCCGCAGCCCGCCGCCGAGCCGGAGCCCGAGACGCGGCGGAGTGGCGTTTTCGGCTGGTCCTACGACCGCAGGTAACGGGCCGCGCCCCTTGCGCGAAGCCCGACGGAGTGCTCTTTGCCTGAAAATTCCCCGTGGGGCCACCGCCCCGATCCAGAGAGATGAGATGACCAAACTCGTTATCCGCGCCGGCGACTTCACCTTCGATGCCCGTTTCGAGGAGCAAGCGGCGCCCAAGACTGTCGCCGCGTTCCGCAAGGCGCTGCCGTTCGAAAGCCACATCATCCACGTGCGCTGGAGCGGCGAGGGGGTGTGGATGCCGCTCGGCGACTTGGACTTCGGTGTCGGTTACGAGAACCATACCAGTTATCCCGCGCCCGGCCAGATCATCCTCTATCCCGGCGGCATCAGCGAGACCGAGATCCTGATGGCCTATGGCGGCGTGCACTTCGCGAGCAAGATGGGCCAGCTCGCCGGCAACCATTTCATCACGTTGACCTCCGGCTTGGAGAATCTGGCGACGCTCGGCAAGAGCGTGCTGTGGAAGGGCGCGCTGCCGATCCGCTTCGAGGAAGTCTGAGTGACTGGTACCCGCTACCCGCGCGATCTCCGCGGTTACGGCCGCAACCCGCCGCACCCGCAATGGCCCGGCAATGCGCGGGTCGCGGTGCAGTTCGTCGTTAATTTCGAGGAGGGCGGCGAAAACAACATCCTGCATGGCGACCCGGCCTCGGAAGCGTTTCTGTCCGACGTGCTCGGCGCACAGCCTTGGCCCGGCCAGCGCCACGCCAATATCGAATCGATGTTCGAATATGGCTCGCGCGCCGGCTTCTGGCGGCTGTGGCGGATGTTCAGCGAGCGGAAGTGGCCGACGACCGTGTTCGGCATCGCCACAGCGCTGAAGCGCAATCCGGAAATCGTAGCTGCCATGAAGGAAGCGGGCTGGGACATCGCCAGCCACAGCCTGAAGTGGATCGAGCACAAGGACATGACCGAGGCGCAGGAGCGCGCGGAGATCGCGGAAGCGATCCGCGTCCACACCGCGGCGACCGGCTCGCGGCCGCTCGGCTGGTACACCGGGCGCTCCTCGATCAACACCAACCGTCTGTTGATGGAGGAGGGCGGCTTCCTCTATCTCAGCGATTCCTACGCCGACGATCTGCCCTATTGGGTCAAGGGCGCCAGCGGTAAGCAGCTCGTCATTCCCTATACGCTCGACGCCAACGACATGCGCTTCATCAATCCGCAAGGCTTTGCCGAAGGCGAGCAGTTCTTCACCTATCTGAAGGATGCCTTCGACGTGCTCTATGCCGAAGGCGAGAGCGCGCCGAAGATGATGTCGGTCGGCCTGCACTGTCGTCTCGCCGGTCGCCCCGGCCGCGCGGCGGGGCTGATCCGCTTCCTCGACTACATCGGCAAGCACGAGCGCGTCTGGGTGCCGACGCGATTGCAGATCGCCCAGCATTGGCACGACAAGCTCGCGCACCTTGCGGCCGACGCATTCGAGATCGGGTGAGGACGATGTCGCAGATATCGCTGTCTGATCTCAATGCCGCCGATGAAGCCGATTTCGTTGCCGCGCTCGCCAACGTCGTTGAATATTCGCCGTGGATCGCCGGTCAACTGGCCGCGAAGCGACCGTTCGCCGGCATCAACCAGTTGCACGCCGCGCTGATGGCGGCGATCCAGAGTGCCGAACCCGAGGTGCAATTGGCGTTGATCCGGGCGCATCCGGACCTCGCCAACAAGACCCAGCGCGCGGCGGGGCTTACCGCGGAATCGACCGACGAGCAGAACAGCGCCGGCCTCGACCGGCTGTCGGAGGCCGAATACGCGGCGTTCGAGCGCGTCAACAATGCCTATCGCGACAAGTTCGACATCCCCTATATCGTCTGCGTGCGCCGTCACACCAGGGATTCCGTGCTGCGCGATTTCGAGACGCGATTGCGCAATATCGCCAAGACCGAGACGCGACGTGCGATCGAGGAGATCGGCCGTATCTCGGCGTTGCGGCTCGATCAACTCGTCGCAGCCGATGACAAACTCAAGGTCCACGGCCGGCTCTCGACCCATGTGCTGGACAACCACGCCGGCAAGCCCGCACCGGGCATTCCGGTCGAGCTGGTCGAGCTCGCGAATCTCGGCGAGAGCCGCGTGATAGCGCGCGCGGTGACCAATGCGGACGGCCGCACCGACCAGCCGCTGATCGGCGGCCGGCCGCTGCCGATCGGCCGCTACGAGCTCCGGTTTAGCGTCGCCAAATATTACGCCGAGCGCAACGTGCAGCTCACCGAACCGCCGTTCCTCGACGAGATCCCGCTACGCTTTGCGATCAGCGAGCCGGAAAGCCACTACCACGTGCCGCTGCTCGTCACGCCGTGGAGCTATTCAACCTATCGCGGCAGTTAATTGCCGAACTTCTCGTGCAGCGCCGGAAACAGCCGGTCCGGCTTGTAGGGCGGCGCAGTGAAGCGGATGCCGGTGGCATCGGCAATCGCGTTGCCGAGGGCGGCGGCGACCGGATTGTACGGACTCTCGCTCATCGACTTCGCCCCCAGCGGGCCGATCGTGTCGGAGGTCTCGGCGAAGAGGACCTCGGTGCGGGGGACATCGGCGAAAGAGGGCAGGTGATAGTCGCGGAATTTGGGGTTGGCGACGCGGCCGTCCGCGTCGATCACCATCTCCTCGTAGAGCGCGGCACCGAGCGCCTGCGCGACACCGCCTTCGACCTGGCCGCGGCATTGCATGGGATTGGCGACGACGCCGGCGTCCGCCGCATGCACGCTCCTGAGAATCCGGAGCTCGCCGGTGCCCTTGTTCACGGCGACGCGAAAGCCCTGCACGTTGAAGCCGACCGAACGCGGCGTGCCGCCGGAATTGCCGGCGCCTGCGAACGGCTGTCCGCGCTCGCGCGCGAGCTTTGCCAACTCGACAAAGGACATGCGCCGTACGCCACTGACGACGGCCTCGCTCTCGAGCGTGCAGCTGCCGACGTCGCAGAGCCATGCGCCGGCGGCGGCCGCCTTCAGCTCGGTTGCGAGCTGCACGGCTGCCGCATGCGTCGCCTTCCCGGCGACGAACATGCCGGCGCTGCCATAGCCGCCGGTGTCGTGGCCGCCATGGGCGGTGTCGGACTGGAGCAGGCGGATCCGGTCGACGGTGGTCGCAAGCGTGGTCGCCGCGATCTGCCGGTGCACGGTGCTGGTGCCGTTGCCGAATTCGGCGGTGCCGACGGTGAGGTCGAAGCCGCCGTCCTCGTTGAGTGCGATCCTCGCATCCGCGAGATGGCCCGCCGGGGGTACCGTGTCGATCATGGTGAGCGCGACGCCGTCGCCGATCAGCCACTCCGGCGACAGGTCCGGCTGCGGGCCATCAGCCTGCATCGCGCGCTCGACGAGGTCGAGGCACTGGTCGAGCCCGTAGGAGCCGTAGAGCACGTCGTGAAATTCCGATGGCGGTGGCGACACCATGGGGTCGCCCGGCTTGACGACGTTGCGCCGCCGCATCTCGTAAGGGCTGATGCCAAGCTGCTTGGCCAGTTCGTCGATCGCGGCCTCGACCGCGATCAGTGTTTGCGGCAAGCCGTAACCACGAAACGCGCCTGCCGGCACTGTATTGGTGTAGACCGCGTAGCCGTTGACCCGCTTGTTCGGGCAATTGTAGACGCTGATGGATTCCGCCAGCGAGTGGAACATCACGGGGCCGGCATGATTGCCGTAGGCGCCGGTGTTGGAGAGCACGTCGAGCTGAAGCGCGGTGAGCTTGCCGTCCGCGTCGGCACCGGCCTTGACGTGGACCCGCATCGGGTGCCGCGTCGAGGTTGCGATGAACTGCTCCTCGCGCGTGAGCTCCAGCTTCACCGGCCGCTCGGTCTTGAGCGCGGCGAGCGCCAGAATGTCCTCGACGAACATCTCCTGCTTGCCGCCAAAGCCGCCGCCGACGCGCTCGCAGAAGACGCGGACCTTGTCCATGGGAAGCTCGAAGATATCAGACAGCGCGCGCCTGGTCAGGAACGGCACCTGCGTCGAGGTGCGGACATTGAGCACGCCGGAAGCGTCGAGCCAGGCGAGGCCGCCGTGGGTTTCCAAAGCGGCATGCTGCACACGGTGACTATGGAAGGTGCCCTCGAAAGTGACGGCAGATGTCGCGAGCGCAGCCGCCACGTCGCCGAATTCGCCATGCGTCTCCGCGGCGAGGTTGCGCTGGGCGTCGGCGACGCGGTTCGCGGTGGTGCGGTCGGGATGAATAATGGGTGCGCCGGGCGCCATTGCTATTTCAGGGTCGATCAGCGCGGGGAGGACCTCGTAGTCGACCTTCAACCGGCGGCAAGCGTCCTCGGCGGCGGCTTCGCTGTCTGCGACGACGGCGGCAACCTTCTGGCCGATGAAGCGGACGATTTCGTCGAGAACACGAGTGTCCTCGGGATCCATCCAGTCCTTCTCATGCCGCGCGGTCGAGAGCAGGATCGTAGGCGCATCCTCATGCGTCAGCACCGCCTGCACGCCGGGAACGCCCAGCGCGTCCGACTTGTCGATCGCGACGATTCTCGCGTGGGCGTGGGGCGAACGGAGCAGCTTGATATGCAGCAGGCCGTCAATCTGCGTGTCGAACGTGTAGCGCGCCTTGCCGCGCACGACATCGGGGCCAGCTGGCGCCGGCAGGCTGCGGCCGAATGCGGCGCCGGCCTCGACGCTCTCCTCGATGTTGGTCTTGCCGAGCAACGCGTCCTCGATCGCGCGATAGCCGGTGCAGCGGCAGATATTGCCCTTCAGCGCGACGCCAAGATCGGTGCGCTGCGCCTGGTTCAGCGAGGCGCAGGTCAGGATCATGCCGGCGGTGCAGAAGCCGCATTGAAAGCCCTGCGCATCGAGGAAAGCCTGCTGCATCGGGTGCGCGCCGCCGTCTCCGCCCAGACCTTCGATCGTGGTGACGGCGTGACCTTCGGCGCGGAAGGCTGGGATCAGGCAGCTATGCACCGGTTCGCCGTCCAGCAGCACGGTGCAGGCGCCGCAATCGCCGGCGTCGCAGCCCTTCTTCACGCCGAAATGGCCGAGCTCGCGCAGGAACGTGCGCAGGCACTGGCCGGCGCGTGGCTCCTGCGGAAACGTCGTGCCATTGACCTCGAAGCTCATGACGACGGTGCTCCGAGGAGTTCGTCGCGAATCTCTTCGGCAAGCCGCAATGTCATGTGCTTGCGCCAGAGCGGCTTGCCGTGGATGTCGGTGTGGTACAGATCGTCCGTAATCTGCTGCGCGATGGCGTCGCGAAGTGCTTTCGTGTCGGGGGCCTCGCGAAAGGACAACCGGATCGGCCGCACCGTCGACGCGGTGACCGTGAGCGTCAGCGTGCCATCGGCATCCAGACTGCCGATCAGGAGCGCCGCCGAGCGGCCGAGCGGCGCCAGCGAGATCTGGCGGAAGGCCGTACGACGCTTCAGCGCGGCGATCGGAATATCGATCTGCCGGAGCAGATCCCCCGGCGCCAGAAGGTTACGCTGGTTGCCGGTGACGAAGTCGATGACGCGCATCATCTGTTCGCCGCCGCCGGCCTTCCAGATGGTGCAGACGCCCTCTAGCGCCGCGGTGAGCGAGATCATCGGTCCCGCCGGCAGCGACATGCAGAGATTGCCGCCGACGGTCGCCGTCTTCCAGATCTTGAACGAAGCAAGGAAGGCGCGGCAGCACTGGTTGATCAGCGGTGCCGCGAACCAGTCGGGTGGGCAGGCGAATCCATCGAGCTGCGCAACGGTGCAGGTGGCCGCGATGCTGAAATGGCTCTCGGTGACCGTCAGCGCCGGCCATTTGAGGTCGGCGAGATCGATGAGCCGAGTCAGGTGAACTTGCGGCTCCGAGAACAGCCAGGTGCCGCCCGCGAGCCAAGCATCACCTGGCGTCCAAACGGGCAGCTGCGCGCGCGTTTGCGGATGGGCGACCGCTGTGATGGTATTCAAGTCCATGGCGACGCCAACGCTTCCAACGAGTGAATCGAGCCGGGAGAAAGTCTTGCAAGACGAGCGCCAAGTCGCAACAACAAGTCGCAGCAAAAGCGCAATCGGGCCGGCCCCTGCCTTGCAGGCCTGCCGGGAGCGGATGTGAGGAGGAGCAGATTCATGAGCGACGCAAAGCCGATCTGGATCAGGGATCCCCTGGCTATCCTCGCCGATGGCGCCGAGCGCGGCGTCGTGGTGCGGGACGGCCGAATTGTCGAGCTGGTGCCGGCCGGCGGTGCGCCCGCAACCGCTGACGTCGCGGTGTTCGATGCTGGCGACCACGTCGTGCTGCCCGGCCTCATCAACACCCATCACCATTTTTACCAGACGCTGACGCGGGCGCTACCCGCGGCGATGGACCGCGAGCTGTTTCCCTGGCTCCAGGCGCTCTATCCGGTGTGGGCGAAGCTGACGCCTGCTGCGCTCGAGCTCGCTGTCACGGTGGCGATGGCCGAACTGCTGCTGTCGGGCTGCACCACTACGACGGATCATCACTACGTATTTCCGGCAGGGCTCGAAGACGCCGTCGATATCGAGGTGGCGGTGGCCAGGCGGCTGGGCGTGCGTGTGCTGCTCACGCGCGGCTCGATGAACCTGTCGCAGCGCGACGGCGGTCTGCCGCCCGATAGGGTCGTGCAGGATGAGGACACCATCCTCGCGGACAGCGCGCGCGTGGTCGCCAGGCACCACCAGCGCGGCGCGGATGCGATGGTGCAGATCGCGCTCGCCCCTTGCTCGCCCTTCTCGGTGTCGACGTCCCTGATGCGCGCCACCGCCGATCTGGCCGACAAGCTCGACGTGCGCCTGCATACCCATCTTGCCGAGACCGAGGACGAGAACAGGTTCTGCCAGGAGATGTATGGCTGCCGTCCGCTCGAATATCTCGAACAATGCGGCTGGCTCAATGCGCGGACGTGGCTCGCCCATGGCATCTTCTTCAATGCAGAAGAGATGAAGCGGCTCGGCAGGGCGAAGACGACGATCAGTCATTGCGCCTGCAGCAACCAACTCCTGGCCTCCGGCTGCTGTCCCGTCTGCGAGATGGAGGAGGCTGGTGTCGGCATCGGCATCGGCGTCGATGGCTCGGCCTCGAACGACGGATCGAACCTGATGCAGGAGGTGCGGGCCGCGTTCCTGCTGCAACGGGCGCGCTACGGGGTGACGAAGGTCAGTCACAAGGATGCGCTGCGCTGGGCCACCAAGGGCTCGGCGGCCTGCGTCGGCCGGCCGGAACTCGGCGAGATCGCCGTCGGGAAGGCGGCAGATCTCGCGCTGTTCAGGCTCGACGAGCTGCGCTTCTCCGGCCATGGCGATCCCTTGGCCGCACTGGTGCTGTGCGGCGCGCATCGGGCCGACAGGGTGATGGTGGCGGGAAAATGGGCCGTGATCGATGGCGCGATCCCCGGTCTTGATGTGGCAGACCTCATCCACCGCCACAGTTCGGCGGCGCGGGCCATGCAGGCGGGATAATATCCAGGCGAAGATAGGAAGATAGAAAGAGGGGGCGACCACAAGTGCCGGGTGCTTCTGGCCACCCCCTCCGAACCTCCTCCGGGAGGAGCAGGTGATTTGGGCGATGCAAGAAGCGTGCTACTTGCCCGGCAGCTTGTCGTCGATGCCTTTGACGTAGAAATTCATGCCGAGGATCTGGCCGTCGTCGAGATTGGCGCCGCCCTTGCACTCGATCGGCTTGCCGTCCTGCCCAAGGACCGGGCACTTGAACGGATGCAGCTTGCCCGCGGTGATCGCGGCCTGGGCATCCTCGGCGATCTTCTTCACGTCGTCAGGCATGTTGGTGTAGGGAGCCATGGCGAACATGTGACTGTCGAGGCCGCCCCAGCTGTCCTCGGATTTCCAGGTTCCGTCGAGCTCGGCCTTGACGCGGGCGATGTAGTAGGGACCCCAGGTATCGAGGATCGAGGTCAGCTGGGTCTTCGGCCCGAACTTGATCATCTCGGAATCCTGGCCGAAGGCGAGCTTGCCGCGTTCGCTGGCGATCTGCATTGCCGCCGGCGAATCCGTGTGTTGCATGATGATGTCGGCGCCCTGGTCGATCAGCGCCTTGGCGGCGTCGGCCTCCTTGCCCGGGTCGAACCAGGTGTTGGCCCAGATGATCTTGACCTTGATGTTGGGGTTGATGGTCTGTGCGGCGAGGATCGTCGCGTTGATGCCGGAGACGACCTCGGGAATCGGGAACGAGCCGATATAGCCGAGCACGCCGGACTTCGACATCTTGGCCGCGATCAGGCCCTGGATGTAGCGGCCCTGGTACCATTTGGCCGAATAAGTCGACATGTTCGGGTTGCGCTTGTATCCGGTCGCGTGCTCGAAATGCACGTTCGGATATTTCTTCGCGACCTTCAGCGTCGGATCCATGTAGCCGAACGAGGTGGTGAAGATCAGCTTGTTGCCGGCGCGGACGAGCTGCTCGATGGAGCGCTCGGCGTCGGGGCCTTCAGGCACGTTTTCGAGAAAGGTGGTCTCGATCTTGTCGCCGAGCTCCTTCACCAGCGCCTGGCGTGCCAGCTCATGCTGATAGGTCCAGCCGAGGTCACCGACCGGGCCGAGGTAGATAAATCCGACTTTCAGCTTGTCGGCGGCGGAGGCTGCACCGACGCTCCCGGCAAGCAAGAGCCCGGCGGCCAGCGCAAGAAGTGATTTCCTCATCATCAATCTCCAAACATCAGGGGAAAGCCACGATCCGCAACGTGCGCGCCCCATCGCGCACGGTGCGGAAATGAAACGCTAGCGGTCCGGCACGAACACGGTGCCAAGCGCAGCCGGTGCGGTCGATCCACCCGTGCGCGCGCGGGAGAGCAGGACCAGGACGATGACGGTCGCAAGGTAGGGCAGCGCCGACATCAACTGTGAGGGAATGCCGACGCCCCAGCCCTGCGCGTGCAGCTGCAGGATCGTCACCGCGCCGAACAGATACGCGCCGACCACGAGGCGGCCCGGCCGCCAGGACGAGAACACCACCAGCGCCAGCGCGATCCAGCCGCGGCCCGCGGTCATGCCCGGAATGAAGAAGGGCGTATAGGCGAGCGGCAGATAAGCGCCGGCAAGTCCTGCGCAGGCGCCGCCGAACATCACCGCTAAGGTGCGGATGCGCAGCACGGGATAGCCGAGCGCATGCGCGGAGATATGATTGTCGCCGCAGGCGCGCAGGATCAATCCTGGCCGCGTGCGGTACAGGAACCACCACACGCCGGCGACCAGCGCCAGCGAGAAATAGACGAAGGCGTCCTCGCCGAACAACATGCGGCCGACCAGCGGAATATCCGTGAGGCCGGGAATGTTGAGATGCAGCGCCGGGGTGATGCGCTCGCCGACGAAACCGGCGCCGATCAGGCCGGAGAGTCCGACGCCCAGGATGGTCAGCGCAAGACCCGTTGCAACCTGGTTGACCGCAAGTCCGAGCGCCATCAGTGCGAAGACCAGTGACATCAGCGTGCCGGCGACGATGCCAAACAGTGCGCCGATAAAGATCGAGCCGGTCAACCACGCACCTGCAAAGCCACATGCGGCGCCGACGATCATCATGCCCTCGACGCCGAGATTGAGCACGCCGGAGCGCTCGGTCACGAGCTCGCCGGTCGCCGCGATCAGGAGCGGCGTCGAAGCGGCGAGCACTGCGAGAATGATGGCTTCAATGAGTTCCACGAGCCACCTGTCGGTTCGGGAAGACCAGCTTGAAGCGGTAGAGAATGAGGGAATCGCAGGCGAGCACGTAGAACAGCAGGATGCCCTGAAAAACCTTTGTCACGTCCAACGGGATCTTCATCGCGATCTGCGCCTGCTCGCCGCCGATAAAGGTCAACGCGAGAAAAAGGCCTGCAATTAATATTCCAAGGGGGTTCAACCGGCCGAGAAAGGCGACGATGATCGCCGTAAAACCGTAACCCGGCGAGATGCCGGGCTGGAGATGTCCGACCGGACCTGCAACCTCGATGATGCCGGCGAGGCCTGCCAGCGCGCCCGAGACGGCGAAGGTCAGGATGATCAACTGGTTGGAATTGAAGCCGCCGAACCGCGCGGCGCGCGGCGCCGCACCGACCACGCGAATCTCGAATCCCTTGATGGTGCGCCCGAGCAGGATCGCCACCGCCGCGACGACGAGAAGGGCGATGATCGAGCCGAGATGCAGCCGGCCGCCTTCGATCAGCAGCGGCACCGTTGCGACCGGGTCGAACTCGGCGGTGGTCGGGAAGTTGAAACCGTGCGGATCGCGCCAGGGGCCGCGCACGAGATAGTCGAGGAAGAGATCGGCGACATACACCAGCATCAGGCTGGTCAGGATTTCGCTGGCGCCGAACTTCACCTTGCAGATTGCCGGGATCAGTGCGTAGAGCGCGCCTGCGGCGGTGGCGAGCACGAGCATGACCGGCAGCACCCAGACACCGGCGTCGGTGCCCTGCGTCTTCACCGCAATCCAGCTTCCGGCGACTGCACCGATCAGGAACTGCCCTTCGGCGCCGATGTTCCAGGCATTGGCGAGATAGCAGAGCGACAGCCCGATCGCGATCATCACCAGCGGTGTCGCCTTCACCGCGATTTCCTGGAGCGAATAGCTGTCGGTCAAAGGCGCGACGAAATAGGCGTGCAGCGCGAGCAGCGGATTCTTGCCAAGGATCGCGAACAGGATGACCATGGTCACGATCGTGAGGCCGATCGCGATCAGCGGCGAGATCAGCGCGATCGTGTTGGAGCGTTCGGCGCGCTTCTCAAGCACCAACTGCATGCGCAGCCTCCTTCGGCTCCAGCGTGCTGCCGCCCATCAACAGGCCGAGTTTTTCGCGCGTCGCCTCGCTGGTGGCGAGCGGCGCAGACAGATGGCCATGGAACATCACGGCGATGCGGTCGGCGATTTCCGCGAGCTCGTCGAGGTCCTGGCTGGTCACGAGCACGGCGGCGCCTGCGGTTGCGAGATCAAGCAGCGCCTGGCGGATGACGGCGGCAGCGCCGGCGTCGACGCCCCAGGTCGGCTGGCTCACCACCAGCACCGCGGGATTGCGCAGGATCTCGCGTCCCACGATGAATTTCTGCAGATTGCCGCCGGAGAGGGATGCTGCTTCCGGATCGCGCTTGGCCTTGCGGACGTCGAATGTCTCGGTTGCGCGGTCCACCGTCTTCAGGGTGGCCGCAGTATCGATGAAGCCGTGATGGACCATGCCGCTGGCGGCGTGCCCGGTGAGAAGCGCATTCTCGGAAAGCTTCATGCGCGGCGCGGTGCCGTGGCCGAGCCGCTCCTCGGGAACGAATGCCGCGCCGAGCTTGCGGCGCTGCGTGATCGAGAGATGGCCGGCAGCAAGGCCTTCGATGACGATCGTGCCGGGATCCCTCGACAGGCGTTCGCCGGACAGCGCGGCGAAAAGTTCGTCCTGGCCGTTGCCGGCGACCCCGGCGATGCCGAGGATCTCGCCGCCTTTCAGCTCGAACGAGATGTGCTCGAGCCGCACGCCATGCGCTTCGCCGGGGGCGAGCGAGAGGTCGTTGACGACGAGACGCGGCACCGTGGTCTGCCGGCCGGCGGCCGCCTTCACCTCCTTGATCTCACCGCCGACCATCATGCGCGCCAGCGAAGCGGCGGTCTCAAGCCTGGGATTGCAGGTCTCCACCTTCTTGCCGCCGCGCAGGATCGTTGCCGTGTCGCACAAGCGCTTCACCTCTTCGAGCTTGTGGCTGATATAAAGGATGGCGCGACCTTCGGCCTTGAGCCGCTCCAGCACGACGAAGAGCTGGTCGGCTTCCTGTGGCGTCAGCACCGCGGTGGGCTCGTCAAGGATCAGGAATTGCGGATCCTGCATCAGCGCGCGAACGATCTCAATGCGCTGGCGTTCGCCGACCGACAATTGCCAGACCTCGCGTTTGGGATCGAGCGGCAATCCATAAGTCTTCGACACCTGCTCAAGCCGCGCCGACATGTCCTTGAAGGATTCTTTCCCGTCGAGGCCGAGCGCGACGTTCTCGGCGACGGTGAGATTGTCGAACAACGAGAAGTGCTGGAACACCATGCCGATGCCGCGGCTGCGCGCTTCCGAGGGGCCGGACAGCACGATCGGCTGGCCCCGCCAGAAAATCTGGCCGCCGCTGGGCTGGATCAGCCCGTAGATCGCCTTGACCAGCGTCGACTTGCCGGCGCCGTTCTCGCCCAGCAGCGCGTGGATTTCCGTTGGCCAGATATCGATGTCGATGGCGTCGTTGGCGAGGAAATCCCCATAGCGCTTGGTGAGCCCGACCGTCCTGAGGAGCGGGGACTCGCCGGAATGCAGGCTGTTAGCCGTGGGATCCAACATTCGCTGATGCGCTTGCATGGGGTGAATTGCCTCAATACTGGGCTAGTTTGAACCGGCGCGTAAGGTGTGAAAAAGCGTCATCCCTTGCTCAACGCTTCGGCAGGCAGGTGGCGTCGGCGAGTCGCTGCTCTCGCCGGCGGCGATCGTCCTCAAATGCCTGCCGAGCAGCCTTTGCAGTCCCCGACTTGCGTGCGACGCCTGTTGCAAATTTGTGACGGCGCAAGCCAAATCGGAACCCGCTATGCAGGCTTGGCGTGAAGTTAAGCAGAGACGCGCCATCACGCGTATGCATTTGCGAACACCGCTACAGTAGCTCCCGCCCATCTTGTCTGCCTCGTCCGCTCGACATGAAAAGGCGAGCGAAATCAAACGGGAATATCCGGCAATGGTCGCTCTCGCCTGACCGTGTGGCGGTAAGCTTGGCCTTCCAAATCCGCCGTTGAAACCCTGCGCCCTGTGCAAACAAGCGGCATGCCTTGAAACAAGTTGAGGCTTCTCGCTCCGGGAGATCGGCGCAAGTGTCGCACCCAAGGGACGTTCGTTTTTACGTGTCCAAACTTGGGGGTATTCAGGATGTCGTTTCGTTTCAAGGCAATTGCAGCAGGCGCGCTGTCACTTGCTACAGTTGCTACCGGTGGCCTGGCTCAGGCGGCGGATCTGCCGGTCAAGGCTGCCAAGAAGGCGGCCGACCTTCCGTTCTTCCTGGTGATCGACGACCGCGTCACCTTCTCCTACATCTTCGATGCCTCGCAGCCCGGTGCGTTCACGAACACCAACGGTGTGATCAACGCCAAGACGACGAAGCAGGTGTACTCCTTCACCCACTTCGATGCCTGGACTTACGGCACGAACTTTTTCACCATCTCGATGTTCAAGTCGGACCACAACGATCCGGCAGGCCCCTGCACCGCCACAGGCGTGGTCGTGTCGCCGGCTGCGGGCTTCGCAGCGACGCCGACGAACTGTGCCGGCGCGACAGAAATCTACGGTCTTTTCCGTTCGACCTTCGGCTGGAACGAGATCTTCAACACCAAGGCCTTCACCCAGGGCCCGCTGCATAACATCTCGTTCGAGGTTGGGATGGATGCCAACACGGAGAACCGGTATTTCGGCGCCGCCAAGCGCGACGTCGTTGCCGGTCTGCAGTTCGCCTTCGATCTTCCCTACAAGGGCTACTTCAACGTCGCGCCGCTGGTGTATTGGGAGTTCGCCAACCACAACTCCTTCTCGCAGTGCGGCGCCGGCTGGTCCGCTCCATGTATTGCCGACGGCAACACGTCGTTCAAGCCGACCTGGGCGATCGAAACCAACTACTATATGGACCTCGGCTTCCTGCCGCAGACCATGCAGTATTTCTCGATCAGCGGCCGCGCGGCGTGGTACGGCAAGAAGGGCACCGACACTGAGCCGCTTCCCGCCAGCGTCGCCAACGGCGTCTATCCCACCAAGGTCGAGTTCAACTCCGAGCCGATCCGCCTGACCCTCGATGCCTCGAAGGCGGTGTGGGGTGAGAAGTACTCGCACTTCGTGGACGTCTGGGTCGCCTACCGGTATTGGCAGAACAAGTTCGGCCTCGATCACAACAACGCCGTGGCCTGCACCACCCTGGCCGGCGGCGCGAGGGTGAGCACAGGCTCCTGCACCGAGTCCTCGCTCTACTCCGGTGTCACTGTGAAATTCTAGCCACCTGACACGCTTCAGGTGAACGACGATGGCGCCGCGTCAAACCTCCGCGGCGTCATCTTCATGTGTGGAAGGCAAGTAGGGTAGATAGGCACTCGGCTGCGTGAAGCGCAGTCCGCTGGCGTAACTCACTCAATGAAGTTGAGCTCTTGTTTGCTACTTCGTCCACACGCCGTCATGCAGCGCTTCGGCCTCGTCTTCGAGCAGCGGCCCCGCAACCTCTGTCGGCCTCTGGCCACTGGCAAAGACCTCGCGGCAGGGCAGGTCGAGCGTCGGGTTCTCCGGATGATCGCCGGTGATGGCGCGCAGGCGTTGCTCGCTGAGGCCATAGACGACACGGCCGATGCCGGCCCAGTAGATCGCGCCGGCGCACATCGCGCAGGGCTCGGCGGAGGAATAGAGCGTGGCTCTCGCCAACACCTCGCGGCCAAGCGTGCGGCAGGCCTGCGTGGCGGCGAGGCGCTCGGCATACGCGGTGCTGTCGTGATCCGGCATGTAGCCGTTCTCGGCCTCGATCAGGACCTTGCCCTCGGCATCGACCACGATGCAGCCGAAGGGATGGTTGCCGTGCGTGAGGGAACGGCGGGCGACCGCGAAGGAAAGGCGGAGGAAGTGCTCGTCACGCTCGGACCCGCCGCTCATCGCTCTTCCCTGGTCAATGCCCCGCCATGTGCCGGCCGACCACGGTGAGATCGGCTTCGCTGGTCCGTGCTTCATACACGAATTCGCCGTGGAACATCACCACCAGCCGATCGGAGAGTTCAAGGAGTTCGTCGAGGTCCTCGCTGACCAACAGCACCGCGGCGCCGCGGTTGCGCGCGGCCATGATCTCGGCATGGATTTGCGCCACCGCCGCGAAATCGAGCCCGAAGCAGGGATTGGCCGCGATCAGCACCTCGACGTCGCCGCCGAGCTCACGGGCCAGTACGGCGCGCTGGACATTGCCGCCCGACAGCGCCGAGATCGGCGTGTCGGGCGTGCGGGTCTTGATCTTGTACTGGGCGATCTTCTTCCGCGCGTCGACGCGGAAGGCACCGCGGTTGAGCCACCAGCCGAGGCTAGCGAAAGGCGCGCGGTCGAATTCGCGGAAGGCGATGTTGTCGGCGACGCTCATGCCGCCGACACAGGCGTTCTTCAGCGGCTCCTCCGGCAGGAGTGACATATTGTGCCGCCGCATCTCCTCGCGGCTGGCGTGATAGGGATCGCCGGCGACGCGGATCTCGCCACTCTCAGCCCCGCGCTGCCCGGCCAGCACCTCGACGAGCTGGCGCTGGCCGTTGCCGGAGACGCCGGCGATGCCGACGATCTCGCCGGCACGGACCGTAAGGGAGACGTCATGCACGGCGATGGCGCCGGCGTCGTCGCGCGCGCGCATTTTCGCCAGCTCCAGCCTCGCCTTGCCGGCCTCACCGGTGCGCGGCGGCTGTAGCGTCAGCTCCTCGGCGCCGATCATGGTGCGCGCCATGGCGTCCGGCGTCAGTTCGGACACCTTGCCGGCACCGGCGAGCTTGCCGCGGCGCAGGATTGTGACGTCGTCGGCGAAGGCCATGACCTCGCGGAACTTGTGCGTGATCATCAGGATGGTCAGCTCGCCCTTGACGACCATGTCGCGGAGCATGCCAAGCACCTCGTCGGCTTCCGCCGGGGTCAGCACCGAGGTCGGCTCGTCCAGGATCAGGAAGCGACGCTTCAGGTAGAGCTGCTTGAGGATCTCGCATTTCTGCCGTTCGCCCGCGGAGATGTCGGCGACTTTTGACCTGAGCGGTACCTTGAACGGCATGCGCGCGAGAAAGGCCTCGAGCTCCTTCATCTCCTTCGGCCAGTTCACGACAGCCGGCACGTCATCGCGCGCCAGCACCAGATTTTCGGCGACCGTCATCGCGGGCACCAGCGTGAAATGCTGGTAGACCATGCCGAGGCCGAGGGCGTGGGCGTCCTTCGGATTGCCGATCGCCTGCTCGCGCCCGCCGACGAGAATGTCACCCTCGGTGGCGTGGTAATAGCCCATAATGCATTTGACGAGCGTCGACTTGCCGGCGCCGTTCTCGCCGAGCAGCGCATGGAACGAACCCGGCCGCACTTTCAGCGCGACATTGTCCAGCGCCAGGAAATCGCCGAAACGCATGGTCATGGCGATGGCATCGACGCCGAAGGCGCCCGATGGCGGTGGCGTTTCGCCGACGATCACGAAATCGCTCCGATGAAGGCGTCGGCGGTCGAGACCGCACCGAACACACCGCCCTGCATCTTGATCATCTTCAGCGCGTGATCGTGGTTGCTCTTGTCGGTCGCACCGCAGCAGTCATGCAACAGCACGCATTCGAAGCCGCGGTCGTTGGCCTCACGCATGGTGGTGTGAACGCAAACGTCGGTGGTGATCCCGGTGAGCACGATGTTCTCGATGCCGCGCACGCGCAGGATCAGCTCCAGATCGGTGGCGCAGAACGAACCCTTGCCGGGTTTGTCGATGATGGGTTCGCCGGGCAGCGGCGCGAGCTCGGGGATGATGTCCCACCCGGGCTCGCCGCGCACCAGGATCCGGCCGCATGGGCCGGGATCGCCGATGCCGGCGCCGATCTGCCGGGAACGCCAGCGCTTGTTGGCAGGAAGATCAGAGAGATCGGGACGGTGGCCTTCGCGGGTATGGATGATGTGAAAGCCTTGAGCGCGCATTGCCGTCAGCAGTTTCTTGATCGGCTCGATCGGCGCCCGCGTCAGTGAGAGATCATAGCCCATCTTGTCCACATAGCCGCCGACGCCGCAGAAATCGGTCTGCATGTCGATGATGATGAGCGCGGTGTTCTCGGGGCGCAGATCGCCGTTATAGGGCCATGCATAGGGTTCGGACTTGATGGTGCGCTCGGGCATGATTTCGCTCTCTAGCGGGTGATCGACAATTCGGCCGGGGCTCCGGTCAACGTGCGTTTCGGCGAGCAGGTGATGATCATGATCGCCAGCGTCAGGAGGTAGGGGGCTGCGTTGAAGAGGTGGTAGCCGGAGGTGACGCCGACCGATTGCAGCGCCGGGCCCAGCGCCGCGGCGCCGCCGAAGGCGAGCGAAGCCCAGAGACACAGCAAGGGGTCCCAGCGCGCGAAGATCACGAGCGCCACGGCCGTGATGCCCTGGCCGGAGGACAGGCCCTCGTTCCAGCTTCCGGGATAGAACAGCGACAGGAAGGAGCCGCCGATGCCGGCAAGGAAGCCGCCGACCATGGTCGCGCGGAAGCGGATCAGCAGCACGGAGTGGCCCATCGCACGCGCGGCGTCCGAACTCTCGCCGGCGGTGCGGATCAGGAGGCCCCAGCGCGTGGTCCGGAAGGCCCAGTAGAGAGTTGGGGCGAGCGCGACACCAATCAGGAACAACACGTTGACCCGTAGTGCCGCGCGCACCTGTGGAATGTCGCTCCACCAGCCGAAATCGATCGCGGGCAGCCGCGGCGCGGTGGGCTCGATCAGCGGCTTGCCGAGATAGAAAGCAAGCCCGGTGCCGAACAGCATCAAGGCGATGCCGACCGCAATATCGTTGACGCGCGGCAACGAGCAGATGCCGGCATGCAGGGCGCCCAGAAGCGCGCCGGTGATGCCAGCGGCGAGCACGCCGAGCCACGGCGATCCCGTGAGGTAGGAAATCCCGTAGGCGCTCATCGCGCCCATCACCAGCGTGCCTTCAAGGCCGAGATTGATTCGGCCGGAGCGCTCGGTGATGCATTCCCCCAGGCTCACGAACAGGAACGGCGTCGAGACACGAATGGCGCCGCCGAGCACGGCGAGCGGGACCGTCCAGAGTCCGATCGAGCCGTCTGCCATCTCAGGACTTTCCCTTCAGAAACCCGATGCGGCCGTAGAGCGCATCGCTGGCCAGCACGAAGACGAAGATGATGCCTTGCAGCACCAGCACGGATGCATCCGGCAATCCGAGGCGGCGCTGCAACAGCCCGCCGCTGGCGCTGATACCACCGAGCAGGATCGCGACGGGGATAATGGCGAGCGGATTTTGCCGCGCCAGGAAGGCGACGAGAATCCCTGTGAAGCCGTAGCCTGCGGCGAGGTTCGCGTTGGTGCGCCCCTGCACCGCGGCGACCTCGACCATGCCTGCAAGGCCCGCGGCGCCGCCGGCGAGGAAGCAGACGATCAGGATCAGCTTGCTGACATTGAGACCGACGATCTTCGCAGCGCGGATGTTGCCGCCGGCAACACGCGCGGCGAAGCCAAACACAGTGTGATAGATCAGGATATAGGCGGCGAACGCGGCGATCAGGCCGAACACGAGACCCCAATGCACATCGGTACCGGGGATCGATCCGATCATGTTGGCCGCGCCGATCTCGCGGGTCGACGGCTTGTTCAGGCTGCCGGGGTCGCGCATTGCGCCTTCGACGAGATGGTTGAGGACCGCGAGCGCGATATAGACGAGCAGCAGGCTCGAGATCGTTTCGTTGACGCCGCGATATTGCCGTAGCGCGCCCGAAAGCATGACCCAGAGGCCGCCGCCGATCACGCCGGCGACGACCATGGCGATCTGCACGATGAGCGGCGGCATGCCCTGAAGCACCAGTGCTGCGCTGGTTGCCGACAGCGCGCCGATCAGGAGTGCGCCTTCGCCGCCGATGATAACCATGCCGAGCTGCGCTGGCAGCGCCGTGCAGAGTGCGGTAAGGATCAGCGGCGCCGCGCGCGTCAACGTGTTCTGCCATGAGAACCAGGTGCCGAACGCGCCGTAGTACATGTAGAAATAGAGGTCGAGCGGGCTCTTGCCGAACATTGCGACGAAGATGCCGAAGACCCCGAGCGCGCCGGCCAGCGCCGCGCCCGGGATCAGGATATATTCGATCGCTCCGCCGTGACGCTGGAGGAATCCCGGATCGGCGGCCGGGGCAACGGTCCCGACCGCTTCAGCGAGATCTGCAGCTTTCGTCGTCACGAAGTCGCCCCGACCACGCCCTCCACGAGATAGTCCATCTTCTCGAGTTCGGGATCCTTCTGGCCGCGATCGGTGCCGGCCGCGATCACCGTCTTGCCCTTGTTGTCGACCAGCCCTCCCTTGAAGATGGCGTAGCCGTCACCGGACAAGAACTTGGCCTTGACGTCGTCGGCGTGCTTGCGCGCCTCGGCGGAGACCGCTTCGCCATAGGGCGAGGTCTTGACGATCTCCTCCTTGAGGCCGCCGCGATAGAAGTTCGGAATGCTCTCGCCGGCGGCGATCATCTTGACGAACTTGGGGTACAGCGCTTCCCAGTTCCACTCGGCGCCCGTGAGATACGCTTTTGGCGCGAGCGGCGACTGGTTGACGTGATAGCCGCACACCATGGCGCCCCGACGCGCGGCGTTCTCGACCATGGTCTTGGGACCGTCGACATGGCAGGTCAGTACGTCGACGCCCTGATCGATCAGGCTGTTGGTGGCCTCGGCTTCCTTGACCGGCATCGACCAGTCACCAGTGAAGATCACTTGCGTGGTGGCCTTGGGATTGGCAAGCCTCGCGCCGAGCGCGAAGGCGTTGATGTTGCGCAGCACTTGCGGGATCGGTTTCGCGGCGACGAAGCCGAGCTTGCCGCTCTTGGAGCTATAGCCGGCGACGATGCCCGAGATGTATTGGGCTTCATCGATATAGCCGAAATAGCTGCCGGCGTTTTTCGGGTCCTTGTCGCTCCACAGGCCGCCGCAGTGCTCGAAGTGCAGCTTCGGGAATTTGTTGGCCATCTTGACCATGTGAGGATTGTAGTAACCGAACGAGGTCGGGAAGAGCAGGGTGGCGCCGTCGAGATTGATCATGGACTCGATCGTCTTCTCGACCGCGTCGGTCTCGGGCACCTTCTCTTCTTCCACGACTTTGAGGCCGGGAATCTTCTTCAGCGCCGCCGCGCCCTGCGCATGCGCCTGGTTGTAGCCATAGTCGTCCCGCGAGCCGACGTAGATGAATCCGATGGTGGTCTCGGCCGCGAAGGCCGGACGAATGCCCGTCGCCGCACCGAGGGTGACGGCCGCGCCGCCCTGCAACAAATGACGTCGTGAGATCCTGCCAAATTCCATTGCTTGCTCCCCTTGGCGGATGCACCGCCTCATCTCGCGCTGCGCCGGTCTGGCGGAGCCCGGGATAGATTGTCGCAAGCTTCGTGCCAGAGGCTACCGAGGGAGGATTTCCACTTAAGTTATTGAGAGTAATTTGCTATTTTCGGTGATCCGAGCTTGATCAGGAAAGCAGCAGATGAAAATATAGGCAGTATTTTATGATTGTATGCAATGGAGTTAAGCAGTCTTACCCGGCTTAGGCATGTGCATGACGAGGGCCGGGTGGTCTGCCGGCGACCGCATTCATGCTAACCACGCGCTGATTGGAACGATGTCGGTAGCGTGATTTCGCTGGCACCGAACTTGAATCGATTGCCGCCAGGACCGCCGTCGCCGCGGTCCCAAGAGATGGAAAGCCCGCCGAGATGGCTGCTGGTACCGCCGTTCATAATGGTTCGCTCGGCGAAGAGATCGTGCGAAGGATCAACGAGCTCGCGGCGATCTCGGAAGAAGGCGACAAGCTCACCCGCATCTATCTGACCGGCGAGCTGCGCAAGGCCGCGGACCTCATCCTGAGCTGGATGCGCGACGCCGGCATGAGCGCGCGTCTCGACGCGATCGGCAATGTCTGCGGGCGCTACGAAGGGGAGCGGCCGGGCGCGCCCTGCCTGATGCTCGGCTCGCACTACGACACCGTGCGCGATGCCGGCAAATGGGACGGGCCGTTGGGCGTGATCACGGCGATCGCCTGCGTCGCCGATCTCAAGCGCCGCGGCAAGCGCCTGCCGTTCGCGATTGAAATCGTCGGTTTTGCGGATGAGGAAGGGGTGCGCTTTGCCTCGACCCTGCTCGGCAGCCGCGCCGTGGCCGGCACTTTTGACGAAAGCGTCCTCAACACACGCGACAGCGATGGCGTCGCGATGCGCGATGCGCTGGTGCAGTTCGGGCTCGACCCCGATCATATCGGGGCGGCCGCGCGGGCCCGGCGCGAGCTGCTTGCCTATCTCGAGCTGCACATCGAGCAGGGGCCGGTGCTGGAAACGCAAAACCTCCCCGTCGGAGTTGTCACTGCGATCGCGGGCGCGACACGGCTTGCCGCGCGGCTGACCGGCATGGCGGGGCACGCGGGCACGGTGCCGATGGCGCTCCGGCGCGATGCGTTGGCGGGCGCGGCCGAATGCATCGGTGCGATCGAGCAGTTTTGCCGCACCGACGAGGGTGGGCTGGTCGGCACCGTCGGCTACATCCAGGCGAGGCCCGGCGCAACAAACGTCATTCCGGGCGAGGTGTCGTTCACCATCGATATGCGGGCGCCGACCGACATGCACCGCAAGCGCGCGGTCGCCGATGTCGTCAGGCAGATCGAGGCCATCGCAAAGCGCCGCCAATTGACACTTCAGCTCGACGTCACCCACGAGAACCGCACCGCGCCCTGCGCGCCCTGGCTCAAGGAGCAGATCGCGCAGGCGATCAAAGCGGAAGGTTTTTCCGTGTTCGAGCTGCCGAGCGGGGCGGGGCATGACGGCATGGCCATGATCGACATTGCCGACGTCGGCATGATCTTCGTTCGCTGCCGCGGCGGAATCAGCCATCACCCCGACGAGCATGTTGAGCTCGCCGATGCCGACGCCGGCGCGCGAGTGTTGCTGGGGCTGATCGAGAATTTTCGGCCGCGGCAAGGGTAAATCGGCTCCTCACGTCACCGGCTAGAGATAAGAATCAGACAGGTCTGGCGTCGTAACGGCGTCCCGCCGGACCACGAGACAACATTCGACGGCGCGTATGAACAGCGGCATCTCTTTTCCATCCCATGGCGAAAACCGATTTTACCAGGGTATGGCGGCGACCTTCGTTGCCAACGCGCTTCAGGCGGTGAACTTTCTCGGTGATCGCTTCCTGAGGAAGTCGCATCATCCGTTCACGGCCATCGAGGACCTTTACCGGCACTCGATGGACAGTGCTTTTGCGGTATCTGAGTCCTTTCTCGTTACGGGCGCGCCGCACGCTTCTGCGTACTATCCGCGCGACTTTGCCTGGTTCTATCCCGACATCCTCGACCCCGACACCATCATGGATTCGCAGGATGCGGTTCGCCGGGCTCGTCTGCTCGAAAAGAGCGTCCGCCTGCTGCTGGAAGCGGTTCGCGCCAACGTCGTCACGACGACGATCGTCCCGGCGGCGCGCGCCCGGTATCTCGGCGTGAACTATTTCTCGCGCCCTTCGGATACGCTGCTCGGCATTCTGGCCGGCCTGCGGCAGATGATCTCTGCCGAGGAGAGAGCGTCGTCCTATCTGGCGATGTCGCAATGCGTGCATGCCGGTCGCCTGCTGCTGGCCGAATATTGCGGTGATCTGAAGCGCGCGATCCTCCAGCTCGCAAGCGAGCTCGAGCCGTTCAATGATGATGGCTCTACGTATTTTCTGTGCGATGCCAGTGCTCCGCGCTCTGCGGCAACCGACACGCGCGCCGAGCGCAGGCGTTTCGTCACCAATGCCTGCGTCTACACGACCTTCGTGTGGGGCGTGCGGCTCGGGATCATCGACGAGAACGAGCTGAAGCGGCGGCTCGGACGCGACCTGGCGCAGTACAAGAGGGACCTGCTCCGCCTGTTCGGCAAGGGTGGCTATATCAGGCATTCCCTGGATGGCCCCCCAGGCTCGCCGGTGTCCTCGGTCGCGCTGGATTTCGTCAGTGTGCATCGCGGCTTCTGGGATATGAACGAGCCGGCCGAGCGCGCGCTGTTCGCAGCCACGGCGGATATGATCATTGCGGAGCCGCGCTTTCGCATCCCCAGCACATTCCACTTCCTGGTGTCCGCGGATAATCCGCGGAACAAGATGATCCACAAGATCGCGGCTCCCGCCTACCAGGGACGGTCCTCCTGGCCGACGTTCAACGTCGAATTCGCGGATCGCATGCTGGACTATGACGAATTCTCGTGCAGCGATACCTACCGTTCCTGCGCCCAGGGAATTCTGAAGGACATTCGCACCGCAATCGAAGTCCACGGCGGCTATCAGGAACTGATCTCGGAGCACGGCCTGCAATATCGCACCTGGGCCTACAAGGGCGCCGTGGCCCACTCCTGGTTTCCGCGTTTCCTCTCTGTCTGGAGGAGGGCGCATGGAACGCCGCTCCTCCAGTGGAATGACTGAACGGCGGTCGTTACCCCGCCGTCACGTCCACAAGCTCGCCACCGTCGAGGACCTTGGCCGCCTTGGCGCGGTCGAGATCGCCTTCCCAGGCGGCCACCACCACGGTCGCAACGCAATTTCCGGTGAGGTTGCCGACCGCGCGAGCCATGCCGATGAACCAGTCGACCGACAAGACCAGCACGAGGCCGATCGCAGGGATGCTGGGCACCGCGTTCAGCGTCGCCGCCAGAATCACGATCGCGGAGCCCGGTACGCCATGCGCGCCCTTCGAGGTGATCAGGGAGACGCCGAGCACCAGCAGGAGGTCGCCGAAGGACAGCGGCGTGTTGGTCGCCTGCGCGATAAAGACGACCGCAAGCGTCAGGTAGATCGAGAACGCGTCGAGGTTGAAGGAATAACCGGTCGGAATCACAAGGCCGACGACGGAGTCCTTCACGCCCATCCGCTCCAGCTTCTTCATGATCTGCGGCAGCACGGCGTCGGACGAGGCGGTCGCGAGCACGATCGTCAACTCCTCGCGCAGGTAGGCGAGGAATTTGAGGATGTTGATGCCGGCAAGCGCCATGACGCCGCCGAGCACGCCCAGCACGAAGATGCCGACCGAGACGTAGAACAGCGCAACCAGTGAGACGAGCTGCTTGAGCGAGCCGACGCCGTATTTGCCGACGGTGTAGGCGACTGCGCCGAGCACGCCAAGTGGAGCAACGCGGACGATAAGCCCCATGACACGGAACAGCACGGTCGAGGCGGCATCGATCATCGATGTCACGAGCTTGCCCTTCTCGCCGCCGACCAGTGCGAGGCCTACGCCGAACAGCACGGCGAAAAACAGCACCTGGAGCACGTCGTTGCGCGACAACGCGTCGAACGAGGTGCTCGGGATCACGTTGAGGAGGAAGGAGCCGATGCCGCCGCCCTGAAGCTTGTGGGCGTTGTCGGCATAGGTATTGAGCGCCTTGGCGTCCAGCGTCGAGGGGTCGATGTTCATGCCATGGCCGGGGCCGAAAGTGTAGGCCAGGATGAGACCTACCACGAGAGCGACTGTGGTCATCACCTCGAAATAGACCAGCGCTTTGACGCCGACCCGTCCGACCTTCTTGAGGTCGCCCGCGCCGGCAATGCCGTGCACGACGACGCAGAACACGATCGGCGCCACGATCATGGAAATCAGCTTCAGGAAGGCGTCGCTCAGAATCTTGAGCGAGATGGCAAAATCCGGCGCGGCCACGCCGAGAATGATGCCGAGGATCAGCGCGGCCAGGACCTGGACGAACAGCGACGTGTAGAGCGGCTTTGGCTCGGCGGCCGGGGCCGCGGCAATGGTCGACATGGTGACTCCCCCGTTTTGACGACGTCTCGATCGTCGAAAGGAGCAACTAGCGTGCCAGATTGTCGCGGTTTTCGCTGAGGAGGAGGTCTATTCGGTCTTTTTGCGGTGCGACCGGCATCCGTATCGGCACCGGGAAACCGTTCCAGGTGCCGTCGGTCACGTGGACAGCCGATTTTGCGGTCCTACAGTCACGTTCTGCGCGCGGGTGGCCGCGTCACGCCGCGAGATCCAGCAGCCGACACGATCCGCGTACCAGCACCTTGCGTCCATTCGGCGTCATGACCGGCAAGCCGTCGCAGACGACGACAAGACCGAGCTTGACGAGGCTCTCGATGAGATAGGCCTTGGAAAGCCGACCGTTCGACACCGGGTTGCGAAGCGCCTTCAGAACCTCCCATTGGTCTGGCGAAAGATCGAAGTCGATGTCGTTGCTCATGTTGCCTCAAGCCGTAGTGCCGTTCGTGCGCCTCTGTTAGAGGCGCTGCATGAAGACCGTGCGACGACAATGAGTCGGGAATTCGGTGAGGCGTTTAGAACTTCTCTTCACAAATTGCTGCACGCCATTGCGCCACAAGAGTTAAGATCGCTCGCTCCCGCGGATCGTCCTGCGCCTCGATCACATATTGATGATGTGGGCTTGATGTTGGTGCGCGAATTACCGCACTGCACGGGAAGCGCTGCTGTCTCATTCTGCGTCGCAATATGCACAGAAAGCATGAGACGAAGGGTCGGATTCTGTTACGCTGATTCGCGGGGAATGGCTTCACATGGCAGGAGTGGAGTGCATGAACAGACTGGTCGAAATTCGCAGTCAGGAATCCCTGTGCCGGGAGCGCGCCGCGCTTGATTTCCAGCGCCGGGTTTTCTGGCTTGCGCAAGCTCAGGAATGGGAGCAGCGCGCGCTTGACGAGATCGCCTATCATTTCCGGGAGTGCAATGTGGCTCAGACGGAGCTGGGGCGAAACTGACGTCGGCTGTGGGTAAGGCCTACTGATAAGTCGCCACAATATCGGACACCGCGCGCTCGAGCTGCTGCGCGGTGGCGCACTGGCGCACCACGCTGCAGAAGGTCGCATAGCGCGGCATCTCGGAATCGCCAAAGCCCCAGGCGAGACGTCCTTCGGGATTGAGCCACACCAGTCGCTTCGAGCGCTCAGAGATGCGGCGCAGGATGTCGGCGCGCGGATCGAGATTGTTGCTGCGGGCATCGCCCAGCATGATCACCGTGGTCTGCGGCGTCAGCGTGCTCATGAACTCCTTCTCGAAATCGGCCAGCGCCGAGCCGTAGTCGGAGGAGCCGAAGCCGACCTTGGACATGATCTCGGCCATCGCCTCTTCCGGCGGTTTCGATTCCAGGATGTCGCTGACTTCGATCAGATGCGAGGAGAAGGCGAACGAATGGACGTCGTCGACCACCTCGTGCAGCGAGTGGATCAGGAGCAGGAAGAAATCCGAGACCTGTGCGACCGACCCCGAGACGTCGCAGAGTGCCACGATCTTCGGCCGATCGCGATGCTTGCGCTTCCAGGCCGTGAGAAAGGGGATGCCGCCCCAGGCGGCGTTGCGGCGTAGCGTGCGGCGGACGTCGAGATGACCGCGCCGTTGGCGCTTGCGTGGTTTCGAATAGCGCTCGCGCAGGCGCCGCGCAATCTGGCGGATGAGAGCGCGCATCTCCGCGACATGGCGCCGCTCAATGCGGGCAAGCGGCGCGTTGCGTAGAATCTCGTTGCGGAGGTTTTCAGCTTCCTCGCGGGCATAGAGCGCAAGCCCCTGCGCGACGGTGTCGCGGACGGCTTCGCGCAAGGCATCGAGCGCGGCGCGAAGCCGCTCGGCCAGTGCCGGATTGGTCGCGGTCAGCTCGTCGAGATCGTCGCGCAGCCGCTGGAGCCCCATGGCGTCGAGGATGCGGCTGGAGAAGATGCCGCGCTGGGTGGAGTAGCGGATGTCGGATAGGGAGGCCGCACCTGAGGCGCTGGCGATCGCGGCGGTGATCGCGTTGCGATCCTGCGACAGCAGCATCTGCGCGAGGGGACCCAATTCTGCGGGAGGCGAACCGGCGCTCGCATCGCTGGCCGCGCCCGACGACGGAGATTGATCCGCGTCCTCCGAAACATCGTTGCTGTCGGCTTCAGGCTGTTCCTGCCGCGGCTCGGGCTGGCTGAAGAACAGATCGAAACAGTCTCCGAGCGCGAGCTTTTCGTCCTGCGACTTGGCGAGCGTCAGAAGGAGCGCATCGCGCAGGATCGTCCGGTCGGAGACGCCGACCTGCGCGACCGCACGCATCGCATCGATGCTTTCGGCCGGCGAGACATGGACCCCGGCGCCCCGTGCCGCACGGAAGAAACGATGAATATTCTCGCGCATCGCCGTCAACCGAAGACGTTGGATCGTGCTGCCTTGGCAATGAAGGTCGTAATCTGAGGTTGAGCCGCCTCGATGTCGGCCTCGTATTTCAGGAGCACGTTGAGCGTGTCCTTGACGATCTCGGTGTCGAGCTCCGAGGCCTGCAAGAGCACCAGCACGCGTGCCCAGTCGATGGTCTCGCTGACCGAAGGCAGCTTCTTCAGGTCGAGCGAGCGGATTTCGTGGATGAAGCCGACCATCTGCCGCCGCAGCGTCTGCGAAATGTTGGGGACGCGGCTCTCGACGATGCGCTCCTCGAGCCGCTGCTCGGGGAAGCCGATGTGCAGATGCAGGCAGCGCCGCTTCAGGGCATCGCCGAGATCGCGCTCGCTGTTGGAGGTGAGGATCACCGTTGGCGGCGTGATCGCGGAGACGGTGCCGAGTTCTGGGATCGTGACCTGGAAATCGGAGAGAATTTCCAGCAGCAGCGATTCGAATTCCGCATCCGACTTGTCGATTTCGTCGATCAGGAGCACGCAGCCGCCCGGCTGCTCCAGCGCTTGCAGCAGCGGCCGCGGCTCGACGAACTCCTTGGAGAAGAACACGTCGCCGAAATCGTGGAGTTGATGAAGTGCAGCGTGCAAAGTCTGCGCGCCGCCGAGGACTTCGCCGAGCTTGTCCTTGAGGATCTGCGTGTAGAGAAGCTGCTTGGCGTATTTCCATTCATAGAGCGCCTTGGCCTCGTCGAGGCCTTCGTAGCATTGCAGGCGGATCATCTTCAGGCCGCGCCAGGCCGCGATCGCCTTGGCAAGCTCGGTCTTGCCGACGCCCGCGGGGCCTTCGACCAGGATCGGCTTCTCGATCTGTTGCGACAAATAGACGGCGGTCGCGATCTGCCGGCTCGCGATGTAGCCTTGCGCGGCGAGGCCGCTCTCCACCGCCTCGATCGCTGTCGAGGGCTTCTGTTCAGCCACGAAAAGGCGCTCCCAAAGGTCTTGATTGAGGCTTGTTCTGCCTGCGTTCACGGCAAAGAACAAGCCTCGTTTGGGAGAGGCCAGACCCGCGCGAATGGGCGTTTTTTCCGCTCAACGCAAATAGTCGGGCGGCCAACCGGCCGCGCGATCAGTGCCGCAGCAACTCCGGCTTACGGATCGTCTGTCTGACCTCGGCGCCGCAATCGACGCATTCATAGACGAAGTCGATCTTGGCAAGACTCCAATGCGGTTCGACCTCGCGCACATACATTGGAAGGAACCCCATGCAAGCAGGGCAAATCACAGGCGCGATCTCGATATCCTGATGATGCTGTACATAAGCTGGCATCTCGGCTCTCCTTCGCAGACGACCTCCAAACCCGCGCGAAGGCTACTGCCGGCCGGCAAAAGGCCGACATCAACTCTTTCGAACAGAGGCGGAACGGCGGAGGTTTGTCGTTCGCTGTGACATTCTTGTTACGTCTCTGTACTGTGACGGGTGGACCAAATACCTATTTCAAAGCCCAATCCGATATTCGGATTTTGACCTCAACGATAAGGGAACAACGCCCATGACGCATGCCATTCGCTTTCACAAGACTGGTGGTCCGGAAGTGCTGGTCTGGGAAGAAGTCAGTGTCGGCAAGCCCGGACCGGGCGAGGCGCGAATCCGCCATACCGCCGTCGGTCTCAACTTCGTCGACATCTACAATCGTTCGGGCCTTTATCCGGCGCAACTGCCGAGCGGGCTTGGTAGCGAGGCTGCTGGCGTCGTCGAGGAGGTCGGGCCTGGCGTCACCGATCTGAAGCCCGGCGATCGCGTCGCCTACGGCGCCTCGCCGCTCGGGGCCTATTCCGAGGCGCGGCTGATCCCGGCCGACCGACTGCTGAAGCTGCCGGACGGTGTCGACGACAAGACCGCGGCGGCGATGATGCTGAAGGGGCTCACAACGCAATATCTCATCCGGCAGACCTATCGGGTGAAGGCCGGCGATACCATCCTGCTGCATGCGGCCGCCGGTGGCGTCGGCCTGATTCTCTCCCAGTGGGCCAAGCATCTCGGCGCGACCGTGATCGGCACCGTCAGCAACGACGAGAAGGCCAAGCTCGCCAAGGCGCATGGCTGCGACCATGTCATCATCTATAGCCGCGAGGATTTCGTGAAGCGCGTGGACGAGATCACCGGCGGCAAGAAGGTGCCGGTGGTCTATGACTCGGTCGGCAAGGACACGTTCTTGAAGTCGCTCGACTGCCTCGCGCCGCTCGGCGTCGCCGCGCTGTTCGGTGCGTCCTCCGGCGCCGTCGAGCCGCTCAATCTCGGTCTGCTGGCGCAGAAGGGCTCGCTCTACGTCACCCGGCCGACGCTGTTCACCTACGCCGCCAAGCGTGAGAGCCTGGTCGCGATGGCGGGCGAGCTGTTCGATGTCGTCAAGTCCGGCGCGGTCAAGATCGAGGTGCGCCAGACCTATCCACTGAAGGACGCCGCCAAGGCGCATGCCGATCTCGCCGCGCGCAAGACCACGGGATCGACCGTCCTCACGGTGTGATCTCCGACCGGGCTGTGGCGCAGGCTGGCAGAGCGATTTCGAGCGAACTGGATTCCGGTTCGCGTAAAGAAAACGCGTCAAAATAAGAAATCCAGGGCCCGTTCCGATTCGATCGGACCGGAAAAGGTCGGCCCTGGGCCTGCGTTATGTCCGCTCGTGCTTACGCAGATCGCGGGCGTGATCGAGGCGGAGAGCCTGGAGGTCGACTTCTTCGGGCGGGATCCGGGGCAGGGCAGCCTCAGCGAGGATCGCCTCGGTCACGTCTTCGACCGAATTCTCCACGATTTCCTGGATGAACGAGATATTCCGATATTCACCTGAGGCAACGCGGGAAATGACCTCGCGCCTGGTGATTTCAGGGTCGACCACTGCCTCGCGGCCGCGGCGCCCATAGTCGATCATCACGACGAAATACTGCATGAAACGATCCTGCCGTGCCCATGGTCGGGAACGGCAGAGTATTTCCGAAAAACGGAATCAAGTCAGGTGAATTTCGTAAAAACGGAAGTTGCAGCCTACTTGCTCCTCTTGCGCGGGCGCGCCGACTTGGCGCGCAGCCGCTCCAGCTGCCCCTTGGGCATGGACAGGCAGATCTCGCCGACCCACTCCAGTTTCACGCCGACGATCTGCTTGGCATTGAAGCTGCTGAGATTGACGACGGAGGGGGATTTGCCTCGTTCGATGGTCTTCAGATAGCGCTCGCCGGTCTTGAGCCGGACCACGGCCTCCTCGCCGTAGAAGCTCGACAGCGGATGGCGCTGGTCCTTGTAGACTACGATTACGTCGCCGCTCTCGTATTTGGGCAGCATCGAATCGCCCACGATCTCGAATGCGATGGTCTCCTCCATGATCGGAAAGGGCAGCGCGATGTCGCCAAGGCCTTCGGGGGGAACCTGCTCATAATCCGGCTCGATCACGGCACCGGCCCCGACGCGGCCCATGATCGGCGCGAGATTGAGCTCGAGATATTCCATGATCGGAATGATTTCCGAAGCCTTCACCAGGCGTTCGCCGCCGAGGATCTCCGAGACAGCGCCGGGGCGTACGCCCATGGCAGCCGCCAGGCCGCCCTTGCTCTTGCCCGTCTTTTCCAGGCCCCGTTCGATCATTGCAGCGTCCAACATGGTGATTCCCTCGATTGTCCATCGTCCGTCTCTTGTAATCCGAAATTCGGAATTGATGCAATTATGAATATCAGAATTATCGCTTGACTCTGACTTCGGAATACCGGAATGTATGCTCCGCCTCGCGGTCGTGCGATCGGAGGAGGCGCATCACAGGACAGCAGCATGGAACCGGCTCATTGGCCGTCGGAGCACTCCGACGCGCTTCGCGACTATTTTCTCAAGGGGATGTCTTATGCGGAGATCGGAAGACAGATTAACGCAAGGTTCGGAACGGCTTACACGCGCAACGCGGTGGTCGGCCGCGCCAAGCGGCTCGGGCTGATCGTGCAGGTGCGGACGACGAGTCCATCGATCGTGCCGGTGCTGCCGTCTGGAGCCTGTCTTAGCCTCCCGCACCGTCCCGCGTTACTGAACCTGCCGCCGAAATCCGCGACGAAGCCTGCCGCGCAGGTCAAATTGCGCTGCGTCGGCGTCCAGCCGCGCCTGGTCCCGTTGGTCGAACTCGCTGCCGAGGACTGTCGCTATCCCTATGGCGGCGACAAGGACGGGGAGGAGATTACCTTCTGCGGCCATCCAAGTGAGCCGGGCTCGAGCTATTGCACGCCGCATGCGCGCCTGACGCGCCGCGCCGGGGCTGGATCCGCCCGCGTCTCCGGCCCCGTCGTGCTGAGGCTGGTCTCTGCCGCCTGACCTGACGACCGCCCGTTCAATCGTCAATTTCGCAAGGAGTATCCGAGTGGCACGTGTCCGACGCAACAGGTCCTTTAAATTGGCGAATGTCTACGACCGACGCTCACGTGAGATACCGTTCAATGCGGAGGTGGCGGAAGTCGAGGTGGACAATCCGCTCGCGCTCGATCCCGGCGAGAAGATCATGGCCGTGCGGTCGATCCGCAGTGATCCGCTCGGCCGGCTGCATGCGCACCATCAGATCGACGAGGCGCAGTATCGGGGCGGGCGCGCCTTCCAGGACGATTGGGAGAGGGCCGAGCGAGGCCCTCAGGCAATGGACCCGACTCGCGAATATGTCGATGGCGCGCGTACGCGCGAGCCGGTCACCGAGAGCCAACGCCAGGCGGTGCTGCGGCTGAACCGGATCGAGCGCGAACTCGGCACAGACGGCGCTGCGCTAGTGCACGACGTGTTGGTGCTGGGCCTGACCATGGACGAGATCGGCCAGCGTCGCGCCCTCCGTACGCAGCGCTGGATCGACTATTTTGCCCGACGTTTCCGTGAATGCCTGGACCGGTTGGCACTGATCTATGGCTTTGCGACGGAAACGGGGAGACTGCGTGCAGGGCAACGAAGATGACAACGCGCCCGCGACCACGGTCGCGGGCGCGCCGGTCCGCTGCTTAGGGATGCGGTAGGATCTGGTAGGTCGTGGCATAGGGCTCGACCCGCAGCGAGGCGTTGGCCAAAAGGCCGATTCTGGCGGTCGGCGCCTGCTGCAATTCGCCGTTCGGACCGCGATGCACGTTGTATTGCCAGACGGTGAGATCGCCCTTCTGTGCCAGAGCATGTGCAACGGCGCTCGCATCATTGCCGCCGAGGGCCTGAAGCTCCTCCGTCGACAATCCGACGACGATTTCATCCTTGATGGTGACGATCTTGAACAGGTTCATCCTGGTCTCCTGCGCCCACGCGCTTTGTGTCGAGAAGGTGAGAAGCGCGACTGCGGCGCCCTTGATGAGATCGCAGCGAGAAAGCATGCCGTCGTCCTTTGGTGCTGGGGCGCCCGAATCGATCAATGCATCGGCCACGGCGCCCGTGATCTGCGTGACTGTTTCGCCTCCGCTTTGTCGTTTGCTCCTCGAAAACGGTTCACGGCCGGAAACAAATGCGGCCCGATGAATCCTGATGCGAAGAGGCGGGTCCAAGTCCAAGAGCTCGAGGGGACGGGTTTGGATGAAATCCAAACGTCATAGTTTGTCTCTTGGTCAGAAGGCCGCGCTGTGGCTGCCGATCCATAGCGCGAGATCGACGCCTATTTCGTCGACGATACAACCGCCGATGCCAGACTCAACAATTACGTGTATACGCTGAAGAAGCACTGGTTCGCGTCCACCAACGTCCATTCACATCCGAAACAACACGAAACGCAGCGTCGATTGACGGCAATCGAGGCTGTATGCCTGATCGATGCCGCTTCTTGACGCAGGTGGGTGACGGCCGGCCCTATTCCTGTTATCCGGAATTGCCGTGGTGCGATGCAGACGAAGCATCGCTGCGCCAACCGTTAGGCTTGCCGGAGGGGTTGTTTCTTGACATAGTTGCAACCTGTTCAGGTGTGCGCGCTGCACATGTAGCTCGGCGTGCGAACACATCGGGCTTCCCCCCGGCCGAAGGCGCGCCGTCGCCATAGCATCCGGTTATGGCATCCAGTTGTGGCGTTGGGTTCTTAGTTGGGACCTCGATGTTGGATCACGAAGTCCGATGCTTGTCATAGGTGCGAGATGAAGAACCTCAATTTCGCAGCTGAGCTGCACCTCAAGCTCGGCGCGCCTGCAAGCGGCACCGTCGAAAGCCTGCGCCTGCTCCGCGCCTTTCTGAAGCTCGCGCCCCGGCAGCGTTTCGAGGTCATCAAGCTCGTCGAAGACCTCGCCACCGAAGAAACCCTCCCCGAACACCCCCTGTCCTGAGCCGGCTTGCGCGCCGGCCTTATGTTTTCCTGCCACAGCAGGCCGCCGGGCGACGTCTTCCCCGGGGCTGGACGCTGGCAGGCGATCCGGCAAGTGTGGTATTCAGTTCTGAAAACGGGAGGAGTGCGACCATGATCGAACCGAAGCTCGAAGTTCCGGCCGAACTGCGCGACCTGGCCGAGAAGACGATTGACCAGGCGGAAAAGGCATTCGGCATGTTTTTCGAAGCCGCCACCAAATCGATGACGACCGTTCCGGGCGCGGGGGCGGACGTGTCGAAGCAGGCGCTCGCTTTCACCGAGCAGAACATGAAGTCGGCGTTCGAGCATGCCCGCAAGCTCGTCCATGCGACCGACCTTCAGGAGGCGATGCGAATCCAATCGGATTTCCTGCGCAGCCAGTTCACCAGTGCCGGAGACCACATGCGCCAGATGACCGGTAGTCTGATGCAACCGGGGAAGGGCAAGTCCTAATTCTCGGTGTGTTCACGGCGCGTCCACAGATTGGACTTGCACGGCGTGAATATCCGCACTGGTATCGGTCCATGATGGGCCGTCGAATGGACCTCATTCGCCGCCCATCACCCTTTCCGCTGATCCCTGTCGGTTCTCAGGCAGGGATTTGCATCTGTCGCAGGTGTCTTGACCAATCGGTCGCTCTGCTAACGCAGCGATGCGATGTAGGCCGCGATATCGGCGGCTTCGATCCGGCTCAAGGGGAAATTCGGCATCTTCGGGTGCGGGTCTAGCAGGAAAAAGGCGAGTCTTTCCGAACTGAAGTCAGGCCTGCGCGCAACGGACACGAAAGAGGGGACGTCGGCGCTCGCCTGAGTCTGGCCGTTCGCCACGACATGGCAGCTGGCGCACCAGCGCCTCGCAAGGTCGGCGCCGTGATCTGCGTCGGCGGCGAGAGCGGACGACGTGCCCACGCTCAAGGCCACGGCAACCAGCAGGCAAATTCGTCTCAAATGCCGGTGCATAGGGCAACCCTGTGTGTTGTTGGCTAGCGACGCCGTCCTCATCCGCAACACGAACCCGGAAACTGCGAGAGGTCGATGCGGGCGATGATCGACCGCAGCAGCTTGCGAGCCGAGCGATAGAGATGCCGGGCGAATCTCGGCGTCCTTGCCGCGGGCAGGCCAAAGCTTGTCGTATCGATTCTTTTCGTATCAAGGCTTTCGATGGAGTGCGACACGTGCCTCTCCGAGATGGCGAGGCTCTTTCTATCGGGGTAGGCTTGCGGCAGCCTTGATCTGCCGCAAAGGGGCCGGACTAATAGTCGCCGGGGTTCATGATCATCGGGCTTCGTGTATCGGCCGGGGCGAGCGCGCTGCTGGCGCTGTCGCGCAGGAAGCGGTCGAGTGTCGCCTGGATCTTCTCCTTGACCGCATCGGGACCGCGATCGCTCATCTCGGTATGCTGTGCGCCAGTATGGATGATGTCGATGCCGCGCGCCTTGGCCTCTTCCGGCGTCGGCAGCACGCCGGGATCGGTTACAAATTGCGGATCCTTCGAGCGGAACGACAGGATCTTCATGTTGTCGCTAAGCACGAATGGCACCCGCAGATTGTCGAGCGTGATCACTTTCGACACCAGCTCCGGGTGCTGATGGGCGACATACATCGAAACGTCGCCACCGTTGGAATGGCCGACGAGCGTGATGTGGTCGTAGTCGGCATTCTCCTGCCGCCGCTTCAACTCGCCCAGGGTGAAGAGGATGTTGGCCTCGCAGCGGATATAGACCTCGCGCCGGCCGACATATTGCTGACCGGCCTTGGTCATCAGCGGCGGATCGCTCGGCAGATCCTGCTGGATGCTGGCGACGAGATAACCGCGTGCGGCGAGCACGTTGGCCAGGAAGGAATATTCAGTGGCCTTGACGGTATTGCCATTGCTGATGATGGCGAGCGGGAGCTTCCAGAGGCCAAGATTGGCCTTGGTCTCGTAGTCGCGCCGTACAGCGATTTCGACCGCAATCGGCCGCTGGCGGGCGGCGTCGAACAGGGGCAACACCTCATGGCGGATCGCGAACCGGCTGACCACGAAATACTGGCCGACGCCGAGGACGCAGAGAAACGCCAGAACTGCAAACACCCTCTTCATGGTTCCGTCTCAAATCACTTTTGACTGAACATGGCCATTGGGAACTCTCGGATCGAGCGATCGTGAGCAGGTTACGGGATTAAATTTAGGCAAGACTGTGCGCTGGGCTCAAAAAAGGGCCGCATGTCGGGGGCTACAGCGCGAAGGACAAGGGTTTTACAGACAGCCGCCCTTGCCGCGTTCGGAGCAGAGCCGCAATGCGCTTGACAGCGTAAACAGAAAGCGCGGGCTGCGGCGCTCGTTGTCGGGCGCCCGGTAGCTCAGGGGGACGGCCACGCCGAGATCGGCCTGGAAATCGTCCGGCAGGAAGAACCGCACGCCAGCTCCAGCCGAGGTCAGCGACAGACCCTCGTTCAGGCGGTAACCGTGGTTCCAGACTGCACCGGCGTGACCGAAGGCGTAGAGCTGATAGCCGGTCCAGTAGCGAAAATTGAGTTTCTGGTCGAAGCGCAGTTCGAGCGAGCCGGCGAGACCATTGTCGCCGCTGATCTCGGCTGCGCCATAGCCGCGCCCGAAGGCAGCGCCGCCGAGATAGAATTGCTGCGAGGTCAACAGCGGCCGTGACGCCGTCTGGCTCGCAGCGGAGAGCTTGAGCGACCAGACGTCGTTGAGCGTCTGGTAGCGCGTGAACCAGAGGTTCAGCACGGAGAAGTTCGATGACGCGCCGTCGCGCGACAACAGGTCGTCGTCGAAATGCGAGGCACCGAAGATGTCGAGGCCCTGGCGGTAGGTCAGCGTCGCGAAATTGGTGCCGCCGAAATGATCCTGGAGCCGATAGTCGGCGGTCAGGCTCGCGGTCCTGATGTGGTCGTTGTACCAGGGGCCGTAAAGGTCATGCTCGGACACGTTGCTGAAGGTCGTCGCCGCGGTCAAGGTCAGCGAGGAGGATTGCGACTGCAATGGGACGATGCTGGCACGCAGCTCGAAGGCCTCGGTCGTGGTGATGTCGCTGTCGAGGCGGCGGGCATCGCCCGGCCGAACCGCGCTGTACAGCACGGACCCGCCGAGACGCACGCCGTCGACGCCGACAGGTGCGTCGTAGGACAGCCGCGCGAAGCCAAGCTGGCGGGGGTCGTTGGCGATGGTCGACAGGTTGACCGCCAGCGTGTCGCCGGGTGTGAGATAGGAGTTGAACGCGCCGGTCGCGTAGGTCTGCCACGGACCGACTGATGATGAGCCGAGATTGTCCAGACCGAATGAGGAGAAGACGTGCCACGTCTTCAAATAGACGATGAGGCGGAAGCGGCCGGTCGCACCGCCGATCTCCTCCAGTGCGGTATCGGTGATCCGGACGCCAGGTCTGCCGTTGACGAGAAAGAGCTGGCGCTCCAGCGTTGCCAGGCGCGACGGTTGCTCGGCCAGAACCGGCCCAAGCATCGGTCTCACGCCGAACTGCTCGGCGCCATCGCCTTTCAGCTCGGCCTGCACGATGGCGCCTTCGATCACCTGGATCCGGAGCAGGCCGTCGGCAATGTCCTGCGGCGGCACGATCGCACGGCTCAAGTGAAAACCATCGGCGCGGTAGAGATCGCTGATCGCGCCGGCGATCGCGGCGAGATCCGCCTGCGAAACCTTCTTGCCGACATAGGGCTGGTAGACCGCGGCGATGCGATCGGGGGAAACGGCGCGGGCTCCGCTGACGTTGACGCCGCGCAGCACGAATTGAGGTTTGGTATCGCCGCCGGTGCTGGGCTGGTCGATTGTTGGGAGCCTGACCGGCGGACGGCTCAGCGATTCCCGCTCGGTTTGGTTCTCAAAATATTTCTGAGGTTGGCGCGGATCGAAACCCGGCTGGTTCGCCTGCTGCGCGAAAGCCTGAGGGACTCCCGCGAAGAACGGCGCCAACAGCACCGCTGCGGTAACGAGATGCCGCTTCCGAACGCGCGCGACTCGCTTGTCCTCGTAGTTTGACGGAGATGCGCCCGTGAAGCGGTAAGGGTTCGTTAGCCACATGATTTTTCATAGTTTTTTATGGTCAACGAATGGTTAACGCGACCGCTCCGCTGGCCGCTTCCCGCTAATCCTATGTTGAGTGATTTCGGATACCCCTCAAGGCCGGCTGTAACGCGGACTGAGGATCGTCATGCTGAACAAGGTTGGAATGCGGTGCGCCTTGGCGGCCGCGCTGATGCTGGGAACGGCTTCCGCCGCATCCGCTGCGGATGATGGCGTCTGGTCGGTTGGCAAGGCCACCGGCGAGGTGTGGGTCGCCACCAGCGGCGCTCAGCAAGTGTCCTTGAGTCAGCAGGAGGCGCTCAAACCCGGCGACACCATTCGTACCGGACGTAATGGCCGCGTGCTCCTCGTCCGCGGCGAGGAGACCATCCTGATCTCTCCCAACTCGGTGGTCGGCTTGCCGACGGAGAAAAAGGACGGTCTCTCGACCACCATCATCCAGCAGGCGGGCTCGATCCTGCTCGAGGTCGAGAAGCGCAACGTCAAGCACTTCGAGGTCGAGACGCCCTATCTCGCCGCCGTGGTCAAGGGCACCCAGTTCAGCGTCACCGTGAATGCGGGCAGCACCAAGGTGGGCGTGCTTCGCGGCCAGGTCGAGGTCTCCGACTTCAAGACCGGGCAGATCGCCCAGGTCCTGCCGGGGCAGGCCGCCACCGTCTTCGAGCATGGCAAGTCTGGCCTGTCTCTGAGCGGCTCCGGAACGTTCAATCCGATCGAGCACGGCAAGCCGCGCGCCTCGAGCATCGAGCGCGTCCCGGTGCCGAAATCAGGCCTGTCGGCCCCGCGCAACGCAGCGAACGGCCATGCGATCCACGCGCTCGGTCCGATCGACAAGGGCACCAAGGCGGCCGGCGCGCTCAAGCCGTCGCAACCGGCGGCCGGAGCTCACGCGTCCAAGGGCGGTGCTGCAAAGCCCGGCGTCGTGCGCATCTCGAGTTCGCTGGGCGAGGTCAAGCTCAACGTCCACAAGGTCACGCACGGGCTCGCCCACGGCGGCGGTGCCCCCGGACAAGTGCGCAACGCGCACGCCGGCACCGAGACGGTCTGGAGCGACTCGAAAGCGAGCACGACGGCATCCAACAGCACCGGCCAGACTGCGGTCACCACGAGCAGCGGCGTGACGGCTGGCAGCACCAGCTCCTCGGCCGCCAGCACGACAATAGCCGCGACGACGGCCGGTGCGTCCAGCGACGGCTCTGGCGGCGGCAGTGGAAATTCCAGTGGCAAGTCCAACCCCGGCAAGGGCAACTCCGGTAACGGCAATTCCGGCAATGGGAATTCCGGCGACGGTAACGGCAACAACGGCGCCACCGGTAACGGTAGGGGCAACAACGGTAACGGCAACGGCAACGGCAACGGCAACGGCAACGGCAACGGCGGCGGCAACGGCAGCAATGGCCACGGCAATGCCTTTGGCCACAACAAGCACTGAGGCGATTTCGTAGGGGATGAGGGGGCGTACCTGCAGAAGCAGGTGCGCGGGAGGATCGGAGTGACGCGCTATCGTCCGCATATTCTAGTCGTGACCGCGCTGGCGATCGTGCTGTCCACGGGGTGGCATGGTGCGCTTCGCAACGCGCTGACCGACCTGCGGTTCGCATGGCAACCGCGTGCCGCGAGCGGCAACGTCGTGGTGGTGGCCATCGACGCGCCCTCGATCGACCAGATCGGGGTGTGGCCCTGGCCGCGCCGGCTGCACGCGGAATTGTTGCACAGGTTAGAGGCCGCGGGGGCGCAGGACGTCGCTTTCGACGTCGATTTCAGCTCGCCATCCGATCCCGCCTCCGACGAGGCTTTCGTCAACGCGTTGCGTAAGGCCGGCGGCTCGACCATCCTGCCGTCCTTCAAGCAGCCCGCGCCGAATGGCGGCGCAGCTCACATCAATCGCCCCCTCAAGCCGTTCGGCAACCAGTCGTGGCCGGCGCTGGTCAATGTCGCGATCGAATCCGACGGGCTCGTTCGCCGCTATCCGTTCGGCGAGAAGCTCGGCGATGCCGTGATGCCGTCGATGGCCGTCGTGCTGGCCGGGCAGAACGCCAATCGGCGGCCGCCTTTCCTGATCGATTTCAGCATTCGGGCGAACTCGGTTCCGAGTGTCTCCTATGTCGACGTGCTCCGCGGCGAAACCGCCGCTCTGGACAAGCTGAGAGACAAGAAGATCATCATTGGAGCGACGGCGCTCGAGCTCGGCGACCGCTTCAGCGTTCCGAATGGCCGTATTATCTCCGGACCCATCCTCCAGGCGCTGGCAGCGGAATCGATCCTCCAGAACCGGATGCTGCGCTGGACCTCCGATACCGGCATGATCCTGGGTCTCGCTGGGATCTGCCTGCTGATGGTGTATTCGTGGCGCCGCTTCGGACCGGGAATTCGCGCCGCAATCCTGATCTCGGCCGGGGCGGTTTTCGAGCTGCTGGCGGTCCTGGTGCAAGCAAGATGGCCCTTCATCATCGACACATCGTTGTTCCACATCGCGATTGTGGCTTATCTGACGGCGATCGCACTCGACGAAATCGATTTCCGCGGTCTCTTGGGGCGCATCGCCGAAAGCCGCTTTCATCGTATCGCGATGTCGCTCGGCGATGGCCTCGTCTGCACCGACGAAGGTCAGCTGATCACCGTGTGGAATCCCGGCGCCAGTGCGACCTTCGGCTATATGCCCGCCGAGATCATCGGCCGCCCGTTCGAAACGCTGTGCGCCGTGTCGGTGGACGGTGACGCGAGGCCGTCCATGCGCGACGCCGCGCGCCAGGCCCTCCTGGTCCCTGGCGGGGCGGTCGTCGTCGAGTTCGAAGGGCGGCGCAAGAACGGTGAAACTTTCCCGGTCGAGGCGAGCTTCTCGGGCTGGCAGGGAACGGACGGCTTCCAGTACGGAGCCATCCTGCGCGATATCTCGGTCCGCAAGCGTGAGGCCGAACGCGTCAGATATCTCGCCGAGTACGACGCACTGACCGGTCTTGCCAACCGCAACACGCTGCATGCAGGGCTGGTCGGCATGATCGCGGATGCGGGGCAGCGCCCTTGCGAGGTCGCCCTGCTCGTGATCGGGCTCGACGGCTTCCAGAGCATCAATGACATGCTGGGTCATTCGGCCGGAGATCTCGTGCTGCAGGCGGTCGCTGGTCGCCTGAGAGCCGAGGCGCGCGGCGCTGTCGTTGCCCGGCTTAGCGGAGACGAATTCGCCATTGCGCGCAAAGGCGCCGATGGCGACCCGCCAATCGCAGAGTTCGCCGAGCGCATCGCGCGCGCCTTCGAAGCGCCGCTTGCGACCGGCACGCGGCAGCATCGCGTCAGAATCAGCATCGGCGTCGCCATCCATCCGGAAGGCGGGCACAACGCCGACGATCTCCTGAGCAATGCCCATCTCGCTCTGAGCAAGGCAAAGCTGACCCGGCGGGGCAGCCATGTGATCTTCGAGAGCGCGATCCGGGAGGAGCTGGAGAACCGGCTGACGCTGGAGAGTGAATTGGCGCTTGCCGCCGATCGCGGCGAGTTCGAGCTGTTCTACCAGCCCCAGGTTCGCCTGGTCGACGCCAGCCTGGTCGGGGCCGAAGCGCTGATCCGCTGGCGGCATCCCGTGCGCGGCTACGTTTCGCCAGGAGAGTTCATGCCGGTGGTCAATAGCTCGGCCCTGTCCGAGCGGATCGGAAACTGGGTGATGGAGACCGCCTGCCGGCAGGCACGCGCCTGGGAATTGTCCGGCGACAGAGTGCGCGTCGCGATCAATTTGTCGCCCTCGCAGTTGCACTCCGGCGATCTGGCGCATTCGGTTGCGGGGATGCTCGAAGCGACGGGGCTCACGCCGTCGCTGCTCGAGCTCGAGGTCACCGAGGACATCCTGCTTCATGATGAAGCGCGCGTGCTCGACATGTTCAAACGCATCCAGCAGCTCGGCGTCCGCGTCCTGTTCGACGATTTCGGCACCGGCTATGCAAGCCTGAGCTATTTGAAGAAGTTTCCGCTCGACGGGCTCAAGATCGACCGGTCGTTCGTGTTCGGTCTGCTCGCGGATTCCGACGATGCCGCGATCGTCGGGTCGACCATCGGCCTCAGCAAACAGCTCGGACTGACAGTCGTGGCCGAAGGCATCGAGAATCGCGCGACGGCCGACTTCCTGGTGAGCATGGGATGCGAGGAAGGCCAGGGTTATTTCTTCGGCCGTCCGATGCCGGCGGAAGCATTCGAGCGGCAATTCCTCGCAGCCGAGTGCGCCGCCGTCAGTGCCGCCTGAACACTTGAGCTTCGATGAAGGTTCCCGCGACATCGCTCAAGTCGCAGGACGGCCGCTGACGGGAAAACCGGAAAGCTGATCGATCTTCCGTATCTGGCTTATCGGCGAAGTGTCGGCCCCTCCCAAGAGATCCGCTTATCAAGGCATGACGGACCAGAGTTGCTGACGTTGAGATCTTGGCACTGTGACCACAAGCGGTCATCGCGATGACCAGGAGCTGTTCTTACCGACAGCGCGCACAGCATCCCCGAAGCGGATCTACTGCTACGAGGCGCGCTGATCACGAATCGGGGAGCGCGAGCTGGGCACCTGGATGATGCACTGATTTACGCGGAATAATTCGGAAGAGTCGCCGCGGACGCCGCGACGACTCTTCGTGGCCAAAGCACATCAGGACGACTTGGCCTTTTCACGGGCTGCTTCGACTGCATCGATCCCGGTCTGCCTGATCCGATCCAGAGCCTCGCCGCCGGTATCGGAAACCTCTGCCAACAGCGTGTCGGAGTTTTCGCGCAACGCCTGCGAGACGGCACCAACACGGCTGTTCAGGTCGGCCTTCACAGCATCGCTGGTCTCTCCGACATACTCATTTTCGATGTCGGTTGCTCTAAATGCCCCTGCGACTGCAGCGCCGATGGCCAAGCCGACGACGCCAAGCACCAGCGGTTGCTTTTCGAGCATATCAGACAACGACGACTTTGCTTTTGAGACGGCTTCGCCGCCCGGAACCTGGTCGCCTACTTTGGCGAAGCCGTCCCGCACCATCTCTACGCCGCTCTCAAACTGGGCCCTCATCTTGTCGGCGGTGTCTGACAGAACGCTGGATGCGGCGCCCTTGGCTGACCGCAACGTATCGTCGCCATCGAGTGACCCTACGTGATCCATTTCGGGCGCCGTGGGAGGCGCCGCAGTGCGCTGGAGCGCCGATGCCGCAGTCCGCATCGTGCTCACTCCGCCATCGACCACACCGGACGCGGCAGCCGCCGTGGACCGAGCCGCGCCCTTGATCCTGTCGTCACCAGCCATAAGCCACAGCGCGCCGCCTCCAATAAGGACGGCGGCGAGGGGATTTTCCTTGGCCGCTGCGACCAGACTATCGAAAAAGCCAGTTTGCGTGCTGCTCATCGGACCATTCCCTTCACAGTGTCCTTGTCCTTTTCGAGCTGCCGGATGGTCTCCCGCGGCGCAAGATTACGGGCGTCCAGCCGGTTGATGCCGACCGCAAACAGCACGCCCGCGATGGCGCCAGCGACAATCGCGGATGTCAGGTAGGAAAGCGGTTGAGACCATCCCGCGGAGATCAACGCCGCGGACAGCGCCAACAGCGCCATCACAAGGGCAGGGATCACCAGGAGAGCGCCACCGGCAAGGAGGCCTGCTGCTCCCGTTATCTTCTGCGCTCTGTCGCTGAGTTCAGCCTTGGCCAAGTCGATCTCGTTCTGGAACAGCTTGGCGAACTGGCCCATCGCTTCGGCTACCAGCGTGGAGATGGTCCGAAGATCGTTCTGGCTTGTCTCGATATCATGCTGAATGGTCATGACACGCTGCCGCCTTTGAAGGACGTTGTTCGCTGCGGATTGTTGCCGGGCGCCGATGAGCCCTGCATTGATGCGTGACCGGCCTTGGCGGAAGACGTGGTTCCGCGCCATTCGTTGCCCTGCGTCGAGGACGTTCCACTGTTCGTTCCAGGTCGCGATGAAGGCGAGTCACCGCCGGAGGCCTTCAAGAAGCGGACGGCGGCGAAACCGGCGAGCACCGAGACGCCGAGGAAAGCAGCTGGCTGACGCTTCGCGAAATCGGTTGCGCCATCGAGGAGATCGCGGAAGCTGCCGTTGCGGATCTTCTCGGCGGTATCTTCAACATAGTCCGCGGCGGAGTTGATGCCGCGGGCGGCAAAAGGCACATCGCTCTCGAAGGCGCGAGCCGCTTCCCGAACATTGCCGGCAAGTCGCTCAATGAACTCGGCTCCAGTCCGCTGCTGCTCGCGTGCCTGGCCGCGAATCTGGTCCATGGTCCCCGAAGCGAGGTCCTTGGCCGCATCCCCGGCTTCCTTGAACTTGTCCTGGGCGATGTCAGCGGTTGCCCGGAAGGCCTCGTCGGCCCGCTGCTTCACAGTCGCTCCAGCCTCCGCCATTTGGTCCTTCAGGTTCTTCGGAGAACCCGCGTTCCGCTCTTCATTTGAATTCGTGCCTCTGCTCAGGTCTAGATCGCTCATGGTGCGTTCCTTCAGGTATTGGAATTGCGGGAGGGATTGAAAGCGGCTCCGACGACGTCGTCCGCGGCTGTCTTGAGGGAGTCAGCGAGGTTCTGAGTCATGCGGCTGGCATGCTCACCAAGGCCGGCCTCAGCGACTCTGCTTGTTGCCGCGTCGGCTGCCGACATTGCGGCATCTTTGGCCGCGTCAAACCCCGATTGAGCGGCCTCGGCAGCGGCGCGCTTCACGCCGTCGCTCGTTTGGCCCATTGCCTTGGCTTCAACCTTGGTTTCCGGAAGAGCGGCTGCGATAATGGCTCCGATCGCCACCCCAAGACCGGCGATTAGCGCGGCATTATCGCTAATGATCGCGCGAGCTTGTTCGGGCGCCCTTCCGGCAGCGTCCTTAGCTGCGGAGGCACTGTCCTTCGCCGCATCCACCCCGCTCTTGAGCTTCTCGCCAATCGTCTCGGCGGCCTGGGAGGCCCGTGCGCGTAAATCCGCCGCGAGACCGGCAGTCGAATCTTGCGCCTCGTCGGCCATGCTCGCGGCCTGATTGCGGGCGGAAGATAGTTGATCCCTGAGATCGCCTTGCATGGCGCGCGCTCGATCCGCCATGTCCTCGAAAACCTCGTTCGCCTTGTCCATCGCAGGGCCGGAAACCTCGGCGGCGCGGTCTCGCACGGTTTTCGAGGTGAGCGCCAAGCCGGCACCGATCATCAAAAGCGGCAAGGGGACACCACGCGCTAAGCGTAGGAGTGGAACCGCCACGGCGGTCCCGGCGGCCACGCTCCGCATCGGGTTGTCCATAACTTGCTGTTTCAGTCCGTCCACCCAGCTCTTTGTCGTGTGGGTGACATAGTCGGATACTTCCGACTTGATGTGCTGCGGCGACACCTTATGGCGGATGTCCTCGGCCGTCTCCGAGACCTGCTCTTTCAGCCGATCGACCGTAGCGGCCAACTCAGCGCGACTTCGCTCGGATTCACGCCTCAATTCTTCCACGGACCGCCTCATCGCATCCCTCTCTCGCTTTTCGGATTTCTTGTATTCAAACTCACGGTTTTTTGAATTGTTCCTATGACCCGCTTCGCAGTGGATTCGATCCACAGAGCGCACTTGGGATGGGCGAGAGCGCGACCTGATCTTCGTCAAAGTCGAGACCGCAATACAACTCAGGAGCCATTAGCGGCAGCTGCGATAGGAGTAGATATCAGCCAACGGGCGCAGGTGGCCTTATGGTCTACCCCACGTGCGGCCCGGGCGTCGACCTTCGTCCGTGGTGTGCACCGCTACTGCAAGCCCTTCTTGTCATAAGCAGCTCAATTCTGGTGCCGAAGAGGATCGAAAGAGTCGGAGCTGTGATTGAGGACCCAACTGGCTGAGCGCCAGGAACGAACCAGCTGAACGTCAGCCGATTCCGGTCAGGAAGAGTGACGCACATGAGCTCTGGACGATCGCCCAGCGGCATCTAGTCAGCTTCTGGACTCGCCGTATCGGGGGCAGAAATCTGCAGTCCCGCCTCGTTGAGAGCATCCGCAATTTGCTTCGCGAGCAGCTTGGCTTCTTCAATTCCGATTTTTGCGTCTGGGTGATGTGCAAAAAATGCGCAAATGGTCGTGGAGATAATCGTATTCACCTGGTGCGGATCAATCATTCTGCGGCACTCGAAAACGCCGCTGCCTATCGCGCGACAATTAGGATGGGTTTAGTGAGGGGAGGTCCGGCTCTCATTGCGATGATGATCCAATCGCTGCAGGTCGCCCTGTTCTGCGGCGACCGACGGGGACACGCCTGCTGGGTATTTTTCCGAAAGTACGCCAAGGGCACTCCTAGAAGCGCTATTTGCCTCCCAACGCTAAAGACGTTGCGCGGAAGCTCTCAGGCGCCAAGCCGAAGTGGCGCAAAGTTTGATGTCCTTCTAGCGCCGACGTGCCACGGCGACGCCGAACAGGAAAGCAACGAACAGGCTGGCAAGCGGTGCTTCGCGCGTGATTGCGGCGACGGTCGCGAGGGGTTTTCCAGGCTTCCGTGCGTCGTCGATTGCGGAGGTTATGCGGTCGACAGCAGCATGAAGGCCACCTGCGATCTCGCCGACAGTGTGGGATACGTCCGTCGCTGCGTCGATGGCGCGCTCGGCCATGCCGGGATGCGAGGGGGACTGCGGGATCTCCGTGCTCAAGTGCGCGACCTCCAGGCTGATCATGTGACGGAGGCCGATACCTTTGGCTATCCGCGCGAGCGCTCGTTCTGAACAGCGGGTCGCTTGACCTTTGGCTATCCGCGACAGGCGCCGTGGTTTTTACGGCGGGTACCGGCCTTGAATGAGCAATTCGGCGCGCAAGCTTTTGTTCCGAGATGATGCGCCCCTGCGCGGACCGCCCCCCGTGAAACGACGGATGCGAATCTCTGTTAGGCTGGCTCAACCTTGCTGATCTCAGGAGACAGCTGTGACCGACCGGACCACGACGGATCGAGCCCGGCGCATCGCCTTGCTCGGCGCTCCCATCGACATGGGGGCTTCGCAGCGCGGTACCCTGATGGGCCCTGCGGCGCTCCGCACCGCCGGCCTTGCGACACTGCTCGAGAGCCTGGATTTCGAGGTCGTCGATTATGGCGATCTCTCGGTGGCCGAGCTCCGGGACCTCGCCGACAGGCCCCCAGACAAGGCCAATCACTACCGCGAAATTCAGCGCTGGACGCGCGTCCTGAGCCGCAGAGGCTACGAGATCGCAAAAACCGGCGCGCTGCCGATTTTTCTCGGCGGCGATCACACGCTGTCGATGGGATCGGTGAATGCCATGGCGCGTCACTGGCAGGAGCGCGGACGCGAGCTGTTCGTGCTCTGGCTCGATGCACATGCCGACTACAACACGCCGGAGACGACGATCACCGCCAACATGCACGGCATGTCGGCGGCATTCCTGTGCGGCGAACCCGGCCTCGACGGATTGCTCGGCGATGATCCCCGTGCCCCGATCGGTCCCGATCGGCTCGACCTGTTCGGCGCGCGCTCAATCGATAAGCTCGAAAAGGAGTTGATGCGCACGCGCCGGATCAGGGTTGTCGACATGCGCCAGATCGATGAGTTCGGCGTCGCCGTGCTGATCCGCCGCGTCATCGAGCGCGTCAGGGCTAGCAACGGCGTGCTGCATGTCAGCTTCGATGTCGATTTTCTCGACCCCTGCGTCGCACCCGGAGTGGGCACGACGGTGCCGGGCGGCGCGACCTATCGTGAGGCGCATCTGATCATGGAGCTTCTGCACGATTCCGGCGTGGTCGGATCAGTCGACATCGTCGAGCTCAATCCGTTTCTCGACGAGCGTGGCCGCACCGCGCGTACCGCGGTCGAACTGATCGGCAGCCTGTTCGGCCAGCAGATCGCCGACCGGCCGACCCCGAGCAATGCGATCGCGCCGGGCGAGTGACGGACGAGCCGTTTGTGCATTGCGAAGAAGATAACCGCCGTCGCCGCCACCGGATTTAGATCAGTCCAGATGGAAATCGCCTGTTTTTGAAACAGGTGCGAATTGCAAATGCTCGTCGCAGAATGTTTCATGCGGGTCGCGCTTCAGCCGAGGGTCCGCAAATGAGCCGCACGTTCGATGCCGACGATAAACCCGCGGGGACGACTCGCCGCCGCTTTCTGCGCGGCGGTGCTGCGGTGGCGGGTGGTACCGTCCTGGGCGCCCGCGCATCGGTTGCCGCCGAGACCGACAACCTTCCACCCAACATTCCCGAATGGATGAAGGCGCCCGGCGAACCGATGGGAAGCCAGCCCTACGGCGCGCCGTCACCGTTCGAGAAGGGCGTCGTCAAGAACATCTCGAAGACGCTCAAGCAGTACATCTCGGCCTCCAGCCGTACGCCATTGCAGGAGCTCGACGGCATCATCACGCCCAACGGACTGTTCTACGAGCGGCACCATGGCGGCGTTCCGACCATCGATCCGGCCCAGCACCGGTTGATGCTGCACGGGCTGGTCGAGCGCCCGCTGATTTTTACAATGGATGATCTCAGGCGTTTCCCGTCGGAATCGCGCGTCCACTTTCTCGAATGCTCCGGCAATCCCGGCTACAGCAAGCCTTACGGCAAGACCGCGTCGGACCTCGTGGGTCTGGTCAGTTGTGCAGAATGGACCGGCGTCAGCCTCAAGCTGGTGCTCCAGGAGGCCGGATTGAAGCCGGATGCCAAATGGATCGTCGCCGAAGGTGCCGACGCGGCTGCGCTGACGCGCAGCATCCCGATCGAGAAATGCCTCGAGGACGCCATGCTGGTCTACAGCCAGAACGGGGAGCGGCTGCGTCCGCAGCAGGGCTATCCGCTGCGGCTCTTCCTGCCGGGCTTCGAGGGCAATATGAGTGTCAAGTGGCTGCGGCGCCTGCATGTGACTGCGGAGCCGGTTTACTCGCGCGAGGAGACCTCGAAATACACAGACCTGCTGCCGGACGGCACCGCGCGTGAATTTTCGTTCTACATGGAGGCGAAGTCGATCATCACGCGGCCCTCGGGCGGCCAACGTCTGAGCGCGCCCGGCTTCCACGAGATCACGGGCATCGCCTGGAGCGGGCATGGCAAGATCGCGCGCGTCGAGATGTCCGTGGACGAGGGAAAGAGTTGGCAAAGCGCGCAATTGCAGGAGCCGGTGCTGACGCGTGCGTTGACACGCTTTCGCTTGCCCTGGCAGTGGGACGGAAAGCCTGCCGTGATCCAGAGCCGTGCCATTGACGAAACCGGCTATGTGCAGCCGACTCTGGCCGAGCTGCTCGCGGTGCGCGGCGAGAACTATTTCTACCACAATAACGCGATCTGGCCCTGGCGCATCGGGGCTGACGGCGAGGTGACCAATGCGCTGGCGTGAGACTTGCGGCATTGCTGTCGTCATTGTGCTGTGTACGTTCCCGAGCGGAGCGCAGGCGCAGACCTCGTACGGCATCGGACGCCCCGCGACGGCTGCGGAGATCGCGGGCTGGAATATCGATATCGGACGCGACGGCAGCAATCTGCCGAAGGGAAGCGGCTCGGTGAGCCAAGGGCGCGAGGTGTTCGCGCAGCAATGTGCATCATGCCATGGCGACAAAGGCGAGGGCGGGCTCGGTGACCGGCTCGTCGGTGGGCAGGGCACGATCGCAACGCCAAAGCCGGTCCGCACGGTCGGCAGCTATTGGCCGTACGCGCCGACGCTGTTCGACTACATCCGCCGCGCGATGCCGCAGAACGCGCCGCAATCGTTGAGCGATGAAGAGGTTTATGCGGTGTCCGCCTACATCCTGAACCTGAATGGACTGGTCGGAGCGGATGCGACGCTCGATGCCAAATCGCTTGCGGCTGTCAAAATGCCGAACCGCGACCGGTTCGTCGGCGATGCGCGGCCGGATGTGAAACACTGAGCGCCTTGGGGCGACCAGGTTCCCGTATCGGCTTGGAACTTGCCTTGGCCAAGGGCGGAACTCGCAGGACGCGATTGCATTAACCTGTGAGAGGAAAAGCCTATGGATTCCACGATGGCAACGGATCGCTTCGCAAACTCCATGTCCTCAGCGCTTCGCCATCCCGGCGTAATCGCGTTGATTGTGGCCGCGTTGACGATTGCTGCGATGCTCATCGTCGATCACGGACCATGGAATCGGGCCAAGACGCAGCCCGCCCATGTTGCGATGTACGCAACCACGGGTGAAGCCGCGCGGGCCGCAGGTGCCAAAATTCTCCCGACCGAACCGCACTCCCCGATCGAGCCGGAGCGGCCGGGGCCGAAGACGTCCCCAACCGTCAATCCAGTGACGCCGTAAGACGCTCTAGCCCTTGCGGCCGTAGTTGAGCAATCCGCCGGTGGTCTTCGGCGGATGCGCGCGCAGGGCTTCCTCGTTCGGATCGGTGCCCCAGCCGGGCCGGTCCGGAATGACCAGATGGCCGTTCTGAATGTCGGGCTCATGCGTGAACAGTTCGCGGTCCCACGCCAGGCGATCGATGTCGATCTCCATGATGCGCAGGTTCGGCACGGCGGCGCAGAAATGCGCGTTCATCATCGAACAGAGATGGCCGTAGAAATTGTGCGGAGCAACGTTGACTTCGAACGCTTCCGCGGCGGCTGCGATCTTCATCGACTGCCAGACGCCGTTCCAGGGCGTGTCGATGATCGCGACGTCCATGGCCTGCTCGCGAAAATAGGGCAGGAATTCCCGCAAGCCCAATAGCGTCTCGCAGGACGAGATCGGATGCGGGCTTTGCCTGCGGATGTAACCGAGCGCTTCCGGATTGAAACTGTCGATCTCGATCCAGAACATGTCGAGGTCCGCGATGGTGCGCAGGATCTCCAGATAGCCCTCCGTCTTGGCGTTGAAGTTGCAGTCAAGCAAGATGTCGACGTCGGGGCCTGCACCGTCCCGGATCGCTTCCAGATGCATGCGCAGATCGCGCAGGATTTTGCGATCGACGTTGATCTCGGGAGCGAAGGGCGAGCCGAAGCCCGGTCGCCAACCGGTCGGTTTGCCGTCATCATAGGAGAAGATGTTGGTTTTGAGCGCGGTGAACTTCTTCTCGCGGACCTCGCGTCCGATTGCCTTGACGCCGTCGAGGTTCTCGATCGGCGGCTTGTACCAGGACGGGTGATTGATCCGCCACGTTGCGCAATGCGACCAATAGACCCTGACATCGTCGCGGATCTTGCCGCCGAGCAGTTCGTAGCAGGGCACACCAAGACATTTCGCCTTGGCATCGAGCAGCGCATTCTCGATCGCGCCGAGCGCCTGCGCCACCACGCCGCCGGCGGCAGGGCGGGTGGCCGCGAACAGCTCGGCGTAGATGCGCTCGTGCCGGAAAACGTTCTGCCCGACGACGCGGGCAGACAGGCGCTGGATCGCAGCACCGACGCCGGGCGAGCCGAAGCCTTCGTCGAACTCGCTCCAGCCGACGATGCCGTCCTCGGTCGTCAGCTTGACGAAGTGGTAGTTTCTCCAGCCGGCGTCGCAGGCGAGAATTTCGAGACTTGTTGCTTTCGACGATTTGGTCATGTCGCTCCCTGTTGCCCGGCTGGGCTTTTTTCTTTGGCGGGCGCAAGCCCGGGTCCAGCCACGATTGTTAGGCTAACGGCCTTGCGCAGTGAAGCCTGGCGAGGTGTGCAGGGAAGCCCCTTCCGAACGTTCTATCGAGAAACGCGGGGAATCTGGTGGGGACAGCCATGATCTTGCCCGGGATCGTCCTGAAAAGGCGCCATGCTCTGACTTTTTTGGCCACAATCGGGATCGACCCTCCGGCCATGAGATTTCTGGCTGTGATTTCGATCCTGGCGCTGCTCACGATGAGTGGAGCCGCCATTTCAGATCAGTTTCTGACGGCCGATCAGCACGTCGCGCACGGGGTGGAATAGCGCGGCGGGCGTATAGGTTTTTTGTCTTGGGGGAGACAGCGATGCTTTCGATCGACCAATTCCTGCGCTTCATCAGCGTGCCGGCCGTGTTTGCGGCCTTCATCATCGCCTCGCAGATCTCGGCAGTCTTGTCGCAAGGCAAAGGCTAGTCAGCCGATCAATGACGAGCCGAGCAGGGCGAGCACAGCCAGCGCCATCAACGCGGTGCCGAGCCAGCCCAGCGCGACGAGCCATGACCGGCCCTTGAAGCGACCCATGATCGCCTTGCTCGAGACGATCAGCATCATCATGGCCATGATCGGAACGGCCACGATGCCGTTGAGCACCGCGCTCCAGACCAGCATGTGGATCGAGTCGATCCCGGTGAACCCCAGACCGAAGCCGATGATGGTGGCGGCGGCGATGATGGTGTAGAAGCCGACCGCCTCGTCGGGCTTCGCCTCCAGCGTCGCGCGCCAGCCGAAGATCTCCGCCACGCCGTAAGCGGCCGAGCCCGCCAGCACGGGAATTGCGAGCAGGCCGGTGCCGATGATGCCGATCGCGAACAGGGCGAAGGTGAAGTCGCCGGCGAGCGGCCGCAGCGCCTCGGCGGCCTCCGTCGCCGAGTTGATGTTGGTGACGCCATTCGCGTGCAGCACCGAGGCGGTGGTGAGGATGATGAAGAAGGCGATGCCGTTGGAGAGCAGCATGCCGGAGAGGGTGTCGGCCCGGATGCGCGCCAGCTCGAGACTGCCGCCGCGCTTCAGCTCGCGCAGCGGCTTGTCGCGCTTGCCCTGGTTCATCTCCTCGACCTCCTGCGAGGCCTGCCAGAAGAACAAATACGGGCTGATCGTGGTGCCGAGCACGGCGACGACCATCATGAAATAGTCGGCGCTGACATTCGTCTTCGGCCACACCGCCGCGAGCAGCGCCGTGCTCCACGGAATCTTCACGGTGAAGGCGGTCGCGACATAGGCGAACAGCGCCAAGGTGAGGAATTTCAGCACCGGCGAATAGCGCCGATAGGGCAGGAACACCTGCAGCAGGGTCGAGCCCGCCGCGAAGATCAGCGCGTGCTCGTGGTTGAGACCGCCGATCACCAGCGAGAGCGCCTCCGCCATCGCCGCGATGTCGGCGGCAATGTTGAAGGTGTTGGCGGCGACCAGCATGGCGACGAGCGACAGCACCGCCCAGCGCGGCGCGATCTGCATGACGTTGGCGGCCAGCCCCTTGCCGGTGACGCGGCCGATCCGGGCGCTGACGAGCTGGATCGCGATCATGAACGGCGTAGTCAGAAATACCGTCCAGAGCAGTCCGTAACCGAATTGCGCGCCGGCCTGCGAATAGGTGGCGATGCCGGACGGATCGTCGTCGGCGGCCCCGGTGACGAGACCCGGCCCCAGCCTCTGCAACAGCGACGGTGCGGATTTCGTGGGGCTGACGGCATCGTCGGTCATGGCAGGAGGGATCTCGGTCGGGGCGCGTCCTTCACAAATGCTAATGAGGGAACAAGGTTCCCGGGCTGCGGGTAAGGCGCGCCTCGTTGATTTCTGATAAAGCTAATTTCGTTTGACTCGTCGGGCAAAACACCTGTATAAGTGCATCATCGAAGAATACCCGGTGCAGCGTTTGCACGCATTCCGAGCGCGACCGGACTGCGATGGCCGGCCAGTGCGCAACCCGCGCACGGACACCGGCGAGACGTTTGTCTCCTGAGCGCGTGCGGTCGGGACTATTTGATGCTGACGAACATGCCCCAGGCGCCGGCCAGCGCGGCGCCGGCAAAGACGATCAGCGGGTTGTTGCAGAACGCACTGCCATAGGTGCACATGGTGACGCCGAACGAGCCGATCTCGTGATGGCTCGCGGAGTAGAACAGTCCCGACAGTACCAGCAGCGCGGCGGCGACGTAATACATCGATGATCTCTCCGGCCCTTTCCCGATTGCGTTGGTCGCAGGGGTCATTGTCCAGCATGGCGCGAACCAATTGCATCCTGGCGAACCCGCCCTGCTGCATTTGAACTAAAGTCGACCAATCCCGGGAGATGCTGTCCCCGCGGGCCGCAATCTGGACGTGTGATCGGGGCCAGAACATCTGCGCGGGAACTGTTGGACGCGCTCTCCATTAACGAACACGAACAGACCAATCGAGGGGAGGGGCCCATGGGCGCCGAGCGGATGCACCCTCCGCGGTACTGGCGGATGCGGGCGGAAGAATTTCGCACCAAGGCGGACAATTGCGAATATCGCGAGACGCGGGACGTGCTGCGCAAGGTGGCGCAAAACTACGACGAACTGGCCCGCCGCGCCGCGCGCATCTGCACCGTCGAGAGCCTGGATGAACTGCGGGGAGAGCCCGCCAACAGCAAGCCGGTTTGATCGTTCAGGGCAAACCCGCTTGATGGTTCAGGACGAAGCCGATGATCCGCGCGCGCGATCATGGGGCGTCGTAGGCCGTCGCTTCCATCAGAAGCGCCACCCGCGTGATAGGAACGAATGTCCACTTTGGTACTTTGGAACTCAATCCTCCAACGAGGGATGAGATGAGCAGTGAACAGCAAGCAGGCCCGGCAACGCGGCCGGATCAATATTACGAGCCGGGGCCGGCGTGCCCCAAATGCGAGAGGGGCACGCGCTGCCTGACCTCGATCTTCGACGTGAGGCGCGAACGCTCGGTCCTGATCTATCGGTGCGATTCGTGCCGCGAGGACGTCTGGATCTGAGCGAGGCACGTCCTCGGGGTCGGCCCGCTTGCGGGATGGCGCGCTGTAGATCTCATGGAAACAACGCATAAGAATGTCGGATAGGAACTTCGCCTGTTTCGCTCACTTGTCGCCTGCACCGATCACGCAAGGCGAGACAGCTTCCGACCATGCAATCACGCTACCCGTTGTTGAAGAAGTGGACAGCGGAAGAGCACGAGCGGCTGAAGGCGTTGGCCGAAGCCGGTTGGCGGCCGGACGAGATCGCGGGCGAACTTGGTCGCAGTGAAGCCGCGGTGAGGGTGCGCGCGTGGCAGCACGGCATCGCGCTGCGCCTCGTCACGCAGAAGCGCGGACCCTGAAGACCAGCTGGGTCGAAGGCGGGCATCCCGCCCTGTGTTCACTTATGAACGGTCCTCAATCGTCTCTCGACGTACTCTGCGAATGGGCAGCAACACGGGAGCTTGTCATGCTCACCCGCGAGGACTTCGAGACGGATCTCGACCGGCAGAAAATGCACCAGCTCGATGCAAGCCAAACGACACGACAATTGCTGCGCCGTTCGCGGGAGCAGATCGCGGCATCGATCTCACTGCTTCAGCAGCAAGTTCCGAAGATCTGGCACCCTGAACCTCCAGAACGATAGAAACCTCTTCCGCCGTTCCCGCGTTTGCGCGCATGGCGGATCAAGACACCAGGCAGCGGCCAATTTGTGCTGCGTGCAACAAACCCATGACATTCATCGACGCGGTGAGTTCACCGGACGGCGCGATGGCCATCTTTCGGTGCTCCCAGTGCAACAAGCTGTTCTGGGAGACGCCCGGGCGAGACCAAAGCCAAAGCCAAAGCCAAAGCCGAAACTAAGGCGTCGAAAAGAAACGGCCCCAGCCCGGGGGGCGAGCTGAGGCCGTGGGGGGCGCCGGTCGTGCATCCGGACCGACGCGCGAATAACTTTTTGATCCCGAAAGCTGTTCCTATTTCAGGCGAGCGTGGACATCGCGCGCCCCGATGAAACACGTCTGAAACAGTTCTGAAACCCGATTGTCTCGAACGCCCCGCCGGCTGCGTCCGACCAACCTAGCGAAAAGGAGATCATCATGATCCAGGTTGGTTCGAAGGAAGAAGTCGCGTTTTTGCTGGCTCTGTTCGGCACCCACACCCAGCCGGTCAAGCGGCCGGCGAAATCGCGGCAGGCGTGAGGCGCTGATCCCATGCCAGGCTTGGCCGAATGCCAGAGCCTCTTGCGGCTTCTGATCGCAAGGGGCGACCCGAAGGCCATCCCGCTCGCGACAGGCGCCATCGATCAATATCTGAACACCGCGCCGGTGTGCATGCGCGGCCGTGGCCTGCGCGTGCTCCAGCGCGACGCGCTCGACCAGCATGGCACTGCGGTGGGCGTGCAGCGCTCGTTCGCGGAAACGGTGGATGCCTACATCGTCGGGAAGCTTGCGGAGGAGTGAGGGGACCGAATGTCGTTTCGCCCTGTCGCTTTCGGCTTCCTGAAGAGGCACGAACGCGGCAGGAGGGAACCGCGAAGTTCCCGGAACCCATTGATCCCGCATAGATTTTTTCGCGACTTCCGGAAACCTTTGTCCGCTTCAGACCTATTAGGGCAAAGGATGCTGCAATGCCCCGATATTATTTCGATCTGCGCGACGACACTGGTGTAGCGCTCGACGAGGAAGGCTTGGAGCTGGCCAGCTGGCGCGCCGTTCAGGCGGAGGCCGCCAAGTCGGTCGCGGACATGGCGCGCGATGCTATCCTCTCCGCGCCTGCCGCGGGCGGCAGGCAGACAATGGCGATCGACGTTCGCGATGCCAGGGGTCCCGTGATGCAGGTCAAGTTCTCGTTCGCGATCGAGACCTTCAGGATGCCTGCGGCATCACGCGATCATTGACGCGTGAGAACGCCGGGCGGGGATGACTCGGGCTCGAGCACGGCGATCTTGCGGCCGAGCTGCCAGACCTCGACCTTGCCGTGCCGCGTGAACTGCTGCGCGAAGGTGAGGGCGATCGCATCCGACGCGGCCTCGAACGCTTCGGCGGAGCGGAAGACGCCGTTGTCGCCGACCAGGTAAGCGCGATATTGCTGGGTCATGTCGGCGGCCTCAGCCCTGGCGATTGCAGCCAGGCGGCAATATGCATGGCGGTCTCGTCCTGCCGCGCCTGGCGCAGCAGCATCTCGCGGCGGCGCCCCGGCGCGAGCGTGCGCGCCTCCTCGCGCAGCCGCGCGGCCTCCGCGGCGAGCCGTTCGTCGAGTGTCGTGGTCTGCTTGAATCGTCGTCGCTTCTGCATGCACGTCTCCCTCGTTCGCGTGGGGCGGGAGCGCTGTTGGGCGTTCTCATCACCGGCAGATGCCAATGGATAAAGCTTACAGCCGTCGTCTGAGAAGAAGACATATCATATGATATGTCGGTGGATTAAATTGCGAGAGCAGGTTCAGTGGTTTGAGCGGGTTACTCAAGTTGAGGCAATGTTCACTTTTGGACAGAAGCGAGCTGAGCTGGCGCGGGAAGGGACGCGCCGGATGATCAGCGTGGAATGTGTGGTCTCTGCGCCGGCTCGAGCGCTGCCCAGCTCAGTGCAGCAAAGCCGATGTCATCGTCACGCGCGAGAAGATTTCAGAACAACGTGCGTGTGGCTCGCCACCCGATGCGGGCGAGAGGATGAGTTGACAGTGTTCGCGTTTGATCTAGCAAGGCAAAAATTCACCTCGGGGCGAAGAGCAGTGTATCTGATCTCGCTCCCAAAATTTGTGCGGGGTAGCCGATGAGCAATTCACTGCTCGCTTTGGTCCTTTCGGACACGCCGGCAATGCCGGACATGGCGGCGCTTGCGAAGGCCCTCCGCGCTCGACATCCTGAACTGGCAACTGAGGTTGCAGAGAATGGAGACGCGCAACAGGCTCAGGCAAACTCGCCGCTCATTCGCTGTGGCAACGAGCTTGTTGCCGTCATGTCGATGCCGGCGCCCATTCCTGACGATCCCGGCTTGTGGTCGCGCGCTTCCACGACATGGCCGCAGGCCAAGGCGGCCGCGGCGCGACATCGAGGGCATCTGATCGTCTCTGTGCTTGGCCAAAATCAGCGTCCGTTGCCCGCCGCTCGTCTCACGACTGCCGCTATCGGCGCATTGATTGCGACGGTGCCGGAATGTTGCGCTGTTGTATGGAATGGCAAGGTCGCACGATCCGCCGATCTATGGTTGGACATGTCCAGCCGATCGTTTGCGCCGTATCCAGACTATCCTTCCTCACTGTGGGTGGACATATTGCCGTTCCGATCAAAGACAGGCATCGGAGCGGTAACGATGGGGCTGTCAGCATTCGCTGAGCGTGAAATCGAGTTCGAGACCACAAGCTGACACTTCCCACGCTGGTCAATAAGGTGGACGGTCTTGCCGTCTATCTGGTTGAGCACGGGCTTGTGGTCAAAGACGGCGATACGTTTGGTCGCGACTCGCGCGAGCGCTTCTCGGCTCGTTATCAGGCCTCCGATCGATTCGAAGGCTTGCCCGTTCTTTTCTGTACCGATGGTTCGGCATAATTGACTGTAACGATACGCGGAGAGAGTTGCGCGCGTCCCATTCAGGATACGTCATTTGACACGTCGGGCAAAACACTGGCAGAATGGCATGATCGAGATGAATTTGGATCGAGCCCGCGGGGGTTGCCGCGGGCTTTTTTGTTGGCAGTTGATGGCCGTTCTTCGTCGTGCCCCGATGGGCATGATGTTCAATGGGACGTAGTCAGGGGCGCGGATAGGGCAGTTTCTATTGCGAAACGACCCAGAGCGCGAAACCACAGCTTTTACGAACTGGGTCCCTACTACAGCGTGGGAGGCAAAGGGGGGATTGGCTCGAGGACGAAAGTATCCTTCCTCCGTACAGGGTATTCCGTCTGCCGGCTTCTACCGCGCCTGCGCGGTTCGTGTTTGATAAATCGGCTGGCAGCTTGCCAATTGACCTGGAGCCCTACTACGGCTGGTAGCTCATTTCGGGTCGGACAAAAGCAGTATTGGAGTGGCTTGATCCGGAGGCCTTTGTGTTTGTGCAATGCACGGTGCGAGTGCCGCATGGTAGCTACGATGGCCCGGACTATTGGATCTGCGATGTTGTTCGCGTCCTTGATGCACTTGATGAAGCGCAATCGCGTTTGACCATCCGAACTGAGGACGATCCTCGCTCCCTCAAATTTGGAAAGAAGGTCTACTTGACCATGCTTGGCTCCAAGCTGATCTTTACAGAGGCTGCAGTCGGCAAAGCGCATATCTTTCGTATGGCTCATAGCGAGGCTGACGTCGTATGCGATCAAGACATGAAGGATGCCTGCAAGTCGGCCGGTCTGATGCATAGTCAGTGCAGGCCATACTAAACTGTCGGGGCAGCTCAATCCTGGGGACACATACCGTGCAGATTAAGCTACCCGAAACGGACCTCAAATCAGCCCAGAGCCTCCTAACCATTGAACTCAAGGATGGTAGCGGCCAGCACGTGGGCCAATACTTCTTCGGAAAGGGACACGGCCGAACGGTTTTCCTGTTCGGCAAGTACAAGGGCGCCTTCAAAACGCACGCTGAGTGTCAGGCCTTCGTCGACGGCGTTCTTGCAGTGCTCTTCCCCTGAGAGTGGGAGCAGCGACTGCCCTGAAAGGAGTGGAATGCTGGCGAAGGAAGCTCGCCGAAGCGGAGATACCAGATCGATAGAGGTTTGACATGATGCCTCCAGAACAGACGGGTGCGAACCCTTTACTGCGCGACCACACCCTTGACGCCCACATGGCGGCTTCTTCGACCTTGGTCTTGGAAAGGTCGAGCTCGCGGATCGGGTTGCCATTGGGCGCGAGAAAGGCGATCAGATCGAGGAACGCGGCCTCGGCCGCCCTGATCTCGCCTATGCGCGGGCGCTTGCGGTCGTTGAGTTCGACGCCGCCCAGCTCGGTCACAGCCTCGCTTGCGTCTGCCGGCGGCGCCTGATCGGCCCGCATCTCCGGAGGCTTGGCGTTCGTCTTCGCGTTCATGGTTGCCTCTCGTGGGATTAGAGGAAGTCACCGCCGAAATGATCTTCGAGCTCGTTGTCGCGGCGGTCGTAGATCACCAGCGTTTTGAGTTTCTTGGGCCGGACTTACTTCTGACCAGCAGCGGATCGACGCGATTATCCAACGACGACGTGATGAAACCGGCGCGCATCGAATGTCCGGAGAAGGCCGCCTCGCCGAGGCCGGCGGCCACGATCGGGCTTCGCGATCCGCGCGACGGATCTGTGGGACTGGGCGCCGACGGGGCCGTGTCAATCGACTTCGCGGAAGACGGGCCCGACCGAGCTGCCATTGGCCGAAAGGCGGGCAATCTCGCATCGATCGTCAAGGAGAGCTGTTTGTAAGTCCGCCCCATGGCAACACCTCCAGATGGAAGTGTTGCACTTCGTTTGTGAACTCAGGAGACCTTTCCGCCTCGAGATAGGCCCGCACCGCGGCCATCGGGTCGACGAAAGCGCCAGGAACCACTAGTCTGCAACTTCAGTCGAGGATCTCACCGGGACCGCCCTCGGAAAGAAAATAGCCGTGAGGTTGCCGATCAACAAAGGACTCGATCTGACGCCTGCGCAGTGGACTGCAGCTGGTGCCGGGCTTTTTAGTGGTCGTGGCTCGAATACTTGTCTTCGAAGGCTACATCCCGCGAAACTGGGCGATAATCCTGGTCATCATTGGATTTGGTGTGCCGCCCGCTTTGATCGGCTGGCCCAGGAAACGCACGATCTCCCAGGCTCAATGAGGCGGAGCCAGGCCACCGCCGCCGGCTGGAGTCCGTTAAGGGCGCTTATCGGACGTCAGCGGCGGATTGCGAGATGGCGACAAGTGACCGATATTGTTGCAAAAGTCCTTTTTCAGCCGATGACCAAATTCTACGGGCCGGAGGTGCGACTTTCGCTAACAAGATGCGAGGGACCTCACGGCCTCCCGCAAACCGTATTGTTTTCGCGAAAAATCTTGAGGCCTGCAACTTTCGAGTTTTGCAACGCAATCGACCCATAGCAGACCTCAGACATAGCTGCCCCTGAGGTAGCGGACAGGATTTCAATGCGTATGCGGCGCCGCCGAACCCGTTTTAGATCGCACGATGTAGGCCTTCCGCAGTCGTAGAAGCGGTTTCTCGAAGAACTCGAATGACAGCCCCGCCAACGGTGCGAATGCCGCGAAAAGCACGCTAGCAGCTGGGAGTGCCCACCAAAAATTGGCGTCTTGGCCGGCACGGTCTTCGATGAGGGGTATCGAGACTTCGCGCAGGAAAAAATGCAGGAGATAAATCGAATATGACCACTCTCCGACCTTGCGAAGGCAGAGATCAACCTTTGGAGGAACGCTTATTCCTGAGTTGTCGTACCACGCCACGAAACTGCCAAAGGCGACGGCCTGCGCCGACGGTATTATTATCCACAATGCTGAGGGAGACGGATAGGCCCCATCGAGGTTGAAGAAGCCGCCCTTGGCATCGAATATTTGCCAGAAGACCAGGAACAGCAGCCCACACGTGAAAGCCAGGATGCGACGTGCCTTTACGCCAAGTCCAGCCGTTGCGAAGAACATGCCCATAAGAAATTGGTCGATCGCCCCGACAATGGTCCAATACGCCACGAGCTGGACCTCTCCGTATTTTACCCAGAGGAGCGCACGCAGGCAGAGGCTTAGACAGGTGCCGATGAGCAGGGCACAAGGCCCAAAGCGGTTGCTCAGCGCAAGTAGGTACGGGAACAGCAGGTAGAAGTGAAATTCAATCGTGATTGACCACGCTCCGTTCGGCAATGTCGGCAACATGACTCCGCGCCAGATCTGACTAAAGTAAATTGGAGACCCGACGTGAAGCTTGCCAAGAATATACCAAGCGGCCAAACACCCGGCGAGCAAGGGTACTAATCTTACTGCTCGACTCCAAAGGAACGCGGGATAGTTGATCGCCTGCCCGTTGACCAGCTTGGCGAATAGATAGCCACTCAGTGTCATGAAGAGCCCAACGCCAACGTGGCCCTCTTCCACCAGCGCGAAAGGGAATGGCGGCACGGTTGAGAACGGCACCGGAAATTGAGTAGTTAAATGGGTGAAGTGCCACACGAAAACGAGGTAGGCCGCCAGAGCTCTTATGTGATCGAGGCGAGAAAAATATAAGCCACTGCTGGATTTCATGAAATCACGAACCATGCTCGGTCTAAATTGACCAGATATGCTAGGACCAAGTCTTCGGTCTGAGCCTGGAGTGCGGCGTTCCGATAGATGACAATCTCGGACTCGTCAGCCCTGCGAACTATCAACTTCGCCGTCGAGAAGCAAAGCGGCACGCCGCTCGACGTCATCATCAGGTCCTCACGAACCAGTCCTCTTGGAATAACTCGAACGCCTTCCGGAAATTCTCCGCCTCGAACGCGAACGTAGCTTTCCCGTCGACGTCCATTGCGAATACCGAGCCCGAAAAAAGCAGTTATTGACACTAACTTTCATCAGCATCGGACAAGCCCGTGCCAAGATAGTCACACAAAACTCTTAAGGCGCGATGACAGGGACCGACATTTAGGTGCGCTCAAGCCAGTCAACCGGCGGTGTGAGGAAGACTCCTTTTGGCCCGTTTGAGCCCTATCCACTGGTTCGGCGATTGTTCGCTTCTCGGGAAGACCTGAAACGACGCTCATACTCTCGAACCGACGATACTGACCTAAGAGAACGTCTCGTTGGTTAAGTTAACTAGCTGCTCGAAGCTTCCGCAACGCCAGGCGTTCCTGCTTCTTGACCGCTGGTGGGAGCCTGTTGCGACTCTTTCAGGAGCAGCAGCGCCGCAGCTGTCACGACACCCGTGGCGAGCAGGTACAGGGGCGATATGTTCAAACCGGGCCCTTCGATGACCAGATAGGAGAACAATCCCGCGGTCGACGCGATGAAGCCGAGCCAAGCAAGCTTCGGAAAGCGAAATCCACGTTCACCGCGCCAAAGATCAAGCACGAGGTAGTACACGAGAAGGCTGTTGCAGAGTGCCGCCGGCAGCAGGCCCAGGACGATTCCGTTTTCGAACGCGAGATAGGATAACACGCCGTCGACCTGAGCAATCACCGCGAAGGGCACATAGCGCGGATTGAGGCAGGCCAGCGCGATCGACGCAAGCTCGAACGCGTAGAAGTACCGCTCGTGCATCTTCGGGAG